>JBBSPZ010000072.1:0-20461 GCA_038258275.1 Chitinophagales bacterium | reverse complement strand
GGCATCGTGGTAAAAGGTATCGATGAGCGGCTCGCCGAGGTGATCCGTAAAGGGTCCGCCGGGAGCGTCCGCCACTGCTACGCCGATGCCGCCGAAGTGGTTGATGTCGTTGTCCGGGTCGTAACAGCACGTGCGGGAGGGGCGCTGCACGTCGTTCCCGCCAAAGAAGAGATAGTACTTGCCGTCCTTCTCGATCGCCGCCGGCGCCCACATCGCCTGCCGCACCCACTTCACGATGGAGGTGTCGAGGACGCGCGGGTGCTTTTCCCAGTGCACGAGATCGGTGGAGGAGAAGGCATCGAGGAAGACCTGATCCCCGTAGTCTGCCGAGAAGGTCGGATAAATCCAGTATTCCGATCCGAACCGGACGATTTCGGGGTCAGCGTACCAGCCTTCAAAGATCGGGTTGCCGGAAGTGGTTCTAGAAGCGGTTACCGGGTCAGTAGAAGGCGTGCGACCACAGGCCAGCAGCGCGAGCAGAAAAAAGATAACTATGCCTTTCATCCGGACAAGATAACCGCTAGTCCTTTTCCCTCCCATCCCAACCTTACTCACCGGGCAGCGGAGCGCGGGTGCAGGAGCATGCACCCGCGGCCCCGCCGGAATGAACCCGGTCAGCAAACCAAGGCTTCCTTTCTCCGTTTAGACACCTGATGACCGCTTCCAATCCTACCCACTACACCGATCACCCGACGGGGTACCCCGACCGCTACCTGCCCATTGCCGAGCACGGCATCATCGGCAACCTGCACACCACGGCGCTCGTGAGCGTGACGGGAAGCATCGACTTTTTGTGCCTGCCGCGCTTTGACTCGCCTACCGTCTTCGGCCGGCTACTGGACGCCGACAAAGGTGGATTTTTCAGCCTGGTCTGCGAATCGGAAGACACCAAAAACAAGCAACTTTACCTGCCGGGCACCAACATCCTGATCACCCGCTTCCTGAGCCAGGAGGGCATCGCCGAGCTCACGGATTTTATGCCGATCGTAGCCGGCGAACAGGACTTCGCTATCTTCCGCCGGCTCAAGGGGGTATACGGCCACCACCGGGTACGCATCCATTTGCGGCCCCGCTACGGCTACGGAAAAGCGGGCTGTATTGCGGAGAAGAATCCAGACGGAAAAGGCTACCTGCTCCGCGACCCCGCGGGCGAACAGCCGACCATGCTGCTGCTCACGGAGGTGGCGTTTACCATCACTGACACGGGCATAGAGGCGGTGATCGACCTACACCAGGGCGACGATATAGACTTTATCCTGACCCTCAACGAGGGCGCCGACTTCGACCAGGACTGGATGGAGTCCTTCAATTCCTGCCGCAAGTACTGGACCGACTGGTCCGCCATCTGCGACTACGACGGTTTCTGGAAAGAGGCGGTCCTGCGCTCCGTACTTACCCTGAAGTTGCTCACCTCGGCCCGCTACGGCAGCACCATCGCGGCGGCCACCTTCGGGCTACCCGAGAAGATGGGCGGGAGCCGCAACTGGGATTACCGCTACACGTGGATCCGGGACTCCGCCTTCACGATGTACGCCTTTCTCCGCCTGGGTTACACGAAGGAAGCGGAGCACTTCATGGACTGGATCCGCGACAAGTGCATGGATCACCTCCAGCTCATGTACGCCGTCGACGGACAAACCAACCTCGAAGAAAAGGAACTGGACCACCTCGAAGGCTACCGCGGCAGCAAGCCCGTCCGCGTCGGGAACGGTGCCCACGATCAGAAGCAGCTCGATATTTACGGCGAGCTGATCGACACGATCTACCTCTACAACAAGGCGGGCGGCAGCATCACCCACCAGTTCTGGCTGTCCATCAGGAAGCTCGTAGAATACGTCGTTGAGCACTGGCGGGACGAGGACCACGGCATCTGGGAGGTACGCAGCGGCAAGCAGCGCTTTCTCCACTCCGCCGTTTGCTGCTGGGTTGCCATCGACCGCGCCATGAAGATCGCCGAAGACCGCAGCCTCCCCTGTCCCATGGGCGAGTGGCGCAAGATCCGCGACGAGATCTACACCGAAATCTTCAACGACTTCTGGAACGAGGAGCTGCAGGCCTACGTACAGTTCAAGGGCAGCGACACCCTAGACGCCAGCGCGCTGCTGATGCCGCTGCTACGCTTCGTCTCCAGTCAGGAACCCCGCTGGCTCAAGACCTTCGCCGCCATCGAGGAGAAGCTCTCCGCCGACGTCCTCATCTTCCGTTACCGCACCGATCACGGGGCCACCGACGGACTCGAAGGAGACGAAGGTGCCTTCGCCATCTGCTCCTTCTGGTACGTCGAATGCCTCGCCCGCATCGGCCAGATCGACAAGGCCACCGTCGTCTTCGAAAAGATGCTCGGCTACGCCAATCACCTCGGCCTGATGAGCGAAGAGATCGGCCTGCACGGCGAACAGCTGGGGAATTTCCCGCAGGCATTCTCCCACCTGAGCCTGATCTCTGCTGCTTTTCAGATTGATAAGAAGCGTAGGTAGGGGGGGGTGGGGTATAGCGTATAGCGTATAGTATAGCGTGTAGCGTGTAGCGTATAGCGTATAGTACATAGCGTATAGACACACGTCTACCCCAGCGACCAGCGGGAGCGTCTTACCCAGCGTCTACCGATAGCCTGCCGCCTGAAGGTCAAACAACTCCGCGTAGCGCCCCCCCAGCTCGATCAGCTCCTCGTGGCTGCCTTTTTCGACGAGTCCGCCATATTCGAGGAAGAGGATGTAGTCGGCCATGCGGACGGTGGAGAACCGGTGGCTGATCAGTACGGCAGTCTTGCCGGCGATGAGGGCGGTGAAGCGCTGAAAGACTTCGTACTCGGCGCGGGCATCCAGGGCACTGGTGGGCTCGTCGAGGATGAGCAGCTGGGCGTCGCGCATGTAGGCGCGGGCGAGGGCGATCTTCTGCCACTGGCCGCCGCTGAGGTCCACGGCACCCGCGAATCTCCGCCCCAGCAACTGGTCGTAGCCCTCGGCAAGCGTATCGATGACCTCGGAGGCGAGGGATTTGTCGGAGCTGTCCTCGATGCGGGGCTGATTGCCGAGTTCCTCGATGCGGCCGACGGCGATGTTTTCCCGCGCGGTGAGCTGGTAGCGGAAAAAGTCCTGGAAAATGACCCCGACGTTGTTGCGCAGCGAACTGAGCTTGTAGTCCCGCAGGTCGCGGCCATCGAGCAGGATGCGGCCTTCGGTGGGTTCGTAGAGGCGGGCGAGGAGCTTGACGAGGGTGGTCTTACCGGCGCCGTTCTCGCCGACCAGGGCGACTTTCTGACCGACCGGCAGCTTGAAGGAAAGGTGGCGGATCGCGTAATTCTCGCTGTTGGGGTAGGCAAAGCTGACGTTCTGGAAGTCCCAGCCCTCGCGGATGGTCTCCGGGAAGGGGATGGCGCGGTCGGTGTCGGCGATGACCGGCTTGATGGCGAAGAAATCGAAGAGGTCCTGCAGGTAGAGCGCGCTCTCGCCGATGGTGGAGAAGCGCGACAAGACGGTCTGTAGTCCCTGCTGCATCTGGCGGAAGGCACCCGACAGGAAGGTGAGCGAGCCGACGGTGATGACGCCGTTGATGGTCTGGAAGATGATGAGCACGTAGGCGCCGTAATAGGTCAAGGCGCTGATGGCACTGAAGAAGGCCCCCCAGCTGGCCCGCTTGATCGACAGCTTGCGGTTGGCGTAGTAGTACTTCATCGACAAGACTTGAAACCGATCGGTAATAAAGTCGGCCAGGCCGAAGATCTTGACCTCCTTGGCGGTGGTGTCGCTGGCGCCGATGTAGCGGAGGTAGTCGAGCTCCCGCCGCTCGGGCGTCCAGCTGCGGGTGAGGCTGTAGACCTGCTGGTTGAAGTAGTTCTCCTGAATGAAGCTGGGAATGACGGCCACGATGAGCAGCAGGATCAGCCAGGGATTGAAGGCCGCTACGCTCACCCCCAGGAAGACCAGGGTGACCGTACTCTGGAACTGGGCCAGCAGCTGGGAGATCAGCGACGACCGGCTGGTGGTCTGCCGGCGGGCCCGCTCCATCTTGTCGTAGAATTCGGAATCCTCGAAGTGATACAGGTCGAGGGTAGCCGCGTGGCGCATCAGGTCGACGCTCGTCTGGTTGGTGTAGAGGTCACCGAGGAGGCTGTCCACCAGGTTGATCGCGCGGCTGAGGAGGTCGGAGGTCAGGAAGAGCACCAGCTCAAGGGCCACCAGCTGCCAGAGGTAATTGGTGTCGCCGGTGCTGTCCAGGATCAGCAGTACCTCGTCGATGATGAGCTTGCCGACGTAAAGCTTGGCCGTGGGGAGCGCCGACTGCAGTACCCGCAACACCACGTTGGTGAGGGTAAGGGAGGGGCTCGTCTTCCAGATCAGCTTGAAAAATGGGGGGAGGTTGCGGAGGGCCGCAAGCTGATCGCGCCACCCCTTCTCCACTTCCTCCTGTGGGGGACCGCCCCGTCTGCCTAATGCCATGGGGAACTAACACGCCGCCCCGGAAATGGGTTGGGCTACCCCACCCGGCCGTAGCGGTCTAGTCTTTCTTCTTGAAGTCGCCGCGTTTCCAGCCGTCGAAGAATTGCTTCCAGGCCACCGGACTGAAGATGTTCATGGGCGGCCGCTGGCCGATGTAGTAGGTCTGCCGCGCCTGCTGGCGCAAATAGTAGCTGCTGTTCTCGGCGCCGGAGCGGGGCACGGATTCTTGCAGGCGTTCCAGCTTGTCGGCGGAGAGGTTTTCCGCGGCGCGCGACTGGAGTTCGGGGGTTACGTCCATGGCCAGGAACTCGAGCTTGAAGTGATCGCGACTGGGCCAGGGAAAGACTACCGCCTCGGGGAGGTCAATAGCGTTGTAGGTCATCAGTTGCACGAGGCTGTACTTGTCTTCTTCCAGGTTGGGATCGATGACGAACTGCACGTCGTCGTAGCCCAGGGCACTGAAGAGGATGGTATCCCCCTTGTGGGCCACGATACTGAAGAAGCCCTCGAGGTTAGCGTAGGTGCCTCGGCCGTCGCGTTTGATGAGTACCGTAGCGTAGGGTACGGGCTGAAGCTGGCTGGTGGTCCCGTCGAGCACCATACCGGAAAACTGCACCAGGGGCTCACCGTACTGGTCGACCAACTGGGCGCGGACGGTGGCGCCGAGGCCCAGAAAGAGAATCAAGAGGAGCAGGTGCTTCATAAGTATTGCTGACGTGGTGAGTATAAGGACGCAAAACAGCGGGTCGTGGTTGGGTTGACCGACAAATGCCGCGTGCTAGGTCGTCGGTTTAACAAAAATTAACGCTCGCCGGATGCAGCGTGGTGCCCGAGGATCTGGCGGACGGATCATTCCAGCGCGATTTCCAGCACTTCCAGCATCGTCTCCACGTAGCGGATTTCCATTCCCTTCAGGTAGCGCTCCTCGATTTCGCGTACGTGGCGGTGGTTCGACTTACTCAGCACTACCTCCTTCATGCCGGCGCGACGGGCGGCCAGTAGTTTCTCCTTGATCCCGCCGACGGGCAGGACGCGCCCGCGCAGCGTAATTTCCCCCGACATGGCCAGGTAGGGACGCACCGGCCGGCCCGTGTAGGCACTGGCCATGGCGGTAAGCATGGTGATACCGGCACTGGGGCCGTCCTTCGGCGTGGCTCCTTCCGGGACGTGCACGTGCAGGTCCTGGATTTTGAAGGCTTCGGGGTCGATGCCGATGGTCTCGGCCTGGGCACGCAGGTAAGAGCGGGCGGTGATGGCGCTTTCCTTCATGACGGAGCCGAGATTGCCCGTTTGCTGCAATCCGCCCTTGCCGGGGCTAAGGCTCGCTTCTACGAAGAGGATTTCTCCCCCCACCTGTGTCCAGGCCAGGCCGATCGCGATGCCGGTCTGTTTCCCCACCCGGTAGGGTTCCCGCTCGAAGATCACCGGTCCCAACACCTCGTCCAGCTGCCCTTTCTCGATGGTGACCCGCTCGGCACCCTCCATGGCGATCTCCTTAGCGGCGTGCCGCATCAGGCCGGCAATCTGGCGGTCGAGGGCCCGTACCCCGCTCTCGCGGGTGTACCCCTCGATCAGGTCGCGCAGGGTAGCCACAGGGATTTTCACCTGCCTGGCCTTCAGGCCGTGGGATTCCCGTTGCTTGGGCAGGAGGTGGCGACGGGCAATCTCCAGTTTCTCCTCCGTGGAATACCCGCTCAGGCGAATGATCTCCATGCGGTCGCGCAGGGCCGGCTGTACGTTCTGCAGGCTGTTGGCCGTGGCGATAAAGAGCACCTTGCTGAGGTCTACGTCCAGGTCCAGGTAGTTGTCGTGGAAGGTCGTGTTCTGCTCGGGGTCCAGTACCTCCAGGAGTGCCGAGGAGGGGTCGCCCCGGTGGCTCTGCCCGATCTTGTCGACCTCGTCGAGGATAAAGACCGGGTTGGCCGATCCCACCTTGCGCAGCGACTGCACGATGCGGCCGGGCATGGCGCCGATGTAGGTTTTCCGATGCCCACGGATCTCGCTTTCGTCGTGCAGTCCGCCGAGGCTGATCCGGACGAACTTGCGGCCCAGGGCGTGGGCGATGCTCTTGCCGAGACTGGTTTTGCCGACGCCGGGAGGGCCCAGCAGCAACAGAATGGGCGCATTCATATCACCCTTGAGCTTGAGCACCGCGAGGTGCCCCAGGATCCGGTCTTTGACCTTCTCCAGTCCGTAATGGTCCTCGTCGAGCACCTTAGCGACCGACTTCAGGTCGAAGTTGTCTTCCGTGTATTCCTGCCAGGGCAGGTCGAGGATCATTTCCAGGTAGGAAAGCTGGACGCTGAATTCCGCCACCTGGGGGTTCATGCGCTTGAGGCGTACCAGCTCGCGGTGAAACGCCTTGTCCACCTCTTCCGGCCATTCCTTTTTCCCGGCACGGGTTTCCAGCTCGTGGATCAGTTGCTCGTTGGAATTCTCGCCGAGCTCGTCCTGGATTGCCTTGATCTGCTGGTTGAGGAAGTACTGCCGCTGCTGCTGCTCGATGTCGCCGCGGGTCTTGTTCTCGATCTGGTCGCGCAGCTCCAGGATGCGGAGCTCCCGTTGCAGTTCCGTCAGGATCCGCTCGGCCTTGGAGGAGAGGGCGTTGAGTTCCAGGAGCCCCTGCTTGGTCTTCATGTCGCCGTTGAGGTTACTGGCAATGAAGTTGAGCAGCTGGCTGGGCCGAGCAATATTGTCGAGCATCACCCGCGCCTCGGTCGGGATGTTGGGACTGAGCTCCACCGCCTTGACGGCCATATCGCGGATGCTGTCGATCGTCGCTTCGAAGGTCAGGGCTTCCCCGGCCTCCTCGTAACTGAGGGGCTCGATCGTTCCTGCCATGTAGGGGATTTCTGCGGTGACGGAGGTGCGGCGCACGCGTTGTCCGCCCCGCAGGACCGCGGTAAGGCTGCCGTCGGGCATCCGCAGCATCTTCAGGATACGGGCCAGGGTACCTACCTCGTAGAGGTCCTTCACTTCCGGCTCCTCGACATTGAGGTCGCGCTGGGCGAAAACGGCGATCAGCCGGTTCGTATCCATCGCCTTATTGATGGCACTGATGGAGCGGTCGCGGCCGATGTTGATGGGCGTGACGATGGTCGGGAAGAGCACGGCGTTCTTCAGGGCCAGCAGGGGGATGGGACTGGGCATATTCACGTCCACCAGTTCCTCGTCACCGTCCTCGATGGCCAGGAAGGGCATCATATCCTGGTCGTCGTCAAATCCTCGGTTATCCATCTGTAGCTTGATCTTTTGGTGGGCGCGCTGCGCGGTCTCGGCTAGTACGTGCAAACACCATACCAGCAAGCAGGCGGGCGCGGGCGCGGGTGCGAAGGTAATCGGTAAGGTAACTACTGTCAGGCTGCCCGGCCCCCGGATTAGCCGTTCCGTCAGGCGCCAGCGATACGCGGGGGCGCAGCCGTACCCAGTTGCCGGTAGATCGCCTCGTATTCGGAGACCATCCGATCGATCGGGAATCCCGCCTCCGCCCGGTACCGACAGTCACTCCGGCGCAGGTCGCCAGCGGCCAGCATCGCAGCGGCCATCCCCGCCACGTCGCCCTTTTCCACGATGATGCCGCAGGTGTCGTCAAGAATTTCGGCCGCGGCTCCGCTATCGAAGGATACCACCGGGGTACCGCAGGCCAGCATTTCGGGGATCACCAGTCCAAAGGGCTCGTCCCAGGTCGACGTAAAGAGACCAACGGACGCCCGGCCGGCGAACGAGCTGATCCCCGCATGGTCGAGGTGGCCCAGGTAGTGAACCTGGCCGCCCAACAACGGCTCCACCTCGTTCGTAAAGTAGACGCTGTCGTAGATCGATCCGGCCAGCCACAGGGTAAAACCCGCCGCCCGGGCCGCCAGGATGGCATAGTGGGGGGCCTTTTCCGGACAAAAGCGACCAATCCAGATGGACGTACCCGCCGCGGCGGTGTCGGTCGCCTCCCACCGCCCCAGTTCAATGCTGTTGTGGACCACCCGGCAGTCGGGAAGGATATCGGCCCACTGGCGGGCGATGTAGGCGCTCACGGCCACGAAGGCGCTGGCGGGGTGCGCGCGGGCAATCTCCACTCCCCGGGTCAGGTCGGGAAAGGGGGGACTGTGGAAGGTCGTCACCGTCGGACAACCGAAGGTATGCGCCAGGCACAGCGGCAGAAAGTGGAGGCTGTTGTTGTGCACGAGGTCGAACCCACCGCGCTGGATGGCCGTCACGATCTCGAGGTAGGCCCGGAACAGCTGCACCCGCGATCCCGCAACATCCTCCAGCGCGGGCGAAATGAGTCGGAAGGCGGGGTCGGAGTCGCTCCGGGCAAACAACGTCACCGCATGCCCCCTGTGTACCAGCTCCCGGGCCAGGGTATGGGTATGCGCCTCCAGCCCCCCGTGAAAGGGCTCACCGATGGGAAAGGCGAGGTGGGCGATGATGGCGATGCGCATGTCAGTGGACTCCAACGGTACTGCCCGCCCCTGGGTTCCGCCGGGGAAGAAGTTTTGGGAAAGGGTCGTCGCATGCCGGCGGGAATTGGTCGAATATGTGTCCCCCCGCTAATCATTTGCCGGGGCCGCGTAGTTTATCCCTATAAAGCACGGAATGATCTCGGTTTTCCCCCTCTCTCAGGATAATTTGCTCGGCTTCACCCTCGACGGTGAGGTGGACGAAGAAGGCATGCGCAAGCTGCTCATGGCCATCGAAGCCAAAGTATACACCCACGGCCGCCTGCGGCTGCTCGGCAACATCAAGAACCTCGGCGGTTTCCCCAGCTACCAGTCCTTCTGGAACACCCTGAAGGCCAAGAAGGACCTCTGGGATAAAATCGAGAAGTACGCCATCCTCACCGACCACGCCTGGCTCTCGGCCCTTAGTGGCGGCATCGACTGGCTGACCCCCCGTATGGAAGTAAAGACCTTTCCGCTCAGTGAGGGGGAGATCGCCCACCAATGGCTCAAGCGCGAACCGGAAGCCGCCGCCCACACCACCTCCAACTCCATCAAGGTCGTCGACCTCGGCGACGACCGCCTGCTGGGCATCGCCATTGTCGGCAAGCTCTATCCCTCCGATTACGACCGCATCAACGTGCTGGTAGAAGAAAAGGTCCGCCACCACGGCAAGGCCCGCATAATGCTGGAGGTGGTCAGCACCGAAGGCATCAACGCCCGTACCCTCTGGGAGGACCTGAAGAACGGCCTCAAACTCTACAAAGACCTCGACCGGGTGGCCATCATCGGCGACCAATCGTGGCTCAAGACCAGTGTCAAGCTCAGCGACCTCCTCACCCCCGGCCTGGAACTCGCGGCCTTCTCTACCATCGACCGGAAGCGGGCTATTTCTTGGTTGGATTAGGGGATGTACAATTTGAAATATCCAATTTAAAATTTGCCCGTGCGACTGATGCACGCGCACGAATGAAGTGAGCAGAGCCACTAATTTTAAATCCCAAATTGTAAATTTTAAATTATTCACCCCGCCGCATCACCAGGCCCGTGCTTCGGCCGGATGATCAGCCGCAGGCTCTGGTTGTAGTTGATGTAGTTGTAGAGCCAGTTGAGGAAAACGAAGATTTTGTTGCGGGTGCCGAGGATAGCGAAGAGGTGCACCAGCAGCCACACCAGCCAGGCCAGAATACCGCCGAAGTGAATCTCCGGCTTGGGGATATCGACCACTGCTCGCCCCCGTCCGATAGTGGCCATGCTGCCCCGGTCGTGGTAGTGGAAGGGCTCCCAGGCCTCCTTACGCAGGTGGCGGTGGCGTAGGTTATTGGCCAGGTGCTTGCCCATCTGAATAGCTACCTGGGCGACTTGAGGATGACCCTGCGGAAAGTCAGGCTCTTCCATGTAACTGACGTCGCCGATGGCGTAGATTCCTTCCGTTCCCTTTACCCTATTCAGGCGATCCACCGCCAGGCGGTTGCCGTAGGTGAGGGCCTCGGCGGGTAAACCGGCAATGGGCTGGCCGATGATGCCCGCCGCCCAGATGACCTTCTGGGTCGCGATGGTCGTACCGGTATCCAGGGTAACCACCTTGCCGTCAAAGGCGGTGACGCGGCTGTTGAGTACCACTCTCACCCCCAGATCCTCGAGGTAACGCAGGGCATCCGCGCTGCTTTGCGCACTCATCCCTTTGAGGATGACGTCTCCCGACTGGATCAGGTAAATATCGAATTCCCCCGCGACGTTCAGCTCCGGGTAATCCTTGGGCAGAACGTGAATTTTCATCTCCGCCAGGGAGCCGGCCAGTTCCACGCCCGTTGCCCCGCCACCGACAATAACGATATCCACCAGCTCCTGCCGATCCGCAAAATCAGGGGTGGTAAGGGCATCTTCGTAGTCGTCGAGGATAGCATTCCGCAGGTAGAGGGCCTCGGAAACGGACTTCATCGGCAGGGTGCGACGGGCCAGTTCCTCGTTGCCGTAGTAATTGGTGTCGGCGCCGGTGGCCACGATGAGGTGGTCGTCGTTGCAGTGGCCGAGGGGGGTCTGTAATTGCCTGGCCACGGGATCGACGTGGGTGACTTCCGCCATGCGGATGTACAGATCCTTGCGGCCCTGGAAGAGCTTGCGGAAGGGGAAAACGATGCTACTGGGTTCCAGTCCGGACATGGCCACCTGGTAAAACAGCGGCTGGAACTGGTGGTAATTATTCCGGTCGATGAGTACGACCTGGAAGTCGGATTGGGCCAGCTTGCGCGCCAGTTCCAGGCCGCCAAAGCCGCCACCTACGATGATCACCCGCTCGAGGGGGCTTTCCGGAATATTAATTTTGCTGGTTGGATCCATGTAGGCATTAAGCGGCTCCCACGGAAGAAGGTTCGCGGCCGGACAAAGGCTCCCGGATACCCGCCCCCGCAAGTTTGTAAAGTGTATTTTGTGCAGTAAATCGTTTAATCCGTAACTAGCGACCATGCCAAAACAATCTATTCCCACGCGCCGTCGATTCCTGCGCACCGCAGCGACCGCCGCCGCCGCTTTTACCATCGTTCCCCGTCACGTACTCGGCGGTAAGGGCTACAAAGCGCCCAGCGACACCCTCAACATCGCGGCCATCGGCGCCGGCGGCAAGGCCACCAGTACCCTCCAGCACCTGATGACCGAAAACATCATCGCCCTTTGCGATGTCGACGATTCCCGGGCCAAGGAGTCCCGCGAGCGCTTCCCCGAAGCTACCTACGACCGCGACTTCCGCGTGATGCTCGACAAGTACGGCAAGGATATCGACGCCGTCATCGTCACCACTCCGGATCACATGCACGCCACGGCCGGCCTCGCCGCCATGGACATGAACAAGCACCTCTACATCGAGAAACCCCTCGCCCGAACCATCTCGGAAGTGCGCGCGCTCACGGAAATGGCCAAGTCAAAGCCCCAACTGGTGACGCAAATGGGCAACCAGGGCGCCAGCGGCGAAGGGATCCGCAAAACCCAGGAAATGGTGGCCGCCGGCCTCATCGGCGACGTGCACACCGTCTACGCCTTCACGAACCGCCCGATCTGGCCCCAGGGCGGCGCGGTGCCCACGACCAAGGACCCCATCCCGGCCGATTTCGACTGGAACCTCTGGCTCGGTATCGCCGAAATGCGGCCCCACAACAAGGCCTACCACCCCTTCTCTTGGCGCGGCTACTGGGACTTCGGTACGGGCGCCCTGGGCGATATGGGCTGCCACATCATCGATACCCCTTTCTACATCCTCGATCTGGGGTATCCCGTCAGCGCCGAAGCGAGCGTAGTGCAGTTGTACCACCAGGACTGGGTGGCCGATTACAATCCCGGCACTGCGCCCCCCGCCTCCAAGATCCACGTAAAGTTCCCCGCCCGCGGCAGTAAGCCACCCGTGGAACTGATCTGGACCGACGGCGGCATCCTTCCCGTACGCCCCGAGGAACTCGGCGTGGACGAGCAGATGGGCAACGGCGACGGCGGCATCGTCATGGTCGGCACCAAGGGCAAGCTTACGGCCGATACCTACGGCGGTAACCCGCGTCTTTTACCCTCCACCCGCATGGAAGGCCTGAACGTCCCCGAAACCCTCCCCCGGGTCACCACTTCCCACGAGATGGACTGGGTCAATGGCATCAAGGAGGGCTACCAGCCCAGCAGCCACCTCGGCAAGGCCGGTCCCCTCACGGAGACCATCCTCATGGGTAACCTCGCGGTACGGGGCTACGACTACCGCTTCCCCGCTACTACGAGCGTCGCGGAGGAGTACGAAGTACGCGGCCGCACCCGCCTCCTCTGGGACGGTCCGAACATGCAGGTCACCAACGTGCCCGAAATGAACCAGTTCGTTACTCCGCAGAATATCCGGAAGTTCTAGGATACTTACAGGCACCCGGAGCGTTGGCGCCAAGCCAACCTCCGGGTGCCTGGTTTTTAAGCCCCTTAATCCAGCAACCGCCAGCTGGCCCCCAGCCGCAGCGCACCGTCGGGATACGGATGCTCCGCCGTGAGGTAAAGCAGCCGGTCCGACAACAGGGTCTGGGCCTGGATGAACTTCACGAAGAAGCGAAAGCGGGTCACCCGCAGGCTGAAGAAGGGGTCTACCTGGACGTAAAAATCCGTAGCCTGCCGGTCCTGCAACTGAAATTGCTGGAGCAGGGGATTGTAGTAGTACGGCTGAAAGCCGGAGGCGTAGCGGATGTCGACCCCGAGGTTTACGTTCAGCACCCCGAACCACTGGCCCGCGTAGTAGAGGCTGTGTTCCCCGTAGAGTTCGGGCAGGCGGAACACGCTCTGGTCGGCCCGTTGCAGCAGCACCCGGTTATCGATCCGGTAATTGCCGAGGGTGAAGTTGCGCTGGGCCGTCAACTGTAAAATGCTGTTCGGCCCGCTGCGCTGCCGGGGTACCCCCTCCGCGTCGAAGTAAATGTAGTCCGTGAGCAGGCTGTAGGCCAGTCCCGCCCGGATACCCACGAAGGGCAGGGTATAGGCCCCCTCCAGCCGCAGTTCGAGGGTTTTGGCAAAGTCGGTGTTGTAGAGTTCGCTGCCGTTGACGAGGTAGGTCCGCTGGATCAGGTCCGGGGAGTACAACTGATTCAACGCACTCACCTCCAGCTTCCCCCCTGCCCCGAGATCCAGCACGCCCTCCGCTGATACGCGGTAATCCCCGATCTGGCCGAGGAGGTTGAGTTGGCCATCCACGAGCAGTTGCAGGCGTTCACTGGGGCGCAGGCCCACCCGGGCTACGGCCAGCACGACGTTCGCGGTACTGTCGCCCGTTTCCCGGCCGATCCGGTGCAACTGATGGATCAGCCCCACTTCCAGCAGGTCCCGCTGCACCGTTTCCCGGCTGGCGGAGCGGGTGCGGCGAAAGGTGGAAATACCCAGTTCGTTGCTGACGATGGTGTGGGTGAGTCGGCTGCGGATTCCGCGGGCGTCCACGTCCAGCAGGGGGTACCGGCGGTAGAAGGCGGTGTCGGTGGCTGCCCGTAGGCTGCTGAGGCGGTAGGTGCGGTAGTCGATCTTCAGCTGGTGCTTCAGGGTGAAGGCCCGGCGCTCCCGGCCCGTGAGGGTATCCGCGGCGGCCCCGAACTGAAGGTACTGGGTGGCCATCGCCTGGCGGTAACTGTGGCGCAGGTAGGCCTCGTTCAGGAAGGGGATCTGATTTCCCAGGTTGTTGAGCTCTCCCCCGATGGTGTCGCGGGGATCGGCGATTCCCCCGTTCTGCTGGCTTTCGAAGGTGCTGGCCACGTAGCTGAAGTAGCCGCTGTAGCGACTGCCCGTCGGCCGCACGGTCAGCCCCGTCGCCACCTGGGTATTGCGGATGGCCGTGGAGGGATACTGGTCGAGGGTACCCGTCTGGAAGATGCGGTCGTAGTCGAGCAGCAAATTTACCCCGTCGGCGAAATTGCGGCTGAACCGGGCGGTCAGCCGTCCGTCGTTCTGCTCGCTCCCCCTCAGGTAGCGCAGGTAGGTGAAGGGTCGCTCCAGGCGGTAAAATTCCAGCTGCTCCCCGTCCGTTCGGTAAAGGTCAAACTGCCGCAACCCCACTTCCAGTCCGCGCCGGTGCACGGGCACGTACCGTAGGGGGTAGGCCGCGGAGCCGATTGGCCCCAGCGTCCCGTAGTCGAAGTCCACCGACCGGTCCGGCTCAAAGCGCTGAAAGCCGTTGAGGAGGCTGTCCCGGTACTTCTGTTCCAGGTTCGGATTGTCTACCCGGTAGAGGTACACCCCGAAGGTATCCGGAGCGATCACCCGCTGATCCTGCGGCGGGGGACGGTTGGCGGTGGAGGGGTCGTAGTCGGGATCCTCCGGGTCCAGCGCACCGGTATCGCTCGGGTCCAGGATCTGGGCGTGCACGCAGGTGCAGAGCACCAGCCCGAGGAGCAGGGTAAGGAAACACCGAAGGTTCAGCATAGGTGGAGTTAACGCCGGGCGGACGGAAGTTGGTTTACTCCGCCGACTCGACCAGCTTCGGGTTCATGCCCATCTGGGAGAAGCCGCCGTCGTGGTATAGGTTCTGCATGGTCACGTAGCGGGTGTAATCGCTGAACAGGGTGGCGCAGTACTCCCCGCAGGCGCGGGAGGAGGCGTTGCCGAGGGGCGACATCGTGTCTGCATAGCCGAAGAATTCGTCAAAGCCCTTGACGCCCATGCCGGCGGTGGTCTTCGTGGGCGACTGGCTGATGGTATTGACCCGCACGTGGTTCTTTTCTCCGAAGTGGTAGCCGAAACTACGGGCGAAGCTCTCGAGCAGGGCCTTGGATTCGGCCATCTCGCTGTAGTCGGGGAAGGTACGCTGGGCGGCGATGTAGCTGAGGCCCAGGATGCTGCCCCAGTCGGCCATGTGGTCGCCCTTGTAGAGCACCTGGCACATCTTGTGGAAGCTGATGGCACTGATGTCGAAGGTCTTGAGCATCCAGTCGTGCTTCAGGTCGGTGTAGGTCTTGCCCTTGCGCACGTTGAGCGACATGCCGATGGCGTGGAGCACGAAGTCGAGTTTACCGCCGAGGATCTCCTCGGATTGCCGGAAGAGGTTCTCCAGGTCCTCGATACTGGTGGCGTCGGCCGGGATAATCTCCGCGCCGAGCTGCTCCCCCAGCTCGTTGAGGGTACCGAAGCGCAGGGCGACCGGGGCGTTGGTCAGGGTAAATTTCGCGCCCAGTTCGGCGCAGACCTCGGCGACCTGCCAGGCAATACTTTGGTTGTCGAGGGCTCCGAAGATGACGCCGCGTTTGCCGGCGAGAAGTTGGCTGCTCATGATGCGTTACTTTTTCTGGTGGCCGGCAAAGGTAGTCGGTAACAACCGTTTTCCGATTCCGCATCCGCTGACTTACTTTAGTGACCGTTGATCATCAATTACCCCCTATGTCTACCGCCAGAAAAAAGCGAAAGGTTAGTCCCGCATCCGCCCGCCGCACCCGGCAGGTTTTTCTCACCATTGCCGGCATCGTGTTCGCCCTGCTCCTGATCCTTTACCTGGTCTTCATCTCGGCCTGATCAATTGGGCCCCCGCTCCCTGGCTTTCTCCAGAATGACCGGCAGGTCCGCCGTTTCCAACAGCCGGTGGTGTACCACCACGGGAGTGGTAAAGCGGGGCGTGCCCGTCGCGCTCAGCAGCTTCACCCGCATATCGTAGAGGTTAGCGGTCCGTACGACGTCGTAGCGGAAACGCTGTCCCTCGTTATCGTAGGTCAGCACATAATAAAACTCCATCGGTAGCGGACGGCCGACGAGCAGCAGCAGCGGAGCGTCAAGCATTTGGTTCTCTCCCTGCCGGGTCGGGCGGAACCGGCCGGTAAAGGACGGGTACTCCCGAAACTCGGTGCGCAGGCCGCTAGCGGCAAATTGCCGCTGGGCGTCTAGGAGCTTCGTTCGGTTGATGACGAGCGGGTCCTTGGGGACTTCACTGGCATCCCGGTGGTGTTTCTGCCAGTCGCCCGTAGCAATATCCCGGTACTCCATCGCACCCAGTTGCAACTTGTAATCGAAAGCAGAAAAGGTGGGCGAGTAATACCCGGGATAGTAGTACGCGGAGCCGCGCGTAAGGGCCAACTCTACTTCCAGCAGCATGGTGTAGAGGCCGGGGCTGTAGCTGGCGTAGGCCGGATCGTAAATGCCCGCCTTGGTGTAGATCACCCGCTGCCCCAGGTCGAAGTAGCTGAAGGCGATGAGCCGCTCCCCGTCGTAAACCCGCAGCAGCCGGGTATTGAGCACCTTGCGCCCGTCGTCGTTGACCACGTTGTATTCCAGGTCTTCGCGGGTTTTCTCCGGGTGCCGGGCCATGTACAGGCGATTGACCCGTAGGATCTCCGCGTCGGGGAAGCCCGCCTCCTCCTGCTCGACCCGGAAGCGGGCACCGTTCTGCCGCAATATCTTGCGGTGACGCTTCTTGAAGGAGAATTCATCCAGCGGTAACCGGATCTGCAGGCACCCGTGGAGCTCGTCGTCGTCGGTGCGCAGGTAGTCGGAGGTATAGATAGATTGCCCCGTGGGCCGCCAGCCCTTTGCCAGAAAGCGATCGAGCTCGTCCGGAGCGATCGTTCGGAGGGGGTGGATAATGTGAGTAGCCAAAAGAGCGGGGCGGAAATTTGGTATACGGAAACGATAACTCCGTACAACGGGGTAATTGTTCTCTGTTGGAACAACTAAGGCATCGTCTAACAGATTTATGGCCATAATGTTACCCCATAACCAGTTCGATTTCCCGAAAGGCGGTCTTCGTTTTACGGTCAAGCATTCTCCGCGAACTCAATCCTTCGCCTGGGCCTCCAGCAGCAGGCCCCGCACGCCCGCGGGCAGGTCTGCCGCCAGGGCGGCCGCCTTCCCCTCGTCCGACATCTTCCGGAGGGTCTTGTACAGGATATCGATCACCTTGTCGTGGGAGTGCTCTGCGGCAAAGTTAGCGGCGTAGTACTTCAGAAAGACGAGGCAGATCACGTCCTCCAGCGTCTGGGTCCCGTCGTCGCGCTTCAACTGCTTCTTCTGGAGTAAGAATGCGACGCGCCCGGTGGTGGCAGCGTCAACGCCCAGGCCGGTCAGGATCTCGCCGGCCCGGGCGGCGTGGAATTTCTTCAGGTCCCCCCGCCAGCGCAGGTAGCCCTCCCGGTTCATAGGATAGTCTTCCCGTGGACTCCGCCACCGCTCCAGGTGCTGGGCGCGGGCGGCGAGGCGCAGGGCAGCGGGTGCATCCGGACGGAAGCGATCCAGCTCCTCCGTCATCCGCCGGGCGTAAAGCAATTCGTAGGGTTGGCTGGTCCCGCCAATTTCCAGGTGCCGGGGGTCGGCGGCATTGGCCGCATCGAACGCAGCAAAGGCGGCGGCAAGCTGGGCGTTCGTGAACGTAGATCCGGTCATGCGGGAAAGGTAAGCTTCCCCGGCGAACCCATCCTATCCAGAACTCTCCCCATCCGCACCGGAGAGTGAGCTCGGCCGAAGGGTAATTCAGTATTTGACGGGACCTTACCCTTCGTCGCATTGAGGTAGGCGCATTCGCGAAACGTGGGTAGAGGCTTCGAACACCGATGTAAGCACCCGATTAATCCAACGTTTTCATCACCCGGTCCCGCTCCTCCGGGGTATTCGCATTGGTGATCGCCCGGTCATCGTCCAGCTCCACCACTTCTACGTCGCTGTTGATGAGCACCTTGCGCGGGCAGCTGTAGCCCAGGCCGAGAAATTGCAGTAAGCGCTGATAAACCCGTGGCTCGTAGATGGCGATGAGGGGCTCCGGCCATTCGTTCCCCGGCCCCCGCACGGCGGTGGCCACCCGGTGCGGCTGCCGGGCCTCCACCAGTCGCGCGAGGGTGGCGGCATCCAGCAAGGGCAGGTCACAGGCCAGCACCAGCCAGGCGGTGTCGGGATCGTGGAGAAAGGCCGAGCAGATCGCTCCGGCGGGTCCCAGCCCCAGGAAGCGGTCCTGGATGAGCGGGAAGTGGCGGGGAAGGTTTTCGTCCGGTTCGCGCACCGAAACAGCGACGGAAATGCCCATTCCTTCGCACAGTGCTGCCAGTCGCTCGACTTCGGTTTGCCCGTCGCGGTACACCAGGCTTGCCTTGTCCTGTCCCATCCGCTCACTCTTTCCGCCGGCCAGGATAAGCGCACGCAGGGATGGCCGGTTGGCGAGGACTTCGTCGGCGATTTGCAAGCGCAGCCCATCCAGCTGGCCCGGGGTAGTCATGAAGGGCGGTACGGCCTGCCGGTCGCCCATCTCCTGCAGCCAGTCGGGGAAGGGGCCGCTTACGTGGACCACGGCAAAAATATCGGTCAGTTGTTCGCGCCGGCGCTCCAGCGTACCCGCTTTGGCCTCGTCCACGAATACGATCTGCTTCCGGGCCGGGTAGTGGTTGCCATTGACCAGCACCAGGTCGTAGTGCTGCCCCAGCAGCTTGTCGTCGAAGGCATTCCAGCGCACGGTCGGTGAGGTGAACCGCTTGCGGTCAACGCAGTGGTAGAGGGGCACCGGGGGGTCGCTGTGCTCCCCGGTCACCTGCAGGCAGTGGTGAGTGGGCGAGAGGGCGGCGGTCCATGTATCCATCAGGGCCTCCATGCGCGCGCAGGTCGAGCCCACCAGCGCAAATTCCGTACGGGCGTAGTAGCCAAGACCGGGGTGGGCGAGGGCGGGATGTTTCTGGTGCATGGGCGCTGGGTTAAAGTAAGGAAATAGGCAGGTAGTGGAATGGTTCGTTTGCCGGAAAGGTATCCCGCCCCCGGGGAAGCACCAGGAACCCGGTGGCGTAGAGGAGACTCACCAGGTCACCGCTTCCCCCGGCCGGGAGGGCGCTTACCCCTTGTCCCCCCCCCGAGCGGTCGAGGCGGACGCTTTTAAAGAGGGTGAGATCGGGCAGGAAGGTCACGGCATCCGTCAGGCGGGCCCGCTCTTCGGACGGCTCGAGGCCCAGCGACTGCCGCAGGAAGGGCCCCACGTACGCCAGGGCCCCCACGAGGCTCGACACCGGATTCCCCGGCAGGGCGAAGACCATGGTGCCGGCATTGCGGCCCACCCACAGCGGCTTCCCGGGCCGCTGGGCCACGCGGTGAAAGAGGCGCTCGATCCCTGCTTCCTTCAACCACTCGGGTACGTGATCGAGCTTCCCCTTCGAGACGCCGCCGCTGAGCAGCAGCAGGTCGTGGCCGTCAATGAGCTTCCGCAGCTGCGCGCGACCGGCGGCGGGCTCATCCGCCAAGTGCCCGAGGGTCGGTTCGATCCCCATTCCGCGGAAGAGGGCGGCCAATTGGTGCACGTTGGAACTGCGGATCTGGTGCGCGAGGGGTTCCTGGTCGACCGGCACGACCTCGTCGCCCGTCGAGGCGATGGCTACCCGCGGCCACCGCGCTACCCGCACTTCCCAAATTCCGTAGGTAGCCAGTACGGCCATTTCCGCCGGCCCGATACGCCGGGCTTCCTGCAGGATCAACTCGCCGGCCTTCCCGTCGCTGCCCCGGCGGTGGATGCTGCGCCCGTCCGTCACGCCCTCCGGCAACAGGAAGGCTTTGCCATCCTGCTCCAGGTCTTCGTAGCGGATCACCGTAGTAGTACCGGGTGGCAGGGGGGCTCCCGTCATGACCTCTACGCAGTAACTCGCGTCCCGGACGGGCTGAGGGGCGGTACCCGCAGGTGCGAGGTGGGACACGGGGAAGCTGCGTTGCCCCAGTGCATAACTGGTGAAATCGACGGCTACCCCGTCCATCGCCACCCGGTCAAAGGGCGGCTGGTCGCGGTCGGCGGTCACTTCCTGACGTAGGATGCGGCCGGTGGCCCGGTGCAGGGGGACGGTTTCGGCACCCCAGTCGAAGGATTGGTCCAGGACAAGCCTCAGGGCTTCAGTAGCGTCGATCATGGCGAAAAGTTAGGGCCTTGTTTTCGTCTCGCCCGTTCCCGCCGACCGGCCGGCCAGCCTTTCGGCTACCCGGGCCTTCACTGATGGGTCTTCCACCAACCCCGGGGCGTGCCACGGCTTTACCCGCGCGTCGATCACCACCGGTCCGCGGCATCCCCAGTGCTTGTGCTCGGTGAAGGCGTCGATGCCGTGCAGGTCGTGACTCGGGTTCGAGCGGGTGAAGGTCGCCCAGACGAAGTTCGAAAAGTCC
>JBBSPZ010000071.1:0-20649 GCA_038258275.1 Chitinophagales bacterium | reverse complement strand
TTGGTCCACGAGTGGGTGAGTCATTGGTTATTTAGATGTCGTAATCCAAAATATACCAACATCCACTCACTTTTCCTACCCCCGTATATCGCTGATCACAGCTCATGTATAGCAGTGTAACCAAAAGTCCATTGAATTGAACCCCGATAACGAAAATGGGAAGGAGTGGGTAGCCAAGTTACAAAAGTAGAAGTATTACAACCTTCACAAGTGGCATTTGCTAGTTTAGTCGCCCCTGAAAAAGTACTCCGCGGCTTGATAACCTGTTGAAAACCGGTGACGCAATACCTTTTGCAAATGCCCTTTACCTCCTAACCTTTTCGCCAGAGCCAGCCTAAATCGGCTCCAAAGTTTGCGAAAAAATGAAGGGATCGTTACCCAAGCAGTGTCAACCCGATTTTTTCCGTAATCGTCTCACGTGCATCATCAGCCCGGATCATGAGTTGTTTCGCCTGTTCGCAGCAGTGGACCGGGAGTGAATCGATGGAGAGTTGGCCGGAAATTAGGCTCACGCGGAGATTCACGGAGTTCCGGTCCATACAAGGGTCGGCCCGTTACTGCTCAAGCAATGGTAGGGCCAGCAAGACAAGTCCGCATTGCAGCGCTGACTATAAATCCTCACTGACCCTGGGGCGGCAATAAAGTAGAAGAAGAAATACTGGTGAATACCGAGGTATGCTATTCTGGGACGACCAGCATCCCCTACTTCCCGATGCAGAAATTGGAGAAGATATTCCCCAGCAAATCATCCGTGGTGATCTCACCGGTAATTTCCCCCAGGTCCCGGAGGCTCTGGCGGATGTCCATGGCGATAAAATCCTGGGAGAGGCCTGTGGTGAGCCCGTCCGCTACCCGGGCCAGCGAGGCGTCGGCGGCCCGGAGGGCGGCATAGTGGCGGGCGTTGCTGAGGATTACTTCCTGGGCGTCGATCCCGCCGCGGCCGCCGGTGACGGTTGCGAGCAGGGTAGATTCCAGGTAGCCGAGGTTACTCTTGTCGCGGGCGATCATGGGGATGAAGCGGTCGCGGGGTACGGTCCAGCGGCCCGTGTAGTCTTCCCCGAAGTAGTGTTCGTACTTGGTGTAGGGATTGAGGTCCATTTTATTGGCGACGACTACGAGGTCGAGGTCATCGCGGTACAGGCGGTCGAGGTCGGCGGTCAGGGTGGCCGGACTGGTTTCGATCACGTCGAATACGTACACCAATAGGTGGCCGGTGGAAATTTGGTGCAGGGTGCGCTCAACGCCCATGGCCTCGATGGTGTCGGAGGCCTCCCGGATACCGGCGGTATCGACTAGGCGGAAGGAGATGCCCCCGATGTTGGTGGCTTCCTCGATGGTGTCGCGGGTAGTGCCGGGGATATCGGATACGATGGCCCGTTCGTCGTTCAGCAGGGCATTGAGCAGGGTGGATTTCCCGGCATTGGGCCGCCCGGCAATCACGGTGGCTACCCCTTCCTTGATGGCATTGCCGAGGCGAAAGGAGGTCGTCAGGGTGTCGATGCGGCCGCGGATGGTGGAAACTAACGCGCTCAGCTGGCTGCGGTCGGCAAATTCCACGTCCTCTTCTCCGAAGTCCAGTTCCAATTCGATAAGGCTGGCGAAGTCGATCAATTTGGCGCGGAGCGCGCTGATCTCGTTGCTGACCCCGCCGCGGAGTTGTCCGAGGGCGATGCGGTGGGCGGCGGCGGAGCGGGAAGCGATGAGGTCGGCGACGGCTTCGGCCTGACTGAGGTCGAGTTTGCCGTTGAGGAAGGCGCGTTCGCTAAATTCACCGGGCCTGGCGGGCCTGGCACCTGCGTCCCCGACCAATTGAAGGAGGCGTTGCAGGATGTAGGGGCTGCCGTGGCCACTGATCTCCACGGAATCTTCGCCGGTATAGGAAGCGGGGGCCCGGTAGAGGGTGACCACCACTTCGTCGATCGCCTGTCCCTCCGCATCACATATCTCCCCGAAGTAGATCCGGCGGGCGGGGGATTCGGTAAGGGTGCGGGAAGGGAAAAAGGGATCGAGCAGGGCAATGCAGCCCGTGCCGCTCATGCGGACGATGCCGATTGCCCCCTCTCCCGGTGGAGTGGCGATGGCGGCGATGATGTCCTGGGTCATACGGTGGGCGTTGCGCGGGGAAGGGTGATGCGAAAGGTAGTACCCTTGCCGGGTTCGGAGTGGGCGACGACGATGCGGCCCTCGTGGTACTCTTCCACGATCCGCTTGACGAGGCTCAGGCCGAGGCCCCACCCGCGTTTCTTGGTAGTGAAGCCGGGATCGAAGACCTTACGCACGTTACGGGCCGAGATGCCCTTGCCGGTGTCGGAGAGCTCGATGATAACCTTACCGTCCTTTTCCTGAACCTGACTGCTGATCTGCCCCTGTCCGTCCATGGCGTCCAGGGCATTGCGGAGCAGGTTCTCGATCACCCAGTCGAAGAGCAGGGGATTGATGGCCACGGGCAGGTCACCGGTGTCGGCGGGGGGGAAGTCGAAGGTCACCCGTCGGGGGGCGCGCTTCTGCATGTACTCCCGGCACTTGTCGAGTTCCGCGTAGATATTGACGGGGTGCAGCTCGGGGGTGGCGCCGATCTTGCTGAAGCGGTTAGCGACCATTTCAAGTCGCTCCACGTCCTTATGCAGTTCCTCGGCTACCTCCTGGAGATCGTCGTCGGTGGCGTACATCAGCCGCAGGTGCTCCACCCAGCCCATGATGGCGCTGATGGGCGTACCGAGCTGGTGAGCAGTTTCCTTGGCCATACCCACCCACACGCGGTTCTGTTCGGCGCGGCGGGCCTGGTTGATCCCGAAGATCCCGAAGACGAGGAAGGTGCCGATCAGCGCCAACTGGATGTAGGGGAACAACCGCAACTTCTGGATCAGGTTGCTTGTACCGAAGTACATCAGGCCGCCATAGGGCATCTCGACGGGTGGCTTGCCGTTGGCCTTTAATTCGGCGAGTTGTTCGAGAATATAAGTGGTGTCGGTCTCCCTGCCATCCCAGTTGATCGCTTCCTGGTAGCTCCCGTCGGGCAGGGCCCAGATGGCCGGAATCGTCGTATTGTTGCCGATAATTTCCTGCTGAGTGGAGACGTCTTCCGCCACGTCCGAGCCGTCGAAGTTGTTGATGTCCCGCATCGACGCCTCGTAGAAGCGCACGTAATTTTCCTCGATCACCGACAGCTGGTTGGCCAGCCGGTTGGTATACCACAGCGAGGCCACCACGATCACCAGTCCGATGAGGCTAAGGGAGACGGGCCAGCGGGAGGAGGGGAGGTGCATGGGGGAGTAGACGGGCTGCGCCCTGGGTTAGAGGCCTTCGGCCGTTAGACGCTTCGTGGGGTAGAGGGAGAGAGAGTTTGCCGGATGTGAATACAGAGGAAGCGCCAAGATCATCAATCCCTTTGAAAGCACCGCATTAACGCAGGTTCCGACCGTCTTCGTCTACAGTGAGCGCAGCGAGCGATACCCCAGGGCGAAGCCCGTCTACCTACTGTGCTTCAACGCTAAGGCCAAGGTCCTGTAGCGCCCGGCGGCTGGCCTGCTGTTCGGCGCTTTTCTTGTTGTAGTCCTCGCCGACGGCCATACGGCGGCCGTTGATGACGACGGCGATGCGAAAGCGGTCGCGCTTGTCTTGCTTGAATCGCTTGAGGATCTCGTAGTCGACCTTCTGGCCGTTCTTCTGGCAGTGTTCGAGGAGCTGGCTTTTGTAGTTGTCGTCGTACGTTTCGAGGGTCTCGATGTCGACGTAGTCGCGCAGCATACGTTGGACGACGAAGGTGGTGGTGCCGGAGTAGCCTTTCTCTACGTACACGGCACCGACGAGCGCTTCGACGGCGTTGCCCAGCATCGAGCGGGCGATGCGGGTATTATTGTAGGTACTGAGCAATTCATCGAGTCCCATGTCGAAGCCGATGGCGTTGAGGGACTTCCGCTTGACGATCTTGGAGCGCATCTTGGTGAGGAAGCCTTCGTCGGCGCTGGGGTACTTCTTGTAGAGGTATTCGGCGACGATGGTGCCGAGCACGGCATCCCCAAGGAATTCCAGCCGCTCATTATTCTGAGCCCCGTAGGGCTGGCTGCGGGTGTTGTCGTTGGAGCTCTTGTGGGAGAACGCCAGCTTGAAGATACTTAGGTACGCCGGGGTGAAGCCCAGCAGCCGCCGCAGGCGCCGGACGAAGTCCTTCTCGTCCGAAAAGAAGCGATTGTATATACGACGAACTGCTTTGATCACAGGGGAGGTACTAGTCGGTAAAGCGCTTAAAGATAGTGGCGGAATTGTGTCCCCCAAATCCAAACGTATTACTCAACGCAATATTGACCGGGCGCTCGACGGCGGTATTGAAGGTCAGCTGCAGCTTGGGGTCGATGGCGGGGTCGTCCGTAAAGTGATTAATGGTCGGGGGCACGAAATTGTGCTGGATGGCCAGGATGCAGGCGATCGACTCGATGGCCGCGGCAGCGCCGAGGAGGTGGCCGGTCATGGACTTGGTGGAACTGATGTGGAGGTCGTAGGCCGCATCCCCGAAGGCCAGCTGGATGGCCTTGAGCTCGGCGGTATCGCCCATGGGGGTGGACGTGCCGTGGGTGTTGATGTAATCCACTTCCCCGGGCTCCACGCCGGCGTACTTCAGGGCGTTGAGCATGGCCAGTTTGGCGCCGGTGCCGTCGGGGTGGGGAGCGGAAATGTGGTAGGCATCGGAGCTGGCGGCGTAGCCGGCTACCTCGGCGATGATGGTGGCACCCCGGGCCCGGGCGTGCTCCAGGCTTTCCAGGATAATGGCACCCGCGCCCTCGCCGAGCACGAAGCCGTCGCGGTCCGCATCGTAAGGACGGGAGGCGGTCGCCGGGTCATCGTTGCGGGTACTGAGGGCCTTCATCGAGTTGAACCCGCCGATGGCGACTTTCGTAATGACGGCTTCCGAGCCGCCGGTGATCATCACGTCGGCGCGGCCGAGGGCAATGTCGTCGGCGGCGGCGGCCAGGGCGTGACCACCGGAGGCACAGGCGCTGACGGTGGCGTAGCTCGGTCCGCGGAGGTTGTAGCGCATACTGATGTGCCCGGCGCCCATGTTGGCGATCATGCGGGGGATCATGAAGGGATTGTAGCGGGGCGTCCCGTTGCCGCCGTCAAAGATCTCGATCTGCTCCTCTAGGGAGCGGAGTCCGCCGATGCCACTGGCCCAGATGCATCCGGCGCGGTCGGGGTCGATGGAAGAGACGGTATTGCCTGCTTCATCCACGAGCCCGGCCATGCGCAGGGCTTCGTCGGCACTGTAGAGGGCCATGAGGGTGTAGCGATCCTGGCGGCGGGTCTCCCGCTTGTCAATCCGGGTCGTGGGGTCCCAATCCTTGACTTCGCAGGCAAAGTGGGTCTTGAACAGTTCGGCGTCGAACTGGGTGATGGGGCCGGCCCCGCTGCGGCCCGTGCGGAGGCCTTCGAGGTATTCGGGGACGGAGTTGCCGATGGCGGTCAGGGCGCCGATGCCAGTGATTACTACTCTATTCATCGTTGTGGTGCATCAATATAAAAAAAACCGCCGCCCGCTACCTTTCAGGGGTAATCGGGCGGCGGCAAGAAAGCGAAAAGCGGAAAACCTTAGTTCTCCACGCTGCTTTCCAGGTAGGTTACTGCCTGGCCGACGGTCTGGATGTTCTCCGCCTGCTCGTCCGGAATGCTGATGTCGAACTCTTTTTCGAACTCCATGATGAGTTCTACGGTGTCCAGCGAGTCAGCGCCCAGGTCGTTCTGGAAACTGGCGTCTTTGGTAACTTCGGATTCGTCTACGCCGAGCTTGTCGACGATGATCTGCTTAACTTTCTCTTCAATGCTTGCCATAATCTGAGGTGGCTTTAGTGATGAAATACGGCCGCAAAGAAAACCCAAAAGGTTTACTTGCGCAAGTTCAGCGACAAATGAACCCCCGTAAGGGCCACCGAAGCAAAACCACCCGCCTGACGGCAAGGTAACACCGCTACTGTCGGTTTTGTCAACATAAGTGCGCCGGTAACATCAGAATCTGCCGCCCAGGGTCAAAACGAAGGTGCCGCCGCGGCTCCCGATGAGGCCATCCTCCCCGAAGGAATGCACGTACTGCCCGCCGAGGGTGACCGTGCCCAGGTAAAGCGTGACTCCGCCCCGCCCCAGCCAGTTCAGGCCGTGGTCGATGCTACTGCCGGAGGCCATCCCGTCCCCGAAGGAAATTCCCGGCGCAAGGGCCCCGTGCAGCAGCACATTGATGTCAAAATCGGCCGCGAGCAAACGGTAAGCTATTCCGAGTGGCAAATAAATGTGTCCGTAGTTGAATACCTCACCGGCATCACTCTCGTAGGTAGTGGGACGGTAGACTAAGCCGGCCAGTGGGACCCATTGTCCCGCCCCCGCCAGAACATCCACGCCTATGAGCAACCGGTCGCCCGCGTAGTTTTCCAGGCCATCCGTTGGGGTCGCCAGTGCAACGGATTGGTTCCCGGTCGCCAGTCCGACGTAGGGATTAACCTGCAGTTGCGCGAGCGCGGGTGCGGTGAATCCTACCAGGACAACCAGCAGGATGAAGGAAGGGAACTTAGGCATACGGGTGAGCTTTACACGTGGTTGGGCAGGGGAAACGTAATTTTGCGGCCCCACCGTTGGCCGCATCGCTTAATTTCTAAAAATTAGTAAAAAATAAGGCGGCGGCACAATACGTTAACCAAGCCTGAAGCCCCGTTCCTAACTCCCGGGGATTTCTTTGCCTCATTTCGATTGGAATCTTAATCAACCTATGCAACAACTACTCCTGAAATTAATTGCCGTCTCCGTCCTGTGCGGGTTCGGCCTCAGTGCCGCCGCCCAGGGTAGCGCATGCGTGATCGGGCCCAACGGCACCAACGTTCAACCCGGGACCGGGGGGCCCTGCGTCAATACGGTCGTTTCGGCCGTCCCCTTTCTGCGGATCAATCCCGATGCCCGCGGGGGTGCCATGGGAGATGCCGGCGTAGCCCTGAGCCCGGACGCCAACGCCCTCCACTACAACGCCAGCCGCCTGGCCTTTTCCGAGGAAGACCTGGCCCTCAGCGCGACCTACACCCCCTGGTTGCAGGCCCTCGGCCTGAACGACGTGTACCTCGCCTACTTGGGTGGCTTCAAGAAACTCGACGCCAACCAGGCCGTGGGTGCCAGCCTTCGCTACTTCAGCCTCGGCGATATCCAGTATACCGACGAGAACAACACCCAGCTAGGCGTAGGAAAGCCCAATGAATTTGAAGTGGCCCTGGCCTATACCCGCCGCCTGACGCAGAACTTCGGCCTCTCCATCACGGCCAAATACATCAACTCCAACCTGGCCTCGGGTCAGCAGTCGGGCGGACAAATCATCGAAGTCGGGCAGGCCTTCGCTGCCGACCTCGGCTTCAACTTCCGCAGCGAGCCGATCGGCCCCAGTGGCAACATCCTGTCCGTAGGCGCCGCCATCACCAACATCGGCAATAAGATCACCTACACCCAGGATACCATACGCGACTTCCTCCCCGCCAACCTGGGGATCGGCGCTGCCTATACCTTCAACCTGGACCAGTACAACCAGATCACCGTCACGGCCGAGACCAACAAGCTCCTGGTACCCACCCCGTGTGACGGCAGCTCCAAGTGCAAGCGTACCCAGCAAGAGATCAATGATCTTTCGCCCATCACCGGCATCCTCGGCAGCTTCAACGATGCGCCCGATGGCTTCGGCGAGGAACTCCGGGAGTTCACCTTCAGCGTCGGTGCCGAATACTGGTACGCCCAGCAGTTCGCCGTGCGCGCCGGCTACTTCCACGAAGATCAGACCAAGGGCGGACGTCGCTACATCACCACCGGCCTGGGCCTGAAGTACAACATTTTCGGCATCAACCTGAGCTACCTGGTCCCTACCGGTAACCAACGAAATCCCCTCGATAATACCCTCCGGTTCAGCCTGCTCTTTGATTTCGGCGCCACCGCCAGTCAGTAGATTTCCCCACCTTCTCCCCCATCCATGGGGTGAAAAAGATGAAATCATGGGGTTGACAAGTTAAAATTTCTTACAGTCGGCAATATTTCGGGATAACCAACCGTATATTGCAGCAGACGACCGGGCAACGCCTACCGTCGGAAAGAATTTTTATAACTGGGGTTTAGTTCAGGAAAGGTGTGGCACTTGTGCCACGCCTTTCTCTTTTGTGGTCACTGGCCAGTAACTTTCGGCAACCCCAGGTATGCCCCACCTCCACCTCCTACCCTTCCCCCATTTTTACCGCCTGCCCGCCGGGCAGACCGCCATGCTGCCCATTACCCGGAACGGCCTTTGGAATATGACTCCCTTTCCCTTCGAGAAACAGGCCGGACCGGTCTTCCCGGTCCTGACCGTGCAAGAGTACGCCACCGGGCGAACCGTCCGTGGACTATGCGGACTCCTCCCCGCCGCGGCCTTTACCGGGGGAAGGGTCCGTCCGCACGAGAATACCCTCATTTCCCGGTTGGAACGGCAACGCCGGCTGGTCCTGGAGGATGGCGGTGCCCTCGGGAAGCCCATTTTGCTTACCGTCCCCTCGCTGGCCGGCCTGTGGCAAGGGCTGCCCGGTGACCCGGCGCGGGGAGGATTGACGTATCGGGGACCGGAACAGGCGTACCACCTGGCTACCGGCCACCCTTCCGCAGCCGCTGTCGATCTCACGGACTTCGGGCCCCTGGTGGTCGCCGATGGCCACCATCGGGCCTACACCCACGCCGCCCTCGCCGCGGAAGGCCACCCGGGCTTCCAGCACCTCCCCGTGGTGATCGCCGGAGCCGACGAGCTGACCATCGGCGCCTTTCTCCGGGTGATCGAAGGCGACGGCATGTCGCTCAGCGACCTTCTGGGGGCGCTGCGTCCCTTCTTCCGGCTTTCGGCCATTTCGGAGGGTCGCCGTGTCCAGTCACCCGGGCACTGGCTCCTGGGTTACCGGGGCGCGCATTATCACCTCGCCCGCCGCCCCTCCGACGCTACCGATACCGGCTGGTTAACCCGGGTAGTCCTGCCCGCGGCGTTTGGGATTACGGACATGCGCAATAACCCGCGCATCCATTCCATTTACCCCCCGGCCGGGGAGGGGGGCGTGGTCCGGTTGTCTCCAGAACTACGGGAAAAAATAACCCTGTTGGGGTACCCGATCAGCCGCGAGCGCTTCTTTGCGGAGGTGGCGGCCGGCCGGGTACTCCCGCCCAAGAGTACCCGCTTCCTTCCCCGGATACCGAGCGGACTGCTGGTGTGGGTGCCTACTTAAAGCGGATTGCCCGTACCGGATCGATCTTGGTGACCAGGTATGATGGCAGCACCAGAAACAGCAGAATAATGAAAAACGTCCCTATGTTGAGGCCCAGGATGGTCAGCCACTCGAGCTTGATCGGCGCGACGGCGAGGTAGTAGCTCTCCTCGTCGAGCTTCACGATACCGAAGGTCTTCTGCAGCCAGGCCAGGCCGAGCCCGATCAGGTTCCCGAGCATCAGGCCTACTACTACGATAAAGCCGGCGTAATAGAGGAAGATCTTACGAATGCCCCAGTTGTCTTGGCCGAGCGCCTTGAGGGTACCGATCATGTTGGTCCGCTCCAGGATCAGGATCAGCAGGGCGGTCATCATGTTGATCACGGCCACGAGCACTACCAGGATAAGGATGATGATGCCGTTGTAGTCCTGAATATCCAGCCAGTTGAAGAGCTCCCGCAGCTTGTTGCGGATGCTGTCGGCGTAAAGGTCCTGGGGCAGTACGTCGTAGTGGATGTAATTGGAGAAAGCATCGAGGTCGTCGATGTTGTCGAGCACGACTTCGAAGCCGCCCACTTCGTCGTCGCGCCAGTTGAGCAGGCGGCGCAGTTGCTTGATGTCCACCAGGGCAAATTTGCTGTCGTACTCCTCCAGCCCCGTCTTGTAGATACCCTGCACCGTAAAGGCCCGGTTCTTCTCTTCGCGCAGGCCGCTGAAGTACACGAAATCCATGCGGTCCCCCACTCCGATCTTCAGCCTACGGGCGGTGCTGTTGGAAATGAGGATGCCGCGGGAGGTGGAATCGGGGGTTACCCGCAACTCTTCCCCTTCGATGAGGTACTGCTTGAAATCTTCCCAGGCGAAGTCCTCGGCAATGCCCTTCAGGATCAGCGGCTCGGTATCTGCCAGCCGTTCGCCCTCCTGAAACACGGAGATGATGCCCGGCAGCAGGATGAACTGCTGGATGTGGCGGATGCCGCCCTCGGTGGTGCGCTCCTCGGCGCTGTTGTTGCCGAAGGGATCCTCGAAGTCGCGGTAGGTGATGGGGCCGGTCTCCTCCAGGCTCGGGTAGAAATCCTGCTGGGTGCTGATCGGGAATTCGGTGGTCAACATGATGTCGTTGGCCGCCCGCTCCTCGGTGATGTGCACGTGCCCCCAGAATCCGAAGATCTTCACCGAGATCTCCGTCTTGAACCCCGAGATCAGCGCGCTGGCCAGCACCATGGTAGCCATGGATATCGCCACGGCCACCACCGCGATGCCGATGATGGTCCGGCTGATGGACTGGCCGCCCCCTTTAGCGACGCCGCGGGCTAGGAATAAGGGTAGGTTCATGCCGCGAAGATAAGCTGGACACCGGAAGGGACAGCGGACCGTCCGGCAAGCCGGACTTTTGGACCGCTGCGCGGAGAATCAGGACGCGGTGTCCAGATTCCCCCGCGATAGCGGTCTGAAAGGAGCGAAGCGACGGTCCGGTAGCCCGGCTTGCCGGGCGGTCTTCTGTAAAAAACCTTGCACCCGCGCCCCCGCCCGTTCTATATTTGCCGCCCCACCCACAATCTGCCCCTATGGACTTTATCGCCGAACTGGAATGGCGCGGCATGCTGCATCAACTGACGCCCGGCATCCGCGAGCACCTGACGGAGCCGCGGAGGGCCTACATCGGCTTTGACCCCACGGCGCCCTCGCTGACCATCGGCAATTACGTACAGGTGATGCTGCTGCTGCACTGGATGCGGGCGGGCCACGAGGCGGTGGTGCTCTTTGGGGGAGCGACGGGGCGGATCGGGGACCCCAGCTTCCGGGAATCGGAGCGGGACCTGAAGACCTACGAGGAACTGGACGGGAACCTGGCCCACCAGCAAGCGCAAATGCAAACCTTACTGGACCTGGGATCCACACCTAGCGAAATGGGGCCCACGATCGTGAACAACCTCGACTTTTACCGGGAGATGAACGTGCTGGAGTTTTTGCGGGTGGCGGGTAAGACGCTGACCATCAATTACATGCTGAGTAAAGATAGCGTGAAGAGCCGCCTGGACTCGGGGATGTCCTTTACGGAGTTCAGCTACCAACTGTTGCAGGGTTACGACTTTCAAAAACTGTACCACGAGCACGGAGTGACCGTGCAGATGGGGGGCTCCGATCAGTGGGGCAACATCACCAGCGGTACCGAATTCGTGCGCCGGAACCTGGAGGCCAAGGCGTACGCCGTGACTACTCCCCTGCTGACGAAGGCCGACGGGAGTAAGTTCGGCAAAAGCGCCGAGGGGAACATCTGGCTAGATGCGGAACTGACGAGTCCCTACGACTTCTACCAGTTTTGGCTGCGGGCGGATGACGCCGACGTACCAACCTACCTCAAGTACTTTTCGCTGCGCAGCAAGGAAGCGGTACTGGCGGACTGCACGGTCGTGGAAGCCCACCAAGGAGGCGAGGACCGCTACCGGGAAGTCACCGAGATCAGGACCAGGCTGGCAGCCGAGCTGACGGGGCGTGTACACGGGGCGGAAGCGCTGGAAACCGCCGAGCGGGTCACCAATTTGCTGTGGGGGCGGGGCGCTACCGCCGATGACTTGCGTGCGCTCGACGCCAGAGCTTTCCGGACCCTCAGCGGCAATATTCCGACCCACCGCATAGATCGGTCGGTGCTGCCTGCCGGACTGATCGAGGTCCTGTCGGAGCACAGCGACGTGGTGGCCAGCAAAAGCGAGGCCAGGCGCGCCATTCAGGGCAATGCCATCGCGGTGAATAAAGTAAAAATTGCCGACGCGGAGGCCACCGTAAGAGCGGAGGAACTGCTGCACGACCGCTACTTACTGGTGGAGAACGGGAAAAAAAACCGTTTCCTCTTTATTTTTGAGTAGCTAACCCTCGCTGGAGTGCCCTCACCCATCCCCCGCCCGTTGGCGACGAAGGGATTGCCCTACACTTCCGGGCAAGCGGCGCTGCCCGCGTGAAGCGGCAGGCGGTGGCCCGGTATTCTCCCTCCACCAATCTCCCCTTCGGGTAGTATAGCCCAGGCTCCGGGAGTAGGGAATTTACTCCGCAAGGTTCATTGTTCGGAATCTAAACCGGTGCCACGAGCGCCACCCGCCTCCACTACCCCGAAGATGGCCTGAAGACCGGAATCCGGGTACTACGGTGGACAACCTTGTGCCGACCGGCCGCGACGAGCTGCCGAGGCATACCCTGCCTACGGGTATTCCACAGCTCTTCGTTTGTTTAGGCACGGGTCCCGGGACACGGTTGTCCCGGCAAATCGGGGTGCCACGACAGCATTACAGTCTTGACGTTTACAGTAATGCTAATTTACTTCCCGACTCTGTCCGAAGACGTGGGCGAATATCCTATATTACCTAAGAATTAGCGTAACGTTCTGCGCGGGCTTGCAGTAGAAGGTTCCTTACCCTGGAGACCGGCTCATTTGACAGCTACCGCGACCGCAAGGAGGCAAAATTGGTTCGTACCAAAACCTGGTATACACCAACGGAAGCACTGTATACTTTTCACTTACAACAAGCAGGTTTTCAATCGTGTTGCGCGGCAATACCGCATCCCCGGCGCTTGATTACCCTGCGCCCGATCAACTCACATACCCACTAAATTCAACTAAGTCCCCACAATTACCCGCTTACCCTGACCCAGCCCCCGTTATCTATTCTGTTTTGCGGCGCAAGATTGACCGTAAGCAAGTAGGACGTGGTGGCCACCCGTGATTTTCGGCACCTTTTTACACCTATTGAACAACACCACATCATGTTTACACCCACCAAAGCAGCCCATGCCTTGCTGCTTACCCTTACCCTGACTGCCTTTTCCCCACTACTTGGACGCCCGGCAGCGCATTTACTACCAGTCAAGTGTACGGCCGTACCCGACGAGGTGCATAATTTTGATAGCGAGGCTTCAGCCGGCGCGGAAACTTACGCGGCTCCCATCCTCACGTTTTCCTCGACTGAACTGTCGGTCCAGGTACAGGAAGGCGCCATCGTACCGGACCAGGTGACCACCCTGAGCACTTCGGACGGAGGCAGCCCCTCGATCACCCTTTCAGAAGATCCGGATGCCTCCGGATGGCTCATCCTGCCTGCCTCTCCCAAGGTGGGCCAGTTGTTTTTCGGGATCAAGCCTAACCTACCCGCAGGCCCTGTTTACAGTACCACGGTATACGCTTCCGCCACCGGGTACGCGACGGCGAGGCTGTCCATCAGCGTCACGGTAACTCCCAACGGCCCTACCATTTCGGTCACTCCCGACCGGATCGTCACCGACGATGTAGCCGGTGGAGAGCCCGGAAAGGAATTTACCGTCTTCATTGCCAATACGGGCAACGTAGCAATCGAAGCCCCCAAGGCTACCCTGAGTGGTACCAATGCAGGTGCCTTCCTGCTTAACGCCTCCCTCTTACCGGCCTCCATCGCGCCCAACAGCACGGCTACGGTAACGGTGCGCTTCAATCCGCCCACCAAAGGACCGAAGTACGCCACCCTGACCATTTCCGGAACCAATGCCACCTCGGCCAAAATCAGCCTACGGGGCCTGGGCAAGGAGGGTACCGGGGGCACGGCGGAGCCTTCTCTACAGTACATATTTGACACCTACGGCATACCCACCAAGGTAGGTGACCCGCAACCCGCCACGAACCTCATCGAATTGGCGACGGGAAAGACCTACAACGACGTACTCGGCGATGAAATTAAGGCCCAGTGGTTCAAGCGGGCTTCCACTCAGCAGGTAACCGTGGAGGTTCTTGCGGTATTCGGGCCCGAGAATAATAACCCGGTGGTTGGATTCGGCTGGTACGAGAGCGGTGACCCCTTGAGCACGTCCGAGTTGTTTACGGTGTCGAATGGCATCCCCGGCAATGGACAAACGCTCAACCCGGTCGTCACCGGCAACCTGGGATTCAACCCCGGCTCGTCCACCTTCGGCTTCTACAGCCGATGGCCCTACTTCGGCGATCGCCACCTCTTCAGCGAGGATGCCCTCAACACCTTTTCCGGAGCTATACCCCACCACGTGCGCGTGTATGCCCTGCCGGGAGAGCAAAATGCCTACATCGTGGCTACGGAAGAGCACGTCAGCGGATTTGATTACCAGGACATCGTCGTGATCGTGCGCAACGTCGTCCCTACCCTGGACAAACCCGTGGCGAATACCCTGCGGGTAAACTTCTCCGACCAAGCCACGGCAGCGCCTGCGGACTACCTAAAGGACTACGGACAAGCCTACGGACTCCGCGGTGGGCGTACCTACGGATGGGTCAAGCCCGGCACGACTACCCCGCTTGACCTCGTTGGCAACGGCCGTAACCGGGCACCGACCCCTGACGTAGACGTACTGAGGGAAACGCTAATGCATATGCAATTCGGCAACACCGGAGCTACCGGCGGCCTCGCCCAATCCGGCAGCTGGGAGATTGAACTGCCCAACGGCGCCTACCGCGTTACGGTACGGGCGGGTGACCTGGAAGCGGAGAAGGTAGCCGGCACGAAGCACGTCATCAACGTCGAAGGCGTGAACCTCTTCTCCAATCCTGCCATCCTCAACGGCCCGAATGAATTCAGCGGTACGACCGTGGCCGTACTGAACGACGGCCGCCTCACCATCGACGGTATCGGAGGTTTCAATACGAAGGTGTTGACCGCGATCATAACGCCTACGGATGCCGAGCCAAAAGCCTTTTTCTCGGACGTGAATCCGGCCGACGGCGCCGCCAAGGTGGAAGTCAGTGGGTTTCAGATTGCGGCCGCGGTACATAGCCCCGACCACTTTGAGCTCGACAAAAACACCCTCACCGGCAACATCAAGTTGTTCGAGCAGCGCGCGGAGGGCCTGGTGGACGTCACTTCCAACTTCAACGATACCGGCGGCGGGGACGCGGTAGTCCTGACCCCCATTATTCCATTGAATAATTCCACCACCTACGTTTTCCGTATCGAAGGGGTACAGGCCAACCGCATCGGCGACCTGAATGACCGCATCACCTTCGCTCCCTTCCACTCTACCTTCACTACTGCCGCGAAGGACGACGTTAATCCGCCCGCAGACCTCGCCGGCGTCAGCTTCACCCAGGTGAAAGGCACCGCGCTCGGCCAGGGGCTGCAGGATCACTTCACCAGCCTGGCCATCGGGCCCGACGGCAAATTGTATGGCTCCACCACCGGGGAGGTCATCAAGCGTTGGACCATCGCTCCGGACGGTACCCTTACCAACCTCGAGGTGCTGACCATTGATCTCCGCGGCAGCAAGAACCCCGTAACCGGGATTCTCACCAGCGACGACCGCCTCATTATTGGCCTTACTTTCGCCCCGGAAGCGACGGCGACCAACTTGGTGGCCTACGTGACCCACAGCTCGATGACCCTGACGAACGGCCCGGAGTGGGACGGCAAGCTCACCAAGCTGAGCGGGCCACGCCTGCAGACCGTGCAGGATGTCCTCATTCACCTCCCCCGCTCCGCGAAGGACCACCTGACCAACAGCGTGGTCGTCGGACCGGACAACGACCTCTTTATCGTTCAGGGCAGTAATTCCGCGGGCGGACAACCCGATGCCGCCTGGGACTACCGCATCGAGAGCCTCCTTGCGGCCGCCGTGCTACGGGTGGAACTGGACAAACTCCCCGCCCAACTTCCCCTGAGCGTCTTCACGACGGACGACATTTCCGTGATCAACGCGGCGCCGTCCACCGGAACGAGAATGTCCGACGGAACCTACAACCCCTACTCGTTGGATTCTCCGGTCACGCTCTACGCTACGGGCATTCGCAACGCCTACGACCTGGTCTTTCACAGCAACGGATGGCTCTACGTTCCCACGAACGGCACGGCCGGTAACAATTCCAACTCCCCCAATACGCCGGCTTCGGCCAACTACGTGACCAGTGACCTGAGCGGACGCGGCGTTCGTCGCCCGAATGGGACCTTCTTCGTCAACCCGGACATCCCAGCCGTCATCGGAGGGGAAACCCAGAAAGACTGGCTATTCAAGACCAAGGGCGGCAGCTACCACGGCCACCCCAACCCCTACCGGGGGGAGTTCGTCCTGAACCACGGCGGCACGACGTACTCCGGACTGCCCGGACAACGCGCGGAATACATCGACGTCAAGAAGTATCCTACTGATCTTGGCCCGGACGCCAACTACCTCGAGGTCGCCTTTGACTTCGGACTAAATAAATCGCCCAATGGCGCTATTGAGTACAAATCCAATGCCTTTGGCGGCAAGCTCCGTGGCATGCTGATGGTGGTCCGCTTCAGCGGCCAGGACGACATCATCGTTCTCCAGCCCGGCAACAACTCCGGTGACATCCTCCAGTCCTTTCCGGATGTGCCCGGCCTGCAACAACTCGATGACCCGCTGGACCTGATTGAGGATCCACGAACCGGTAATATTTACACCTCCCTGTACGACCGGGGTGGTGGGGTGAATTACCAGTTGATGATGTTGCGGCCCGACGTTAAGGCCGTTCCCGAAGCCATCATCGCGGCGGCACCGCAGGAACTCCTCTTCGAGGTGACCACCGGCGTGGCGGCTACTTCCATGGATACCAAGTCGGTGACCATTACCAACCAGGGAAGTGGCAACCTGGTGATTGCCGGGGTTGCCCTGACGGGTGCCTACGCAAACCAGTTTGCCTTTACCGGTCCCGTCACCGCAAACCTTGCACCCGCGGCCTCACAAACGTACTCCCTCACTTTCCAGCCGACCATTGACGGTACTTCCGGATACCGGGACGCCGCCCTGACCTTCAAAAGCAACGGAAATACCGGAAACGACTTCAACGTTGGCCTCCACGGCCTGAAGCAATCCGGGACAACCGAAAGCGGAGAACCGGGTCTGCAAGCGGTAGCGAACACCCTGGGTTACGGCATCAACGTAGGCTGGACCACCCGTACTACCTCTACCTCCACTACTCCGAAAGGTGAAGAGGTGGTGGTCCCCCTCTTCGAAGCGGCCGGACCAGGTACCGTTACCGTCACCCCCGTGGCCCGTTACGCACCCGCCGGCACCATCCCCTTTGGCTGGTTTACCGACGTCAGCGGTTCCGTTACCCTGAACCAAGTAGGTATCATGGACGGCACCTTGGCAGAGGCCAAGACCCTCTTCCCCCTGCATTCGTCCGGTACCACGGCGTTTGATCCCAACGGAGCCTTCTTTGGTCTGTACGCCCAATCCACCGCCACCGGCCGGACGTTCTACAGCCAGAATGCCCTGAACACCGACGGCATTGTCCACCGCACGCGTATCTATCCTATGCGGGATCGCCAGGGCAAGCTCATGCCAAACTGTTACGTGGCGGCCATGGAAAGCGCATCGGATGGCGACTATCAGGACTTTGTATTTGTCCTGACTAACGTCAAGCCCTACCAGGCGGGGGCGCAGGTGCTGAGCTTTAACCCGGGGAGCCTCAACTTCCCGGTCATCCAGGACAAAATCTCGGAGACCCGCAGCAGCATCCTTTCCAAGAGCTCCGCGCTCTCTTCCGGTTCGGTAACCCTGAAGGCCAGTGCCCCGTGGGTAATCCTGCCGACCACCGTGTCCTTTGACAAGCCAATGGCTTTCGCGGTTAATGCAGCCGGTCTGGCGCCCGGCAGTTACGAGGCTACGGTTACGGCTACCGCTCCGGGCTTTGCCCCCGCTAACCTGCACCTGATCGCCGAGGTCATGGCGGAGGTGGTCTACACGACCCGCATCAACTTCCAGGACAACACCTTCACCGCCCCCTCCGGCTATACCGCGGATACGGGACTGGAGTACGGCAGCCGGGGTAACGGACTGACCTTTGGCTGGATCAATCCCAGTACCAAACTGCCCGCGAAAAACGTAGAAGGTGCCCACGGCAAGGACCGGGGCGTCACGAGCACCAGCACCGACGACTACAAGCTGATGCATTCGCTCAATCAATTTGACTGGATCAGCCTGGGCACCCCCGCACCGCGCGACTGGGAGATTGCCGTACCGAACGGCACGTACCGGGTGGAGCTTACGGCCGGTGATCCGGACGTCTTCGACAGCCGCCACACCATCCGCGCCGAAGGAGTAACCGTTATCAACGGATTCGTTCCGCTTGCCGCGACTCCCTTCCGCACCGGCAGTGCCACGGTAAAGGTGAGTGATGGAAAACTGACGCTGGACGACGTAGGCGCTACCGGCGCTGGCAATTCCAAGATCGTTTTCCTTCAGATTGCCCAGGTCAGCCTGGATGGCGTAGCACCCACCGTCAGCGCTAACCTCACGGGAGACCGCATCACCGAAGGAAGCTACCGTAACAAAGTGAACGTCTCCCTCGCAGCGACCGACCGGTCCGGCAGTGGCGGCATCAGCTCGATGCGCTACAGTATGGACGGCAAAAGCTACCAGAGCTATACCGCACCGTTCGACGTAGCCCTCCCCAGCGGCGTCTCTTCCAAAAGCTACCAGATGTCACTAGAGGCGACCGACGCCAAGGGTACGGTAGGTAGCGGAACTACGAGCTTTAGTCTAGTAGCCGCAAGCGGAGCAGTAGTTCGCCTTGAAAACATGACCAAGGTGCCGGGGTCCAAGCGGGGATTCCCGGCGGACGACTACCTCGTGTTCCACAAGAACAATAAGCTGACCAACAGTAAGGGCCAGCTTATCTACTCCCACGAATCCAACGTACTGCGCATACACAATGAAGGCAGCGCGAATCTGCTCATCAGCAACCTGACCACGACCAACACTACCAACTACACCATTACGGGAGTTACCATCCCTGCCGGTGGCCTGTCGGTAAGTCCGGGTGCCTTCGTAGACGTAATCGTGAACTTCGTGCTCAGCGGTCTGCCCACCAAGCGCCTCGTGACCGAATCCCTGGTATTCGCCAGCAATGCCGTCAACAACGCGGACGTGAAGGCAACTTTCCGGGGTGCGTACATGAACAACCTGGAAGGCAACAACGAGATCACCGCCCAGCAGGTGTTTGCCTCCTTTGGCTTTACTACTTCGATGGGCCGGGATAGCCTGGGTAACGTCATCGTCCGACCCGGTTCCTACGTCCCTACGGATGAGCAAATCAACAGCGGTGCCGAAGGAGACATGATCTTCTCCAGACGCTTCGTGCAGGCGGACCCGAGCAAGCCGATCCAGATGCTTCAGCTTGCGGCGCTCCACGGTCCCGAGTCGGCTCCTACCGAACTGCGCCTCAACAACAGCAGTGTCGCGGGGGATATGAAGTACACCCACGACGCGACCTACCACCAGAGCCTCCTGCCCCATTCCAACCTCGCGGCCGGCGTGTTGGCCGGAGATTTTGCGCCCACCATTGGGGAACCCTTTGATTTGATGATCGCCGGCTACCGGGCCAGTGGCGGTACGATCAATAATACGATGAAGAATGAAGTCCTCGGCCTGCGCGTCTACCGGGCGATCGATCGCAACGGCAACGTCATCCCGAACGAGTACATCCTCAACCAGGACTACGTGGGTACCGGCTGTGGTCCGGGAAACTCGAACTGCGACTGGAACGATAACACTACCTACATCATCAACGTACGCCCCCAGGCGGTCCCGACGGCCACGGCCATCGCCAACCGCACGGTGTCAGTTAATACGAAGACGACGTACGCAGTAGCCGGTTCGTTCAACCAGGGGTATCCCGGAAACCGCCTACGGTACTCCGCCACCCTGACCGGTGGCGCGGCACTGCCGAGCTGGATCGTCCTGGATGCGGACCTCGGTACCTTTACCATCGAGGCCCCGTTCTCGGCGGCGGCGAAGTCCTTCTCCATCCGGGTGACGGGCACGGACTACAACCTCCTGACCGCCTCCAGCACCTTCCAACTGACGGTGACCGACGGCGATGTCACCTGTGGGGTGGATGCCAACTATGATGGCACCCCGAAAGCGCTCGATTGCGTCACCAATAGTGTCCGGCTGAGCGGCTTTACTACTACGGGCATTTACAAGTGGACGGGCCCCAACGGCTTTACTTCCACCGTCCAGAACCCTACGGTTACCGCTGCCGGAACGTATATCCTGAGCACCGCTGCCACCAGCAGCAGCAGCTGTCAGAAAACGGGCACGGTAACCGTCACGAACAGTTCCGGAGTTACCAACACGTATTACGCGGACAGAGACAAAGATGGCTACGGAGACCCGAACACTACCATCAGGGCGTGTTCCCCGCAGCCCGGTTACGTAGTCAATACGGGCGATTGCAACGATAACAACCCTGCCGTCTATCCCGGTGCACCGGAGACCTGCGACGGGCTGGACAACGACTGTGACGGACAAATCGACGAGGGCCTCAGCTGCGGCGGCGGCGGAAACACGCTGGCGTCTACCTTCTGGCTTGAAGCCGAATGTGCAACCGTAGGCAGTGGATGGACCACCATTGCTAACTCCATTGCTTCCAACGGCAGCTACGTAGTCTTCCCCAGTGGCAACTCAACC
>JBBSPZ010000070.1:0-20849 GCA_038258275.1 Chitinophagales bacterium | reverse complement strand
GATAATGCGGTGGTCACCTACGACATCACCACCGGGGAGGGTAGCGGCACCCTAGTCAACGGCAGCGAGTTGCCCACCGATGGCGGCTTTAGTGGCAAGATCGACGACTATACCTTCAGCGATGATGAGTCCAAATTGGTCATCAGCAGCGAAAGCGAGCAGCTCTTCCGCCGCAGTTCCCAGGCCGACTTCTTTGTTTACGATACCGAGACGAAGGAGCTGACGCCCGTTTATTCCGAGAAAAAGGTCCGCCTGGCTACCCTCGACCCGACCGGCGAGCGCGTGGCCTTTGTGGTCGATAACGATGTGTACATCAGGGACCTCCGCAGCAACGAGCTTACCCAGGTGACCAACGACGGCGAGACCAACGCCATCATCAACGGTACCACCGACTGGGTCTACGAAGAGGAATTCGGATTCAGCAAGGCACTGTACTGGAGTCCCGACGGCGAGCGGCTGGCCTACCTCAAGTTCGACGAGCGCAAGGTGCCCGAGTTCACTTACACCGACTTCAAGAACGGCACGTACCCGGAATACATCACCTTCAAGTACCCTAAGGTCGGCGAGGAAAACAGTACCGTGAGCCTACACAGTTACAGTGTCGCCTCCGGTAAGTCCACCGACCTGATGACCGTCAACCGCAGCCCCGAGGATGAGTGGCACTACCTGCCCCGCGTGAAGTGGACCAACGACGCCGACGGCCTCACCGCCCAGCGCATGAACCGCCACCAGAATAAGCTGGAGCTGCTGCTGTTCAATCCCGAAACCGGCGACGAGCGCACCCTGCTGGAAGAGGAGAACAAGTACTACATCGATGTCCAGGATAACCTGACCTTCCTCGACGACGGCTTCATCTGGAGCAGCGAGCAGGACGGCTTCAACCAGCTGTACCGCTACGACATGGAGGGCGGCAAGCCCCAGCAGCTTACCTCCGACAAGTTCGATGTGACCAATTTTTACGGCGTACACGACGGTCGCCTCTACTTCCAGGCCGCCGGCCGCGACCCGATGGAGCGGGAGATCTACACCAAAAGCCTGCGCGGTAAGGACCTGCCCCAGTTGCTGGCCGGGGCTCCCGGTTACAACGATGCCGAGTTTTCGGGGACCTATGACTACTTCGTGCTGACCAACTCTACCATCAACCAGCCCGAGCACGTCACCGTCCTGGACGCCCGGGGGGAAGCCGTCCGCGAGATCGTCGACAATGCCGCCCTTAGCCAGAAGGTGAAGGACTTCGGCTTTCAACCCGTGGAGTTCTTCACCTTCACCACCGAGGAGGGGACCGAGCTCAACGGCTATATGATCAAGCCCGCCAACCTGGTGGCCGGCGAAGAGCACCCACTCCTGATGCACGTGTACGGCGGCCCCGGCAGCCAGCAGGTGCTCGACAACTGGCGCGGGCAGAACATGGTTTGGTTCCAGTTGCTCGTGCAACAGGGGTTCGTGGTCGCCGTGGTGGACAACCGCGGCACCGGCGCCCGCGGAGAGGAGATGAAGAAGCAAACCTACCTCACCCTCGGCAAGCAGGAGACCGAAGATCAGATCAGCGCCGCGAAATACCTCGGCGGACTCGACTACATCGACAAGGACCGCATCGGCATCTTCGGCTGGAGCTACGGCGGCTTCATGGCCCTCCACGCTATCCTGCAGGGCAACGACGTCTTCGCCGCCGCCATCGCCGTGGCACCGGTAACCAACTGGAAATGGTACGACAGCATCTACACCGAGCGTTACATGCGCACCTACCAGGAAAACCAGGCCGGCTACGACGAGAACAGCCCCATCAATTACGCCGACCAGTTGAAGGGCAAGCTCCTGCTGGTACACGGGATGGGCGACGACAACGTCCACTTTCAGCACACGGCGGAGATGGCTAACGCACTAATTATGAACAACAAGCAGTTTGAAACCTACTTTTACCCCAACCGCAACCACGGCATCTACGGCGGCCCTACCCGGCTTCACCTCTACACCAAGATGACCAACTTTTTACTGGATGCGATCGGCCCGAAAAGCCAAACGAAGTAACCAGATTATCACGCACTTAGCGAACTCCAAAGCTAAAAGGGCCGTTCCCTTTACCACACCGTAAAGTTTAACCTCCTACAGAAAGGCTCCCGTCATGACCCGGCGGAGCCTTTCTTTTTATATTTAAGCATGGCCAAGAAAAGCAAGGAAAAGGAGTTCGTAAACCGCAAGGCACGGTTCGAGTACGAGTTCATCGAGTCGGTGGAAGCGGGCATCAAACTACTGGGCACCGAGATCAAGAGTATCCGGGCCGGGCACGTCAACCTACGCGACGGATACTGCGTCTTCGACCGCGGCGAGCTGGTCCTGCGTTCGCTCTACATCGGGGAATACAAGCAGGGCAACCAGTTCAACCACGAGGAACGACGCCCCCGCAAGCTGCTGCTCAAGCGACAGGAATTACGGAAATGGGAGAAGAAGGTCAAGGAAAAGGGATTCACCATCATCCCTTACCGCGTCTACCTCAATGAGCGCGGCCTGGCGAAGGTGGAAGTGGTCCTCGTACAGGGTAAGAAGGTCTACGACAAGCGCGACACCATCCGCCAGCGGGAAAGCAAGCGCACGATGGACCGCATCAAGAAGCAGTACCTATAGGCTGGCGAACGCCCGGTAATTATCGAGGAAGCTCAGCAGCAACCGATCCCGCAGGTGCTGGAAGCCCCATCCCGGATGGCGGTAGACCAGCGTAGTTGTCCGACAGCCCATCAGCACCGACATTGGGTCGTATCCCATGATATCGGCGGTGGCCACGGCCGCTTCCAGGTTTTCATCGGAGGGCAACTCCACCAGATTGGGCCGTCCCCAAAGGAATTGCTGCACCCGGTACTTCTGGTCGCGGGGTACGCGCAGGCGATAGCCCTGCTCACTGGCGGGGATGTAGGCCTCGAGGAACATGGGGTTCAGGCGCCGCAGGGTTGCCACCCGCACGTCGCACTCGCGGGCAATCTTAGCCAGGCTCATGCGGCGGTACACCCGGATGCTCCCGGCCCCCGCAACCTCGCGGGGAGTAAGTCCGTGCGCATCGTAGTAGTTGACGGCGTATGCAGCAGCTACGTAGGCGGCCACGTAACGCTGGGTCTCTTTCGGCAGGAAGGAATGGACCCGATCGTAGTCCTGGCTGTGCGACCGGCGAATGGCGCGGCGAACGCGCCCGGGCCCGCAATTATAGGCGGCGAGGGCGAGGTGCCAGTCGCTGAATTCCTGGTGCAGCTCCTTTAACATGAGGACCGCGGCTTCCGTGCTGCGGTGGAGGTCGAGGCGTTCGTCGATCGTCCCATCGACGCGGAGGCCCATTTCGCGGGCCGTGGCCGGCATAAGCTGCCAGAGTCCGGCGGCACTGGCGGAGGAAGTGGCACCGGGGACGAGCATGGATTCCGCAACGGCCAGGTACTTCAGGGAAGACGGCATATCGTGCTTGCGGAGGTAGAACTCGAAAACGGGGAAATACTGGTTGGCACGTCCGAGCATTTTCTCGGTATTGTTGCCGCCGCGCTCCAGGTAGTCGTCAATTTTACGCTGGGTAAAGGCGTCGGTAACGGTGGTGGCCAGGGGAAGATCCAGGCGTTGGAGTCGGTTGACCAACTGTGCCTGGGAACGTGCTTTTGATTTAACGGGTGAAAAAAGGGTGGCGCCAGCTATGGAGGGGAGCACCATCAGCAGCGTAAACAGCAGCAAATGGAGCACCTGGGTAAGCTTGCTCATCAAAGAAGATTTCGTGAAAAAATCGCGGCCGCAGTGCAATGCGTGCCACGGTGTTGGACAAATGTTGTCCGCGCAGTCAGGTCTGAAGGGACCATCGTCCTGCACCTGTAAATGGCAAAACTAGGTCCGTACCCCAACACCGATCAAGGGTCAGGGGCCGTAATGTCTCTTTTTTAACACTTCCGGCACAGGTGGTGTTTCCCGGGAAGTTGGTTCACCGAAATTAGCTTCCGCCGGATCGTCGGCTGCCGTCCTCCTCCGCCCTATTAATGCCCCTCCCCTACCCTGCGACAGAATATTAGTGGGGCGGGGGTCTGCGGCGACCCAATGGAAGAAGTCGCCTTAATTTTTTGTTAATGTGGTGAATCTTAGGCTTTTTAACCCACCAAGCTCCTCGCGGGCGGCCATTTCCCGCTTGTCCGCCGTTGTGAATGGTGCGGATTAGCTTTGCTGCCGACTAACTATGCTACCCTATGCTCAAGATCGGACTCATCGGCGTCGGCCACCTCGGCAAGATCCACCTCAAGTGCATCCGCCTGGCCGACGCCTCCTACGAGTTGGTGGGCGTATACGATGCCGACGCGGAGACGGCCGGCCGGGTTGCCGCGGAATTCGGCGTTCGGTCCTTTCCTTCCGCAGCGGCGCTCATCGCAGCCGTAGAAGTGGTGGATGTGGTCACTCCCACCTCTACCCATTTCCGCGTGGTGAAGGAGGCCCTCCTCGGCGGTTGCCACGTTTTCGTTGAAAAGCCGCTTACTGAAACCCTGGAGGAGGCCCGTGAGCTCATCGAGCTGAGCCGCCGCCGGGGCAAGCTCGTGCAGGTCGGCCACGTCGAGCGCTTCAACCCCGCCCTGCTCGCCCTCGGGGACGTGCAGGTGCGGCCCTACTTCATCGAAGCCCACCGGCTGGCCCTGTTCAATCCCCGCGGTACCGACGTCAGCGTCGTCCTCGACCTCATGATCCACGACCTCGACATCGTGCTCAAACTGGCCAACGACGAAGTCAGCGAAGTCCGGGCCAGCGGGGTCGCGGTGCTCAGCCAGACCCCCGACATCGTCAATGCGCGCATCGAGTTCCGCAACGGCGCCGTGGCGAACCTCACGGCCTCCCGGGTCAGCCTTAAGAATATGCGCAAGGTGCGCCTGTTCCAGCGCGACGCCTACATCAGCCTGGACCTCCTGGAAAAGGAAAGCCAGGTCGTGCGCCTGTACGACGCCGATGCCACCGATGTGCCGGAGCAGGGCCAGCAATTCCCCCTCGAGACGCCCCGGGGGCCCCGCATCATTCACGTCGACCAGCCCGCCAGCGGCCCGGTCAATGCCATCCAGATGGAGCTGGAGAGCCTGGCGCACAGTATCCGGGACGGCAAGCCCGCCGCGGTCACCATCGAAGATGGCTACCGCGCCCTCGAGCTGGCCGAGCGTATTTCCCGGGCGGTCGCGGAGAATCAGGACCGCATTGCCTCTACCCAAGCCTGATCCGACCATGCGCATACTTCCGCTCCTGCTACTGGCCCTGCTGTTCAGTTCCTGTCCCGCCGACCTGGAGGTTGCCCCCGCCACCCTGACCGTGACGGACTTCGAGCTCACCACCACAGCCGGTGAGGGTGCCGCCACTACAGCCATCACCGAAGTCTGGGCCTTCGCCGACGAGGAGTTTATCGGCGTGTTCCCGCTCCCCGCCCGCATCCCGATCCTGAAGGTAGGCGCGACCGATATTCGGCTCGAGGCGGGCATCCGGCAGGACGGACGCAGCGTGACCCCGGACATTTACCCCTTCTACGCGCCGTACTCCCGCACCCTCGACCTGGTCAGCGGGCAAACCACCGCCCTCGGCCTCCTCCCGACCCGCTACCGCGACGGGGCGGTCTTCGGGTTCATTGAAGATTTCGAGCCCGACCGCAACCGGGTATTTACCCAGTTTCTGGCCGGTAGTTCCGCGCTCTCCCCCCAGCGCGAGGTCGTCCGCAGCGGCGCGGCCGCGGGTGCCCTGGAACTGGCGGATACCAATCGCCTCGTGGAACTGGCGAGTGCCGAGACCTTCGCCAACCTCAACCAGTTGCCCGTCAACGTATGGCTGGAGGCGGACTACCTGAGCGATGCCCCGGGGTTGTTCGGCGTCATCGGGCAGCGCGACGGACGTACGGTACGCGTCTTCGATCCGGGATTCCTTCCCCGTGGCGGCTGGACTAAAATCTACTTTAACCTGGGCCCCGTAATTGGGTCGGCGGACCTGAGCGAACTCCGGATCGCCCTTTCCGTACTGCTGGACGCGGAGAGAACCGCCGGCACCGTCTATCTTGATAACCTGAAGCTGCTTTATTTCCACCCGTAATGACCCACCCCGTCCTCCATACCAATGGATTACAACCCGATACCGCCGCCCGCCGCGGCCGGGACCGGTGGGTATACATCGCCGGCGACTTCCTGGCGGCCTGGCTGGCCTGGACGTTGTTCTTCTGGTACCGGGCCGCGGCCGAAGGCACGACCGGCTACCTGGGCGAAGTATTTACCGACCGCAACTATGCCTGGGGCAGCTTCTTCATTCCGCTCTGCTGGCTGCTCGCCTATGCCCTGTTTGATCAGTACCGCGACGTTTACCGCATGAGCCGGCTCACGACCCTGGCCCAGACGCTCGTGCTGTCGGTGATCGGTACCCTGGTCCTCTTCTTTGCCGTCCTGCTCGACGATGCCGCGGTGGGCTACTCCACCTATTCCCGGAGCCTCCTGGTGCTCCTGAGCCTGCACTTCAGCCTCACGGCCCTCTCCCGAATGGTGCTCCTGACCTGCGCCAGCCGCCGGCTGAAGGCCGGCGAAGTAGCCTTCAACACCCTCATCGCGGGTGGCGGCGAACGGGCCGTCAGCCTGTATCAGGACATCGTGACCCGCCCCAAGGGACTGGGCAACCGCTTCATCGGCTTCGTGGATAGCGTCGAGAACCAGGCTCCGGCCCTGCGCCAGCACCTTCCCCAGCTGGGCAGCCTGGCAAATCTGGCTACCCTGATCGAAACCCGCAAGGTGGAAGAGGTGATCATCGCGATCGATACTAGTCAGCACAGCCGGCTCGGGGAGCTGCTGGGGATACTGAGCGACTATGAGGGACAGGTACTCGTCAAGATCATCCCAGACATGTACGACATTATGCTCGGCACGGTAAAGATGAACCACGTCTTCGGCGCCGTGCTGATCGAGATCCGTCAGAACCTGATGCCCCGCTGGCAACGGATCATCAAGCGGGCCCTCGACATCGGCTGGTCCGCCCTGATGCTGGCCCTGCTCGCTCCCCTCTATGCCTACGTCGGGATCCGGGTACGGATGTCGTCGCCGGGGCCCATCTTTTACACCCAGGAGCGGATCGGCCTGAATGGACATCCTTTCCGGATCATCAAGTTCCGGTCGATGTCCACGGAAGCGGAAGCTGCCGGCCCCCAGCTCAGCACGGACGACGACGAGCGCTGCACCCCCTGGGGTGCGACCATGCGGAAGTGGCGGCTGGACGAGCTCCCCCAGTTCTGGAACGTCCTGATCGGCGAGATGTCGCTGGTCGGCCCCCGGCCCGAGCGGCAGTACTACATCGACCGCATCAGCAAGCGGGCGCCGCACTACCGCCACCTGCTGCGGGTCAGGCCGGGCATCACGAGCTGGGGGCAGGTGAAATACGGCTACGCCAGCAACGTGGACGAGATGGTACAGCGATTGAAGTTCGACATCCTTTACATCGAAAACCGTTCGTTGGGGCTGGACTTCAAGATTTTGTTCTATACCCTGGTGGTGCTGATCCAGGGGAAGGGGAAATGATGCAGATGGGTGGTATTCGAGGATCGTCCGTGGTCGGCCGAACTTCGGGCCCTGGGGATACCTATGTAAGTACATCCCATCAATCAACACCCTATGCATAGTACCCTTTCGCCCCTGCGCCCAGCCGCACTCCTTCTTTTACCCCTGCTCTTCCTGCTTCCCCTTTCTGCCGGTCTGACGGCTCAAAACAACGGAAAGGAAGAGTTGATGCGGACCGGCCCCAAGATTACGACTAAAAAGCCGTTGGAGATCAAACCTGCCGGTCCCGCCCCCGATTGGGCGCCCGACATCGACCCACAGATGCAGGCGGTGATTGAGCAACTCATGTCCTACGAGGCCCCGCCCTTCGTAGACCTGACCGCCTTCCAGGTACGCAACGCCAAGCTCCCCGCCGAGGCCGTCGCCGACATCCTGAAGAAGACCGGACTACCAAGTGCGGACCCCAAGGTGGACATCAGCCACCGCCTGCTGCCCGTTGGCTCCGACGACGGTACGCTGGTGCGTATCTATAAGCCCCTCAACGCTCAGGGTTCGCTACCCGTCATCGTGTACTACCACGGAGGGGGATGGGTGATCGCCGACCTGGAAACCTACGAGCCCTCGGCCATGGCCCTGGCCGAAAAGGTCGGCGCCATCGTGGTATCCGTAGCTTACCGGCAAGCGCCCGAAAACACTTTCCCCACCGCCCACGAGGATGCTTTCGCCGCCTACCAGTGGGTGGTGGAAAACACCGACAGCCTCGGTGGTGACCCGAACCGCATCGCCACGGCCGGGGAGAGCGCCGGCGGCAACCTGGCCGTAGCCGTGCCCCTGATGGCCCGGGACCGCGGAGTCAAACTACCCGTGCACATCCTCTCCGTGTACCCGATCGCGGATGGTGATGTGCAGTCCGCCAGCTACGACACGTACGCAAACGCGGTCCCCCTCAGTCGCCCCTTTATGGAGTGGTTCTTCAACTACTATTACCCCGACTGGAAGACCGAAAATAACCCGCTCATCAGCCTGACCTCGGCCGATTTTTCGGGCCTCCCCGCCACCACCATCGTAAACGCCCAGATCGACCCGCTCGAGGCGGAGGGTGGAGAACTGGCCGATAAAATGAAGCAGTCCGGCATCGACGTACAGCGTAAGGTGTACCAGGGCGTCACCCACGAGTTCTTTGGCATGGCCGCGGTGCTCGAGCAGGCCGTGGATGCGCAGGCCTTTGCCGTAGACCGGCTGAAGAAAGCGTTCAAGATGAAGTAGCGGGCTCCCGCACCTGATAATCCATGTAGCAGATCGTCACTGTGCCCGGAGGAGCTTCCTTCCGGGCACAGTTCTTTTTCCTACCGCTGCAAAGCGCTGCACAGGATGCCCGCCGCCACCGAGGCGTTCAGGCTCTCGGCTGCCCGGCCCGGGGCACGGGGAATGGTCAGCCACCGGTTCACCCGCACCCGCGTTTCCGCCGAAATACCGGGACCCTCCGCCCCGATGACGAGCAGGCCGGCGGGCGGGGGAGTCACTTCGTACACGTTTTCCCCGACCAGGTCCGCTCCGAAGACGGGGAGTCCGGGTTGGGCTTCCAGCACCTCGGCCAGTTCGCACTCGGCGTAGTGGATCCGCAGGAAGGAGCCCATACTGGCCTGAATGCTCTTGCTGTTGTACAGATCGGCGGTGCCGGGCCCACCGAATACGTAGGGAAAGCCAAACCAGTCCGCGATACGCAGCAGGGCGCCCAGGTTACTGGGCGACTGGATCCCGTCGAGGTAGAGCGACCAACCGGCGGACCATTCGGGAAGGGAAGGGAAAGTTTCTACGGGGAGGTCGACCACGGCCAGCACCTGGTTGGGCGTCGTGAGCTGACTGATGCGGGACAGTTCCCGGGGCGTAACCACCGTGAACGGAATATCACCGGCGGAGGGTACGTTATGCACCCAATCCGCCAGGGCGTACAGGTGATCGACGCGGTACCGCTGCTGCCGGAGCAACTCGCTGACGATGCGGCCGCCTTCCACCGCAAATTTGTGGTAATTTTGCCTTACTTTTTTCTGACGCAGGCCGCTTATGAACTTGATGGTACCGGAGCTGATGGGCATACTGGCTGGTGGTCTGCGCCGCGGTGTCCCGGTCTTGGTCGCGGCGGTGCTGCTGAGTGCCTGCAATGTTACAAAATACCTGGACGACAACCAGGAGCTGCTTACCGCCCAGCGCGTAGCGGTCACCAAAGGCAGCAAACTCGAAAACCGCAGCGAGGTCACCTACGAGCTCTCCACCCTGGCCAAGCAGGAGCCCAACGGTAATTTCCTTTTCCTGTTTCCGCGCGAGCACTTCTTCCTGGCCAACAGCAAACCGGGGGACACCACCCGCATCGACCGCTTCCTTCGCAATACCATCGGGCAGGCCCCCACCCTCTACAGCGACAGCCTCTCGCGGCGCTCCGCCGGGCTGATGGCCGATTTCCTGCGTTACCGCGGCTTCTTCAACGCCAATGCCTACCACGAGGCCGACCGGCGGAAGAACCAGAAGGTCAACCTGATCTACCACGTGGACCCCGGCCCCCGCTTCCTCATCGACACGGTGGAGTACAGCAGTCCCGACCCGAAAATAGACAGCCTCCTCCAGGCCCTCCAGGCCGAAAGTGTCCTGCGCCCCGGGACGCCACTCGACCTCAACGCCTTCGACGAGGAGAAGGCCCGCCTGAGTCAGGCGCTGCGTAACGACGGCTACGCCTACTTTTCCAATACCTACTTCGACCGGCTGGAGATCGACACCAGCCAGCGCCAGGGCTACGCCAACATCTACCTCAGCGTGCTGCCCGCTCAGCAGGACGATGCCTACAAGAAGTACCGCGTCGGCAGTATCACGGTGCTGACCGATTACTCCCCCGCCGGCCAGGCAATGGGGGCAACCTACGCCAGCGATACCCTCGTGGAGGGGGTGCGGTTTCTTTCTCCCAACCCGAGGTTCCGTATGCGGCCCGAGCTGCTCGTCGACAACATCTTTCTCAAAACAGACAGCCTCTACAGCCGGGAAGCCTACGAGAAGACCAACCTGTCCCTGGGCGGATTGGGCATCTACCGCTTCGTCCGCATCAACCAGCTCGTCGACGCGCAGGACCCTACCGTCCTCAACTATGAAATCCAACTTTCGCCCGACAAGCGGATGTCCATCGGGGTAGACTTCGACCTCAACTATACCAACCGCAGCCAGCTGATCGATTCGACCGCCGCCCTGAGCAATAACCTGATCGGCGTCAGCGTCAGCCCCAATTTCCGCAACCGGAACGTCTTCGGCGGCGCGGAACTCCTTTCCATTGCCCTGCGCGCCGGGGTGGAAGTGAATCCGAGTCCCGATAGCGTCGCCCAGTTTTTTAATACGATCGATCTGGCCGCGGAGGCCACGCTAAACCTGCCGCGCTTCAAAGATTTTGGCTTCTACGACCTGGCCCGGCGCACCGGCTTGGTATCGGAAAACTTCTACCAGCAACTGCAGGAGCGGGCCAGTACCCGCTACAGCCTGGCCTACGAGTACCTCCTCATCCGGACCTTCTACGCTTACACGACCGCCAACGCGCGCCTGGGCTACGATTTTCGCCCGTCACCGACTACTTCCTACCGCATCAACCACGTCGCGCTGGACGTGCTCAATTTCCAGATCGAGCCCCAGTTCGCCTCCATCCTGCGCAACAACGAGCGGCTGCGCCGCAGCATCAGCGACCAGTACTTCCTCAGCCTCCTGTTCCGCAACATCGAATACACCCGGGTGGGCCGGCCCGACCGCCGCGGCCGCTCGATCACCCTCTCCGGACAGTTGGAGCTGACGGGCGGAGAAGTGTTCCTGGCCGAACGGATCTTCGGCGGCCTCAACTCCCAGAACGGCTTTGCCCAGTACGCCCTGGTAGTGGCAGATACCCGCTACAACAAGCAGTTCTCCCCGCTGCGCAGCTTCGCCTCCCGCTTCCTGATCGGCATCGGCCGGCCGATCACGGCCGACCAGGAGCTGCCCTACGTGAAGCAGTTCTTTTCCGGCGGGGCCAATTCCATGCGCGCCTGGGCACCCCGCGGGCTCGGCCCCGGCGGCTACGTGGATACCCTCAGCATCGATAACTCCAGCGGCAATTTCAACAACAACTTGCGCCTCTACCAGACTGGCGACCTGCAGCTCGAGCTCAACCTGGAATACCGCTTCAACCTGTTCTCCTTCGTCCGCGGCGCCCTGTTTACGGATATCGGGAACGTGTGGACCGTCAAGGAAGACCCCGCCCGCCCAGGATCCCAGTTTATGTTCCAGGGAAAACTGCGCAGCGAGGAAGGCGCTACGCCGTTTTATCACCAACCTTTCTACCGGCAGCTCGCGGTAGCCGGGGGAACGGGCATCCGGATTGACCTGAGCTACTTCGTGTTCCGACTGGATGCCGCCATCCCGCTCCGCTACAACTATCCGCAAACCGGTAACGGGGATCCGATCACCCCCCGCGAGCCGATCAATTATCCCGAAAGTGCCTACTGGCGTAGTTTCTCCAGTTTCAACCTCAGCGACCTCACTTTCCAGCTCGGCCTGGGCTACCCCTTCTGATCAGCGGGTCACCGTCAGCCGCGCGGTGGTGGTGGCGCCGGGTGCTACGATGCGCAGGGTATAGATTCCGCTGGGGATTTCCCCCAGGGACAACCGCAGCAGGTTTTCTCCCGCCGGCATGGTCTGGATGCGCGACCAGAGCCGCCGGCCATCTACCGTCCACAGTTCAATAGTTAGCATTCCGGCCGCCGCCGCCTGTAGGGAAACCGTCACGCCTTCGCTGGCGGGATTCGGAAAGACCCGTACGCTGGCGTTGGCCGCTGCGGCAATTTCGAGGCGGTCGAGGAGTTCACTGCTGTTGATGACCACCCCGAGCTCGGCCGCCCGCGCGGTGGCCCGGTCGCCCTCCGCCGCGGTGACGACAGCTTCCCCGTCGTAGGTGCGCAGGTCGCTCAGGAGCTCTACCTCATCGATCCACCAGCCTCCGGCGGGGGTCTGCTTGTCCGAAACGAAGCGCCAGCGGATAAAAATTGTTTCGCCGATATAGTCGCGGAGGTTTACGATCACTTCCCGGTAGCCTTCGCTGTCGCCCCAGAAGGTAGGGGTGCCCTGCAGGTCCTCCGGGGCCCGGGGATCGATGAAGCCCCGGTAGCCGTAGCGCTCAAATCGCTCGTCGATGTTTTCCCAGGTAATTCCGTCGATGCTCACCTGTACGATGCCCGCGTCATAAGCCGCTTCGGTTCGGTACTTGGTAAAGAACCGCAGGGCCGGCCGCGATCCCGTGATCCGTACGGAATCGCGCAGTAGCAGGATGTGGTCCTGGACGGAGCCCACATTGGGGAGGTACCAGCCCCGGTTTCCGGCGTAGGGCGTGGTGTCGCTGCGCGTCCAGCTTTGATTCCCCGCGCGGTCGATGACCGTCCAGGCGCCCTGTTGCTCCCCCTCCATTCCGTCGTAGAAGAGGCGGGTGCTGGATACGGCAGGGTCGGTCGTTACCGAATAGGAGACGGCGTGTACCGCACCGGCCGGTAGGTCATCCAGGGTGAAGAGGACCGAGCCCGGCGCGCTGGCGTAACTGTCCACCCCGCTCACGGAAGTGGGGTCGAGGGTCGTGCCGGCCGGCAGCTCGTCCGTGATCCGCAGGGACGTGACCGGCGTATCCTGGTCGTTGCGGAGGGTGAGGGTAAACGTAAGGGGGTCACCAGCCGCAATCACCGCCGTGCCGGCGGATTTTGCGAGTTTGAGGGTGAGGAGGCAGGCGGGGTTCGGATCGAAGGCTTCGCGGTTGTCGTCGCGAAGGTCGGAGATACCCTGGGTCGCGGAGAACCCCAGCCCCCGGCGGCGGAAAGCTTCCCACAGCAGGCACTGATTGGCTCCTCCATTTTCCAGGCGGTCGGCGGCGAGCAGGGCGTCCCGGCCATCCACGAGCCCCGGGCGGCAGGGGGTGTACTTCATGGCCTCGATGACGAGGCGTACCGCGGCATTGTTGCCGCCGGTACCCCCGATCAGGTCTTCGTCGAAGCCGTAGGCCTCGACCATTTTCCAGTAAATATCCCATAAGACGCTGCCCCAGGTTTCCCCGAGTCCGTGGGGTACCGCTGCGGTGATGACGTCGTCGTAGGTATGGTCGTTGATCCGGAGGTCCGTGGAGTACGGCAGGGTACGAAATCCCCGCTCGCCCGGAAAACCGGAGGTGGAGTACAGGCCGATGCCCCGGGGGTCCGTGCCGTCGGGCCGGTCACCGGCCGCGTGGGGAGTGGAGGCCAGGAGGAAAAAATCCGACCACCCCTCCCCCATCTGCTCGTCGTTGAGCAGGCAGGTGCTGGTCTGGGGGCCACCGACCAGGCGCGTGCTCACGCCGTGGGCGTATTCGTGGGCGACGACGCCGCTGTCGAAGGATCCGTCCACCTTCACCGATTCTTTTTCACTCAGGGATACCGTAACGCGAGCGCCCCCGTCCAGGGCCGCCCGGAGGGCCGCGCAATCGTCCCTGCCCAGCATCAGCGCGGGAATGGTAACCGGATTACTGCCCGATTTACCCATAGTGATGACGGAATTGGCGGTATTGCAGATGATCACCCCGATGGCTCCCGCCTGCTCCGCGTAGTACGCCTTGTCCTGAAAAGCGCAGTCGCCGCGGTCCAGCAGCACGACCTTCCCCCGCACGGCGTCAGTATTCACCAGTGGCCCACAGCCCAGAGTCGGAGTACCGCTGGCATCCATTCCCACCACCAAGCCGCCGGTTATTGGATCCAAGGTGATCGATTGGCCGAAAGCGGCGGTTCCGGTCAGTCGGTCACCGACCAGCTGCGCGGGGGCCGTGACGTCAAGGGAATAGGACGGCCCGTTCCAGAGAAACATCTGCAGCCGCCCCGGCCGGCCGTCGGACAGGGTAGAAAAATTAGCATTGTTGGAACCCGCACCGTCCTGTGCCTCGGCCAGAACGGCGTCCTCGCCCTTCCCACCCCGGCCGTAGGTATTTTCCTGGAAGTTGCCGGCCGCTTCGTCGAAGCCGTGGCGGTAGGTCCAGTCGTGCATGCTATTGCTCAGGTAAAAGAGCTGGGTGAGGGAAGCCTCGACGTGCGCGTCGGGCGATTCCCGGGCAGCGAAGGGAAAATCGAAATCCAGAAAAGGCCCGCCATCGGCCACGAACGCGGAGTCCGGCCGATTCTTGTCCGCATCGGCGTCCCGGTAAGCGTAGGCGTTGTTGCCGCGGGTGTAGGTATACTCCGGGCCCGCTGCGGCATCCGTGTCGTGCCATCCGTAGGGGGAGGCTTCCGGGTCGGCGGGCTCCGCGACCAGGGTACGGTCACCGAAGAGCGGCGATTCCACCCCGAAGGGGAAAACGTGGTAGAGCGCTCCGTCGCCGGCGGCTGTTTCCCCGGCAGCCGGTTGCTTGCCCGGGGACACGGCACCTGCGGCCCCGCCCGGCGCGTCGCTCTCCCCGCCCCCAAAGGAACAGTGGAGGGTGAGCGGAGCTTCGTAAAGGAGGTCTCCCGACACGGCATCGACGATAAACAGGGTATAGGTAGCCGCGTCGGTATCCTCGACCGTCAATTGCCAGGCCAGGCGAATGGCCGGCGAAGCGGGGAGGGGGAAGTAGACGAGGTCGGCAGCTTCCAGGCGCGCACCGGCAGCTGCTGCACTCCTAAGCAAGGCCTCCCGGGCCCGGAGGGCAGGTGCGGTGGGCTGACTCCGCGCGTACAGTCCGGCCTCGAAGCCCGTGGTGTAATAGACCGCTTTTCCCTCCCGGAAATGCACCGCCGCCTGGGCGTTGTAGACCGGTGTACCGTAGAGGAGTTGGGCGACGTACACGTGCCGGACGCCGGAAGGAGAGGCGTAATCATCGATGATCCTTAGCTCGGCCAGATCGCTCGCCTCCAGGCCCAAGTCCGCGCGGTGGTCGCGGAGGTACTCAAACGCGGGAACGCTACCTTCCTGGGCGAATAGGACCAGGCCGGAACACAGAAAGCAAAGCAGGAGCCAGCGCGATTTCATGGAGGTAAATTAGCGGAACGACAGACAAACCGCGATCGTGGTAGTGCAATTGGTAACGCCGGATACATCTCTCAGCGTTCACCCCCGCAGGATTCTTCCGGTCTACCGCTCAACGTACTGTACCTGCTCCCCGACAAAGAGGGGCTTGCGCTGGAAGCGGAGGAAAAGCTGGGCGGTGGCCAGTACGTCTTTTTCGCAATAGACCGCAATGCGCTCGACGTCGTCTTCCTCCCAGAATACCCGGCCTACGTCGCTGCCGTCGATGTCGTCCTTCGGGCTGGGAAAGCCCAGCAAGGCGGCAAGCAGCTTTAGGGACACGTAGGCCTTCCGGTCGCCGAACTTCCAGAGCTCCATGGTATCGACGAGGTGCTTGGTTTCCCAGGGCTTTTTCCCGCTGATATCGAGCATGGCGGGCATCTTCAGCTGGTTGACCACGATGCGGCGGCACATATACGGCACGTCAAACTCCTTGATATTGTGCCCACAGAGGTAGTATTTGTTGGCATCTCCGTAGTACTGATCCAGCATCTCGTTGAAGTCGGTCAGCAGCTTGGCCTCGTCGCGGTCGGCAAAAGATTTGAGGCGGATCCGGAGCTGCTTGTCGCGGTCGCGGTACACGGCCCCCACGCTGATGCAAACGATCTTCCCGAACTCGGCGAAAATGCCGGCTTTGTCGGGATAGCTGTCCCGGAGTTCTTCCGCGCTCAGTTCTTCCCCGTACCGTTTCATCGCACCCGGGGCCTTGAGCGCCCAGAGTCGCTGGAAGGTCTCGTCCAGGTCCTCCAGGCAAGGCTGGCCGCTGACCGTTTCGATGTCGAGGAAAAGAACTTTGGTGATGTCGATCTGCTCTACCATGACGGGGAGGTTAGTTAAGGGAACAAGTTATCACTTTTTTGCTAAAAAAAAACATATTGTAAGCTAATTAATTAGTTCCGTTGATGCGTGCGGCGCGGTCGAGTTCCCGCAACAGGTTACTGATGCTGCTGGAAAAGATAAAATCGACGCGTCGGTTGCGGTAGCGTCCCTCCTCCGTAGAATTACTTCGGGTGGGACCGTATTCTCCCTGGCTGGCGGCGATCAGGCGGTTGGGGCTCACGTAATAGGTCCTGGCCAACTCGTCGGCAAGTTTGGTGGCGCGCAGGGCACCGTATTTCCAGTTGTCGGTGCCCCGCAGCGGGTTGGGCTGGTTGTCGGTATGGCCAACGATGCGCAGCTTGAGCAGGGGGTTTTGCTGGAGAATGTCGGTAACCACCTGCATTACTACCTCATTTCCGGTGGCGAGGTAGGCCACGGAACGGGGCCGGAAAAGCACCGTTTCCTGAACGCTCAGGATGATCTCCCCGGGCACCTCCACTACCTCGTACAGGGTACTGTCGAGCCGCGTTTCCAGGGAGTCGCTGATCCGGTTGGCGGCCCGGCGGAGTCCATCGGAATACTGGACGATGGCGCGGGACTGCGCCCGCACCAGGGAATCCATCGTTTCTTCATTTCCGGAAAGCTCCTGCTGGAGGTCGGTCAGTCGCTGGGTAAGCTCACTGCTGGTCGAGTTGAGGTTCTTCTCGAGCGCTTCGATGAGGTCGTCCTGCTCGCCCAGACGATCCTGCAGCCGATTCTGGGTTTCGAGCAGCATATCGTTGCCCCCGCGGCTGCGTTCCAGGGCAAGGGTAAGCTGGTAGATAGAGTCTTCCTGCAGACCGGCCCTGCTGGCGAGGCTGTCGATCTGCGGCTGGTAACGCTCGGCGGCCTTTTTCGGAGAGATGCAGTTGGTCAGGCAAAGGGCCAACAGCCCGGGAAGGAGAAAACGCATACAGGGATCATTGAGAGCGCGACAAAGCTACCGTATAGCAACGGGATCGAAGCGCAGCGCATTGCCGTGCTTACGCAGCCATTCGTCGTAGACCTTGTGCTCCGGTAGTACCCGCTCGACTTCGGCCCAGAAGCGGGAGGAGTGATTGGCCTCCACCAGGTGGGCGAGCTCGTGCACGATCACCGCATCCAGTACCGCGGGGGGCGCCAGCAGCAGGCGGGTCGCCAGGTTAATGTTACCGCGGTGAGAGCAAGAGCCCCAGCGGGAATAGGTATCGCTCAGTTTTACTTCCCGGACCGGCTTGCGGAAGTAGCGTGCGTTGATGTTCCGTACCCGATTGGTAACCAGCGGCAGGTGCACTGCTCCGAAGTACTTCGCCAATAATTTAGGAATGATGCGGGTATCGCGGGTGCCCAGTAGGATGCGCAAGCGGTGATCACCGGCGGCCTCGATCTGGTGCGCCACGCGGTCGTGGATATCCACCGTGATCCGGTATTCCGCCTCGTCAATGCCAAAGGTGTACTCCGCGGCCGGCGCCGGCGGGAGGAAGTGGCGGAAGGCCTCCGGTTTTTCCCTTGCCGTCCGCCGTGCCCAGTCGACCATTTCCTCCAGTCGCCGGTCGCGGTCAGCCGGCCCCAGGCCGTGCGGCAGGCGGATGTAGAGGGCGCGTTGCCGGACCGAGGCGGTGGTCGACCGCCGCCCCCGCTCGGTGATGATGCGCACGGGCACCGGTACGCCCCCCAGCTCGAGGGTGATTCTGCGTTCGCCGGTCTTGCGGGTGGAGGGCATGGCGTTAAATTAACCCTCCGTTACGGAAAGCCCCACTTTTTCGAGGTCCCGGTAGAAATCGGGGTAGCTTTTTTCAACGACTTCGGGCGCATTGATCCGGACGGCATGGTCCAGGGCCAGCGGCGCCAGGGCCATCGCCATGCGGTGATCATGGTAGGTATCGAAGGTGGGGGTGCCGGCGGAAAAGTCGGCCTTCCCGTCTTGGGCGAAGTACTGAATGCCGGTATTTTCGGCCATGCGGGCGGGAATCTTGTACAGGGAGACGCCCACCTTGCCGAGCTCCGTCTTCATCGCCTTCACCCGGTCGGTTTCCTTGATGAACAGCGTCTGGAGGCCGGAATAGAGAGCCGGTACGCCAAGCGCCCCGCAGGTCGCCATCACTGTCTGGGCGATGTCGGGGCATTCGACGAAATCGTGCTCGAACAGGGGCGGCGGGGTCGCTCCGGCGGGTTTCGTCAGCCGTAAACCGCTTTCGTTGAAAGTAGTGGTAACGCCGAATTCCGCGTAGAGGCGCTGCACCACGGCGTCCCCCTGCAGGCTCTCCGCAAAGAGGCCGTCGATCTGCAGGTCCGCCTCCGGGGCGATGGCCGCCAGGCTGTAGTAGTAGCTGGCCGCCGACCAATCCGCCTCGACGGTAAAGTCCTCCCCCTGGTAATATTGCGGATTGACCACGATCGTCTGGCCATCCCAGTGATGGTGAATCCCGAAGCGGGCCATGAGGGCCAGGGTCATCTTGATGTAGGGCAGGCTGACAATGTCGCCCTCGAGGGTGAGCTTCAGGCCGGTCGGCAGCGTCGGGGCCAGCATCAGCAGGCTCGAGATGTACTGACTGCTGGTATCGGCAGCGATGCTGATGCGGTCGCTCTTGTCGAGGGGGCTGTAGCCGATCCGCAGCGGTGGGTAACCCTCCTGCCCGGCGTACTCGATGTTCGCACCGAGGCTGCGCAGGGCATCCACCAGGATACCGATGGGCCGCTGCTTCATCCGTTCGCTGCCCGTGAGTAGTTGGGTGCCTTGCCGGCGACAGAGGTACCCCGTAAGGAAGCGGTAGGTCGTACCGGCGGGACCGCAATCGAGCACCGCTGCGTCGGATTCCAGCAGCCGCTGGAGGCGAACCGTGTCGTCCGCCGCCGCCAGCCCGTGGATGGGAAAGCCGCCGGGGGTGAGGGCCCGAATCAGCAAGGCGCGGTTGGCGATGGATTTGGAGCCGGTCAGCACGATGGAGCCCGTGAGGGCACCGCCGGAGTAGGAAAGTTCGTAGGTGGAAGCCATGGCCGGCAAAGGTAATTCGTCAGCGGCGATAGACCATGATCGTCGATTTCGCCTGGATCACCCGGTACGCCCCACTTACGAGATCCGATAAATCGAGGTTCCACTTCTTCCCTCCGGACTGGCTGATGGACACCCGGTCCGTCACGTCGTGTCCCGACATATCATAAACCCGAATGCCGGCATTCGGAGAAAGTCCTTCCAGGGTAACCTGGTCCCGGGTGGGGTTGGGATAGGCCGATAGTCCGTCGCCCGTGCCGGCCACGTCCACTGTCCGGATATCGGAGTAAACCGACGCTCCGCCATAATCCACCTGCCTCAGGCGGTAGTAAGAACGACCGGCCGGCGGAGCATCATCGGTAAGGGTGTAGGTCCTTACTCCCTGGGAGTCTCCGGAGCCAGGTACCGTCGCGATGGTTTCCCAGGCGATGTGGTCGGCCGTCCGTTCTACGATGAATTTCTCGTTATTGACTTCAGCGGAGGTCTCCCAGTCCAGCACCACCTGACCATTGATGACGGTGGCCACAAAGGTGACCAATTCGACGGGTAATGCGGCCGCAGCCGGCACCGCCACGATCCGCAGGTTATCCAGTAGGGCATTGCCTCTTCCACTCCCGTCCATGGCGGTTCCGATCACGATGTTACCATCGCCCTCCCAGTACAGGGATTGTCCCGGAGTCGCGGTGGTATTTCTCCAAAGCTCCCCACCATTCTGACTCAGAATACCGATACCCGTCACGGGGTCGTAGCGGAAACGGTAGGTACGGAAGGTGTCGTCGTCCGGAATGAGGTAGGACGGCGAAGTCACGGTGGTAAACCCGCCCGTACCGTTATTGACCCGGTACTTGATGTTCATTCCGTCCAGCGCCATTACAAATGCCCCCCGCTGGAAGACCGTCGCGACGGTCTCGTCGCGCTGGTAGTCGAAGGAAAGGTCGATACCATCCAGGTTAAAAATCGGACTGTTCGTGATCGTCAGGACCAAGTCCTGCTTGTTATTAAGGTTCGGGCTAGCAGCCAGACCTTTTGTGTTCCCGTCTAGCCTGTTCTTGGTGATGGCCAGGTTACCAACGGAAGCAGCATTGGGACCGATAGCCGCCACTTTAGGATCGGTCGCTTCCCAATCGAAGTAAAGGATTGTGTTTTGGGCTACTAAACTGTACGCAAAGAGGGTGACGCTAAGCGCCAGGGTAAATTTCAACATGAAAGAACTGGTTTTTGGGACTAGAAGGCAAGGATTAAAGCATTAATCTGAGTGCTACCCCGGGATAGAAATTATCAGGGGTAAACGTTAACGCACAATAATTGCGAAGGTAAAAGAAATTGTAACTATTCAGGGTGCGTAAACTATCATTACCCGAAGAATTCGTATTTTTTGGGGTGATTTCATCTGAACTTCATAAAATATTCGAACAGGAAAGCACTTCCTGGTGTCCGGAAGCGAAGGCTTTCAGCCTACTGCTGCT
>JBBSPZ010000069.1:0-21022 GCA_038258275.1 Chitinophagales bacterium | reverse complement strand
TACCCTGGTCAGCTCGGTCTTTCGTCAGGGAATGGGATGGCTGATGAGCAAACTGGCTAAACCGGCGGCCCTATTACGACACGTAGCTAGCAGAATTGATCGAATTCATAATATCACGTGGGCCCATGTATAGCAGTGTAAGCCATGGATGAAATAACGACAACCACACTTGAAAATATCAAAGCCTTTGAAAATCATACAGAATTGAAAAATGAAGTCACCTAAACTACCTACATCCATGCCGGATTATTTGCCTCCCTGGCAATCGACACCTCGGATGACTGCCCGATGAATGGCAAAGGGCATGATCTGACCTGTTGGTCCTAGAAAGCCTACATCTGTTACTCTGCCCCGCTGCCATCTATTTAGGGAGCAAATCCCCTGTGCATCAATGATGGAATATACAAAAATATGCTTTTTTAATTACATCTCTAATTTCCTTTCGTAGAGGTTGTGGATGACGAGAAAAATTGTTCCAAACAGCACAGCACTTATGATGATCACGTTATTTAATATTCCTTCAGATAGGAAAGAGACCTTAATGAGTATGGTAGAAATGACGAACCCTGAATTTCGTATAATTTTATGAAATTCATCAGAGTAAAAAAATGATACTAGCAATAATAATACATCCGTCATGATGAGCACGGTGAAAAATTGATCGAAGAATATATTATTGATCTTCTTGAATTCAATGATGCCATCTGCATAGTTTTCAACTACGGTGGACCCCCAATGAAACAGCGCGTAAATCGAAAGTGCGATGAGGGTGGGCACCAGAAAGATGGCTAACAATTTCTTGAGTAATATAAATTTCTTAACGTTCGGCATAATTGCCGCCGATGGGTTTGTAGTTACACGTTTCTTCTTGGCATTCGAATAAAATACAAATATTAAAAAGAAAAGAACTAACGAAGTCAGGACGTCGAAAGTGAACTGCAAATCATTGCTATCTTGAAACCAATCGGAAGTCAATTCTACATAGGCTATGTCTTTGAATATCCTTCTAATTACGATCAATGTAATTATTTCGTACTGTTTCCCTATGTATATTGTAATGGATTTTGGAATATAGTACACCAGCAAGTACACCTCGTACAGTAATATGAATGAGAAGGGGGTGTATATTGCTGCAATCGGGTTGTTGAGAAACTCTTCTTTTAACTCGAAAATTCCAATCGTACTCAGGAAGATCAGTAAGAGATGAATGATATAACTTGCAATAGCAATAGCGAGAATTATCTTTTCAGTTCGTTTTTTTACACGGGGAGACAACAGGAAGTCGGAAACAGAGGTAATAATTCGTTCCATACTTTTAACTTTGGGAGTTGGAGCCTGGACTTCAATGCAGCGTTGATAAAATTGTTTCAAAAAAGTACTTGCCTGGACTCGTGTTGAGCCGCCGAAGTGAAGAAATTCAAATAATCTTAATGGGAAACTGAGACGATGTGATCAACGTGTCGTGCGGCTAATAACACAGCGCCAAGGGGAGGCCGGGGTGCCTTGGAGGGCAACTAGATCGGGACCAGGGCAAACAAATCAAACTCGTAGCTTTGGCAGGACGATTATGACCTCCGCCCGCTGTTTGCTTCCATCCCCGACCCCCGTTGTTATGGTTTGCGCAGCCGGAAGTATAGGTACTCGGGTAGCTTCACTTTCCCGATTCCGTATGAAAATATCCGATAGGTCCAGGCGGTTTAGGGTAAGCGGCATTAATAGCTGATGATGCAAAGAGTACTAATCATAGGGTGCTGCGGTGCCGGAAAATCAACCCTCGCAAGGAAGCTCAACAAGGTTACCGGGCTCGAATTGATGCATCTGGATCAACAGTACTGGCACCCCGGATGGAGAGAGACGGACAACCAGGAGTGGACCAAGCGGGTGAAGGACCTCTCCAGTCGACCCCGCTGGATCATGGATGGAAACTACGGAGGTACCCTGGATATGCGCATGGAACGAGCCGACACCATCATCTTCCTGGATTATCCGACTACGACCTGCCTCTGGAGAATCACTAAACGAATAATGCTGTATCACGGGCAAGTGAGGCCCGACATGCCCCCCGGCTGTCGGGAACGGTTGGTCAGGAGGAAGGGTATTTTTGAACGATTGGATCGCCTCCCGGAAGAAAAGCGGGTACTGGTATTCCGGAACGACCAGGAATCCCAACGCTTCCTCGAACTAACCACCCGCCGCTTAGCCCCAAAATGAAGGGCCTCCCACGGCGAGCAGTGGGGGTGGTAAGCGTTCATCCTGCTCGTCTCCGCCGGGCTGCTTCCCGCCGGACCACCGAAATTTGCGACAATGAACTGGATTATCCTGATCACGGCCGGTCTGTTTGAAGTGGCGTTCGCCTTCTGCCTCGGGAAGGCGAAGGAGGCCACGCCCCACGAGGCCTACTGGTGGTACGGAGGCTTTCTGGTCTCGCTTTCCATCAGCATGGTGCTTCTGGTCCGGGTCACCCGGAGCCTGCCGATCGGCACGGCCTACGCTGTCTGGACGGGCATCGGCGCGATCGGAACGGTAGTGGTAGGCATACTTTTCTTCCGGGAGCCCGTGACGTTTTGGCGCCTGCTCTTTCTCGGCACCTTGGTGGCTTCCGTAATCGGGCTGAAGCTGGTGTCCCACTAAGGCCGTATTCCGGACCGGGTCCAGGTCGGAGGACGCCAAAAACGGCGTTAAAGAAAAGTGAAAATATTTCTGCGTCCTCGTGTGACTTCTTCCTGCGCCTGCGTCAAATTCCCGATTCGTTCCCGACGACCGCAGTACGGTCGCGTTGGCGCATCCCCCTTAATTACCAATTAGCATGAAACAACTTTTCACCGCCGCCCTGCTGAGCGTCCTTTTCTTCAGCTGCTCCGACACCGCTACCCAGACGGAATCCGCCACCGCTACTGATCAGCAACTGGCCCCCGGCCAGGACGTAGGTACCGAGCCGATGGGAATGGACGAAACCGCCCCCATGGGTGAATCCGCTACCTCCGCCACTTACTTCGACGCCGCCCTCAATGACCTGGAGGCTACCCGCATGGCCACCGCTGCCGACAACCTGCAGCTGGGCATCTCCGCCCTCGAACAGGAAGGCGTGTCCCTGCAGGACAGCGCCCACCAGGAACTCAAGACCGTGATCGAGCAGCTGGAAAACATCACCGACCGCGTGCGGACCGGCGAGATCACCGACCAGACTGAAATCAAGCAGCTCATCGACCGGGCTGAAATGATGGTGCAGGAGTAGGTTTTCCTACCAAAATCCATTTACCGCTAGCCCTGCGACTACGACAGGCCCGTACTCACCTACGGGCCTGTCGTGTTTTAGGGCGGATGAATTAAATGTCCACCGACCCCCCAGGCTCCACGATCCCGTAAAAGGTGACCCCCAGCCCTTCAAGGGAGCTCCGGAAATTCCGTTGGCGCGCCTCCACGAACCAGGCCTTCGCGTAGCCGTCGTGTACGGCGAAGACTGCCCTCGGCTCCATTTTCTGTATGAAAGCGTAGGCCTGCACCTCGGTCAAAAAGGGCGCCATAATGGGGCAGAACAGGAGGTCGCAGCCTTTGTACCGCAGGAGGTCGTCGCTGAAGGAATCGCCGGGATTCAGGATCGTCCCGTTGATCAAGAAGGCCGTAACCGTGGGCATCCTGTCGGAGAGTATCGGCTGGTGCTTCACCGGGAATGCCTCCAGGTGGAAAGCCCCGAGCTGCCGCTTTCCTTCGTTGAACTCGGTGACCTCCAGTCCTTCCGCCCGCAGCTTTTCGGCCACCTCGGCGTTGCCGATGATCTCCAGGTCGTTGTTGGCGACAATTTTTCGGATAGCCGGCAAATGAAGGTGGTCAGGATGGTCGTGGGTGATGACGAGGTAGTCAATGTCCCGGAAATCCCCCGGTTTGACGAGCCCGTCCGCGAAGGAAAAACTGCCCGGATCGAAGAGCAGGCGTTCGACATCGTGCTCGAGCAGAAGGCAAGAGTGGAGATATTTTGTGATCTTCATGGTCAGGCAGTTACGGGAGTAGGGAATTCTAATCCCCAACCCGGGTACGGTACCCAAGGTTTGAGCGGCAGGAACGACTGAGCCCGCTACGATCATGCTGAAACCCCTTCTATTCCTGGTTACCGCCCTCTTTGTAATAAATCCCGCCCCCGGACAGGAGACCCCCTTGGATTCCATCCGCCTCCGCAACCCCTTTATCCTGGCAGATACAGCGACGCAGCTTTACTACACGGCCGGTGTAGGGGAGGACGACTTTGGACGAGCAAGGGCCTGAAAATTTAGGAAGACCCGACCCGACCAACCCGCACCGATACCACCTCCCGTAGTTGCTCCGCTGCGTTTCTGGTAATCCCCGCACCCGCGGCCCCGCCCCGGAAGGATGTTTCACCGTCTTTTTCTTATATCCGGGGGATAAAGCTTGGGGGGTAGCCAGCTTTACGGTATCCTTGATGAAATTTTCAGCTATGCTCCGTAATTTATCCGCCGGATTCCTCCTCCTCCTGCTGTTCACCCTTACCGCCTGCGGGGCATCCGGGACGACCTCCGAAACCGACATGAACGGCAGGGAGGCCCTGAGCGATTCCACCGTCACGGGCGCTCAATTCGGTGGACTGGCCCTCTACACCCTCCGCGATACCCTGGGCAGTGACCCGATGGCGGTCCTGCAGGAAGTGGCCGACGACGGCTACGCCTACGTGGAAGCAGCCGGTTACGCCGACGGAAAGTACTACGGTATGACACCCACCGAGTTCAAGGAAGCCCTCGCCTCTGTCGGCCTCAAGCCCATGAGCAGCCACCAGGGAATGACACGCGAAGACGCCGACGCCCAGATCGCCGCCGCCAAGGAAGCCGGCTTTCAGTATATCGTGATCCCCGTCCCACCGGAAGGCCTGTTCACCTTCGACCCCGAGACCCGCACCCTGGGCATGAAGGGTACCGTCGCCGAGGCCTCGGACATCATCAATGAGATCGCCGCCAAGGCGGCCGCCCAGGGCATGAAGGCGCTCTACCACAACCACGACTTCGAGTACAAGGCCAACGCCGAAGGGATCGTACCCATCGAGTACTTCCTCGAGCACAGCAACCCCGACGAGCTGAACTTCCAGATGGACCTCTACTGGGTCACCAAGGCCGGCGCAGACCCCGTAGCCTACTTTGACAAGTACCCCGGCCGCTTCAAAGCCTGGCACGTGAAGGACATGGACAGCCAGGGCCGCTTCGCCCCCGTGGGCACCGGCTCGGTCGATTTTGCCCGCATCCTGGCCGCGAAGGAGAAGTCCGGCATGGAATTCTACCTCGTGGAGCAGGACATGACCTTCGACGAGACGCCCATGGAGGCCATCGTGATCAGCCATAAAGGCCTGCAGGAGCTGGGATTTGAGTAAGCGGTTCGTGCCCTCTGGTCGCGACGCTACCTCGACGACCGCTTCAACGTCATCCGGGTCATGCTCCTCCACCAGCCGGAGGTCACGAACGCTTATGGCGGCGAAGCGCTGGTGCTGGAGACGGCCGGCTGACGTACTTTCAGCATTCAAGCCGTGAATATGGAATCACCGGATTTCCCCCACCCCCGTGCAGTTACCTCCCTGCGTCCCTTCATCGGGGCCAGGGACTATGGAGTCAGCCAGGAATTTTACCGGGCGCTGGGCTTTAGCGAAGTCCGCATCGATGCCAAGATGAGCTACTTCCGCGTCAGCGAAACGGTCGGCTTTTACCTCCAGGACGCTTACGTGCAGGACTGGGTGGACAACTCCATGCTCTTCCTGGAAGTGGAGGAGCCGGAGGATAACCGCGAACGCTGGCTCGCTCTTGACCTCCCCGCCCGCTTTGCCGGGGTACGGCTATCGGAGGTGCGCTACGAGGACTGGGGACGGGAGTTCTTCCTCCACGATCCCTCCGGCGTCCTCTGGCACGTGGGTTGCTTTACCGCTATACGATGAAGTTGACCACGCCTTCGACGCGCAGGGCCGCGCCGTTGGTGGCCACTTCCGCCTGCGCCTCCCTGCGCTCGTCGAGGGCGGGGCAACTGCCTATCTTCGCCCGCTATAAAATCTCCGCCCCGATGACCGAAGCCTTCGACCTGCTCCATGCCCAGCTCGGACAGGAAGCGACCAATTCCCCCTCCCCCTTCATGCGGTGGCTGCGCCCGGTAATCCTGGCGGTGGAAGCGGGGTCGCTCACCTTCCGGATCCGTGTACGGGAGGAAATGCTCAATCCCGGCCACTCCCTGCACGGCGGAGTATCGGCGGCCATGATCGACGACATCATCGGTGCTACCCTCTTTACCCTGCCGGATCCGGTATTTTACGTGAGCCTCCACCTGTCGGTAGACTACCTCGGGCCGGCTTTCCTGGGAGATGAGGCAATCGTGCGCAGTACCCTCGTCAAGAAGGGACGGCGGCACGTGCTCGGGGTGGGCGAGGTCTGGAACACGGACGAAAGCCGGGTGCTGGTGCGGGGTACGGCGCACCTGATCCCGCGAGAGGCGCGGTAGCCGGGGCTTAACGAAAACTAGGTGAATATGAGTGACCGGGTCTGGTACGCGAGCTATGGTTCCAATATGCAGTTGGCCCGCTTCATGTGCTACATCGCGGGAGGGCAGGCTATGGGGTCGGCCACCCTGCACGGGGGCTGCAGTGATTCTACGCCCCCCCTGGCGATCGGAAACATCGCGATCGACAGGGAACTGTACTTCGCCAGGCAGTCCCGGTCGTGGAGCCACGGCGGGGTTGCTTTTCTGAGTGACCTATGCGGGTCGGGTCGGCCCACCCTGGGCCGGATGTACCTGATCACGGAGCACCAGCTGGCAGACATCATCAGGCAGGAGTGCCAAATCGATGGCGCCCTCCCGGTGGACTTTCGCTCCGCCATCCGGGAGGGGTCACAGATCGTACGGGAGCATGCCTGGTACGGCAAGCTCATCTGTCTGGGGGTGCACGGGGGAAGCCCGATCTTCACCTTTACCACTGCCGACGAAGACCCCGCCAGGCTCAACCTTCCGAGCATTCCGTACCTGCGAACCATCGCCGGTGGACTACGGGAAGCCTACGGCTACGGTACGGAGGCCAGTGCGGGCTACCTGGCCGGGAAGGCGGGGATACGGGGGGTGTGGTCACCCGGGGAGCTGATGGAGCGGCTGTAGGGGTAGGCAATTAACAGGAGTCGCTGGGGGGCAGGGAGACCAGCGCAGCCGGAGGCTGCATTTTACTTGCGCGGCCGGAGACCGCATTGTACCGGAGGTACCGCAGTGTACTGGCTGGGGAGGCTTACCTTGGCGGGGACCTACCGTTTGCCGATCATGTCCAGATTACTCCCCTCCTTTCTGCTGTTGCTGGCGATGCTGCCGCTGTATGGCCAATCCGACCCCCTGCCCGTCGGCGTAGTGGGACTCACGCACACCCACGTCCACGGCATCTTCGGCAGTGAGGGACGGGGAGACATCAAGATCGTGGGCATCGTGGAGGACAACGACACCCTGGTGGAGCGGTACGCGGAGCAGTACGGCTTTTCGCGGGACATCGTCTACCCCACCCTGGAAGAGATGTTCGAAGCCAGGCACCCGGTGGCCGTGACCGCCTTCGGCACCATCTACGACCACCTCGGCATCGTGGAAACCTGTGCCCCGCTGGGCATTCACGTGATGGTGGAAAAGCCGCTGGCCGTAAGCCTCGATCACGCCCGCAAGATGGCCGCACTGGCCAGGCGGTACGGCATTCACCTGCTCACCAACTACGAGACCACCTGGTACCCGACCAACCACCGCGCCTACGAAATGGTGAAGGACAGCCTGGTCGGGGAGCTCCGCAAGGTGGTGATCCGCGACGGCCACCGCGGACCGAAGAAGATCGGCGTCGACCCGGAATTCCTCGAGTGGCTCACCGACCCCGTGCTGAACGGCGGCGGGGCCATCACCGACTTCGGCTGCTACGGCGCCAACCTCATGACCTGGCTCACGGACGGCCGGCGGCCCGAGACCGTCACCGCCGTCACCCAGCAACTCCAGCCCGAGAATAACCCGCAGGTGGACGACGAGGCCCTGATCATCCTCACTTACCCCGGAACGGTCGCCCTGATCCAGGCCTCGTGGAACTGGACCATCGGCCGCAAGGATATGGAGATCTACGGCCTGGAAGGGGTGATCTACGCCGATAATGGCCACGACCTGCGGCTGCGCACCCCCGAGGGCTACGACGGATTTACGGAGGAGAAGATGACGCTGCAGGATCGTCCCGCACCCTACGACAATCCCTTCGCCTACCTGGCGGCCGTAATCAGGGGGGAGATCACGGTGGCCCCGACCGACCTCTCCGCCCTGGAGAACAATATGACAGTTGTGGAGATCCTGGACGCGGCGGTGCGCAGCGCCAAAAGCGGGGAAACGGTGCGGCTGGAGTAGGCTTCCAGACTTCCCTCAGCGGGTGGACGCTCCGGCGGGTGCCACCTATCCGGACCTGGACCAGCTCGAAGACAGAAAGGCGGGCAGCCGCGTTTTCGTAAACGCCGGCCTGAGCAGGGAGCCCGCCCCGGCGATCGGCTGATTACTCCGATTCATCCACCGTAACCAAGGGCTGGTAAGGCAAAAAGCGAAAAACGCCCAGGGCCAGGTTCCTGAGTTCCAGTTTGCTCACGATTCCCCGGAGTTCTGCCGGTGGCTTGATGCGGAGCCATACGAGGTTCTCGGAGACCTCCTCGATGTCCAGGGAAATGCCGCTGGACGCACAGATGGACTGATGATACTGAAAATGATGATAGGATTCGGGGTCAAGTTGCTTCATAATGTTAGTTGACTAATGGTCCAGGTATTGAAGTTCGTGATAACTTGAAGCCGCTAGCGTGGTGCTGAACGAGCGAATCAAAGTTCGGCATAGCCATAGCTACGGTAGGCTTTGAGCCGGGAAGTGCAGCGCCGCTATGGCAAGTCAAGGTGAAACGAACTTCGGTAACGGTCCACTAGGAATCAATCCGAGCGAAGGCCACTTCACAAGTTGGATTTCTGGTTCAGCTCCCCGCTCTTGAGCATGTTATAAATGGTCGACTTCCCCATATCCAGGATCTGTGCGATCTTGACGATGTTGTGGTCGTACTTGTCCAGGTAGTGCTGCAGGATCTCCCGGTTGTATTCCCGCAGGGTCTTTTCCCTGTACTCCACGGCCGAGGGCCCGCTAACTCCGTAGTACCGGATGTCTTCCGCGCCGATGCCCCGGGTATTGGTCATTACGCACGCTAGGTCGATGATGGACTTGAGCTCCCGGACGTTACCGGGGAAGTGGTACTTCAACAGCTTGTCCTTGGCGCTCACGTTGAGCTTGAGCGGCTTTGTTTTGTTTTCCGTGGCGTACTGCCGGAGAAAGAAATCGGCGAGCAGCAGCACGTCTTCCTCGCGGTCCCTTAGGGGTGGCAGGGCAATGGGCAGCCCCATGATGCGGTAGTAAAGGTCTTCGCGAAACTTGCCTTCCCGCACGCAGACCTCCAGGTCGCGGTGGGTAGCGGTCAGCAACCGGGCCCTGAATTTAATCGCTTCCGTGCCGCCCACGCGGCAGAATTCCCGTTCCTGGATGGCCCGCAGAATCTTGCTCTGGAGGGAGAGGTCCATCTCGGCGATCTCGTCGAGAAAAAGCGTCCCGTCCCTGGCGGCTTCGAACTTTCCGATCTTCCGTCCCATCGCTCCGGTGAAGGCCCCCTTCTCGTGACCGAACAGCTCGCTTTCGAGCAGGCTTTCCGGGATGGCGGCCATATTGACCGCCAGGAAGGGCTCCTTGCGGCGGTCGCTGTTGAAGTGGATCGCCTTGGCGATCACCTCCTTCCCCGTCCCCGTTTCCCCGGTGATGCTGACGTTGATGTTGGACTTCACGGCTTTGCTGAGCAGGCCACAGACCTGCTGCATGGCCTTGCTCTTGCCGATCACGGAGTCGAAGCTGAACTTCTCCTCCAGCTGTTCCTTAAGGCTCTCCACCTCCTGCCTCAGTTCGCTGTGCTCCCGGATGTGGTTGATGGACTTCCACAGCAGGTTCTTGGTGTTCTCGTCCTTGATGAGGTAGTCGCGCGCTCCCTTTTTCAGCAGATCGACGGCCGTAGCGATGTCTTCCTGCCCGCTGATGACTACGATCGGCACGGTACTGTTGAGGGCGCGGATCTTACGGAAGAGGAGGTCACCGGTCATGTCGGGCAGTCCATAGTCGACGGATATCACGTCCGGTTTGCGGTACATCTGCTCCAGGCACTCTTTACCGGTAGCGTACAGGTCCACTTCATACTCCGGATTCATGCTGAGGTGGTGCTTCAGCAGCCTTCCATAGAACGGATCGTCTTCGACGATGAAAATTTTGAACGGATCCAACTGTACCTACTTTTTCACGAGAGAAAACCAACCCGCCGCGGCAATAGCCAGGGACTTGCAGCAGCCTAACTGAGCAACAGCCTATACACGAAAAACCCACGCGAAGTATTGTACCGCCCCGCCGGCGAAAACGGAAATGGCGCCATCGCTCAGAAGGGATTGCAGAGAAGTTGTCTGGTTGATGAAGTTGTCCTTCTTGTGGCAGACTACTTTCACGCCTACAAGCCCACATCCATGTTTACTTCTCCCGCGAACCCCAGCCTCCCGCTCACCGGAGCCGGCGCGGCTGGCGTATTGAGTCCGTACGGGCGTTGCACCCGCGTTTCCGTCCGAAAACCCGTAGCTTAGGAGATCACCGGGCCAGCGCGCGTATGAAACGAAAGACCTTCCTTGCTACCACCACCCTGGCCGTCGCCGGCGGGATCGTCATGCCCTTCGCGGCCTGCTCCCGCAAACCAGCCCTGCCCGGGGTGATCAACGATCCGACCATGCGCCAGAACTGGGCCGGCAACTATACGTACACCGCCGAAAGGCGCTACGAACCCGCCACCGTGCAAGAAGTGCAGGAGTTGCTGCGCCGCCCCGGCCAGCGGAAGGCCCTGGGCTCGCGGCACTGCTTCAACAACATTGCGGACAGTCCGGACAGCCAGGTCTCCACCCACAAGCTCAACCGCCTCCTCAGCGTGGATGGAGACGCAATGACCGTCACCGTGGAAGCCGGCGCCCGCTACGGCGACTTCGCCGAGGAGCTGCACGGCCGCGGCTACGCCCTCCACAACCTGGCCTCCCTGCCCCACATCACGGTGGCCGGGGCCTGCGCGACGGCCACCCACGGCTCCGGGGTCACCAACGGCAACCTGGCCACGGCGGTGGAGTCGCTGGAATTGGTAAAGCCCGACGGAAAACTGGTCGTCATCAACCGCGAACACCCGGATTTTCCCGCAGTAGTCGTGGGACTGGGCGCCTTCGGCATCATCACGAAAATGACGCTGTCCGTACAGCCCACCTTCCAGGTGCGGCAGGACATCTTCACCAACCTGCCTCTCCACGCCGTAACGGAGAATTTCGACACGATCATGGGAGCCGGCTACAGCGTGAGCCTCTTCACCGACTGGCAGGACGAGAACATCAGCGAAGTGTGGATCAAGCGCCGCATGGACCACCAGCAGGAGGAGCTGGGCGGGAAGTTTTACGGCGCCACCGCGGCCACTGAAAACCTGCACCCGATCGCGGGGCTGTCCAGCGAAGCGGTCAGCGACCAGCTGGGAAGGCCCGGCCCGTGGTACGATCGCCTCCCCCACTTCAAAATGGGCTTTACACCGAGTGCGGGTAAGGAGTTGCAGTCGGAATTCTTCGTGCCCCGGGAGCGGGCCGCGGAGGCCTTGCTGGCCATCGAGGCACTGCGGGAGGAGATCCGTCCGCTGCTCCTGATCAGCGAAGTGCGCACCATTTCCGCCGACGACTTCTGGATGAGCCCGGCCTACCAACGCGATTCCGTCGCCTACCACTTCACCTGGGAACAACTGGAGCCGGAGGTCACCGCCTTGCTTCCCAAGATCGAGGCGGCGCTGGCCCCCTTCGACGTGCGGCCGCACTGGGGCAAGCTCTTTACGATCGATAAGGAAACCCTCCGCTCCCGCTACCCCCGGCATGACGACTTCGTGGCGCTGGCCGACCGGTATGATCCGGAAAAGAAATTCCGTAATACGTATTTAGACGCGCGGGTCTTTTAGGGCACACCAGGGCGGAAGCGTTACACCGAAAGGCGGGATGGCGGGAAAGAGGCACTTGCAGAAAGGGAGAACTTAGATTTGAATTGACGTTTCAGGATTGGTGATGGCACCGGGAGAGCGGTTGACCGCTGCTGCCGCAGGTGTCGCGGGTCACCTTGGTTTTTATGCTTACTTTAACTGGATGACCAAGCTACTTTTCCTCCTTGTCCTCTGCCTGACGGGCCTTTGCGCACGTGCCCAGGAATCGATTTCCCTTCCCGCAATCGGCGTAGTCACCGATATGGAAAACGACAGCCTGGCCCGCGCTGCCGGCTTTGCCTGGATCCTGGAAACCACCCCGAAGATCCTCTCCCCCCGCAACGTCTCGGACGCAGAGTTCGACAGCCTGCTGGAGGTCATCCCCACCCTGAGCGTTCCCCTCTACGGCTGCAACATCTTCATCCCGGGTGACCTGAAGGTCGTTGGCCCGAACGTAAACGAGTCCGCCGTACTGGCCTACGTCGACACCGTCCTGGAGCGCGCCCAGCGGGCCGGACTCACCGTCATCACCTGGGGCAGCGGCAGCTCCCGCCGGGTGCCGGAGGGCTTCGACCGGGTCACGGCGACCGCCCAGTTCGTGTACATGGGCAGGAAAGTGGCTGAGGTAGCCGAGCGCTACGGCATCACCCTCGTGCTCGAAAACCTCAACAGCACCGAGTGCAACTTCATCACCAGCGTCCCCGAGGCCCTGGCGATCGTCCGGGCGGTCGACCACCCCAACTTTCGCCTCTGCGTAGACATCTACCACATGCTCGTCGACGGACAGCCGGCCAGCGACATCGTCGGCGTAGGCCCCTACGCCGCCTACTGCGAACTGGCGGAGAAGGAGGAACGCACTCCCCCGGGCGTCCACGGCGATGACTTCACCCCCTACCTCGGGGCCCTGCACCGGGAGGGGTATTCCGGGAATATCATGATCGAGGCAAAGTGGGGGGATTTTGAAGACGAGGCTGGTGAGGCTTATGATGTTTTGGTAAGGCAGGTTGGGATGGCTTATCGGTAGGGGCTGCGCTTGGGTTTGGGCGGCTCAGCGCCGGTGCGGTGGGAAAAGCTATTTTAGGGGGAGTCAGTTCGGCTTGATGGGTTGGTAGAGGGTCATAAAATTAGTTGGGCCCCGGCACTGCCGGGGCCCAACGTCATCCGGAATTCCGGTAGCCTAAGAAATCCAGCGATCGGGCGCGCTGGTGTGCTGACTGCTTGGTGCGCTTTACCGGCAAGGGCTCGTCGCTATCAACGCGGGCAGTCAGCCTGATACTTACCGTCGGGTGGCCAATTCGGGAACCTCGATGTTGTTGTAATCCACCAAATCGGACTTGGAGATGGCTAGTGCATAGATCACCAGGCCGAAACCAATCTTGTTGATGGCGTCACCGATATTGTAGAACAGGTCAAGCGATCTGGCGGGCACTACCCCATCCAGAAAGCCTCCCGGGATGGTCATGTAGCCGATGGGGTAAATGGCCCAGCCGGCGAAGACAAACCAACCGAGGGCCTTAATGGCACCGAGGAGCTGGGGGTCGCGGCTACTGGCGGCCAACTTACGCGCCGAGCCGAACCATACTTCGTAAAGGATACCGACGTAACCGATCGTGGAGATAACGCCCCAGAGGATGGACTGACTACGCAGAACGGCTTCCCCGATATATCCGGCTACGAGCATGAGCACGGAGTAGGCGATCAGGCGCCAGAGTAAGCCCTGAGTAGCTCCGACCGCGCGGAGGATGAGGAAGAATTCCACGCACATCAGGGGTACGGTAAGTATCCAGTCGATGTACCGCAGCTCCGTGGGGGAGGTGCCGGTCTCCGCCCAGTAGTCACGCATATAGAAGTAGTGCACGGCGGCAATGAAGGTGATGAGGCCGGCCACAAGCATACTGTCGCGCCACTTCCCCTGCACCTGCGTGGTCTGGAAGAAGAAGAAAACGGTAGCTGCCATCATGGCCATGGAACCGATGAAGAAGGTGAAGCCCACGTAGTCACCGGGTTGAATGCTGGCGAGCAGCATATTGGGCACAACAAATAAAGTTTGCATAAGGGAAGGTATGGTTAGTGAAGTAATGTCAAGCCCGGGGCGGATTGGCCATCGCGCTGACGTGTTGAAAAGTCACTTCTTTATCGCGCGGGTTGGCGCTGAGGGGTATGCGATTATCTTCGGTTGCGGGCGACCACTGGGAATACAGGGTTTCCACCAGCAGCATATGGGGTAGGGTAAGCAAGGAAATGAAGATGAAAACCCCACCGATGATACTCGGCTGCAACGCCGCTTCAAGTCCCGGTCCAAACCAGATCACGAAACAGAACAGGAGGCTGCCGCCTACGGTAGTCAGGATGCCGAAGTAGAGTTGGCGGCGCACGGCGGGCGAAAGCTGCCGCTGAAAAAAGCGGACCTGGTCTTTTGCCGAGGCCAGGGAGTGCCAGAAAACAAAGTACACCGTGAAGCCGAGTAATAAGCTATTGGTAAAAAACATGGTCATTAGTAGTCCATAGCCTACCACTTCCTTTAGCAGGCGGCGGCGGCTGATGATTCGTTTATGCCTACACACCAGGAGGTACAAGAGGTTAGCCACCGCGAGGAGGGCAATAACGGCGAGGACGGAAAATTCTTCGGGTACGACCAACAGGTGGTTTGTCATTTCCGCCACGATGGATGCCGCCTCCCCTCCGTGTAATAGAATGGGCGTCAGCAATACTCCACAACCCCACAGTAAATAATGGCCCCTGCCAAGACTGCTACGTTCGTAGGTGACATCCGCCCAATTGGATTGCCCGAAGTGATAGACCGACAGCACCAAGAAAATCACGAAGGCTATTAGGGGCATTATATACCACAGTAACCCGTAGACGGCGATGACCAGGGTATAGAGCAGGTAAAAATTCACCCGCTTTCCGGCGGGGTGTCCCTTGGAAAGAATCAGGAAAAGACCATGATCGGTCGCACCGTGCGGAAGACCGATAAGTAACATTAAGCCCAGCACCAGAAAAGGCTCACACGGGCCAAGTAAACCGGAAGCTAAGCTACCGATCAGGATGAAACCCAGCGTAATCAATAGCACGGTAAGGGATACACCACCCGTGCGCTCAGGTACTCCTGGCATAGTGAGGATATTTGACCAAAAAACGGAACGGCAGTATACTCGTTTCGCCAACCTTTCTGGTGTACCATAAAAGTCCAAATGCCAGCGATGAAGCGCTTCAGGTGGATATAGCAGCACACCTTTAAATTAGGTTCGGGGGCCTAACATTGCGTTAACTATTTGGTTGCCATTTTTTTTGCAAAAAAATATGCCGCGCTTACCATGAGTGACAAAACATATTGCTGGATTTATCCCCACTTGGTTTCTTTTCAGATACCACAAATCGAGAAGTAATCGATTAGTTTGTTTAAGCCCTCGATCGGGCTCCGTGAAGCTGGCCGGCCAGGGGAGGCGGTGGCACCCGCGCACCGCCGCCCTACCCTACCTTGTCCCCATGACCGTACCCGTCGCCCTAATCCAGGACCATCCCATTTTCTTCAATAAGGAGGCCACGCTGCAGAAAGTGGAAACCCTCGCCGCCGCCCAGGCCCGGGCGGGGGGTAAGCTGATCGTGTTTCCGGAATCCTTCGTGCCGGGCTACCCCCGGGGCTTTGACTTCGGGGCGAAAGTCGGAAGCCGCACGGAGGCCGGCCGGGAGCTCTACGCCGCCTACCACCACGCGAGCGTCGACCTGGAGGGAGCGGACCGCCGCCGGCTGGAAAAGCTGGCGAAGGATCTGGGAGTGTATATCGTCATCGGCGTCACCGAGCGGAGCGGGAGCCACGGCAGCCTGTACTGCTCGATGGTGTACCTCTCCCCTACCCACGGCCTGTTGGGCGTCCACCGCAAGATCAAGCCGACCGGCACCGAGCGGCTGATCTGGAGCGAGGGCGGCGGGGAATCCCTGCTCACCTTTGACACGGCGATCGGTAGGCTTGGCGGACTCATCTGCTGGGAAAACTACCTGCCCCTCGCACGCATGGCGCTGTATCGGCAAGGGGTGGATCTCTGGATCGCCCCCACCGCCGACGCCCGCGACGGCTGGACGGCCACCATGCGCCACATCGCCCTCGAAGGCCGCTGCTTCGTGCTGGGGTGTAACCAGTACTTTACCCACGCCATGCTGCCCCCACCCTACCAAGACATGATCACGAACGGGGAAGACGTCCTCTGCCGCGGCGGCAGCCTGATCGTCTCGCCTATGGGAGAAATGCTGGCGGGACCGCTGTACGGGGAAGCCGGCGTGGTCACCGCCGAGCTAGACCTCAGCGCCATTCTACGCAGCAAGCTCGACTTCGACGTGGCGGGCCACTACGCGCGGCCGGATATCTTCGAGCTCGGCGTACGGGGACAACCGGAGCAGCGGCGGGAGGAGGAATGAATTTCCAGCGGCCCCCTTCTCCGGTGCATCGGTGCAGTCAGGTTAACGCAGCCAACTTCGTCTGAAGCCCCAATCAAACAGGAAATCTTCGAACGGTCCCCGGCAAAACTTGAATGGAGGACCACGGATCACTCATGGAGCGGAGAGGGATGGTCCGACACCCGTGCACGTCCCACCGACGGGCGTCGCCGGGCGACCAGGCAGGTGAACATCTGCCCGTCATCCGGCTTCAACGATCGTACCGACCACCGCCCATGAACACCCGTATCCTCCTCACCATAACCGCCATCCTGCACGCCCTGGCCGGGCTGGTCCTCACCTTTTTACCGGGGGAAGTCGCCCGCCAGTTCGGGGCGGTCGACGCGACCTCTTCCGTACTGCCCTACCAGTTGGTGGGGGCGGCTTACCTGGGCTTTGCCGTCCTGAACTGGCTGAATCAGCGCAGCGCCATCGGCGGCATTTTCGGCCGGCCACTGGTGTTCGCTAACTTCCTGCAGCTCTTCGTGGGCGGCTTTGCGGTGGTGCAGTTTGCGACCGGCCCGGCCCGGGGAACCGTCCTGCCGTGGGTCGCCGCGGCCGTCTATTTTCTGCTGGCAGCCTGCTACGGTTACTTACTTTTCCGCAAGCCGGAAGGGCGGGGATGATGGGCGGTACCCGCGGGCGGAGAAAAGCATATGTGTCGCAGCATACCCGATCGTGCATGCTGCGTATTCTCCTCTTCCTGCTTTTACCCCTTGGCCTGTCGGCCCAGGCATTCCCCGTTTTCGGTCCGGACCGGACGCCCGTCCTCTACCTCCCACCTTCGGCCGACTCCCTCGTACGCTGGGCCGCCCGGGATTTTGCGGATGGCCTCACGGCCCTTTCCGGGCGCACGGTTTCAGTTGTGGAAAGGGAGCGTCGCGATTTATCCGTCCCCGGCATTTACGTAAGCACGGGTGGCGACGCGCAACTGGCGGGCAAGTGGGAAACCTTCTCCCTCCAGGCCAAAGACGGAAGCCTGATCATTACCGGCAGCGACGTGCGCGGTACCGTCCGGGGCATTTCCCCCGGGAAGTGATCGGCGGACGTTAACCCCCTGCCCCTACAATCCGGCACCGTGGCCCGCTTCGAAGATGATGCACCCTACGTGGAGTAGACCTTTACGGTGCCGGAGCCCGGTGGTTACCGCATCGAGATCCGCTGCCTGCCTACCCACGCCAACGACTTCGGCCACGAGCTGCGGGCCCGCTTCAACGGGGGCAAAATCACCTAGTTCCACCTCAATACGCGGGGCCGCAGTGAAGACTGGAAGCAATTCGTACTCGGCAACCACGTACCGGTCGAGGTATCGGTCACGGTAGATACCCCCGGCCCGCAAACCCTGAAACTCTACGTCAACCAGCCGGGTATCGTGATCGATCAGATCGCGGTGATCCCGGAAGCATATCCGGCGTTCTACAAGATCCGCGCGGGCAGCGACCGCTGAGGCAGGCTACCGTTCCCACCCGCACCGCACCCGCAGGCGCTGCCCGATGAGGTGTGCGTGGACGGGTCCGGTGCCGAGGTACTCCCCGTCGGCTTCGATTTCCGTGGGACCGGTGACGGTCACGAAGTTGGCGTGGGTAGTCGTCACGCCCTCCACGCTTCCGATGGTGGGGGTGAAGAAGCGCCAGCCGTTGGCCAGGATGCGGGTTAGGGGAAGGGCGCTGGCAAACGTGAGGGCCAGGGTATCTCCGGTCGGATCCGCCTGGGGCACGAGCCGCATACCCCCGCCGTTATAGCGGCCGATGCCGAAGTTGATGGTGTGGAAGCGGTCGGCGACCACCGTGTCGTCGTATTCCAGCTCCAGGGCGGGGGGCTTGAAGTCGCGCAGGTAAGCGACGGTGAGCGCCGGATAGAGCAGCCGACGTTTGACGGGAAGGGACCGGGCCCGCCGGACCACGTAGGCGTCGTAGGCCAGACCGGCGACGTTGATGAAGTAGCGCACTTCGGCCTCCGGTCCGTAGGTTAACTGCCCGATGCGGTGGTCGATGGTGTGGCCCCGCCGGAAAACCTCGAGCCAGCGTACCAGGTGGCGGGGGACGTTGATCGTGCGGCACCAGTCGTTACCGGTGCCGAGGGGCAGGGGAGCGTAGGTCACCCGGTCGAGTAAATCCTGCACGACCAGGGCATTGATAATATCGTGGTGGGTACCGTCGCCGCCTACCCCGACCAGCAGTTGGGTGCCGGAATCGGCCGCGGCGGCCACGAGCTCGGCCAGGGAGTGGGTAGCATCCGTTATCGAATACCGGAGATCGGGAAAGTTCCGTTTCAGCACCGGCAGGGCATAATGCCACCAGCGGGCAGCACGGCCGCCTGCCGCCGTCGGGTTCACGATAAAGTGTGGAGGAGAAGACACGCTACAAGTATACGTCTAGCACGAGACCTCATTCGTCTTTATCTTCCCCCTTTCGGGATGTCCCATCGGTATTATTGCCTTCCACCTGAGCTTATATTTATGACAGCAACCGCTACCCCTGCCACCGCCCCGGTCATCGAAGTCCGCAACGTCAGCAAGGCCTACGGCAAGAAAGTGGCCGTGGACCGTGTTTCCTTCGCCATGCCGCCCGACGCCATCCTGGGCCTGCTCGGTCCCAACGGCGCCGGTAAGACCAGCCTGATCCGCATGATCACCACGATCACGGAGCCCGATACCGGCGAGATCCTCTTCCAGGGCAACCACCTCAACGGCTACCACCCCACCCAGATCGGCTACCTGCCCGAGGAAAGGGGACTCTATAAGCAAATGTACGTGGGCGAGCAGTTGATGTACCTCGGACAGCTCAAGGGGCTCACCGCCCGCAACGCCGAAACCCAGGCCAGGGAATGGCTCGACAAATTCGAGCTGGGTTCCCAGTGGAAGAAGAAGGTGGAGGAGCTCAGTAAGGGCATGCAGCAGCAGGTACAATTCATCGCCACCGTCCTGCACGACCCCAAACTACTCATCCTCGACGAGCCCTTCAGCGGCCTCGACCCCGTCAACGCTACCCGCATGCGGAAGGAGATCCTGCGGATGCACGCCAACGGCACCGCCGTTATCTTCAGCACTCACCGAATGGAGCAGGTGGAGGAACTTTGCGAATACATCGTCTTGATCAACTACGGCCGCAACATCCTGCAGGGAAAGGTGCGCGACATCCGGCGCGAGTTCGTCGAGAACCGCTACCGCCTCCAATTTCAGGACACCCTCCCCGCCGCCGTGGGCGAGCGCTTCGAGTTACTCAACCCAACGGTCTCGACCATCGACATCCAGCTCCAGCCCGGCGAGGACGGCAACGCGTTGCTGCGCAGCTTGTTGGACCTCGGGGTCCGTATCCAGGGCTTCCAGGAGCTCCTGCCCAGCCTCAACGAGATCTTCATCAAGCGCGTGAGCAAAGTCGCCCCCACCAACAAACTAACCGACTAAAGAACTACTCCCTAATGAACAACCTCTGGCTAGTAATCAAGCGGGAATTCATCACCCGCGTGCGCCGTCGCTCCTTCATCCTGGCTACCCTGCTGACACCGATTGGCCTGGCGCTCTTCGTGGTGATCGCGAATGCGGTATTCAGTTACGGCAACGACGACGTCAAGCACATCGCGGTGATCGATGAGGGCAGGCTGTTCAAGGGCACCCTGCCGGACGAGAACGGGCTCTACTTCAAATTCGTGGACACGCCGCTGGACGAGATGAAGCAGGAGATGACGGAGGGCGAGGAGTACGCCGGTATCCTCGTGATTCCGGAGATCCACAACCCGAAGAGCCGCAACTTCCGCGTCGAACTGTTCAGCGACGAGACCATGGGCATCGAAACTCAGGGCCGCATCAAGGACCGTATCGAGGAAGCCTTGCGCCGGTACAAGATCGACGCCCTCGCGATTGACCGGGCCACCCTGGCCAGCCTCGACAGCGACGTATCGATCAAAGTCCGCAGCCTCACCGCCGCGGAGGGCGAATCCGATGACCGCAGCATGGCCAGTGCCGTAGGGGCGGGCATCGGCACCGTCATGGGCTTCCTGATGTACATCTCAGTCTTCGTGTACGGCATGATGGTCATGCGGTCGGTGATGGAAGAGAAGACCAGCCGCATCGTCGAGGTAGTTATCTCCTCCGTCAAGCCCTTCACCCTGCTGCTCGGCAAGATCATCGGCGTAGGCGCCCTCGGCCTGACCCAGGTACTGACGTGGATGATCATGATTCCCGCCTTACTCTTCCTGGTCGGTATCTTCTTCGGTCTCGACGCCGATCCCGGCCAGATGCCCAATGCCCCCGACATGAACCCCGAAGAGATGCAGTCGATGGTCGACAAGATCACCGCCGGACTGGCCGACCTCAACTGGTGGGTCATCCTGCCCTGTTTTATCCTCTACTTCCTCGGCGGCTACTTCATGTACGCGGCCCTCTTCGCGGCGGTGGGCTCGGCCATGGGCGACGACATGGGCGAGAGCCAGTCGCTTACCATCCCGATCACCATCCCGGTCATCCTGGCCTTTTACATCATGATGGCCGCTATCCAAAACCCAAATAGCAGCTT
>JBBSPZ010000068.1:0-21149 GCA_038258275.1 Chitinophagales bacterium | reverse complement strand
GGCTTTGATCCAGACACCCGGAGGTTGGCTTTGATCCAGACACCCGGAGGTTGGCTTAGCGCCAACACTCCGGGGTCTTACTGAACGTGTAGACCTCGGAGCGTGCCTCAGCACCTCCGAGTGTCCCGATTCCCCTACCGCCGCATTCGTTTAGGCCCGTACCACAGCCAGAAGCCGCTTACCGTAAAGATGACCGTAGCCAGGCCCATCAGGGTCGAGTAGACCAGCTTCACGGGATCGCTCACGATGCTGCCGTCGTGAATCTGTTCGATGAAGTCTGACCGCCGGATACCGACGCTCAGGACCTCGCCGGTCGCGCCGTCGAGCTGCACCTCGCCGTAGTGGTCCTGGAAGAGAAACTTGAGGGAGCCCTTGTCCGGGCGGTAGTCGATGCGATCGACGGCCGGGGAGTAGTCGGGGCCCAGGGAATTCGTCAGGGCGGCCTGTGCAATGGTCACCAGCTCCGCGGGGGGGAGCCACGCCGCCAGCTCAGTGCTGCTGCCGCGGGCGGTGGGGGGCATGAGGTAATCGCTGTTCTTCTTCCAGCCCAGCAGCACGCTGGTGATGCCGATCACGAAAAAGAATAGAAATAGCGCAAGGCCCGTCCACCGGTGCAGCTGCCGGGTTTTTCGTAGTACACGGGCTTGCCGCTGCCGGCGGGTCTTGTCTGCCATAACTGATGTTTGCCGGTCCTACCAATTCTGCCGGCTACCGAAGCTGGCCAGTAACAGGAATAGGTAATAGAACGAATATAGGGCATCACACACCAGGATGCCCGGCACCCGCGTCACCTGCACCGCACCCGCGCCCCCGCCCAGGAAATCGGCGACGGGGCGGCGGAGGTAAGTAGCGAGTACGGCAGGCGCGCGCAAGGCGTACAGCCCCAGGGCCCAGGGCCACAGCGAGGTGAATAACAGGACAAATCCGCTCAGGTAGAACAGCCCGTGACTGGCCGCGATGGCAACGAGCAGGAGTTGGTGGCGCAGGCGGTAGTGGAGGCCCACCGACTGGTGGCGGGTCTTCTGGTAGATGTAGCTTTCCCAGTCGGGGGTCGGCGCGGAAATGGTCCAGGCAGCGGGCGCCGTGACGCGGGCGGTGAGGGGGGGGTGGGCATTGGCGTTGACGAGCAGGTCGTCGTCGCCGCCGGGTAGGTGTGCGTGGGCCTCCAGTCCGCCGGAACGGTCGAAGAAATCGCGGGTGTAGGCCAGGTTCCTCCCGGTGCCCATGTACGGCAGGCCGAGGCGGGCGAGGCCCTGATACTGCAACAGGACATTGGTGGATTCAAAGCGCTGCCAGCGGTTGAGCAGGCCCGGCGCGCGGCGGTAGGGCGAGCAGCCGAGGACCAGGTCGTTGTCGTTTGCCAGGGGGGCGGTCATGCACGTGAGCCACTGGGGGGAGGCTGGCACGCAGTCGGCGTCGGTGAGCAACAGCAGGGGGTGGCGGGCCGCGGCGATCCCGGCGGTGAGGGCATCCTTCTTGCCGGGGCGGGTCGGGTCGGGGCGGACGGCGCGCAGGTGCGGGGTGTCCTGGCGGAGGCGCCCGACGATGGCGGGGGAACCGTCTTCGGAATGGTCGTCGACGGCGATCACCTCGAAATCGGGGTGGTCCTGGCCCAGGATGCCGCGCAGACAAGCCTCAAGGTGAGTCGCTTCGTCGCGGTAGCAAACGATGACCGACACCGGCCGGGGGTGGCGCGTGACCGCGTTTCCCGGTTCCCGGAGGGCCGGGCGGAATACCAGGAGCCAGACCACCAACTGTACGGAAGTAGCCAGGAGGAGCAGGATGAGCACCTATGGCTCGATTACCACCTCGTTCCACTCGGGGTGGCGCTGTACGTAGGAAGCCACGAAGGGACAGGAGGGGATGGCCTGGTAACCGTTGTCCTTGGCGTACTGAAGGGCGGCGACGACGAGAGCGGAGCCGATGCCCTGACCGGCCAGGTCTTCCGGCACCTCGGTGTGCACCAGGTCGATGTCGTCGCCCTTCAATTCGTAGATAAGTTTGGAAACCTGGGAGCCGTTGACGACTTCGAAGCGGCTTTTCTCTTTATTGTTGACGACGGACTCGGAAGGATTAGGCATGGGAATGTATTGGATATCGGGAGGCAATAGTACGTACTGGACCACGAGATGTTTGTCATAATTCCTTACGCAGGCGGGCGACGGGCAGCCCGAGCTGCTCCCGGTACTTGGCGACCGTGCGGCGGGCGATGTCGTAGCCGGCCTCCTTGAGGGAGGTCTGGAGCTTGCTGTCGTTGAGGGGCTTGCGCTTGTTTTCGGCGGCGATGATCTCGCCCAGTACTTTTTTGACCTGGGTGGTGCTGACCTCCTCTCCCTCCTCGTTGGTCATGCCCTCGCTGAAGAACTGGCGCAGCGAGAAGGTGCCAAAGTCGGTCTGTACGAACTTTGAATTCACCACCCGGCTCACGGTGCTGATGTCGAGCTCGGTGGGGCCGGCGATGTCCTTCAGGATCATGGGCCGCAGGGTTTTCAGGTCGCCGGTGCGGAAGAACTGCTCCTGGTAGCGGACGATGGCGTGCATAACGGAGTAGAGCGTCTGCTGGCGCTGCTGGATGGCCTCGATGAACCAGCTGGCGGAGTCGATATTCTGGCGGATGAAGCCGGCCGCCTGCTTCTGGGCGGTGGTGAGCTTGCCGGATTCCTTCTGCTTGCGGCGGTACTCGGCGAGCTGCTCCTGGTAGTAATCGTTGATCTTGAGGTCGGGGGAGTTGCGGGCGGTGAGGCTCAGCTTCAGTTCCCCGTCGGTGACGGTGACCAGGAAATCGGGAAAGATCACCCGCGCCACCCGCCCGCCGGCGCGGCCCCCGAGGGCGGAGGCGGGCTTGGGGTTGAGCTTGAGGATCTCGCCGAGGGCATCGCGCAGCTCGTCTTCGTCGACCTCCAGCTTTTCCTGGAGCTTATCGTAGTGCTTCTTGCTGAAGAGGTCGAAGTGATCGCGGATGACGGTCTGGGCGAGCACCAGGTCGGCAAAGGTGTGGGGGTCGTAGCGCTCGCCGGCGTCGACCTTGGCGTTGAGCTGCAGCAGCAGGCACTCCCGGAGGTTGCGGGCGGCCAGGCCGGCGGGTTCCAGCGACTGGACGACGCGGAGTACCTGCTTGATCTGGCGGGTATCGACCTCGGTGTTGTAGTTGATCATCAGATCGTCGGCGATGGCGCTGGGCAGCCGCTGCAGGTAGCCGTCGTCGTCCAGGTTCCCGATGATCTGGAGGGCGATGGTGCGGTCGAGGGGCGTGTCGAACTCCAGGTTCGCCAGCTGTCCCTCCAGGTACTCAAAGAAGGAACTTTCGTCGGCGGTGTAGTTGCCGGGCGCATCGTAGGTCTCGTCGCTGCTGCCGTTCTGCTGGTAGTTGGTGGGATCGTCGTCCACGTATTGCTGGAAGAGCTCTTCCATTTCGAAGGGGTCGTTCTCGTCGTCGCTGCGTTCTACCTCCTGGGCGTCGCGGTCGGCCAGGCCGTCGGGTTCGGGGGTGGCTTCTTCCAGGGTGGGGTTGCGCTCGAGTTCCTCCTTTACCCGCTGCTCGAGTTCGTACAGCGGGAGCTGCATCAGCTGCATGAGCTGAATCTGCCGGGGGCTGAGCTTCTGGAGCTGGGATTGCTTTAGGGTTTGTCCGAGCATTACGAAGGGTGAAACGGTGCAAGTTAGGGTTTAGGTTTAGCACGGGGGCCACACCCGCCATAAAGCAGGCGTAACACGCTCTCCAGCCGGAAATGATAACGACCCTTTGGACCACTTACGCGTTAGTAGGGACAGCTAAGCTAAGATTTTCCCCGCCAATGTCCCAACTCACCTTCCCCGAATTCACCTACGAGCGCCCCGACCTCGACCGCCTCGAAGCCGCCTTTAATGCCGTGCTCCAAGAACTGAAGACCGCCCAAACCGTCAACGACGCCATCGCCGCCGTAGAGCAGATCGACAGCATCCGCGCCACCGTAGCCACGGCCTACAACATCGGCTACATCCGCTACAGCATCAACACCAAGGACGAATTTTACCGGGAAGAAAAGGACTGGTTCGACAACCACTTGCCCCGGACCGAGCAATGGCGGGTCGATTATTACCGCGCCCTGCTCGACAATTCCCACCGGGAGGCCCTCGAGGAGCACTTTGGCAGCCAGCTCTTTGAGTCGGCCGAGGTAAGCATCCGCACCTTCCGCCCGGAGATACTGGAAGACCTCCAGGCCGTCAATAAGCTCAGCAGTGAATTTACCCAGCTGCGTGGCGGTGCCGAGATCGAGGTGGACGGCAAGACCTACAACCTCTCCAGCATTACCCCCCTCGAGCAGGTCGCCGACCGCGACAAGCGCAAGCAAGCCAGCACCGCCAAGTGGCAGTGGTTTGCCGATAACCGCCCCCGCTTCGAAGACATTTACGGGGAGATGGTCGGCCTCCGTACCCGTATGGCCAAGAAACTGGGCTACGACGACTACGTAGGTCTGGGCTACGCCAACATGAACCGCACCGACTACGGGCCAGAGCAGGTGGCCAATTTCCGCCGGCAGATCCGGGAGTTCATCGTACCCATCGCCCAGCAACTCTACGAGCGGCAGCGCGAACGCATCGGCGTGGATCGCCTGCGTTACTACGACCTGTCCTTCCGCTTCCCCGACGGCAACCCCACCCCGAAGGGTAATCCGGAGCAGATCGTAGCCCACGCCGACAAGATGTACCACGCCCTGAGCAAGGAAACCGGCGAGTTCTTCCAGCTGCTGCAGGACAAGAAGCTCATGGACCTAGAGGCTAAGGACGGCAAGGCTCCCGGCGGGTACTGCACCTTCATCAACGATTACCAGGCGCCCTACATCTTCAGCAACTTCAACGGCACCAGCCACGACATCGACGTGCTGACCCACGAGTTCGGCCACGCCTTCCAGGTGTACAGCAGCCGGGAGCAGCGGCCGATGGAGTACACCTGGCCCACCTTCGACGCCGCCGAGATCCACTCCATGAGCATGGAGTTCTTTACCTACCCCTGGATGGAGGGCTTCTTCGGTGACGATACCCGGAAGTACTACTTCAGCCACATCGCCGGCGCCTTCCGCTTCCTGCCCTACGGCTGTGCGGTGGACGAGTTCCAGCACCGGGTCTACGAAAACCCCGACCTCGACAACGCCGGCCGCAACGCCATCTGGAAAGAGATGGAAACCAAGTACCTGCCCCACCTCGACTACGGCGACAACCCCCACCTCGCGGACGGGGCCTTCTGGCAGAGCCAGGGGCACATCTTCAGCGTTCCCTTCTACTACATCGATTACTGCCTGGCCCAGATCTGCGCCTTCCAGTTCTTCCTCAAGGATGAGGAGGACCACGCCGGGGCCTGGGGCGACTACGTGAAGCTCTGTCAGGCCGGAGGCTCGCTGTCCTTCCTGAAGCTCGTCGAGCTGGCCGACCTGGAGAACCCCTTCGAGGACGGGGTAGTGGAAAAGATCGCCAAGCGGATGCAGGAGCGGCTTGAAGCTTAGCGTACGCCTCTCCCTCCTCCTGTTCCTCCAGTTTGCCGTCTGGTCGAGCTGGCTGATCAACCTGGGTACCTACCTCCTGGAGAGCCTCCACTTCACCGGGCTGCAGGTAGGCATGATCTATGCAACCAACGCGATCGCCGCTACGGTAGCGCCGCCGATCATGGGCTGGCTGGCCGACCGCAGCTACGCTTCCGAACGGCTGATGGGGGTGCTGAACACCGTTGGCGGGATTGCCCTCATCGCCTGCTACTTCACCGTATCCTTTCCGTGGTTCTACGGCTGGATGCTGCTGTTCAACTGCTGCTTTATCCCCACCTTCAGCCTGGCGGCGGCCATGTGCTTTTACCACCTGGAGCGGCCGGCGGAGCAATACCCACTCGTCCGGGTGTGGGGCACGGTTTCCTTTATGCTGGTCGGCATTGCCCTCAGCGTATTCCGGGTGGAAAATTCGCCCCTGCCGATCCTGGGCGGGGGCATCACGGCACTCCTGCTGGCGGGCTATTCCTACTTTTTGCCCCATACGCCGCCCGCTCCGGGTTTCGACTGGCGGGAGCTCAGGGGGGAGACCGTACGCGGCATTTTCCGGCAGCGGGGGATGATCGTGCTGCTCATCGCCCTGCTGGCCAGCTGCATCCCCTCGGCCTTTTACTACAGCTTCCTGAACCCTTTTCTGAACGAGATCGGCTGGGAGGCCGCGGCGGCCAAGATGGCGCTCGGGCAGTTCTTCGAGATCGGCGTGGTGCTGGCCATGCCCTTTATTGTCCGGCAGTTTCGCTTTCGTTCCATCATCTTCTGGGGGCTGCTGGCCTGGGGACTCCGCTACTTTGCCTTCGGCATCGGCCGGCCGGGGCACTACGAGTGGCTGCTGTACGCGGGCATCCTGGTGCAGGGAGTGGCCTTTGCCTGGATCATCATCGCGGCCCAGATCTACGTCAACAACCGCGTGCCGGCCAGCCTGCGCAACACCGCTCAGGGATTGATCTCGTTTGCCAACCTTGGCCTCGGGGCCTTCATCGGGAGCTGGATTGCGGGGGAGGTCGTAAGTGCCAACCTCCTGGCCGATCAGACCCACGATTGGTGGGCCATCTGGCGGATACCGGCGACCGTAGGGGTGGTGGCCGGCATCTTCTTCTACCTGGCCTTCCCCCGGACCGAACGGTTGTAGGCGTCTAGACGCGCAGGTCCGCCTACACGTCGGGGGTACGCGCGCCACCAGCGGTCACGACCGGACGAGCCATCAGGACAGCTGAAGAAACTCCTCCTCCGTCATCACGCGTACCGTGCCCAGGGTTTCCGCCTTCGTGAGCTTGGAACCGGGCTTCTCCCCGACCACGAGGATATCCAGCTTGCCGCTCACGGCGGAGACGATACGGGCGCCGAGCGCTTGTGCCCGCTCCTGGGCTTCCTTGCGGCTGAGCTGCTGGAGGCTGCCGGTGAAGAGCATACTCTTGCCCACGAAGGGGCCCTCGGTCACTTCGGCGGCCGGCCGGTCCTCCTCCGTCGGCCGTACGTTTACGCCCAATTCCTCCAACTCACGCAATTGCTCGAGGTGGATGGGACTGGCGAAGTACTCGGCGACGTTGCGGGCCACGGTGGGCCCGATGTCCTTGATGTGGAGGTAGTGCTCCTCCGTCCAGCCCTCCAGGTCGAGGATGTGCTCGACGTTCTGGGCGATGAGCTGGCTCGCCTTCTTGCCCAGGTGGTGGATACTGAGGCCGTGGAGCAAGCGCCAGAGCGGAGCTTGCTTCGCCGTCTCCACGCTGCGGCGCAGGTTTTCGGCAGACTTTTCCCCGAAACCCTCCAGACCGGCGATCTCGGCGTAGGGTAAGCGATACACGTCGACGATGGTGTGCAGCCACCCGAGTTCGTAAAATTGCTCGACGTACCGGCGGCCCATGCCGTCGATATCCATGGCCGCCTTCGAGACGTGAAAGATGATGCGCTGCAGGTTCTGGGCTCCGCAAACGCAGACCGGGCAACGCCAGGCAGCCTCCCCTTCCGCGCGGACGAGCGGCACGGGTTCCTCCGTCTCGTTGATCGGACAGAAGGTCGGCCACTCGATCGGCCGTTCGCTGCCGTCGCGGAGCTCCTCCAGCGGCTTGACGATGTAGGGAATGACGTCGCCGGCGCGCTCCAGGAGTACCCGGTCGCCGAGGCGGAGGTCTTTTTCCCGGATAAAATCCTCGTTGTGGAGGCTGACACTGCTGATGACCACCCCGGCAAGGCCCACGGGTTCCGTCTTGGCAACGGGGGTAATGGTACCGATCTTCCCCACTTGGTACTCCACCTTCAGTAGCGTCGTGGTGGCCTGACGGGCGGCGAATTTGTAGGCAATGGCCCAACGGGGGTGGTGGCTGGTATAGCCGGCCCGTTCGTGGAGCGCGAGGTCGTCGACCTTCACGACCATCCCGTCGATCTCGTAGGGATACGCCGCACGCTCGTCCTCCCACCGCTTGCAGAAAGCGGCGGCGGTGGTGATGTCCGCAGCCTGGGTGCGCTCGTAGCCGGTGGCCGGCACCTTGAAGCCCAGTTGGGTAAGCACGTCGAGGGCATGGGTGTGGGTGCCGAGGGCCTGCACGGCATCCTTGCCCTCCCGGTCGGTGCCGTAACCGAAGCTGTACATAAAGGCTTCCAGGTTCCGGTCGGCGACCTCGGCCGGCGACTTCATCCGCAGTCCGCCGGTAGCCGTATTGCGGGGATTGGCGAACAGCGGGAGCCCGGCGGCGGCCCGGGACGCGTTCATCCGCTCAAAGCGGTCCTTGCGGATCACCACCTCCCCCCGCAGCTCCACGCGGTAGAGGCCGTAGCGGCTGAAGGCGGCCGTCAGGGGGATGGATTTGATGACCCGCGCATTGTGGGTGATCTCTTCCCCCAGCACCCCATTGCCGCGGGTGGCGGCGCGCACCAGGCGATCGTTTTCGTACACCAGGGCGATGGTCCCGCCATCGAATTTCGGCTCGGCGGCGTAGGCCAGGTCGGCCGATTCGTCCACATTCAGCATGCGCTTCACCTGCCGGTCGAATTCCGCCAGGTCGTCGGCGTTGTAGCTATTGCCCAGGCTGAGCATGGGTACCAGATGGGGTACGCTCTCAAAGTCACTGGTGAGGTCGCTGCCGACGCGTTGGGTGGGACTGTCGGCAGTGACCAATTCCGGATGCTCGGCTTCCAGGGCCTCCAGCTGCTTGAAGAGGCTGTCGTACTCGAAGTCGCTGAGCACGGGGTCGTCCCCCACGTAATACCGCCACTCGTGGTAGCGCAGCAGGGAGCGCAATTCGGCCAGCTGGTCGGCGGGAGGTAGGGTGGATCCCCCGGTGAGGTACTCCTTGGAGCGGGTATAAAGCTGGCGCTGTTCTGCTGGTCCGTACATGGGAATACTTCGCGGGTGATCTAACGGGTAGGCCGGTCTCAGCCGGCCTGGGTTTCCGAATCCGTTTCCGGGGGCTCGGGCAGGGTGATGAGTACTTCCTGGATGCGGCGCTTGTTGACCGACATCACCTGGAAGCGGTACCCCTCGTAGACCATCTCCTCCCCCGCATCCGGTAGGCGACCGAGGATCTCCAGGATCAGCCCGCCCAGGGATTCCGCCTCCCCCTTGACGGGGTCGAAGGTGGCATTGTTCATCTTCAGCATGCGGTAGACGTCGTTGAGCAGCGTCTTGCCATCGAAAACGAAATTCAGGGCGTCGATGCGCTGGTAGATGATCTCGTCGTCTTCGTCAAACTCGTCCTGGATATCGCCGATGACCTCCTCCAGTACGTCCTCCAGGGTGACGATGCCCTCGGTGCCCCCATACTCGTCGATCACGATCGCCATGTGGGTCTTTTCCAGCTGAAATTCCTTCAGTAGGTCGCTGATCTTTTTGTTCTCGGGCACAAAGAGGATGTCTTCCCGCACCAGCTTCGTCCAGGCAAATTCCGCGGGCTCGTGGCGGTAGCCCAGCAAGTCCTTGACGTACAGCAGGCCCTTCACCTTATCGAAATCTTCCTCGAATACCGGGATGCGACTGTAGCTGGATTCCTTGATGACCTCCACCAACTCGTGGTAGCTGATGCGGGAGTCCACGGCCACTACATCGCCGCGGGAACGCATGATCTGGCGGACGGTCACGTTGTTGAACTTGACGATGCGCTTGAGAATGTCCACGTCCTGCCGCTGGGTTTCCTCCCCGTTCTCGTCAATGCTCACGGTCAGGTCGATGGCCTCGTCGATGTCCTCCTGGCTGGCGGCGGCGGCATCCATGTTGTGGTTTTCCAGCCGCCGTTCGATGAAGGAGGAGGCGTTGACCAGGGTTGAAGACAGGGGATTGAAGGCCCGCATCATCAGGTCCATCGGTCCGGCCATCCGGGTAGCCAGCTGTACCTTATTGTAGCGCGCATATACCTTGGGGGCCACTTCGCCGAACAGGACGAGCAGAAAGGTTACCCCGATCACGGTGATCGCAAACCCGATGCCGCCGCTCAGGCTTTCGGCCGAAAACTGCTGCATGAAGGCCAGCCGTTCCTGGATGCTCTCCGCCCAGGACGCGAAAAGGGAAGCCGGAAAGAGCTTGCGCAGCATAATTTCCGAAACCAGTACGATCGCGATGTTAACGAAGTTGTTGGCGATCAGGATGGTGGCCAGCAGACGGCGCGGTTTTTCCCGCAGTTCGTAAAGCTTTTCGCGCACCGGGTTGTTGGCTTGCTCCATCTCGTCGTAGTCGTTGGGCGTCAGCGAGAAAAAGGCAACTTCGGAACCCGATACCAGGCCCGAGATGAGCAACAGCAACGCAATCACGGCAAAGCCCAACAGAAGTTCCACTCCGTTACTCAAGAGAACCAGGTTGGGCCAGTAAGATATAAGCGGGTCTGAGAGGTCCAACGGATAGGATTAGTCAACCACAAAGATAGGACGCGGCGACCACTAGAACGGCAGGTCTTCCTCGTTCTCCATCACGGGTGCGGCGGGTGCCTTGGCCGGGGTCGGCTCCTCCCGGTTATCCTGTCCTTCGTCCTCGTCCCGCTTCCCGTCCAGGAGGCGGAACATGGCACCGACCACCTCGGTGGTTTTGCGGGCGTTGCCGTCCTTGTCTTCCCACTTCCGATGGGTGAGCTTGCCCTCCAAATAGACGAGCGATCCCTTGTGCGCGAACTTTTGTGCCTTTTCGGCGAGGTGCCTCCACACCACCACATCGTGCCACTGCGTCTCCTCCTGCCACTGGCCGGCGCGGTCGCGGTAGCTTTCGGATGTAGCCAGCCGGAGGCGAGCCACCATGGTGCCGTTGCTCAGGGTGCGTAGTTCAGGGTCGGCGCCCAGGCGGCCGACGAGGGTGATCCGGTTAATCATCGATGCGGTATTTTGAAACAAAGCTACGGCAACGGGGGCGCTATTCCCAACCTGTCCACCCAAATCCAAACAGTTTGTTGTATTCCGCCTAAAAACCCAGGGTCAGGGTCGTGTCTTCCAGGTAGCGGGTGATCACGCGGGGAAAGGCGTACCGCTCAAAGTCCTCCCGCTCCACCAGCAGGTAGGGAGAATCCTCCGGCAGCCGCAGGTCCGGCCACTCCAGTACGTGAAAAACTACGCTGATGCGCTGGTGACTTAGCTGGTGGACGTACGGCTTACTTCTACGCACCGGCCTGAGTTGCTCCGCGGGAATGGATTCCGGCCACGCGGCGTGGGCGGCCAGCAGGGCCGGCGACAATTCTATGGAGTCGGCCTCTACGAGGGGAAACTGATACAGGGTTTCCCAGATGTCGCGGGCGTCACGCTGGTGCAACAGGTGATGGCCGCTGCCGTCGGTGATCGCCAGGTAGTGGAAAAAGCGGTCACGCCGCCCGGCCTTCTTTCCCTTTACTGGTAGATCGTAGACGGTACCCGCCCGCAAGGCACGGCAGGAGGAGGACAGAGGACAGTGCCCGCAGTCGGCACGCTTGGGGGTGCACACCAGCGCCCCGAAGTCCATAATAGCCTGATTGAAGCGGGCTGCCGGCGTGTCGCCCAGGGCGTGATTTACGAGAGCTTGAAAGTGCTTTCGCGCCTTTCCGCTGTCTACCGGGGTAGCGTCGCCGGCGTAGCGGGCGAGTACCCGGAATACGTTGCCGTCGAGGACCGCAACCTGCCGCCCAAAGGCGAAAGAGGCAATCGCGGCGGCCGTATAGGGCCCCACGCCGGGCAATGCTTTTAGTCCTTCGTAGGTATCGGGGAAGTCGCCCCCGGAGTCGGACACCACCCGCCGGGCCGTCCGCAGCAGGTTCCTGGCGCGGGAGTAATACCCGAGGCCTTCCCACAGCTTCATGACTTCCGTGTCGGGGGCCGCGGCCAGATCGCCTACGGCCGGATAGGTCGCGACGAAGCGCTCGAAATAGGGCAGCCCCTGCTCTACCCGGGTTTGCTGGAGAATAATCTCGCTCAGCCAAATGCGGTAGGGGTCGGAAACCTCTTTCCAGGGCATGGGCCGGCGCTCGGGGCGGTACCAGTCCATCAGTCCTCGTCGAAACAGCTGCCAGTCCATTGTCTGCATATCAGCTAAACGCTGGCTCACCACGATGTTGCAGTGAGCCAAACGAATAGATTCATTAGACCTTACTGACTACACAAACTGGTTCAACCATTTCATGAGCGTGAATACACGCTATGCTAGGAACAAAATTATTGCTCACGCAGCCGGCCGTACTGACGGGCGATCTGCGCTTTAAGGTCTTTGCGGGCAAAAAAGATGCGGCTCTTTACCGTCCCCAGCGGCAACTGGAGGTGGTCGGCGATCTCCTGGTACTTGAAGCCCTGGTAATGCATCAGGAAGGGAATGCGGGTGGAATCATCGAGCTCGTCGATCATCTCGGTCAGCTCCTTGATCAGGATGTTGCTGTCCGCCGCATTCTCGATCGCGTGGGAACCGGAGTTCAGGTAAAACAGGTTATCCGTATTGTCCATGATGGTATTGGCCTTCACCTTCTTCCGGTAGTTGTTGATGAAGATGTTCTTCATAATGGTAAAGAGCCAGGCCTTCAGGTTAGTGCCCTGCCGGAATTTGTCCCGGTTAGTGATAGCCCGGAAGGCCGTCTCCTGGTAAAGGTCCTTAGCGTCCTCCGAGTTCTTGGTCAGGTTGTAAGCGAAGGAGTGGAGTACAGTGGATTGTTGGTCAAACTGTCGAAAAAAATCAAGTTGGGTCATAGCGCAGTGGTCTTAAGGCGTCTGTTGAACCAAAATTAAGGAAACGTTCAATAAAATGCAAGTCTTGGCCGCCACCGGACGGGTTCTCGTTACACAAAATCAGAGCTTCCGCCTAAATCACCCGCATAAATTCCTGATATCCAGCAAATTGCCGAATCTCACCCCATTATGGTGCTTAATATATTTTCAGTAAATATTGAAAATTGACCTCCGCCTGACATGAATAGACGTGGCCCACAGCTGCCAAGAGCACGTGGGCCCGGTAGGTAAACGCGGTATAAATCGGCTATTCTTCGACGTAGCGCACGTCGTCGAACTCCGCCGCGATGATTTTGAGGACGTTCATGATCGTCTCCTCCTCCAGGTCGGTGCGGCGCACCAGGTCTTCGGGACTCATCTCGATCACCGAGCGGGCCGTGTCCAGACCGATGGCCTTGAGGGCGTCGATGACCCAGCCTTCGATTTCGTCGCTGAATTCTTCCAGGTCGACGTCGTCGATCTCCACTTCGTTGTTGCGGTACACGTCGATCTCGAAGTTCACCAGCCGGCTGGCCAGCTTGATGTTCGTACCACCCTTACCGATGGCCAGGCTGACCTGATCGGGCTCCAGGAACACTTTGGCGCGGCGGGTCTCCATATCGATCTCGATGTTGGAAACACGGGCGGGGGTCAGCGAGCGCTGGATGTACAGGTTGGTGTTGTTGGTGTAGGGGATCACGTCGATGTTCTCTTGGTTGAGCTCCCGGACGATGCCGTGAATGCGCGAGCCCTTCATACCGACGCAGGCGCCGACGGGGTCGATGCGGTCGTCGTAGCTCTCGACGGATACCTTGGCGCGCTCGCCGGGAATGCGGACGATGCCCTTGATGGTGATCAGGCCATCCTCGATCTCGGGGACTTCCTGCTCCATCAGCTTCGCGAGGAAGCGTTCGTCGGTGCGGCTCACGATGACCACGGGGTTGTTGTTGCGCATCTCCACCTCCTTGATGACGCCGCGGACCATATCTCCCTTGCGGAAGTAGTCACCGCGGATCGTCTCGGTACGGGGCATGACCAGTTCGCGGCCGTTGGCATCGTCGATGACGAGCACCTCGCGCTTGAGGATCTGCTGGACCTCGCAGAGCACCAGCTCGCCCACCCGCTCGGTGTAGCTGCGGTAGATCTCGTCTTTCTCCAGGTCCATGATGCGGCTGATCAGGGTCTGCCGGGCAGCCATAATGCTGCGACGGCCGAAGTCCTTGAGGAAGAGTTGCTCGTAGCACTCTTCGCCCACCTCGTATACCTCGTCGATGGCGATGGCTTCGGAGAAGGAGATCTGGGAGAGCTCGTCGGTCACTTCCCCGTCGGGGACGATGTCGCGGACGCGCCAGAGCTCGAGGTCGCCCTTATTGGCGTTGACGATGATGTCGAAGTTCTCGTCCGTCGTGAACTTCTTTTTGATCAGCGTGCGGAACACATCTTCGAGTACCCGCACCATGGTGGGGCTGTCGATGCTTTTGCCCGAGCTGAATTCCTTAAAGGTGTCGACCAGGTTCATCATGGTTAGAAGGATATTTTGACGATTGATTTTTTAATGGCGTCGGTGGCGATGGTGATCTCTTCTACGACGGTTTTTTTACGCTTGCCGTCCTGGACGCGTTGCTTCGCTTCCAGGATCACCTCGGCGGGTTTGGCTTCCTTCAGGATGCCGGTGTAGGTTTCCCCCTCGGTAGTGGTCACTTCCAGGGTACGGCCGACGTTCTTGAGGTACTGCCGGTAAAACTGCAGGGGCCGGTCCACCCCGGGGCTGCTGACGTCCAGGACGTACGCTTCGCCCAGCGGCTGGGCCTCGTCGAGGTAATTCTCAAGATAACGACTGATACGCTGACATTTGGAAAATGTCATGGCAGAATCGCTGTCCACGAAGACCTCCAGTTTCTTATTGGAAAGGTTCACGTCGACGACGAAGCAGTCCTGAAACTCCTCCTCGGTGGTGAAGTAGGTCTCCAGTAAGTTAGTGATCGTTTCTTCCATAGGTATTCATTGCACCTGCGTACCCGCCCGAAAGGTGGTTTGGGTACACAAAAAAGAGGGAACCTTGCGGTTCCCTCTCGTGACGTTTTTACGGCCTTGTTTGGCAAAGATAACGCACATTTTCCAATATAGTTGCACCCGTCGCGGGCGGGGCCGCAGGTGCAATGGAAAGCAAGGCCCGCCGTGCTTAATCCTCTAAATCGGGGAGCAGAATGCCGTCAATCAGGTGAATGACGCCGTTGGTGCCCTGGATGTCGGTGGTGATGAAGTTGACCACCGTCCTATCGGAGGTGATGAGTACGGGTGCGGTGTCCTCCTCGATGCTGACGGTCAGGGCCTGTCCGTTGAGGGTGGTGACGTCGCCGTCCACGAGCATATCCGAGCGTACGTTCCCGGAAACCACGTGGTACAGCAGTACTTCGGTCAGTGTCTGGGTGTCGAAGGTAGCCAGGGTATCACTTGCGGCTCCGAAGGCCGAGTTTACCGGGGCAAAAACGGTGAAGGGACCGTCGCCCATCAGGTCGTCGACCAGGTCGGCGGCAATCAGGGCGGCCTCCAGGGAATCCGTCTGACCGGCCATGACCACGAAGCTGACGATGTCCTGCATTTCCAGTACGTTGTCGATGGCGTGGACGACGCCGTTGTTGGCGAATACGTCAGCCACTACGACCTTGGACATGCCGTTGATGGTTACGCTGTCTCCGGCGGCGTTCAGTAGCAGGGAAAGCGGGGCGTCGTTGGGTCCGCTCTCGCTCAGGGTCGTCTGGAAGGACATACCACCCGGAATGCTGCCGGCGGGGACTGCCGTGCCCAGCACGTGGTAGAGCAGGAGGTCGCGCAAATTGTCATCACTGACGGTTGCCAGGTTGATGCCGGAAGCGGTAAACGCAGCGTCGGTCGGAGCAAATACGGTGTAGGAGCCGGTGTCGGCCAGGACGTCATCGAGTCCCACCCGTTGCAGGGCGGAGATGAGGGTAGAGAAGTTGCCGTTGAGCAGGGCACGGTCGACGATGGTGGGCGGGGAGAGCACCATGTCGATGGGGTAGATCACGCCGTTGACCGCTTCGATGGCCGTACCGGAAACCGTGGCCATATCGTTGATGCGGACGTTGCTGCCGTCGTTGTCGAAGGTAAGGGGAAGGGCGACATCCCCCGGGCCCGTGGTATTGAAGGAATTGACCTCGGAGCGACCGCTGGCAAAGTCTCCGTCGCGCAGGACGGTCCCGCTGATCACGTGGTAGGAAAGGATATCGGCCAGCTCCTCGTCCGAAAGGCTAGCCAGGTCAATGCCTGCCGCGCTGAAGGCCGCATTCGTAGGGGCGAAAACGGTGAACCGAGCGGTGGCTTGATCGAGTCGCTGAATAAGGTCCGTGCGGTTGAGGGCGGTGGCCAGCGCGGTAAAATCGGGAGCGTCGGCTACGATATCCGAAATGGTGCCGATGACGGGGTTATTCGGGCCGTCGTCGTCTTCTCCACAGGAAGAGAAGCCCACGAAGAGTACGCTGAGCAAAAGGTAAAAAATAGAAAATTGCAGTTTCATATGCGAGTTAAGATTTGGTGATACTGGAATCACCAAGATCAACCTGGTATGTAAATGATCGACCTACGGATGCAGGCGTATACTTATCAACTACCAAATCAGAGCTTCAGGTGGGCCAGTAAAGGGTTAGACGAAATACTGCCTCCTAACGTTGGTCAGACAAGCATGTTTTATATTCACTCACAATTAATCATGCTGCACCGCCGGCAAATCCCAACCGCGCCGGTCGCCGCGGTCGTAGTAGTAGCGCTGGGCGTCCTGTATGGATAGGAAGTGACTTTCTACTCCCATGCGCTGCATCAGGCCCGAGCGGTGGAGAACATCGCGTACCGGGCCGATCATACCCGTGAGGTAGAGGCAGAGGTCCCGGCTACGGAGCTTCTGGTAAAGTTGCTCGAGGGCATGGAGGCCGGTAGTGTCGAGGTCATTGATGGTATGCCCGTCTAGGATCACGGCCCGCAGGCGCTCGTCCCGGGCATCGACCATGGCCAGGATGCGGTCGCTGAAGAACTCGGCATTGCCGAAGTAGAGTTCCGCATCGAAGCGGACGATGAGGAGGGCGGGATCCTGTTCGGCCTCGGTGAAGCGGGCCAGGTTGCGGAAGGCGTTGGTGCCCGGGATACGCCCCAGCTCGGCCAGGTGGGGGCGGGCGGCCCGCAGGAACACGAAGGCCAGCGACAGCAGCACCCCCCCCGCGATGCCGTACTGCAGTCCGGCAAACAGCGTAAACACGAAGGTCACGAACAGCACCGCGAACTCCCGGGGGGCCAGGTGCCACAGCCGCTTCATCTCCTCCAGGTCGAAGAGCTTGCCGACGGAGTAGATGATGATCGCCGCCAGCATCGTCAGGGGCAGGTAGTAAAAGAGCGGGGTAAAGAACAGCAACACGGCGCCGAGCAGGATTAAAGCCACTACCCCGCTGAGCGGACTGCGCCCCCCACTCTCCTCGATCACCGCCGAGCGGGCGAAACTGGCCGAAGTAGGAATGGCGGAAAAAAAGCTGCCCAGGATCTTGGAGGCCCCCAGGGCGATCAGTTCCCGGTTGGGCTGGATGCGGTAATAGCCGTGACGGGTGGCCAGCGAGTTGCCGATCGAGAGGGTTTCCACGAAACTGAGCAGGGCCAGCACCAGGGCGATGGGCAGCAGGGTGAGTACCAGGTCCGTATCGAAGGCGGGCAGGGAGAAGGGCGGCAGTCCGCTCGGGATCGTGCCGACGACGACCATACCGGTACGGTCCAGCCGCAGCAGGTACACGAGCAGAGTCACCAGCACGATCCAACTCAGCATGACGGGCGCCCGGGGGAGGTAGCGCTTGCCGAGCAGGAGGACGGCGAGGGTCCCTATCCCCAGGGCCGCGGTGGGCCAGTGAAAACTAGCGAGGTGGCGGAAGAAGGCCACCGCCGTGTCGTAGAGGTAGGACGTCCGCGGCATGTCCAGGCCAAAGATGGGCTTCAGCTGGGACGCTACGATCAGCACGGCCGCCGCCGACACGAAGCCCGAGAGCACCGGCCGGCTCAGTAAACTCACCAGGCCCCCGAGGCGCAGCAGGCCGAAGAGCAACTGGATCACACCGGTCAGCCCGGCCAGCAGGACCGCATAGCCCACGTACTCCGCACTGCCGGGATCGACTACCCCACCCAGGCCGCTCAGGCAGAGCAGGCTGGCCAGGGCCGTCGGGCCCACCGATACGTGCGGGGTGCTCGCCAGCAGGGTATAGACCAGCAGGGGGACCACGGCGGCGTACAGTCCGTACACCGGCGGCACCCCGGCCAGCAGGCCGTAGGCCATGGCCTGGGGAATGAGGATGACACCCAGGGTGAGGCCGGCCACCACGTCGCCCCGCACACCGGCGGTACGGTAGTCCGCGGGAAGCGGAAACCAGGAACCCTTGAGTCCGCCCATCGCTACTTAAGCGTCGACCGACTCGGTCGCCAGGATGCCGGCCACATTGTCCTGGACGTTGACCAGCTTGTCGAAGCCCCGCGATTTCAGGATGCTGCTCGCGATGGTGGACCGGTAGCCGCTGCCGCAGTGCAGGTGGTAGGTGGTTCCCGTATCGAGTTTGCGGGTGGCCGTAGAAAAAGTGCTCAGCGGAAGGTTGGTGGCCCGGCGGAGGTGGCCCCCTTCGAATTCGCTTTCCTTGCGCACGTCCAGGATGTGGGCGGCCTGCTCCAGAGCGAAGCCGGCGGCCCTGATCGTCTCAATGGTATCGACTTCCCCCCCGTATTCCTTCCAGGCGGTAATGCCGCCCTCGAGGAAGCCCAGGGCGTTGTCGTAGCCGACCCGGCTGAGGCGCTCCACGGTCTCAGCTTCCCGGCCGGGCTCGGTGACGAGCAGAATGGGCTGCTGGAGGTCCGGGATCAGCTCCCCGACCCAGGGCGCAAAGCTGCCGTCGATGCCGATGAAGATGCTGTTGGGGATGAAGCCGGTTACGAATTCCTCCTTCGACCGAACGTCCAGGACCAGGGCCATCTCCCGGTTGGCCACAGTTTCAAACGCTGCGGGTAGCAGGGGTACGGCGCCGCGGTCCATGACGTCCTGGAAGGCGTCGTACCCCGCCTTATTCATACGCACGTTCTCGCTGAAGTAGGCCGGTGGCGGCAACAGGCCGGCGGTTACTTCCTCCACGAATTCCGCGCGGGTCATGTCCGCGCGCAGGGCGTAGTTGGTTTCCTTCTGGTTGCCGAGGGTATCGGTGGTCTCCCGGCTCATCTTTTTGCCACAGGCCGATCCGGCGCCGTGAGCGGGATAGACGATCACGTCGTCCGGCAGGAACATGATCTTGCGGCGCAGGCTTTCGTAGAGCAGGCCGGCCAGGTCTTCCACGGTCAGGGCCCCCTTCTTCTGCGCGAGGTCGGGCCGCCCGACGTCCCCGATGAAGAGGGTATCTCCGGTAAAGATGGCTACCGGCTTGCCCGTTTCGTCCAGTAGCAGGTAGGTGGTACTTTCCAGGGTGTGACCCGGGGTATGCAGGACGCGGATGGTCACTTCCCCCAGCCTGAATTCTTCCCCGTCGATGGCCTCGTGCTTCTCGTAATCGGTCTTTGCCCCCGGCCCGTAAACGATGGTCGCCCCCGATTCACGCGCGAGATCGAGGTGGCCGCTCACGAAGTCGGCATGAAAGTGGGTCTCGAAAATGTACTTGATCTTATCCCCTGCCTTACGGGCCCTTTCGAGGTAGGGCTCCGGGCTCCGCAGGGGGTCGATCACGGCCGCTTCCCCATTACTCTCAATGTAGTACGCACCCTGCGCCAGGCAGCCGGTATAAATTTGCTCGATCGTCATCTCTCAGGTGAGGTTATATGAAGGATTGTTCATATGAAGGCCTGGGAAGCGTAAATGGTTGACCTGCTATCGTTCCCACTCCGCGCGCGTCAGCTGCAGGTCGTCATTCCAAACAGGGCGTCAGCGCGTAACGTGACTGGCTTACCTCGCGCGCGTAGCGGTATTCGCCGATGTACTGCTCGAGGTCGAAGGTGCGTATACCGTAGTCGGGCGTGTACCGCGCGTTGTCCCAGAATAGGGTTTGCGGGTGGGTAGCGCGGGGATCATCCGTGGCTTCCATCCATTCCGTTATTTGGCGTCGCAGTCGGTCCCTGGCCCCGCCATAGCCGGCTACACCGGATACGTTGTGGAGTTGGTCAGGATCGTTGCGCAGATCGTACAACTCCTCGGCGGCGCGCTTGGCGAAGGCGAGGCGGTAGTAATCTGTCGTATCGCCCACCGGGTGGCGATCCGCCAGAATAAGCATCTTGGTGATGGAGTTATCCACGTCGCCGTAGGCCCCGACACTGCGCACGGCTGCGGGATCCCCGGCCGGCCAGCGGTCCGGAAAGAAATTGCGGATGTATAGGAAGCTGTCGGTACGGATCGCCCGCATGGCGTAGCTCCCGGAATCCGCCCGCACCTGCGCGTGCCGCTCCCGTTCTAGAAAGACGTGCCCTGCGCCGGGTGTCTCCACGGCTTCGAGTTCTGCCAGTACGCTGCCCAGTTCAAATTCACTCGGCATCCTCCGGAGAGACGGGCCGCTGCCCGTGTCCCAAGTACCCGCCGCCGCCAAAAAAGTAGCGGCCAGGGAGGCCAGGTTGAGGTAGGAATGCCGCACCGTTCCCGCCGGGATCCGTGCCGGCCAGTGTGCTACGAAGGGCACGCGGGTGCCGGCATCGTAGAGGTTAGCCTTGGCCCGCGGGAAGGGCATACCGTTATCACTGGTGACGATGATGAGGGTATTGGCAAGCTCACCCCTTTCCCGCAGCAGGTCCACCACTTCCCCGATGTGGCGGTCGAAGCGTTCCACTTCGGCGTAGTAGTCCAGCAGGTCATTGCGCACGCAGGGCAGATCCGGGAATATAGGGGGTACTACCACGGAGTCGGCTTCCATGCCGGACCAAGCCCCCAGGTTGGTGGTGTACTCCCGGTGCGGATCGTGACTCCCGAACCAGTAGCAGAACGGCTGGTCGTCCGTTTTCTCCGCCAGCATGGCGGTGATGTCGGCATATTCCCGGCCGGCGGGGTTGTGGGCCCAGCCGTTGCTTTGCCAGTCGCCGGGCGCCCAGCCCTTCTGATCGTAACCGACGAGGTAGCCCGCCTTTTCGAGCTCGGTGGTGTACACGGGGGTGCCGGCCGTAAAGTCCGACCAGAGGTTACCCATCACGCCGTTCTGGTGGGGGTAGCGGCCCGTAAGGATACTGGCGCGCGAGGGGCTGCAGCTGGGACTCGCGCAGTAGGCATTGGTATAGAGCATGCCGCCGGCCGCCAGCGCATCGAAGTTGGGGGTCTGTACGACCGGGTCGCCGTACACGCCGGCGTGGGGGAAACTCCAGTCGTCGGCTAGAAAAAGGACGATATTAGGGCGTTCGGGGGCGGGGGTGGATGACCGGTAGAAGCCCAACAGAAGGGCGGCGGGGAGGAGAACGATTGCATACTTCATCCCTCAAGATAGAAATCTTTACAGCCGTCCAGCCGCT
>JBBSPZ010000067.1:0-21623 GCA_038258275.1 Chitinophagales bacterium | reverse complement strand
CGGCAGAGAATACGGTTTCTTTCTTGATGCGCTGAATCACGCAGTTGCAATCCTGGGCGGTAGCAACAAAAGAGGTGAGGAGGGCCGCGAGGAGCAGCCCCAGGGTGGGGGTAAAAATATTCATGGAGTGTGTTGTTCGTAAGACCAGGCAATATGCCCGCGTCTAATAGTGTCTTCTAAAAAGTAGGGCTTCCCTTGCATTGCTGCGATGGATCCTAATCTTGAGTAAAGTGTCGAAAATCTAAACTGGTGTTGTGTTGTTCAATAATTGTCTCAATAGTGTCATGTAGCCTAAAATCAATACCAAACTAATTACGAACCTGGCATAAGCGCAGGTCACGAAGCGTAGGCCTATGCCAACGCAGAAATAGGGCCACGGAGGGCGCAGATAAAATGGGGGGAAATCTCAAGTCGTGTTTTGTAAGAGTCTCAAAGTTCAGACGGTCATCCCTTTAGCCGAGGGATCCTCCTAAGAGGTAAGCGCCTGATAACAAAAGTTAAAATAGGACGGTACAAAGGCGCTATAAAGCGCTTGTCCCTAATGTACTGCAAAGGTACAGCTACGGTTTCAGTAAACAAAGCTTTTTCCTACAAAAGAAGTCGATACATTGAATTTTAACGTTTCGCTCCCTTGTTCACCTCACCGCAGGGGTGATCCGCTGCGCGTGGGCGCGGATAGGGCGCGCACTTGGCCTTAGTTTACGGTCGTCTTCAGGTGAAGTTCCTGCAGTTGCTGGTCGTCGATAGTAGCCGGGGCATCGATCATGACGTCACGGCCCTGGTTGTTTTTCGGAAAGGCGATGAAATCGCGGATGGAGCTCTGTCCGTTCATGACGGCGCACAGGCGGTCGAAACCAAAGGCGATGCCAGCGTGAGGGGGGGCACCGTATTCGAAGGCGCCCATGAGGAAGCCGAATTGTTCCTCCGCGCCCTCGGGCGTAAAGCCGAGCAACTGGAAGTTCTTTTCCTGCAGGCTGCGGTCGTAGATCCTGACCGAGCCACCGCCGATCTCCGCTCCGTTGATGACGAGGTCGTAGGCGTCGGCCTTGAGGGACTTCATGGTCTCGTGGTCGCCGTGAAGCATCCGTTCCACTTCTTCCCGCTTGGGACTGGTGAAGGGGTGGTGCATGGCGTGGAAGCGCTTGCTTTCCTCGTCCCATTCCAACAGGGGAAAGTCCACCACCCACAGCGGCCTAAAGGTGCCCGCGGGAATCATATCGTAGTCCCCCGCAACGTGCAGGCGCAGCGTGCCGAGCTGCTTGCGGGTAGCTTCGTCGTCGCCGGAGAGGACGAGCAACAGGTCACCCTTCGTTGCACCCGCGGCCTCCGCCCACTTGGCGAGGGCTTGCTGGTCGAAGAATTTGTCGACGCTGGACTTGAAGCTGCCGTCTTCGTTGCACTTGACGTACACCAGCCCTTTGGCCCCGATCTGCGGGCGCCTGACCCAGTCGGTAAGGGCGTCGAGTTGCTTGCGCGTGAGGTCGGCCTTGCCGGATAAGCAGATGCCCGCTACGAGCTCCGCGTCGTCGAATACCTGGAAGCCCTGTCCCCGGGCAAGCCCGTTCAGCTCGATCAGTTCCATGCCGAAACGGAGGTCGGGTTTGTCGGAACCGTAGCGGCGCAGGGCCTCGTCGTACTGCATGCGGGGGAACTCCCCGAGATCGATGCCCAGGAGTTCCTGAAACACGTGGCGGGTGAGCCCCTCGAAGGTATTCAGGACATCCTCCTGGGTCACGAAGGCCATTTCGCAGTCGATCTGGGTAAACTCGGGCTGGCGGTCAGCGCGGAGGTCTTCGTCGCGGAAGCACTTGACGATCTGGAAGTAGCGGTCGTAGCCGGCCACCATGAGCAGCTGCTTGAAGGTCTGGGGACTCTGCGGCAGGGCGTAGAACTGTCCCGCGTTGAGGCGGCTGGGCACGACGAAATCACGGGCGCCCTCGGGGGTGCTCTTGATCAGGTTGGGGGTTTCGACTTCCACGAAGTCCTGACCACCGAGGTAGGCCCGTACGGCCAGGGCAAGCTTGCTGCGGAAGAGGAGGTTCTTCTGCAGGGGGCCGCGGCGCAGGTCGAGGTAGCGGTAGCGCATGCGGAGGTCGTCGCCGCCGTCGCTGTCGTCCTCGATGGTAAAGGGCGGAGTTTTCGATTTATTGAGCACCGTGAATTCACGGGCCAGGATCTCGATATCGCCGGTGGGGCGGTTGGGATTCTTGTTGGTGCGCTCGCGGACGCTGCCCGTTACCTGGATCACCCACTCCCGTCCCAGCTTGCGGGCCCCCTCGGCCAGGGCCGCGTCGTCGTCGCTGTCGAAGACCACCTGGGTGATGCCGTAGCGGTCGCGCAGGTCGACGAAGGTCAGGCCGCCGAAGTCGCGGCCCGCCTGTACCCAACCGCTGAGGGTGACTTCGGTACCGGCGTCGGAAAGGCGGAGTTGGCCGCAGGTGTGGGTGCGAAACATGGGCTGCTTGGTTTGGGGGGCGAAGGTAGGAAGGAATACAGGATTGGTAGGGCAGGGCAGCCTAGTCGCGATACAGCGTCAGGCTGGTGGTGCCGGGATCAACCGCATACCGAACAAAATTCCCGCCCGCGTCCCGCTCGGCCCGTACCCGAATGCCGGTTGTCGCGTCGATACGGACTCCCTTCCACCCCCCGGGTACGTACGTTTTCAGGGTGAGGGGAACGTCGTAGACCCCGGGGTCGAGCGAGGAATCCAGTTGGAGGCGGATGGTTTGCCCCTCCAGTTCACTCGCTACGGTGGTGGACATGCGTTCCCGGATGTATTTCGTCACCGTCGCGAAGGGGGCGATCCAGAGCCGGTCCTCCCGGTCCTTGACGTAGCTAAAATACTCCCTCAACTCGGCGGCGGGCCGCGCGGCCCAGCCGTAGTTGTCGACGCCGTGGAAGACCTCGACCAGCCAGATATCGTCGTGGGCGAGGGTGGTGTCCACCCAATCCTTCATTTGCCGCAGGGTGGTGCCGTCGGTCGGGCCGCGCTGCCACTGTACGTATTCTTCCGGTTGCGCTCCGGGGGATTTGCGGCTGCCGCGGTTGAGCTCGGCGAGGTAGGGGGCGGGCATGCGATTGCGGAGGGCGGGGTAGACGGCGTGGGCGTACGCCATCACCCGCTCGTCTTCGGTGCCGTAGGGGCATTCGGCGGAGAAGGTGGCGGCCTCCCCGAGAAAGTGCGCGATGTCCGCCCGGCTCTGTTCGAGCTCGTAGTTCAGGTTGGCCGTGTCGAGCACGGCCAGGCGGGGGTGGGTGACGGTGTGGCTCGCGATCTCGTGGCCGTCGGCTTGATAGGCCCGGTACTCGTCCCAGCTGGTGGTGTCGACCGGGTTGTTGTGGAAGACCACGGCGTCGGTGTTCACCAGCTTACCGCCGCGCAGGCTGGCGTAGGCTTCGTCGAGGAGGGCATAAGCGTCGGCTACCCGCCCCGCCTCGTAGGCCGCGCCGGCATTGGAGTGGAAGTCTACCGCCTCCGTGGTTCCCGTAAAGGCGATCAGGGAAGCCCGCTCGAAGAAGTTGGTGGAATCGGTGGGCACGGTGGCCGTTTCGGCGACGATGACCTCCGGCGATCGCCCGACAAACTTGCCGCCCGCGGCCCCGGCGACCTTGCCCGTGATGATGTAGAAGGTGGCCCTGAGGTCCAGGGAATCGAGGATCGGCCGCGCCACGGTGAGCTGGGTGATGATGCCGTCGTCGAAGGTGAGGGATACGGCCCCCTGCTTATCGTCCTGCCAGCGGGCGATCTCGCTGGTGCCGGGCGCCGCGGCTTCCTGTGCGCCGCTTACGGTTGTCCACAGGAGAAAGCAGAGAAACAGCGGGATACGGGGGTGGGGCATGGTGCTGGAGGTCGGTTGGCTTGGACCGTCAATTTACGGCAACCCGCCGGTACACGATGAATTCTTCCCCGATCCGGTCGTGTTCCTCAAAGTGCTCGAGGAGGCGATCGGTGAGGGGGGTATCCAGCTCGGGGTCGTCGACCCGGCCCAGGAGGTACACGAGGGAGGGGTTGTCGATCAGCTGGCGGGCCACGGCGTCGAGGTCGATCCCTAAGGCATTGACGTGGTGATCGTAGTACAGCAGGGAGGAGTGCACGTAGGGCGTTGGGCTGGGGCGATCCAGGAGGTGATAGGCGATCTGGTGGCCGTTCATCAGGAATACTTCTTCCCCGGGCGCTATCCGCGGGCGGAAATAGCCGGCGATCTCGCGGGGGACGTCCTCCTTACCGTGATAGTACAGGGCATGCGCCAGCCCGATCGCGATGGCTACCGCCGCTACCGCCGGGACGACCCAGCGGCGCAGCACCACCTCGCGCCACGCGAAACCCACCCAGGCGCCGCACCACAGGGCCAGGGCGGGGTGCAGCTGCACCTGGTAATGCCCGAAGCGCTTGCCCGTCGTCAGTACGATCGCGGTGACGAGCAGAAATTGGAGCAGGAGGTAGTAGTTCCACGCGCGCAGGGCTTTTCCGGGCATGCTACCCACCCGCGCGACGCCGCCCAGCAGCAGGAAGGGGGCATAGCGGAGGAGGTAGTCGGCCATGTACTTCAGGCGCAGGTACCAGGGCAGTTCGATGGGGTAAGCCTGGGCCACCTCGAAGGTGTAAAACCAGAGGGCGTCCAGGAGGCCGAGCCACGCGTAGTAGGCGACCACCCCCACCACGGGCAGGGCGAAACCGGCGACCAGGATGAGGCCGGCGGTCATTACCCGGCCGTACCTGGCGTCGCGGGCGTAGTACCAGACCAGGTACAGCCCCACGGCCAGGGCCTCGGCCGCCGCGAAGGGCTTGATGATGAAGGCGATACCGAGCAGGAGCCCCGCCGGAAACCACTGCTTGCGCGGGCTGGCCACGCCGAGGGCCACCGCCCAGATGGTGCAGGTGTTGAAGAAATGCTCGGTATTGGGCCCGATGCCGTAATCCGTAAAAATGCTGCACATGAAGAGGTAGGCGGCGCCCGCCACGTAGCCCGCTACCCGCTCGCCGGTGGCCCGGTAGTTGGCCACGTAGAGGCCCCAGGCCCCGAGGGCCAGCACCGCGGAAACGGCCAGCCGCAGCAGCGGGATACTTCCCCCGGTAAGCTTGATCAGTCCCGCGTAGATCCAGAAAATGCCGATGGGCTTGGTGTCGATCACGTCGCGCAGGTACACCTCCCCGCGCAGCAGCTCGTCCGCGATCACGATGTAAGTGCTCTCGTCGTGACCGATGACCGAAATGAAAAAGGAGCCCCACCGCAGCGCGACGGCGAGGGCGAGGAAGGCGAGGGGCACGAGCCAGGGGCGCGGGCGCGGGTGCGGGGGGGAGCCGTACATTCGTGCAATGTATAAACGATTAGTCATCAAAGTGGGCACGAACGTCCTGACGCGACCCGACGGCCGCCTGGACGTCACCAGCATCAGCGGCCTGGTCGACCAGATCGCCGCCCTCAAGCGCTCGGGGGTGGAGCTGGTGCTGGTCTCCTCGGGGGCCGTCGGGGCCGGCCGTGAGCTGCTGCCCGGCCGGGAAGACGACGGGGCGGTGGCCCAGCGGCAGGTCTACTCCGCCATCGGCCAGGTGCGGCTGATGGAGCTGTACCGCCAGCTGTTTGCCGGCCACCAGCTCCTCTGCGCCCAGGTGCTCGCGACGAAGGGGGATTTTCGCGACGACCTGCACTACGACAACATGCTCAACTGCTTTCGGGCCCTGCTGCTCGACGAGATCGTCCCGGTCGTGAACGAGAACGACGTAGTGGCCGTCACCGAGCTCATGTTTACCGACAACGATGAGCTGGCCGGCCTGGTCGCCCGGATGCTCGGGGCCGAGGCCCTCGTGATCCTCAGCAGCGTGGAGGGCCTCTACGACGGACCGCCGGATGCGCCGGACAGCCGCCTGATCCAGCAGGTGGAGCCGGTTGACGACGGCGTAGCCGGCTTCGTGCAGGCCCGCAAGAGCAGCGGCGGCCGGGGCGGCATGGCCACCAAGCTGCGCATTGCCACGGAAACCGCCCGCAGCGGCATCCCCGTCCTTATCGGAAACGGTCGCCGGCCGGGCATCCTGGGCCAACTGGCCCCCGGTGAGTGGCCGGGAACCACAATAGCCGCCACCCTTGCGCAGTTCTAAAGCCCTGAGCTCACTACCGTATATGCGATCCTTTCTCTGCCTCGGCGTTCTGCTGACCCTGTTCGTTGCCTGCGACGTAGACCGCGATTTCGTCACTGGCGACGCCGTGCAGTTGCGCCTGGGCGCGGACACCCTCCGCTTCGATACCGTCTTCACCGCCCGCGGCAGCGCCACCCGCACCTTTAAGGTGTATAATGACGCCAACGACCCCGTCAGGATCGACCGCATCCACGTGGAGGGGATGACGGGGGTCACCTTCACCTTCAACGTCGACGGCACCATGGGGCCCGAGGCGAGGGACGTGGTGATCTGGGCCAGGGACAGCATCTTCGTCTTCGTGGAAGCGGAGGTGGACCCCACTTCCCCCGAGGAGATCAGCCCCTTCATTGCCGAAGACCTGCTCGTCTTCGAGACCGGCAACGTGCAGGAGGAAGTGGTGCTGGAGGCCTTCGGCCAGAACGCGAACTACATCAACGGCTTCAACCGCGGCGGATTCTTCTCGCCCATTTGTCAGGACGGCACCTTTACCCTGCCGGTCGACCTGCCGACGGTGATCTACGGCTCGATGTTCATCGACAGCTGTATCGTCCAAGCCCTGGCCGGTACGCGCATCTACTTTCACGGGGGCATCCAGCGCAACGACGGGGTGGGCGACAACGGCATTTTCAACGACGGCTTCATCTACACCCTGCCCAACGGTAGCCTGCACCTGCTGGGCACCCTGGAGGAGCCTGTCATCCTGGCTACCGACCGGCTCGAGGAAAACTACCAGGACAGCCGCGGCGGCTACCGGGGCCTCATCTTCGGGCCCGAGAGCCGCAACAACCGGGTGGAATTCACGCAAATAAACAACGCCATCGTCGGCATCACGGCCGACAGCCTGGCGGAGGTATCCATCGAAAGCTCCGTCATCGCCAACAGCTCGGGCCCGGCGATTTCTACCTACCAGTCCGTAGTGACGGCCCGCAACAGCCTGTTCCATTCCAACTTCGGCAACACCGTGCAGCTGATCAAGGGCGGCAGCCTCGTACTCGACCACTGCACCCTGGCCAACTACGGGACGACGGACGTGGCCCTCGCCCTTTCCAACGCAGCCGAGTGCGAGGGGGGGACCGCCCTGTGTGCCGCCCCGCTCGACGCCCGGATACGCAATTCCATCCTGAGTGGTTCGGATGGAAGCGAGCTGCTCCTGGTCGATGGCTTCGAGGGGAAGGAGCCCGACCTGTTCCGGGTCCGCATCGAAAACTCGGTCGTCCGGACCGATCAGGACTTTCTCACCGACCAGGGAGGGGTCTACGGCGACTTTTACGCCCGCATCTGCGTCGGCTGCTATAACCTCCAGTCGGGCGATGCCCTTTTCGAATCCATCAGCGCGGACGACTACCGGCCCGACAGCCTCAGCGTAGCCCGCCGGCTCGGCGTCTTCCTGCCCGAGTTGCCAATGGACCTGGAGGGCAACACCCGCGACCCGGAGCGGCCGGATGCCGGAGCCCTGGAGTGGCAGTCGGGGCAGTAGCCCGTTCCGGCCCCAAACCTATCTACCGCACACGGCGTTACACCACGAACCCCAGCACCCCTACATGGTCATTGATAAATTTTTTTTCAATTTAGGTAGCTACGTCAACCTCCTGCGGTCTTCCCTGACCCGTCCCGAAAAGTTTTCCATGTACTACAAGGAGACGGTACGGCAGATGGACGCGATCGGGGTGGGGTCGGTTTTTATCGTGCTGCTCATCTCCATATTCATCGGCATGGTGACGGCGGTGCAGTTTGCCGACCAGCTGGGGGACAGCTTCGTGCCGTCGTATTACATCGGGTACATCGTGCGCGACATTACCATCATCGAGATGGCCCCCACCATCACCTGTCTCGTGCTGGCCGGCAAGGTCGGCTCCAACATGGCGGCGGAGATCGGGGGGATGCGGCAAAAAGAACACATTGACGCCATGGAGATCATGGGCGTCAACACCGCCGCCTACCTCATCCTGCCCAAGATCATTGCCGCCGTCGTCGTCATCCCGATGCTGGTGGCGATCTCGGCCTTCGTGAGCATCATCGGCGGATACCTAAGTACGGTGATTCCCGGCACCATCTCGCACACCGAGTACGTGCTGGGGCTGCGCACGTTCTTCGTGCCCCGCTACGTGTTCATGATGTTCGTCAAGGCGGCCGTCTTCGCCTTTCTGCTGACCTCCATCAGTTGTTACATGGGCTACAACGCCAAGGGGGGCAGCATCGAGCTCGGGGAGGCCAGCACCAACGCCGTGGTGATGAGCGACGTATTTATCCTCGTTTTCGACTTTCTCATCGCCCTCATCCTTACCTAAGCCGCCCTGTCATGATCCGTACGGTAGACCTATTCAAATCATTCGGGGAGAACGAGGTGCTGAAGGGCATCACCACGGAGTTTTACGCCGGCAAGCCGAACCTGATCATCGGTAGTTCGGGCGCGGGCAAGACCGTGCTCCTCAAGCTTCTCGTCGGCCTGTTCAAGCCCACCTCCGGCCAGGTTTTTTACGACGACACCGACCTCTTCGCCATCGGCGACGAGGCCCTCCGGGAGGTCCGCATGAAGGTCGGCATGCTGTTCCAGGGAAACGCCCTCTTCGATTCCATGACGGTCGGCGAGAACATCCGCTTTCCCATGGATATGTTCACCAAGAAGTCGACGGCGGAAAAAAACAAGCGGGTCGACGAATGCCTGGAGATGGTCAACATGGAAGGCATCAACGACCGCTTTCCTTCCGAGGTCTCCGGGGGTATGCAGAAGCGCGTCGGCATCGCCCGGGCCATGGTGCTCAAGCCCAAGTACCTCTTCTGCGACGAGCCCAACAGCGGCCTAGATCCTAAGACCTCCATCCTGATCGACGAGCTCATCTACGATCTCACCCACGAGAACAAGATCACCACCGTCATCAACACCCACGACATGAACTCGGTGATGGGCATCGGGGAGAATATCGTGCTGCTCAAAGACGGTCACCTCGTCTGGCAGGGCAACAAACACGAGGTACTCGAAAGCGATAAGGAAGTACTCCAGGATTTCATCTTTGCCAGCCCCTTCCTGCGCCGGCTCCGGGAGGATGCCCTGAAGCAGCGCCACGCGAACGACTAAGTGGTTCCCGACCGGTTCATAACCTCCGGTCGTGCGATGCACAATCATCAATAAGCCTTGAACACTTTCATAACGGTAACTTGCTACGTAGTACCGCGACCGGTAGGTGCGTACAGTAAAATTGCTGTACCAGTAAAATGACCTTACGCGTTGTCGAACAACACTGGGTCGAGTGGCCGCTGGCCCGAGCGTGGGAAACATTATCGCTGCGGGAAGTGCACCTAGATTTGCTACCCTGCCAGGAGGAGTAAATCGGTCGTACGGGGAACACCGCGAGGGGTTTCACCGCCTCGCTAGCTCAGGATGGCCCCCTCCGGGGCCTACCCGGTGTATGGCTGAGTTGCAGGGGGAATGTCCCATGCCGTGGATATGCAGGCAATCCGTGGCCATCTGTGCCAGCGCGAAGCCCCGACTTAGTCGGGGCGCGACGCAGTCGATTTGCGGTTGAAAGTACCTGGCTATCGCGACCCTGCAATTCCCCGGAAGCCGTTTAGCAAGTAATACCGTACGCACCCAGAGGTCGCGAACCGAACGTAACTTAGCGGGAAACCAAGTCCCCGCTCTTCATGCGCCAGCTCCTCCGCCTTACGCTCTTACTCTGTCTCGGCCTCGCCGCCTACGCCTGCCAGCAAGCCTCCGCGGCTGAATCCACCGGCCCTGCGGCTCAGGAGTCTGCCGATGCCCCCGCATACGCCCTGGTTATCCACGGGGGAGCCGGTACCATCCTCAAGGAGAATATGACCGACGAGCGGGCCGCCGCCATCACCGAAGCCATGAATGCGGCGATGGACGCGGGCGAGAAAGTCCTGAGCGAAGGCGGCAGTGCGGCCGATGCGGTGGAAGCCACGATCTGGGTAATGGAGGATAGTCCGTACTTCAACTCCGCTAAGGGGGCCGTCTTCACCAATGCCGGCATCAACGAGCTGGATGCCAGCTTCATGAACGGCGCCGACCAGAACGCCGGGGCCGTGGGCGGCGTCACCAACCTCAAGCACCCCATCAGCGCGGCCCGCGCCGTGATGGAAAAGTCGGAGCACGTACTGCTGACCGGCAAGGGCGCCGAGCAGTTTGCCGCGGAACAGGGCCTGGAGGTCGTCGATCCCTCCTACTTCTTCACCCAGGAGCGCTACGATGCCCTCCAACGCGCCCTGGAAGGCGAGAAAGTGGAACAGGAAAAGATCGACGTGGATAAAAAGCACGGAACGGTAGGCTGCGTGGCCCTCGATAAGCAGGGCAACCTGGCAGCCGGCACCAGCACCGGCGGCATGACCAACAAGCGCTACAACCGCCTTGGCGATAGTCCGATCATCGGTGCCGGCACCTACGCCGACAACGCCACCTGCGGCGTGAGCTGCACGGGTTGGGGAGAGTACTTCATCCGCTACGCCGTCGCCTACGACGTACACGCCCGCATGGCCTACGGTGGGGCTACCCTAAAGGAGGCCACCGATGCCGTCATTCACCAAACGCTGGAGAAGAAAGGCGGCACGGGTGGCCTCATCGCGCTCGACGCGCAGGGAAACGTAGCCATGCCCTTCAATACGCCGGGCATGTACCGCGGCTACCTGAAGGCGGGTGGCGAGCGGGAGATCAAATTCTACGAGGAGTAGCAATTGAAAATTGCCAATTTAGAATTTTAAATTTCCGTAAACATTTCCTCCAGCGGCACGCGCACCTTGGCGTGGTGCTGGGTAGCATCTTCATCGGAGCGGTAACCGACGGGAGCGATCACCGTTGCCGTGAGGCCCCTTTCCTCCAGGCCGAGGATGCGCCCGTACTCCCCCGCATCGAAGCCTTCCATGGGGCAGGCGTCGATCTTCAGTTCGGCGGCGGCGGCCAGCAGGGTGCCCAGTCCGATGTACGCCTGCCGCTTATTCCCCCCTTCGATGGATTCGACCGACTTGCCGGCCACGGAGCCCTTCATGTAATCGGCGTAGCCGTTCAGCTGGTCACGGGGTACGTCGCGGACTTCGGCCATGCGGTCCAGAAATGCGTCGATGTGCTCGGAGGGCATCGCCTGCATGGCGGAGAATACGAACACGTGGGAGCTTTCGGTCAGCTGGGGCTGATTGTAGCTGGCGGCGCGCAGCTGCTCCTTGGTCTCCGGATCGCTCACCACCGTCACGCGGAAGGGCTGGAGGCCGAAACTGGTAGCGGCCAGGTTGACGGCCTCCTTCAGGAGTTGCAGATCTTCATCACCGACCTGTCGGTCTGCGTCAAAGCGTTTGGTGGCGTAGCGCCACTCGAGGGATTCAAGTAAACTCATGATAATAATTGTTGTACCTACACTAATTTGTGAGGGCTGGAATAGTTTTGCGGCGGGGCGCCGGTGCAGTGAAAAGTATCAGAAATGGTAAAATTTGCCCCCCGGATTGTAAATACCGTTTTCGCGTCTTACTTTTGCGACCGCTTCGGCGCGTACCCCCTGCCCAGGTGGTGAAATTGGTAGACACGCCAGCTTGAGGGGCTGGTGTCCATTGCGGACGTGCAGGTTCAACTCCTGTTCTGGGCACTTTTACAAACGGCTTTCCCGCTTCGGCGGGAAGGCCGTTTTTAGTTGCCGTGCCCCCGTCCTACCTTTGTGCGATGATCCTCTCCGCACTCTCCCGGGCCCGTAGCGAGGGCCGCAAGTTGCTGGCCGTGCTCGTCGATCCCGACAAGGCAGACCGCAACAACCTGAACGTGTTGGCAGACTACGCCAAGGAGGGACTGATCGACTATTTTTTCTGGGGGGGCAGCCTGGTCAACCAGACGCAGTCCACCTACTACCTGCGCTTACTCAAGGCGCTGACCTCCGTGCCGGTAATTCTGTTTCCGGGCTCCGTCTACCAGCTGGATGAAGAGGCGGACGCCCTGCTCCTGCTCTCCCTCATCTCGGGCCGCAACCCGGAATTGCTGATCGGCCACCACGTCACCGTCGCCGGGCGCATCAAGCAACTCGGGCTACCCGTGATCCCCACCGGTTATATCCTGATCGACGGCGGTAAGCCGACCTCGGTATCCTACATGAGCGGCACCACCCCGATCCCGGCCGATAAGCCCGACATTGCCGCCGCGACCGCCCTGGCCGGGGAGCAGCTGGGGCTGCGGCTGATTTACCTCGACGCCGGCAGCGGAGCCCTTACGCCGGTCGATCCCCGCGTTATTCGGGCCGTGCGCAGCGAAGTGAACCTGCCCGTGGTCGTCGGCGGCGGCATCCGGACCCCCGAACGCGCCCGTCAGGCCCTGCACGCGGGGGCCGACCTCATCGTGGTGGGCAACGGACTCGAACTGAATACCCGCTGGCTGCCGGAACTGGCCGACATCATCCGGCAGGGCGTGCAGATGGGTTGACCGCCTGCTAAGCCGCGATCCACTGCTTGGCCTCGGCCTGGTCCTCGAGGGAAAAGTACTTCACCTCACCGGTGGCGAAGGGCTTCATGAACTGGGTGGCCCAGTCCATCCACTCGTTCTGACCCACGACGGCTACTTTCTCGAAGTCGTCGGCATACTGAAGGTCAAATTTTACGTCCCGCCAGGCGGAGCCGGCCGTCCAGCCGCTGAAGTCCTGCATTTCGAAGTACCAGCGGATATTGCCGTAGTCGTTGATGATCTGGTGGGCTTCGGGGAGCATGCGGTCGTAGTCCGCCTGCTCCAGCTTGCCGACGGCGGTGGTGTAGAGGATATTGGTTCCGTGTTCGTGCTTGATGTTGATCATGGGAATCCTGAGCTTTAAGTGTCAACGTACCCAGCACGAGTGGTGTGCGAGCAGTAGCGTTTGCCTTTCACATCTCCGGGTCATAAGTGTTGAAAGTCCCTACCTTTCCTTGCACCAGCGGTCCCGCCCCGCGTTAGAGAGGTATGGTCCCCCTGAATATACCTGCCCCCAACGGAAAGCCCCGCATCGTCGTCATCGGCGGCGGTTTTGCCGGCCTCAACTTCGTCCACAAGCTCGATACCGACCGCTACCAGGTCGTATTGCTCGACCGGCATAACTACCACACCTTCGCGCCCCTGCTGTACCAGGTGGCGACAGCCGGACTGGAAGCTCCCGACATTTGTGGCCCCCTGCGCAAGTCCTTTCGCCGGAAGCCCGATTTTCACTTCCGCATGCTGGCGGTACACGGCATCGACCCGGCCGTCCGGCAGGTAAGTACCGAGGCGGGGATGGTCGCCTACGATCACCTGGTACTGGCGACGGGCACGCGGGCCAACTTCTTCGGCAACGCCAACATCGAGGCGCATACCCTGCCCCTGAAAACGGTGCCCGATGCCCGTCGCCTGCGCAACCGCATCTTTCAAACCCTGGAGCGGGCGGACCTGACCGACGACCCCGCCGAGCGGGAACGCCTGATGACCTTCGTGATCGTCGGCGGCGGCCCCTCCGGCGTGGAATTGGCCGGCGCGCTCTCCGAACTGCGGCGGCACGTGCTCACGAACGACTATCCGGACACCCCCATGGAAAAGCTGCGGTTCATCTTGGTGGAGGGCGGCGACCAGTTGCTGTCCACTTTTTCCGACAAGTCGAGCGATGACGCCCAGCGTAACCTCGAAGACATGGGCATCGAGCTTAGATTCGGTCAGTTGATGACCGATTACGACGGCCGCACGGCCACCTTCAAGGATGGCAGTACGATCGAATCCGATACCGTGATCTGGGGGGCCGGCGTGACCGGTGAGGTCGTCGAAGGGCTCCGGGACGACAGCGTACAGAAAGCCCACTACCTCATCGACGATCACCTGCGCGTAAAGGCTTACGACAACATCTACGCCCTCGGCGACGTGGCCTACCTGACCAGCGCGGTATGGCCGAAGGGGCACCCCGGCGTGGCGCAGGTCGCCATCCAGATGGGCAAACGCCTGGCGGAGAACTTCAATAACCTGGCTAGAGGCAAGGAGGCCAGGCCCTTCAAGTACTTCGACAAGGGGAATCTGGCGATCATCGGCCGCAACCGCGCCGTCGCTGACCTGCCGAAGAACATACACTTCAACGGTATCCCGGCCTGGTTCATCTGGGCCTTCGTGCACATCTTCTATCTGATCGGCTTCCGCAATCGCCTGTTCACCTTCCTGAGCTGGGTGGGTAACTACGTGACCTACAACCGGGCCGTCCGCCTGGTGCTGGAGCCTACGCTGGAGGAGGAACTGCGGGCCGAGCGGGTCGAGGGGGGTTAGTTTTTTCGGTAGAGGCGCTGTGCCAGCTGTGGTGAGTAGCTGCGGGTGGGCATGATTCTGGCTGCTTCCGTTGGGTGTACAACTGGTTGGTCGTAACAGGGTACTTACGTGCTGACGCGTGCGGTGAAATACCTTTTTAGTCAGTTGGTATGCTAAAAAGGGAATGTTGATAAACCAAGGGGGGGGGTGGGTTGATAAGTGCGTATGACTCTGGGCGCGCGTTGCCCCATTGATAAACCAACTCATTATGCGCACATTTTTACCTCTTTTATTTGCCCTCCTGCTGGCTATTCCGGTGACCGCACAGACGGTGGTCGACGTCATCGTCGCCAGCGACGTTCACAACACCCTGGAAGCTGCGGTGATTGCCGCCGAACTGGACGACGACCTGTCCGGTGAGGGGCCCTTTACGGTATTCGCTCCCACGGATGCCGCCTTCGCGATGCTCCCCGACGGCGTACTCGACTACCTGCTGATGGAGGAAAATCAGGACAGCCTGATTTCCGTGCTTTCCTACCACGTGGTGCCCGCTTCCGGTCCCTCCACCGCCCTCACCGACGGCATGCGGTTGCCGACCCTGATCGCGGGCGACAGCCTCTTCATCCGTACCCGGGGCGATAGCGTCACCGTCAACGGCGTACTGGTCACTACGGCCGATATCATGGCCAGCAACGGCATCGTACACGTGATCGATGCCGTACTGCTACAGCCCGCCGCTACGGTCGTAGACATCGTGGTAGCCAGCGAGAACCATACTACGCTCGAGGCAGCGGTAGTTGCCGCCGGACTGGCGGGTGCCCTGTCCGGGGACGGCCCCTTCACCCTCTTCGCCCCCAACGATGCGGCCTTCGCCGCCGTGGGAGAAGATATGATAAACGCCCTGCTGGCCGATCCTACCGGTGACCTGGCGACCATCCTGCAGTACCACGTCGTACCCGGCCGTTTTTACTCGACCGACCTGATGGACGGCATGATGCTCACCACCCTCCAGGGAGAGATGCTTGAAGTGACCATCAGCGGCGACACCGCCCTGGTGGACGGCGTAGCGATCTCGGTGCCCGATATCATGGCCGACAACGGCGTGGTGCACTCCATCGACGGCGTCCTGCTGCCGGATGCCATCACCAGCACCCAGGGGGAGCCGGCCTTCGCCGAGGAGGTGAGCATTGCCCCCAATCCGGCGACCAACCTGCTGATCGTCCAGCTGCCGATGAACATCCTGAGCGACGCCACCCTGACCCTCCGCGACCTGAGCGGCCGCACGGTCCTGTCCCAGCGAGCGACCGGCGAGTGGGAGTCCCTCCAGATAAGCGACCTGCCCACGGGCACCTACCTGCTGGAGATCCGGGCCAGTGCCGGCACGATCCAGCGTAAGGTGCTGGTGCAGCGGTAGCGTTACCCGATTGAATGCATTGAATAAGCCACTCCTGACCTTGGTTGGGGGTGGCTTATTCGTTGGAGCAGGGGAGGAGCAGGGGAGGAGCGTATAGCGTATAGCATATAGGCGCAGCGCAATTGAGCCTGCGCCTATATGCTATATGCTATACGCTATACGCTACACGCTCCCCCTACCGTTTGACGTAAAATTCAGAATCCTTCCGCCACTGCGGCCAAAACTCGCCATTCGCTAGGTCGAGGCCGACGCGGAAGAGGAGTGCCCCATCCTGCACGGCGCCGCCGAGGGGCCACTCGCCGGAAGTGTACTCGTCGGCGGGCTGGTGGTAGCGCTCGGCGACGAATTTGTCCTTTTCGGCCTTGGCGTATTCCTTGCCGCGGGTGCGGTGCTCGTAGCCGCCCTTGGCGTAGAGCACGGGCACGCCCCGCTTGGCGAAGCTGAACTGGTCGGAGCGGAAGAAGTAGCCCTTTTCGGGTTCCTGGTCGCCCTGGGTGTAGCGGTCCTGGGCCCTGGCGGCGGCAATGGCGAGCTGGTCCATGTCGCTGTGGCCCATGCCGGTGATGGTCAGGTCGGCGGCTTCGCCGGAGAAGTTGATGCCGTCGATGTTGATGTCGGCGACGGTCTGGCTAAGGGGGTAGACAGGATTGGCCACGTAGTAGGCACTGCCGAAAAGCCCCTGCTCCTCGGCCGTTACGAAGAGGAAGACGACCGAGCGGGCGGGCGGTTCGGGCAATTTGGTGTAAGCCTCGGCGATGGCCAGCAGTTGGGCGGTACCGCTGGCATTGTCGAGGGCGCCGTTGTAGATGCTGTCGCCGTTCATTTCCGCGCCGGTGCCGATGTGGTCCCAGTGGGAGGTGTAGACTACGTTCTCGTTGGGGCGCTCGCTGCCGGGCAGGCGGGCGACGATATTGTAGCTCTGGTCGAAGCGCAGGTCGTTGCGCACGGTGGTGGTCAGCTCGGTGTTGAGGGGGATGGGGTCGAAGTCCTTATCCGCCGCCGCCTCGAACCACTTCACGTCCCGTACGCCCGACTTTGTGAAGAGCTCCCGCGCGGCATCGAGGGTGATCCAGCCGGCGACGTCGAGTTTCGGCTGCCCGTCGTCGAGGAGGGTGAGGCGACTGCCCGTCCAGCTGCTCTGCACCACGAACCAGGGATAGCCCGCCGCGCCCGGCTCGTGGATGATCAGGCAACCCGCGGCCCCCTGCCGGGCGGCTTCCTCGAATTTGTAGCTCCAGCGGCCGTAGTAGGTCATGGTGCGGCCCTTAAATTGGGTGCTGTCCTCGAGGTAGTAGCCGGGATCATTGACGAGCACGACCACGGTTTTGCCCTTCACGTCGAGGCCTTCGTAGTCGTTCCAGCCGTATTCCGGGGCCACGATGCCGAAGCCGGCGAAGACCAGTTCGGAGTCCTTCACGCCGGTCTCTTCCGCTCCCCGTTCGCTGTAGGTGACGTAATCCTTGCGGAAGGTCCAATCCACGGTCCCGCCGGGCATATCCAGGCTGATGCGCTCGTCGGGGTGGCCGGTGATCTCTACCATGGGGACTTCCTGGCGGTAACTGTCTCCGTTGCCGGGTTCGAGGCCCAGGGCCTTCAGTTCCCGCTCGAGGTAGTCGAGGGTAAAAGCCTCACCGGGGCTGAAGGGCAGGCGTCCGCCGTATTTGTCGCTGGCCAGTTCCGCGATGTGCCGGTCGATCGTCACTGAATCAATGGGCGGGGCCGCCGGTGCGGTGGCCGTGGAGGAAGCGGAATCACTTTCGCAGGCGAGTGCGGGGAGCAGCAGGAAAAGGAGGGGCAGAATTCTGATCATCGGGACAAAATTGGGCCGTTGCCGGTGGGTCCGAGCGGTGCCGGAATGCCCGTCGGTTGGGACCTTGGGTAGTAACTTGCACCCACAAAATAGCCCGCCCGCTCTGAAACCCGCTTGCTTCCTCCGTGCCGTGTTTTTCCTGCTTACCCTGCTGTACGCCCTGCCTGCTTCCGGGCAGTACTATTCGGTTGCCGAGGGGAACAGGCTTGCCGACCGCTTGTACGAAAATCACCTGCTGTCCGCCGCGGGAAGGGATGACCTGAAGGAGCAAATTTCCGTCGGCAGGTTGCCGATCTACACGCACGCGCGGCCGTTCATTCCCGACTACGGGGCGGCCGTCTCGGCGGGGCAGCTGCTGGGCTACCTGTACACGGCTTACCAGTCGGCCTATTCTTACCGTCAGGGGGACTGGGTCGAGGCCGAGGTACTGCAGGAGCGGGGGATCCGGGATCCGACGGAGCTCACGCCGGAGATGCGGCAGATCCTGGTGGAAGCGGTGCAGGAACGAACCGCCGCCATCCCCGGCCGGGAAGCGGAGCTTCGTGCCGCCAATGCCCTGCCTGCCGAGGAAGCGAACATCCGAAAGGTCGACCCCCCTGTGTTCCAGGTACCGCGCGATCTTTCGGACACCCTCATTCCCGTCGACCGCAGCAGTTTCGGCTACGCGGCACGGAATACGCTGCGCAGCGTATCCGATCTCGGATTACTCACCAGCGAAGTGTACGAAGAAGCGGTGAAGGAGCTCAACCGCGACGGACTGGTCCCCGATTACTACCTGCTGCAGGGAGTCGCCCAATCGGCAGGGGAGGAGGAGGTGGCTCTGACCCGCATGCGGGAGCGGAAGGAAGCCGTCCGCTGGCTTACAACCCACGAACTCCTGCCGGCCGACGCCGCTACCGACCTGCTGGCCGATACCGTTTTTCTGCGTTCGGTGGATCGCCAGGACCTGTACCCCTACGTCCGGCCCCAATCCACCCTTTCCCTGACCGCGCCGACGACGGTGCAGGAACTGATCGATCAGTTCACGCGGGAACTCTGCACCCACGACGACCGCTTCTGCTCCATTCGGGTGATGGCCGTACCCACCGCGGCCTACGGGGGAGCCAGGGACAAGAATAACCGCCACGTTCACCTGGTCGGCAGCGACGCCACGGGGGTCTACTATACGGGCCCGGACCTCTTCATCCCGCCGATCGAGACCCCTTTCTCCGACTGGAGCGGCACCTACATGCTGGAGCTGTTCGCCGCTCCCTACAACTCCCGGCTCAGTCAGGATAAGGCCGATTACCGCTTATACTTTCTCCCCGCCAAAGCTGAGGGTGGGGCGGGGACGCTGGTGCTGCGAACGTTCCCGCTTCCCTCCCGCCTGGCCCGGGCACTGTCGGCCCCGGAGGTCACCCAGGTGATGGGCGGCCTGCAGGGACCCGATCCCCATCACTTTTTATCCCCTTCCGAAGCTACCGAAATCCGGGATACGTTGCGGGAACTGGGCTTTTTTGAGTCCCTCACTCCGGAGCAGTGGGCGGCGGGAACCGCCTGCATTGAAGCGCGGGCGCTGGACGGGGTACCGGAATTCTTCGCTTGCTTTCCCACCCTGACCCTGCCGGTCACCGATGCGGGGGAAGGGACGGCCCTGTCCGGCAATACCGCCCTGACGTCCCGGCCCGGCGGGTACTACCTGTTTCGGCCGCAACCGTTTGGGCAGTTGCCCCTTTACCTGAAGCTGGAGCCCGGGGCATCCGATTTTATCGAGCGCCGTTTCCCGGGTCAGTTGCGGCGCATGCCCTGATCCCTGCACTCCGCGCGCCGCCGCCCGTTACCCATACCGGTAGCGCAGGTGGTCGACTCCCCCTACCGGGGTCGTCCCCGTTGGTACAAAACCCAGTCGTTCCAGTAACCGCTGGCTGCGGACATTGTCGGGCTGGGTGATCGCCAGGAGTTCCGGGAGGGCCCGGACGGCGGGCATGGCGAGGATGCCTAGCGAAGCCTCTTCCGCGTAGCCGTATCCCTGTGCATCGGCCAGGAAGGCGAAGCCAAAATCGGGGAACTCCAGTTCCGGCCGGCGGAACACGCCGACGAAGCCCAGGAGTGCGTTCGTTCCCCGCGACACCACCACGTAACTGCCGTGACCGGGCGTAGCGTAGACGGGCAGAATCCGGTTTTCCAGGTAGGCGACGGCCTCCGCTTCAGTGCGCACGTTGCGGTCGCCGATGAACCGGAGCCAGCCCGGGCTATTCAGCAAGTCGAGGAAAAAGCGCGCGTCGCCGGTATCGGCCTGTCGGATTAGGAGGCGTTCGGTCACCAGTTGTTCCATATAAGAATAGCATTTTTTGGCTGGTCATCCACGCGTTCTGAACTTACCCCCTAATGTATGGCTCACGCCCTGGCTCCTACGGCTCCGATTTCCCCTTTTTGGCCTGTTGCTGCAGCTTGCCCGGTCGGCAGAGGAACGGGAAGCCGGATAAAAACGGAAGTAGCCAACCGTAGGGGGAACGAAGGCCCCACGGGAAATTTCACCGGAAGGAAAAGGGCATCTCCACCGGCCCCTGGAAGGAAAGGTCCGTGAATTCCAGTTGCATGCGGGCCTGCTTGTCGGGGTCGCCGCCGTCGACCACGATGTTGCGGGTACGGGGGAAGGACTGGCGGAGGCCATCTGCGGGAGCGTAATCGCCATTGGTGACGGTAAGCATGCGGTCCTGGCCGAGTTCCTGGAGCTCCATGGAGAGCGGGCGGTAGGTGGCCGGGTCGAAGCGGTAGTCGGCGGCAAATTCCTTGCTGGTGCCGATCAGGCGAATGGCGTTGTCGGCGCGGTCGACGGCGAGGTCCTTGGTGAGGAAGACGGCGTTGCCGAAGAAGATCTCCTGCAGCAGGTCGAAGCGGGCCGGCACCTTGTACTTTTCCTCGACGTAGCTGAGCGGCTCGGCGATGTAATCGTTCTCGAGGCGGTTGTAGAGGAAGAAGGAATCGGGGCGGATAAGGGCGCGGGCCCCCTCGAAGCCGAATTTCTTGACGCTGATCCAGATGGCTTCGTCGCGGTGTAGACGGAGGTAAGCGGTGCCGCCGATGTTCAGGCTGCTGCTTTGGAGGTCGACCTTGGCCTTGGCGTCCATCCATTCGGCGGTACTGCGGTTGTCGTCGATGGCCCGGAGGACCTGGGCGACCCGGAGTTTTCCACCCGTAGCGGCAGCGACGTCGGCGGCGGGGCCGGCCACTTTACGGTTGCAGTTAGCCAGCAAGAGTACGGCCAGGAAGGCGAGAAGGGTCAGGCGCATAGGGGGATTAGCTTTTGAGCTGGGAGATCTTGCGGGGCAGGGTAGGGGACTTGCTGCCCGCGGCTTTGGCGCGGGTGTACAGTTCCGCCGCGGCTTCTTTGTCGCCCGCCGCGCTGCGGGCATCTCCCATAAGTTCCAGGAGGAGGGCATTGGTGTTGAGGGGCTGGTCGGCGGCCAGGAGGGCGGCGGCATCCAGACTGCGTTGCTGCGCGAGGTAGAAGGCCAGCGGACCGGCCGCGCCGCCGGGGAGCAGGGCGGTGTCGATCGGTTCGGTAGCGGGCGACGGGTTCTGCAACCGGGCAACTGCCGTGGTGATCTCCCGCAGGGCCGCGGCGGATTCGGGGCTGCCGCTGACCATCAGCTGCGCCTGCCGAAGCAGGTTGTTGGCTTCGTCGAAGTCACCCCGGAAGGCCTCGCCGAGGGCGTAGTGGACGTAAACGGACGGGCGGTTGGGGAAAATGTCGAGGGCTTCCTCGGCGTACTTGCGCAGCTCGACGGCCTGGTTGTCGAGGTAGAGGGTGGCCAGGAGTTGCTCCCAGACCGGGTAGACGGTATCGTCTAACTCCAGGGTCGCACGGTAGGCCTCGGCGGCTCCCGCGAGGCGGCCGGAGTGGTAGTAGAGGTCGCCCTCGATGGCGGCAGCCTTGGCGGCGTCGGGGTGGACACGGCGGAGCTCGGAGGTGAGGGCGAGGAGGCGGTCGGCCAGGGCGCGGTCGTTGGTCGATGCAACCTGCTGGATCATGGGCAGGAGGCGGCCGATCTTGAGGTCCAGTTCCACGTCG
>JBBSPZ010000066.1:0-21760 GCA_038258275.1 Chitinophagales bacterium | reverse complement strand
CGCGGGCGGTATTGATCAGGAAGGCGCCCGGCTTCATACGTTGCAGGGCGGCGGCATCGATGAGTCCACGGGTGTCGGGGGTGAGGGGCAGGTGGAGGCTGACCACGTCGCTCTGCGCCAGGAGGTCCGACAGGTCCAGGGCACCTTCGGGCTTCACGGCCCCTGTTCTGCCGGCATAGCTCACGTCCATCTGCAGGGCACCCGCGAGTCCCGCCACCAAGTGGCCGATCTCTCCCATCCCGACGATGCCCAACCGGAGATTCCGCAGCTCGTGGCCGGCGTAGGTATCGCGGTAGTTCCAGTTACCGGCTTTGACTTCGCGGACCAGCCGGTACATACCCCGGACCAGCAGGAGCAGCAGTCCGATGGTGTGCTCGGCCACGGTGGCGGCGTTGACCCCGGGTACGTTGAGCACCTGCACCCGTTGGGTGGTGGCGTAATCTACGTCGATGTTGTTCACGCCCACGCCGCAGCGGACGATCACGCGCAGGCCCGGGCAGCGGTCGATGAGCTGCCGGTCCACCCGCTCCTTGCCGCGGGTGACGATGGCCTGCACCTGCGTGTAATCCGACACCGAAGCTCCCGGAAGCAGGACATGAAACTCGCCGTCGGGGATCAACCTCAGGGCCGCAGGATCCACGGATTCCAAAAAAAGTACGGTCGTCATCATGTGCGGTCGGAGGGTGGGTGATAGAGGGTGGCGTTTTCGCTCTTGTAGCCCCGGAAGTCGTTGCGCCCGGAGACGTAGAGGCCCTCCTCGTAAAGCTCGTCTTTAAAGATCACCTCATCCACCGGGTCGCCGGGAAAGGAGGTGATCTCCAGGAGGTTGCCGGCGGGATCCCGAATGAACAGCTGCATGGCCCCGTCGGGCAGCCGGCGCACCTTGCCCCAGGGGGCGGTGTCGATGCGGCCCTGGGCCTTCATGCGGTAGAATACTTCGCTGAAGTCGTCGACCCGTACGCAGAGGTGGCCGCGGAACGACCGGCTGTCCTCCCACTCGCTCAGGTGGAGCTGGGTGGTATCGGTGATGCGAAAGAAGGCCGTCGGGTAGTCGAAAACGAAGGCGGGCACCGGCTTCAGCCCCATCTCTTCCTCGTAGAAGCGGGCGGCCTCCTCGAGATGGTCGACGATCAGGGTGACGTGGTTGATTTCTTTGATTTTTGCCATGGTGGGTGGTTGGGTGAGCGAATTGTTGGTTGTTGGGTTTGGCGGGGCTGACGCGGGCCGGTCCGGGGTTTTAAGATAGTTGTTGCTAAGGGGTGGTTGCTGGGTTATTGTATCGTCGGGTGTTTGGGTTTGGCGGGGCTGACGCGCCTATTGCCTGATGCGCCCGGGAGGCTGAGCTACGCTGGCGATTGCGGGCGCATCAGGCCACAGTGCCGTCCGCAACCCAACAATTCAACAACCCCACAATTCAACAACTAAACCGCTCCACAAACTCCAGATCCACCTCCACCCCCAGACCGGGCCGCTCCGGACACTGGATCCGACCGTTTTTCACTACGGGAGCTTCCTTCACGAGGTCGTAGAGCAGCGGATTGCCGCCCAGGGAATGTTCGATGTACACGGCCGAGGGACTGCTGAAGGCCAGGTGCACGCCCGCCATGAAGCTGAAGGCGGAGCCCCAGCAGTGGGGGGCCAGTTCGAGCTGGTGGGTCTCGGCGAGGGCGGCGACGCGGCGGGCTTCGGTGAGACCGCCTACGATGGCGCAGTCGGGCTGGAGGACGTCGACGGCGCGGGCTTCGATGAGGTCGCGGAAATCGAAGCGGGTGAACTCGCTTTCTCCGGCGGCGATGGGCGTGGTGCTGGCCTGGCGGACTTCCGCGGTGCCGCGCTTGTTGTCGGAGGTGACGGGCTCCTCGAACCAGTAGAGGCCCAGGTCTTCGGTCAGGCGGGCGAAGCGGCGGGCTTCCGTCACGCTGAAGGTGCCGTGGGCGTCGACCATGAGGTCGATCTCCTGTCCGAGGGCGCGGCGGGCTTCCTCGACGCGGGCGACCGTTTCCTTGACGGTACCGTCCATGACACCTACCCGCATCTTGACGCCGCCGTAGCCGTGGTCGACGTAGCCGCGCAACTGATCGCCGAGGACGTCGATGTCCGCCCAGCCGCCGCTTGCGTAGCAGGGCATGGATGCCCGGCAGGGCCCGCCGAGCAGGTCGACTGCCGGCACGCCGAGGCGCTTGCCCTTCAGGTCCCAGAGCGCGGTGTCGATGCCGCTGAGGGCGGAGATGGTGGTGCCGCGGTTGGCCAGGATCGGGAACACGCGGCCCCGGTCGTGGGCGTAGTGGTGGCGGCTGCCGTTGTACACCGCTTCCCAGACGGCGGTGATGTGGTCGGCGTCCATGCCGGTGAGCTGGGGGGCCAGTTCTTTTTCGATGCAGGTGACGATGGAGGCGCAGGCGCCGGTGGCCCCGACGGCCGCTTTGGCCTCCCCGTAGCCCTGGTTGCCGGCTTCGTCTTCGACCTCCACGAGCGTCATGTCGAAGTGGGTGAGGTGGCCGTAGTCGGAGCGCCACTGTTTTCCGGCCGGGATGGGGCAGCGCAGCCAGTAGGCCTTGATGTGCTTGATCTTCATAGCAGCGGGAGCAGGGTATCGGCGGATTTCTTCGTCAGGAAGGTATAAAACTCCTCGGTCAGGGCCGAGCTGCCGTGGTCTTCCAGGAACTTGCGGGCTTCTTCGGTGAGTCCCTGCGGATTCGTATCCACGCTGTCCGGGTGCAGGTTGGCGGGCGTGCGGTCGACCGGGGCGGCGAACTCTACGGAGAGAGGACCGTCGAAGCCGGAATCCTTCAGGGTAGCGACCAGCTTCGGCCAGTCGATTGTACCCATGCCCGGGGCCATGCGGTTGTTGTCGGCGACGTGGAATCCGACGAGGCGGTCCTTCGCCGTATGGATCATGCCGAAGGGGTCGGCCTCCTCGATGTTCATGTGAAAAATGTCGAGGACGACCCCACAGTCCGGCCCGGTCGCCTCGGCCAGCGCCAGGGCCTGGTCGCCGCGGTTGATGAAGTAAGTCTCGAAGCGGTTGATGGGCTCGATCCCCAGCTTCACGCCGGCCTCCTGGGCAAAGGCGTAGCATTCCTGCATGGAGGCGACGGCCCAGTCCCACTCCTCCTCGGGGCGGGCGCCGGGCACGATCTTGCCTACGGTACCGGGCACGACCGAGACCATTTCTCCCTCCAGCTCCTTCACCATCGTGATGATGTCCTTGACGTACTGCACGGAGGCGGCGCGCTCCCCTTCGTCTACGGCGAGGAGATTCCGGGAGCCCAGCATGAGGGTGACGGAACCATAGCACTGCACCTGGTATTTCTTGAGCAGGCGGCGGACTTCCCCGGTATCGTAGTCGGCGGGCGTGCCCTGGATCTCCAGGTACTTGTACCCGAGCGGGGCGATGCGGGCGAGGGTGGCTGCGAGGGGCTCGGCGCGCATCCAGTTGTGAATGGCTAAATCCATGGGTGTCGTTGTCTTTAAGCGTTTACCGGCATAAGATAGGCAGAGGGAGTGATAGACACCGGAAGTCGAAGTCGGAATAACCCGTGGGCGGGGACGCAGGTGCCGGGGTGGCACATCGGATGTGCCGCCGTTATAACTGCACGTGAATATGGTCATCGTGGCGGACGGCGGCGCAGCCGTGAAAGCGGATTTTATCGTTGCCCGACTGGCCGATCCGCCGCTTCAGGTGGGGCTCGACAAACACTTTCCCGATCCGGTCGTCGGCGGTGATAGCTTCCAAAAGCCAGCGGTTAGCGGATTCGTCGAAGGTGACGTCCGCGCTGCGCCAGTTTAGCCGGCGCAGGAGGAGGGGAAAGCCGGTGAGGAAGGGGAAGTTGGCGTCCAGGTAGCGCAGCTCGGTGCCGGGATAGGTACGGGCGGTTTGCCGGGCGATCTCGATCACGGCGGCGCGCAACTCAGGGCTTACGTAATGCTGGTTGGCCAGTACTGTGAACCAGCGCGCCGGTGCAATGGGTACTTCAGAGTTGGCCGATAGGGGCAAGGGGACCCTGCTGAACGGACGGGCCAGCAGCGGAACCACCGTGATGGAAGCAAATGAAAGCACGAGCACGAAGGAAGTGGCACGCACAAGACTGCCGCGCCACCCGTGACCGAGTCTGCGCTTGATGCTTCGGCTGAGTGGTTTATGCAGAAGGTAGAGGATACCGCCCACCTGGGAGAGGAGGGTCAGCAGGAAGAAGAAAAGGAGGGATTTCAGGAAACTGGGCATACGGAAATAGTAGCGCGACCGGAGGTCGCATCTTGCTAACGCGGTCGGAGACCGCATCGTACTGCGGGCTTCGCCGTCACTTCCCCTGCAACCTCGTCCGCGCCCGGAAGTGTACTTTAGGGTCAAATTCCGCTGCTATGGTCCGTTACCTGTTGTGCTTGTTTGCCCTTACTTTCCTCGTCGCCTGCGGACCCGCCCCAGAGCTGGATGCGGTGGCTGAGAACGATTACTTCGACAATACGGGGCGTAAGGATGTAGTGACCGGTGGCGTCCGTATGATCCCCATTTCCACCCCGGCGGGTGAATTCAAGGTGTGGACCAAACGGGTCGGCAACAGCCCCCGCAAGAAGGTACTGCTGCTGCACGGCGGCCCCGGCGCCACCCACGAGTACTTCGAGGCGGCCGACAGCTACTTTCCCGGCGCGGGCATCGAATACTACTATTACGACCAGCTGGAAAGCGGCCGGAGCGACCACCCCGCAGATTCCACCCTGTGGACCATCGACCGCTTCGTCAGCGAAGTGGAACAGGTGCGCATCGCCCTCAGCCTGGACCAGGATAATTTCTACCTCCTCGGCCACAGCTGGGGCGGCATCCTGGCGCTGGAGTACGCCTTCGCCCACCAGGAGAACCTGAAGGGGCTCATCATTTCCAACATGGTCTCCTCGGTGCCGGAGTACAACAAGTACGCCCAGGAGGTGCTCGGTCCCCAGCTCGACCCCGCCGTACTCAAGGAAATCAAGGACCTTGAAGCCGCCGAGGATTACCAGAATCCTCGCTATGAGGAATTGCTGACCAACAACTACTATAACCAGCACGTGATCCACATGGACCCGGCCGACTGGCCCGAGCCCGCCGTGCGCGGCCTCAACAACATCAACTACGACGTCTACCTGGCCATGCAGGGCCCCAGCGAGTTCGGCATCATCGAGTCCGCCAGCCTGGCCAAGTGGAACCGCAGCGCGGACCTCGGCCAGATCACCGTCCCCACCCTCACCATCGGCGCCGAGCACGACACCATGGACCCCGAGTACATGAAGTGGATGTCCGAGCAGTTTCCCAACGGCCACTACCTCTACTGTCCCGACGGCAGCCACATGGCGATGTACGACGACCAGGAGACTTACTTCACGGGGCTGATCAAGTTCATCAACGACGTCGATAGCGGCGGCGAGGCGCGGTAGGTGCGGCGGGGACGCGGGTGCAAAGGTTCGTGACCTCCGGTCGCGGCTGGGGACAGAATCTTTTAGTGGTCAGGTTTTCGACTTGCCGGTGGGTAGGGATACTGCGATCAATTCACCACGGATCGACTGCGTCGGCACGGAGGCGCTGCGCTTAGGCACGGAGGTACACGGATTGCCTGCGTTGCTAATGCGAAGCCTTCTTACTGACGCTGGATTGCACGGAGCGGGCCGAACCTGCGGTACGGACGCGGGTGCAAAGGTTCGTGACCTCCGGTCGCGGCTGGGGACAGGATCTTTTAGTTGTCAGGTTTTCGACTTGCCGGTGGGTAGGGATACTGCGATCAATTCACCACGAATCGACTGCGTCGGCACGGAGGCGCTGCGCTTAGGCACGGAGGTGGCTGGATTGCACGGAGGGGGCCGAACCTGCGGTCCGGACGCGCGAGGACACGGGTGCAGTGAAAGGTTACTTAGTGCCAGTTATCACTTAACTCGTCGCTTAGATGCATCCTCAGATCGGTCAACATACGTTACAGGATAATGGATTGACAACCACCACGCTCCCGCCTGAGTAGCCTGCTCCCCCCTTTCATGTCATAGTAGGAAGCGGAAATGCATTCTCCGTCATCTGACGCTACCTCTTCAATTCCACCCAGCAGATCCCGCTGATAGAAGGAATAGTCTACCGGAATAAAAATCGTGGTATCAGCTGTATAGCTCCGGTACGTAAATTCTACCCCCTCTTTGCGGTTGTGTACGGAGAAATACGCTTTGGGCTTTCCACCGAAGTACTCCATACTGTACGTAGAGATTTCGAATCCCCTCTGCAGAATGAGTAGGTCAGGTGAGGAAATTTCCCGGTACCTGGCCAGGCGATCCTTTAGGTGGGTACGGTGTTACTTGCTAGATGGCTTCCGGGGGAATTGCATAGACAATAGTAAACGGATTGCCTACCTAACCCCGGGGCATGAGACATTCCCCCTGCACAGCAATAGACAGGGTAGGCCCCGGAGCGGGCCATCCTACCCTAGCAAGGCGGTGAAACCCCTCGCGGTCCTTCCGTAAGGTGCGTTACCCAGCCCCGGAGGGGACGTCTCGGGGGAGCGAGGCGGCGGAGAGCGGCATCGAAGATGCCGTGCGTAGTCCCTCGCGGTGTTGTTCGACCATGCGCGAAGTCATTTTGTTGGTACAGCAATTTTTACTGTGCGCACCTACCGGTCGGGGTCGCTGTGGGTTGTGGGTTAGCTTGGTTCCGGCGCGACTACAAGTTGCGTTGCACGCCGCGGTTGGAGACCGCATCGTACGGACAGCAAGAATATTTGGTGGGTAAATATTTTCACACCATCCAGTTCCGGTGAACCACTTCCTGTGAATGATATTACCTGTGAAACAAACCCGATTTTATCATGTCAAACGCAAATTCACACCTCGACTCTACCATCAAGGCCCTCGACGGGGGACTGGAGAAAGCCAAGTCCGGCGCTTCGAACACCATCAACAGCTGGATGGAAACCCTCAACGATTCCGGCGATCCGGCCCTGGCTAAGATCGCCCAGGAACTGGAGGACCTGGGTACGCTCCTCGGCAAGGGGGATGCTTCTTCGGCGCAGCTGAAGAAGGCCCTCTCCTCGCTGGGCAAGCACACCACCGCCGCCGCCAAGCAGGCGGAAGGAGCTACGGCCGATAAGATCAAGACCCTCGGACAGCAGTTGACCGATTCGGCTGACTCGCTGTAGTAGGTTAATTACCCTTGCCGGATCGCCGCGGCGATCCAAAAACAAAGCAGGCCGACGTTCCGTCGTGCCTGCTTTCTTTTTGGATTTTTTGGTTCCGGCGCGACTACAAGTCGCGGTACACGGCGCGGTCGGAAACCGCAGTTTACAGCTGGGTGAGGGCCTTGACGATGGCGCGCTTAGCCAATTCGATCTTGAAGTCGTTTTCGCCGTAGCCCGTGGCGTCGGCCATGACCTGTTCGGCGACGTCGCGGAAGAGTTCCCGGCTGGGGCCCTGGCCGATGAGCCGAGCCTCCGCTTCCCGATCACGCCAGGGCTTGGCGGCTACGCTGCCCAGAGCCAGGCGGGCGTCGGTGATCTTGCCGTTGTCGACGATCAGGCCGGCGGCGACGGACACCAGGGCAAAGGCGTAGGAGTGGCGGTCCCGCACCTTGAGGTAGGTGGAGTGGCCGGCAAACTTTTTGGTCTCTGCGGGCAGATCGATGGCGGTGATGAGTTCCCCGCGTTCTAGGTAGTTGTCTATTTCGGGGGTGTCGCCGGGGAGCTTGTGGAAGTCGACCAGGGGCAGGCTGCGTTCGCCGCCGTTGGGGGTACGGATCTGCACCACGGCGTCGAGGGCCGCCAGGGCGGTGCTCATGTCGGAGGGGTAGGAGGCAATGCAATTGTCGGAAGTACCGAGCACCGAGAGGATCCGATTGAAGCCTCCGATGGCCGAGCAACCGCTGCCGGGTTCCCGCTTGTTGCAGGGAAAGTCGGGCGACATGAAGTAGGAGCAGCGCGTCCGCTGCATGAGGTTGCCGCCGTTGGTGGCCTTGTTGCGGAGCTGGTCGGTGGCCCCGAGCAGGATAGCCTCGGAGAGCATCGGGTAATCCCGCTTAACGTCCGCATGTTCGGCAGTGGCGCTGTTGCTGGCTATGGCGCCGAGGCGGAGCCCGCCCTCCCACTCCCCGATGGCGGCGAAGGGAAGCTCCGACACGTCGATCAGGGCGTCGGGGTGGGCGACGTTGCGGCGCATGCGGTCGACCAGGTTCGTGCCCCCGGCGAGGTAGGCGGCGTTATCGCGCTGCAGCAGGGTTGCGATGGCGGCTTCCGCGGTTTTGGCCTTGGTGTACTGGAAAGGATTCATGCTCGGGGAGTTAGCGTTTCAGGCTTTCGCCCTTTTGGAGAGCCTGGGGGTCGAGGGTGTTATCGCGGACGGCCTTTACCGACTCCACGATGCCCTTGTAGGCGCCGCAGCGACAGATGTTGCCGCTCATCCATTCCCGGATCTCGGCGTCGGAGCCGGCGTGGTCGTCCTCCAGCACCTTGATGGCGGACATGATCTGTCCCGAAGTACAGTACCCGCACTGGAAGCCGTCGTGCTCCAGGAAGGCGGCCTGTACCGGGTGGAATTCCTCCGCGGAACCGATGCCCTCGATGGTAGTCACCTCCTTGCCGTCGATCTGGGCGGCGAGGGTGAGGCAGGCATTGATGCGATCCGTACCGACGTGCACGGTGCAGGCGCCGCAGGCCCCCTGGTTGCAGCCCTTCTTGGCGCCGGTGAGGCCGAGCTGTTCGCGTAGGAGGTCCAGCAGGCTGGTACGGGGGTCCAGTTTCATCTTCATGGCCTCGCCGTTGATCGTGGTTTCGATCTCCACGAAGTCCTGGAGGTCCAGGGTAGCGGCACTCCCCTGCCCCGTGAGCGTGGCGTAGGGAGCAAGTCCAAGGCCGGCGGCGGCCAGGGTGGCGGCGCGGAGGAAGTTGCGCCGGCTGACCGTGGCGTTGACGAGCGATTCCTCCTCGGGCCAGCCGACCTCCGTCGGGTCCGTGTTATAAGGCTTGGGATTGGACATCGCTCAGAGGAGTTTATCGAGGGTGATGGGCAGGTCGCGCACGCGTTTGCCCGTAGCGTTGAAGATGGCATTGGCAATGGCGGCGGAGGTACCGGTAGCCCCGATCTCACCGATGCCCCGGCCGCCGTGCTCGCTGAAGTTATAGTCTGGCGCGTCGATGTAATCGATCTTCATGTCCCGGATGTCGGCGTTTACCGCTACGTGGTATTCGGCCAGGTCGGCATTGACTACGCGGCCCACCTCGTTGTACTTGGATTCTTCCAGCAGGGCCATGCCGTAACCCCAGATCATCCCGCCGTAGAACTGGCTTGCGGCCAGCTTGGCGTTCATGATCTTGCCTACGTCGAATACCGCGACCATGCGGGGGATGGTGACTACGCCCAGGTCGGGATCCACCTCGGCCTCGGCGAATACCGCCCCGAAGGAGTGGAATGAATACGGCGCGTCGCCCATCATGCTGAAGGCGTGTTCCTTGGCGACCTGAGACAACTCGGTATACTTAACCGTATCCTCTCCGCTACGGGCGACGATGTTGCCGAGCGGCTCCTGCTTCCCGCCGCCCTTGACCATGCCATTTTCCACGGTGAGGTCCTCCGCGGAAAGGCCGTAGTGCGGGCTTTCGGCCTGGGCCACGCTCATGTCGAAGAGTTTGCTTTTAAAGTTCCGGACGCCGATGATGGCCCAGCTGCCGGCGGAGGCGGTCAGTTTCGAGCCCCCGGATACCGTGCCGGCGGGAAAGTCGGAATCGCCGATCTCCACCCGCACCCGATCGCTGTCGATGCCCATCTCGTCGCCGATGATCTGCCCCATCACGGTATAGGTGCCGGTGCCGATGTCCTGGATGGCGTTCTGGAAGGTCAGCACCCCCTCGGTGTCGAGGATCAGGGTGCAGGCCCCGCCCCCCCGGTTGGCCGGGTAGGTGGTGGTGGCCATTCCGTGGCCGATGAGCTTGCCGTCCCGCACCAGCTTGCCGGGTTCCCGGTTGCGGTCGGCCCAGCCGAACTGCTCACCGCCGCGGCGGTAGCACTCCCCCAGTTTCTTAAGGGAGAAGGGTTTACCGTCGAAGGGATGCTTATCGGCGTAGTTCATTAAGCGAAGCTCCACCGGGTCCATGCCGATCTCGTGGGCGAATTCGTCGAGGGCACACTCCAGGGCGTAGACGCCGTTGGCTTCGCCCGGACTCCGCAGGTACTTCGGCGAGGACACGTTCAGCTTGCGGTAGGTGTGGGCCACTTTGATGTTGGGCACCCCGTAGAGCATCTTGGTAGCGTTTCCGCAGGCCTCGAAGTAGGTAGCGTCGAGGTTGGTGTAGGAGCGGGTGACGTGCTCGATGCCGGTGATGGTGCCGTCGCGCCTGCCGGCGATCGTCAGGTCCTGGTACACCTTCGGCCGGTGACCGCTGGAGGTGAACATGTCCTGGCGGCTCATGTGGAGCTTCACCGGCCGGCCGACCATTTTGGCGGCCAGCGGGGCCAGCATCGAGGTAGCCCAGTAGGAGCCCTTGCTGCCGAATCCCCCGCCGATGAATTTGCTGATGATGCGTACGTTCTCCTCCGGCAGTCCGAAGACGTGGGCCGTGCAGCGCTGGTAGTTCGTCACGGCCTGGGTGGTGTCGTACATCGTCAGGCGGTCGCCCTTCCACAGGGCGATACAGCTGCTGATCTCCAGGGCGTTGTGGTGTTCGGACGGTACCACGTAGCGCTGCTCCACCGTGACCTCCGCACCCGCGCGCGCCGCCGCCATATTGCCCGTTTCCGCCTGCATGCGTTCCGGGCTTATGTAGTCTTCGAAGACGGCGGAAGTATCGGCCTCGGTGCTTTCGCTGCTGTACTGGATCTTCACTTGGCTGCCCGCGTACTCCGCCTGCTCGAGGGTTTCGGCGACGACGAGGGCCACATCCTGCCCGATGAAGCGGATCTCGGTGTCCTGGAAGGGAACCAGCCCGTCGCCGGTGGAATAGCCGCCGGAGCCGTCCGTGGGGAAGGGCTGCAACTTGATGGTGTTAACGGCGTGAATCACCCTGACCACCCCGGGCAGGGCCTCCACCTCCGCGGCGTTCAGGGAGACGACGGTGCCGGTGTTGACGCCGCTCTTCACGCTGACGGCGTAAAGGGGCCGGTCGACCGCGTACTCCAGGGCGTACTTCGCCCGGCCGGTGACTTTCAGTGGGCCGTCAATGCGGGTCTTGGGTGCTCCTATCATATGCGTTTTCAAGCAGCTACCGGCGGTTTTTGTTCACTTCCCCATCGGCCGCCCACTGCCGCCCATGCCCACCTTGCCGTTGGAGTCGTTGGCTCCGAAGGAGGACTAGTCCTTATCCGTCCACGCCAGGTCCTCCAGCATCACGGAATAGAGACCGGTGCGTTCGTTGAACGCCAGGTGGAGGGAAGCGGGATAATAGCCCGCCTCCTGCCACTCCGCCGGCTGTCGGATGGGCACCTTGAGGTCGGGGTGGGTGAGAAAATATTCCGTGGTTACCATGGGCTCCAGGAACGTGATTCGCCCGGCGTATTTACCGTAGATGAACGTGTAGGTGAACGGGCCGGTGCCTGCAATTTCCGGGGATTGAAGATCAACCACGTGCGCACCCATCTGCGGCACGCCGCCCGGCGTCTCCAGGTAGTTGGGGGGCAGGTTCTGCGGCGGGAGCGGCTGATTGAAGCCCACCGTGTCATTCGGTCCGATCCGTTCAATTTCGGACTCCGGCATGAAGTAGAAGTGAAAATCGAAGTGCGGCTTGTCGTATACGTGCATCGGCTCGTGGCCGTGCTCGTTCCAGTCAAGGGTAAGGTGGTCGAAAGGGGGTACCTCGACGCCATTCGGGAGCGAAAGCATAAACTCCGGCGGGAAGGGTGAGCCGGTTGGCAGCCCCACGAGGGCCTGGGGAGTGAACTCTACCCCAAGCGCGAGTGGAGTGCCGATCTGGTCGGTAAGCACCACGGAGTAGGCCTTGCCGTTGCCGAGGGCCACCTCCGGGCCAGTGAAGCGAGTCTGGACGGGACCGTCATCGTCACCGCATCCGAAACTGAGGAGCAGTACCATAAATAGGAGCAAAGAAAGTGGGCTGTTCATTTGTGTAGGTGTTATAAAAATGAGCGAAATAAGCGGCAGCGGGTGCACATTCCGGCGGGCAGGTCGTCACTACGCGGATCTTCCCCACCGTCCGCCACCCGGGTGATAGGCCGGGGTGGACCATTGCGCCTGGCTCGTTGAGGTAGTTGATCTGGGTAATTACCCCCGGCAGTGTCGGGACCTAAGTTCTACGCCTATGGTCGCCGAGGGCGATCGGTTCACCCGCTCCCTTCAGGAAGACCGGGGTTCACTCTTCCGTTAGGAAAGGTTCTTGAAAATGCTGGCTGGCCGGGAGGGAAGCGGGCCCTGGCGAGGTGGTACCGGCGGCGGTGAGGATGGTACGGAGAAAAGCACTACGTGGCATGATTGCGGAGTTTCCCAGTAAAGTATTTACGGCCGGAACCCTGGTCCGGCGCGCTATCTAATTTACGAGGTAGCTGACTATGTTGGGTAATTTTTTCGGGCAGAATTCGGTCGATCAACCCTGCGTTCCCCACCATTGCCGGGGCCGGATCAGCGACGAGGCTGGCCTTACCGCCTCCCTTGTCGTCGGAGGCCATTAGGCCGGGCAAACAGCAGGCATGGGACGTTTGGGGGAGCTTAGGCTCCCTTCCGACTGGGCGTCGTAGCATTTGCCGTAGGGCTTTTTGCGGAGGGGGGGGTGCCCGGGCCTGCTTTGATCTGCTGGCCACTCGTCGGAGTATACGTTACTAATGCTGGACTGCGCAGTCGTAGACTGCGCGGCACGGGCGCGGCCGGAGGCCGCATTTCACTGGCGCCCCGATAGCTATCTCGGGGGAGACCCCGTTTTACAGCTTGCGGACCCGGTCGAGGTAGGCGGCTACGTCGTACTTGCGGTCGAGGCCGCCGCGGGTCAGGGTACGGAGCTTTCCGAAGACGGCGCGCTCGGTCCAGGCGCGGTCATGGAGGCCGAAGAGCCAGAGTACGTTGGTGAAGCTGTTGGGGTCGCGGCCATCCATAAAGTACTTGTTGTTAAGGTAGAGAGTGGTGGCGTAGGCGTATGCGTAGGTGTTGGTCCACAAGATGATCTGCTTGCCCCAGTACATGCGCAGGTAGTTGGGCAGGAAGCCGCGTTCGCGCATTTCCCGCATGGCGGCGTTCCAGGCGTCATCGCCGGTTTCGCCGTTTTCGAGTTGTTCGCGGGTGTAGTGGTCGGGGCGGTCGTCGTCGGTGTGCTCCGCCATCGTCTTTTTGGCCCAGTCGGGGAGGGCGTCGAGGCTGTCGTAGGCGTCAGGGGTGTAGTAGACGAAATTGGTGGCCAGCTCCCGGCGTACGACCAGTTCCTCGATGAAGCCCTCGCGGTCGCTCTGCGGGGCGCTGGATTCCTTCACCTTGCGGTAGACCTCGCAGGGACTGATGTGCCCGAAGTGCAGGTAGGGACTCAGGTGACTCGTGGCATCCGCCGCCGGCTCCAGGCGGCCGTCGGCGTAGCCCTCCAGGTCGGTACGAAGGAAGGAGGTGAGGCGGCGACGGGCCGCGCTGGTGCCCCCGGTAAATTCTGCTACCGGCTTCACGTCGCGGTCGATCTTCAGTTGGTCGAGTACGTCGTCGACGCTGCTGAAATCGAGGTCGCTGTCCAGGTGCAGGTGCTTGCTCCCGTGGCCGGGCTCAGTTTCGGTGGTCTCGGCGCTAAAGGCATCCACCCGTTCCATGATCTTCTTGCGGATGGTGCGGGCGGCGTACTCCCGCTTGTCGCTGGCGGTTTCTACGGGCACGATCAGGTTGCCTTCGACCTGCATGAGGGGTACATCCAGCTTCTCGGCGGCGTCGGTGCGCCACTTGCGTTCGTGGCGGGTGTAGGCGCGGTCGGTCACTACGGCGGTGACGGCGTTGTCGTCCACGAATTTGGCGATCCGCTGCGCGCGCGGACCGTGCAGGAGCAGAAATTTCAGGTTACGCTCGGCGCAGCGGTCGGCGACTTCCTTCAGCCCCTCGATGAGGAATTTGTAGTGCCGCAGGTTAGCCTCAGGGAAGTCGTCGATGAGGGTGAAAGCGACCACGCAGGGCTGGTCCAGTTCGTTGGCCCATCGGATGGCGTACTCCAGCGCGGGATTCTCGTGGGCGCGCATGCTCTCCTGCATCCAGTAGATTACGTACTTGCCGTCTTCATTGAGTGGCTGGTCGTTGAGTTGCTTGATCCGCTCTTCCGCGATGCTGAAGTTCTTTAGGGTGTCCATGCTCGCTTAACGGGGGTTTGTGCGGATCGGTTCCCGACCTCCGGTCGGGTACAGGGCTGCTTGACGGCGCGGACTTAGACTGCGCAGCACGGACGCGGTCGGCTACTCGTCGGCCGACCGAGGGGACGAGGCTCGTCCGCCGAGTAGCTGGAATATCGGGACTTCTAAGATGCAGGAGTTGCTCATGCGTCACTGCGCAGTCGTAGACTGCGCGGCACGTGCGCGGTCGGAGACCGCCTTGTACTAGCGCCCCAATAGCTATCGGTAGAGACCGCATGGTACGTGCTCAATCGTCGGCGCCTTCGATCACCTTGGCGTAGCGCAGGGTATCCCCCCGGCCGACGTAGCTCATCTCCAGCTCCCCTTCGGTGAGGCGGATGATGTAGTAGCAGCGGCCGGCATCGGGGATGATGAGGTACTTGCCGTCTTCCTTCGGCGCATCGTCGGGGGCGTCGGCGCAGGTGGCGTCGATGACGTAATTCTCGGCTACGTCGGCCTGACCCGCAGATGCCGAGATCATCAGATTCCCTTCGAAGCGCACCGTGGCTCGATCGTCGTCCAGGCTCCGCCAAGTGCCCTGCAGCTCGCCCGTGGAGTCGGTGATGGAGTCAGGTTCGGGACTGACCGCGGGCGCGGGCGCTTCGTCGCAGGCGGGGAGGAGGAACAGAATCAGGATAAAGGGCAGGCAACTACGCATGGAGGGCGGGCTTTCTTCCTGAACCCGTTCTGCCCGCGTTTGTGGTCCGCACTGCACCTGCGCCCGCGCAGCTCCTAATATAAGGAGGGAAGGAGGGAACGGATCGCTACCAAAGCCCGGCAAGCAACAGGGCACGAACCACGTTCCCCAGGCCGACCAACTGCCCCAGAAGGCCAGTGACTACCACTGTCCCCGAGAGGTAGAAAAACCACTGGATGAGCGGTCGCCTTCCGGGCCGCTGAAATGCCGAGAGCGTCCGGGAATCGAGCAGGGTCACCCAGAGTGTCAGGGCCACGGTGGAACACACGTGCAGTATAGTCATCCAGTCAGTCAGGGGCAGTTCACGCAGCAGGTAGTACAGGAAGCCTTGTCCCAGTAAAGTCCAGGTCAACACGCCGGTCAGGTACCCACGGGTAACCACATAGTAAGTATCCTAAAGGTGAATATCCAGCGTAGTGGTCGGCCGCAGCAGGCGAAGGAGCAGCACCGGACAAAGGGAAGCCCAGAGGATCCAGTACGGAGCGGCGGCAATGACGGACGTGGCGGGGGAAAACATGGCAAGCAAGTTACGCCACCTGCGAATATCCCCGGCGTCGGCTACAGAGTCGCGCCGGGGAAAATTCCTCACGTATGGGCGCGAGACCTACTTGCCGGTTGCACTCCCTTACCCTAGTTTAGCCGTCCCGCTTGCATCCGGGCGGGCGGCGTACTGTACGCGGCCCGTCCTGCGTTTTGATGCGGACGCCCGGGTCAACGCCGGCGCGCCATTGCCTTGATAAACTGCCTCCAATGAACGTGTGCCCTGCTTTTTTACTGCTGCTGTTGCTTGCGCTGACCGGCTACCGGGTGACGGCACAGGACGAAATCTTCGACGAAGCCCATACCAGCACCCTGTCGATCGACTCCCCCCGTTCGGAGCTCGTCAACTTTAATTTCAAGCGGGAGATCACGGAAGTCGAGGGACTCAAGGACGGCAGTTATACCACCACCATCGACGGCGAGAGCACCCTGACCGCCAGCGGCGACCACATCGGGCAGGTCATCGTCTACGCCCGCCTCCTGTCTCCAGGCGACACGACCATCTGGATGGACGCGCCGGAAGTGCGGGGGTCGATCACCATTACCCCCATCCAGGGCGACACCCGCATCGAGGCCAACAAAAAGACCTACCGCTTCAACCGGTCGGATGCCTACAAGCAGATCTACCACATCACCCAGGAACCGGACGTGGACCGGGTAGAAGTGAAGTTTAAAGCCCAGGACGGCTACTTCCTGGTCTTCCAGATCGAGATCATCCCCTACTCCGCCACGGGCATCACCATCATCGAGAACCGGAAGCGCTACCAGAACGACCTGGCCACCAAGCCTACCCGCTACCGCCAGCTGAACGCCAACTACGTCGAGGAATTTCAGCGCATCGAGCAGTACCACCAGACCCTCAGCAACCTCATCGGCCGCAACGAGAGCGCCGAGCTGGCCTCCCTGAAGGCCAACAGCTCCAACCCCTTCACCTCGCCGGAATTCGTCAGCTACTTCGAAGCGGTGGTCCAGAAGGCGAATTCCTCCGAGAAGTCCCAACTACAGGGCGTGCGCCAGGACATCTCCAAGTTCAAGTTCCAGGACGTGGCGCTCAGCCTCGACAACCTGCTGCTGGGCGGCAAATTCTCTACCCTCATTTCGCTGATGGGTACCGCCTTCCAGGGCATCCAGACCATGCAGATCAAGCCCAACGAGGAGATGGACATCGTCAACTTCGGCGACCAGTACTACATGCGCAGCGACAAGCGCAACAAGATGCAGTTCGACCCCATCGAAGACCCCCTTGTCATCGAAAAGATCCAGCAGGTGGGCGAGAAGAACCGCCAGTACCAGGATTACCTCACCCACCTGCAGCAGTACCTGGGGCAGGACCTCGACCTCCAGAACAAGATCAACCAGGACATCTCCCTCGCCAAGAAGCTCCGCGAAGAGCTCGAGGGGCTGGAATGGCAGATGCTGGAACGCTTTACGAAGAAATCCCAGACCGACTTCATCGAGAACAACCGCATCAACTTCACCGTCGTCACCAACGAGTTCAATACCAGTTTCCCGGCGGAGGAGGTTATCGACATCGAGACGATCGAGAACTACGAGCAGCAACTGCAACTGGCGACCAACAGCATCCTGGTCGTCCGGGAAAATTACCAGCAGGTGCTGGCCAGCCTGAAGACCCACTACGAATCCCTCTACCTGGTCTACCCGAACCAGCGCATCGATGCCTTCCAGGACCTCACCCTTCTCGATTCCAACCTGAAGCTGACCTGGAACAACAACCAGCGGGAAATCATCCGGGTGTACAACGGCAGCCAGCTCAAGGTCCTGCTCGATTCGGCGCTCAACAGTCTCTGATCCGCCGCCCGGCCGGCGCACCCGCGGCTACCTCGAATTCGGCTGCCGGCTGCGGCAGGATAGTTAGAACTTCGGTGGGGCCCTTGACGACGCCTTCCCGCAATCGGTCAAGAGGGGTAGATTACGGACGCGTTTACCAGTAACTCCCGATCATGCCCCCCACCCTGCTTACCGCCCTTCTTTTCCTGTCCCTGCTCCTGACCTCCGGCTGCTTCAAACGAAGTACCGGTACCACGGAGGCTCCCCCCAATCCGGACCGGGAGCTGGTGTGGTCGGACGAATTCAACGCGGACCACCTCGACTCCTCCGTGTGGAACTTCGAACTGGGCGATGGCTGTCCGGATATCTGCGGCTGGGGCAACAACGAGCGGCAGGTGTATACCCGCGACAACCACCGCCTCGAAGCCGGTCACCTGATCATCGCCGCCCGCCGGGCGGGAGACCGCTACACCTCCACCCGGATCACGACGAAGGGCAGGCAGGAATTCCAGTATGGCCGCATCGAGACCCGGGCGAAGCTCCCCGTAGGTCAGGGCCTCTGGCCGGCCTTCTGGATGCTGGGACAGAATATCGAGGAGGCAGGCTGGCCCCTATGCGGGGAGATCGACATCCTCGAGTACGTCGGGCGGGAGCCCCACGAGGTCTTCACCACCCTGCATACCCAGGCCAACCACGGCGGTAACGCCAGTTCCAAAAAGAGCCGGTTTGCCGACATCGAGGAGGGCTTCCACCGCTACGCCGCCGAGTGGACGGCGGAGGAGATCTCCTTCTTCGTCGACGACCGGCTGGTTTACACCTTCGACCCCGGGGAACGGACCGAGGCCGTCTGGCCCTTCGATCAACCCTTCTATATCCTGCTCAACGTCGCCGTCGGCGGCAACTTCGGGGGTCCGGACGTAAACGACAGCGTCTTCCCGCAGGAGTTTGTCGTGGACTATGTCCGCGTCTACGCTCCAGAATAACGGCATCTTCCACCCCTGAACTTCCCTTCCGGGGGGTCGGTCTCCTCCTTTTCGCGCTGCTCGCTTCGGGCTGGCGCCGGCCTGTACGTTGCCCCCGTCACTACCCCCGAGGGACAGCTGACGGTCAGGCTGTGCAACCAGTTACCGTTACGTTTTTCTAGCTATGCAAGCCCTCCGGTCCACGGGACAGGGCCTCGGCGTAGGTCTCGCCTACCGGTAGCCAGTCCGCCCCCACCCGTACCCGGGATTTCTGCTTCGCCTCGATGCGGGCCAGGTTGACCAGGTAGGAGCGGTGAATGCGCTGGAAGCCCTGGTCCCGGAGTCGGTCGGCCAGGTGCTTCAGCCGTTCGAGGGTGATGACGGGCTTTGGCGCGGAGTCCAGGTATAGCTTGACGTAGTCGCCCATACTCTCGACGTAGCGGATATCGGCCGTGACGATTTTGATCTCTTGGTACTCGAAGTAGACGTAGAAGTGATCGGCGGGGGCCGCTGCCGGGGTCGCCTGCCGGAGCTGCAGCCATTCGGCGGCCTTGGCCAGGGCGCGGAGGAAGCGTTCCTTGCGGACCGGCTTCACGAGGTAGTCCACCACGTCGAGGTCGAAGCCCTCGTGGGCGTGTTCCTAGTAGGCGGTCGTTCCGCTTTTGGGCGGGGCTCGGGGCTTTGTTGTTTTCCTCTCCCGCCGATCACTTACCCGCGGCTCCCTCTGTTGCCTAAGCCCATGGCGTTGAGGGGTCGAAGCATGGCAGGCGGTTTCGAAGGGCTAAGCTCCCCTCTCCTGGAGGCCGGAGGAGAGAAAAACGATTACCAACTTAAAACAATAAGTTTTAACTTAGCCCCCGGCTTCACTCTCTCAAACAAAACTACTCATGCAACAGACCGCGTCCAAAGCAGGCGACATCGTACGCCTCAAGTCCGGAGGCCCCTACATGACCATCCGCGAAACGGTAGACGACGACCTCCGCTGCCAGTGGTTCGACACCGAAGACTATAGCCAGGTGCGGGAAGCGACCTTCCCGACGGCCTGCGTAGTGCCCGTTGAGGTGAAGGAGCCGGTACCATCTTGGGGGCATTCCAGGGGGGGAACGTGTCGGAGTTACGCGCCCTGATCCAAGAATCGGATGGAGGCCACCTCCTTTAACGCGCTTTGCGTATGCCGCCTACCCTTCAGGTACTTGGCGTAGCAAGGCAGTTGAAGCAGCTTCGGGAAGGAGTTGCCCACTGTCCAAGATCACCGGCACCGGTGATCAACATCATCCCTTCTTCCTGGCTACGGGAGCACTTTTGCTTTGCACTTAGGCTCCTGCCTGTGTACCTCCTACTTCCCCCAGACGTTTCACCGACGGGTGCCAAGCGGATAGAAAGGGGCGGCATGGAGTGGCAACTGGCGCTTCTACAACGTGCATCTCCCCGGATTGATCCGGCAGGAAGCGCAGTCCTCCCAAACCTACTCCATGACCCTTACCCGCTCGCTGTTCAGTTTCGCCTTACTCCTGTCATTGGTGCTGTTCGTGGCCTGTACGAACGACCACTGGCCAGACTATGCTCCCCTGGAACGGCAACTGCTGGTCGTGTGGGTGGCGGCGGAAAAAGGAGACTACCCGGTCATGCGCGAGTACACCGCGACAGCCACGCGCAGTTGGGAACGGCTGCGGAGTGAGCCCGGGGAGCTGTTGATGGGTCCTGATGAAACCGAGGCCCTGCGGCTCATGGACCTCTGGATGCTGGGGCTACGCAACGCCGTGGCCAACGAGCAAGCGTACGGGGTCCAGACCCACCTTCGGCACTTACACAATCAACTGCGCGGCCTCCGCCCGGAATACGGCATCGATGATCCCCTGGACCTGCTCTACGGTTTCGATGCCCGCTGGGAGGAGGTAGAAGAGACCAGCCACGATCAACTGATGGGCCTGCTCGAATGGCAGGAATACGAAGGTTCATTTTACCGGGCTCAGGAAAACTGGACCGGCTTTCAACGCTACGCTCCCGGCTACACCGAACGGACGCTCCCCGGCCTCACTGCCAACAGTGCCGCGGCCGAATACGCCGGACTCGAACTCACCCGGGCCCTGAACGATTTCGAAGAGCTGCTTTCCCTGGCCGACCACGCCGAAATGGCTCCGGCCAGTGAGCAGGTACGCACCCAATTTCTGGAGTACCTGACGGTTGTCGTCGGCTACCCAAGCGAGGTGACGGCCCTATAGAACCAGGAAGTGCGGGCTCAGGGGCTGCGCAGGTTTTCACTACCCCTCCCAATTGATGTCGTGCGGCCATTACCGCTTGGTATCCGATCGCAAAGATCTCCGCCGCGTGGGTGGCGTCGAGCACGGAACCGGTGCTGACCGTTTCGCCCAATCCCGTTTCCAGGTCCGTGCGGGTCACGTAGAGTCGCCAGGAGAGCTTCGCGAAGTCATCTTCCGGAAAATACGGGGCCAGGGGGGCGATGATCTTAGCAGGATTGAGCAGGCCGGACCACCGGAACGCCAGATTTTGCCGGGTGAAGCGTTTGGTCTGCGCCAGGGCATCCCGGATGCCATCGGCGGGCAAACCGGCAGCGTGGAGGGCCGGCACCAGGGGGAGGCGACGATTAGCTAAGGTTCTCCGGTGCAGGGCGGGTACGGCGTGTGACCTGATGTAATCTTCCGGGGCAGGAGCCCCGGATTACTGGGGGGTGAGCGTCACCCGGATCACCGCATTGTTGGCGGGCACCGTGAAGCTGGGGTGCCGCTGGCGGGCAGTCTGGATGTTGACGTCCTCGTCGGGGCCGGTACCGGGGGCCGTATCCTGCTCAGTGCCGGCGTCATACACTTCCACGCGGCCGGTCAGGTCGCCCGACAGGGGAGTGTCGCCGTTGAAGAGGTCGATGCCCCCGCCCGTGAAGGCATAAAACCAGTCGTTGGACTGGACGAACATCGTTTCGAACTGTAGCTTATCGCCCGGCTCAGCCTGGAGGGTAATGGTGACGGACTCCCCCGCAAAGAGGGCGGGGCCATTGTCGGGGCCACCGGGGGAAGGGGCCGCGCCGCTCTGCTTCACGTTAGTGGCGGCCGCGAGAATAGCGAGCATCTCGTCGGGGAAGCCATCCTCCGCGATCCGGGCGGTACCGAGGTTTGCCTTTTGTCCTTCCGTGAACATGGGGTCGTCTCCGGGGAAAGGGGCACGGTGCCCATGGCCCGGTCGGTTGCGAGGGTATTGGGCTGGGAGATGTTTTCGATCTTCAACTCGAAGGTGGTGGGCTGGAGGACCAGATTGGCGTCGTCATCGTCGCTACAGGCATTCAGCGTAAGCATCGTCAGCAGGCCGAAAAGGAACAGCATGTGCGTTTGCATAGTATTGTGATTAAGGGATGAATCCTTAGTGGTCGCCTGGATCAGCGATGGTCGCAGTGTCTCTAGCGTTACCGTTTAGTCTAGCGTCTTTCGTCGGCACTTGTTCTTCGGTAGTGGGTATACCAGAGGACGTTCACCCGGAT
>JBBSPZ010000065.1:0-22915 GCA_038258275.1 Chitinophagales bacterium | reverse complement strand
GGGGCAAAAATTTTTACCGCCTTTCCAGTAACTCCCGGCCAGCTCCCCCCCATGAAGCGATACACGCGCCGCCAACCAACGGCAACCAAGCCTCCCCGAGTCATGAACTACCTCCTACCTCTATTTTTGTTCCTCCCGCTTCTCCTGGATGCCCAGGTCACCGACACCGATGGCAACTGGGAAGATCATTACGTCACCCTGGAGAATACGCCGGAAGCGGACCTGATGGTGCGCACCGGTGACATCGACAACCTCGGCTTCGGGTGGCCGGCGGACTTCGACCCATTCTCCGGCAACAGCACCCGCGCCCACTCATTTCCCTGGACGATCGACACCCTCGACCCCTCCGGCACCGACCGGATCATGGTGATCAGTAGTTTTGTCGGAAGGCCGCCGGGGGGCAACGACGGCTATACCGCAACGACCAAGCGGCCCGAAAACGAGGTACGTCCGATCACGGTCACCTTCGATCCGGTGTCGTCCGTCACGGCAGCGACCCTGCAGTTGTTCGTGGATGACTTTCAGGCACCCGTCTGGCGAGCGAATTATCAGGTATTTCTCGACAGCATCCGAATCCATGACCTGGAGGACATCATCAATACGCTGCGGCAAACCGGCCCGATCGGCAAGATCATCACCTACAGCCTGCCCGATCACCTGCTCTACCTCCTCGACGACGGCAGCCTCGCCATTGAATTCGACGACTTCGCCAGCGGCGCGGGGGACGGCTACGCGATCGACTTCGTGAAGCTCCTGATCAATCCCCGCGAGGCGCAGGACCGCAATGCGGTAGTGGAGGGCAAGGTGACCCGCTTCGTGGATGGCACCGGCATCCCGGGCGTCGTCGTGTCCACCAGCTATACCCTCAGCGCCACTACCGACGACCAGGGCAGTTACCGCATCGAAAAACTGCGGCCGGGCATCAACCAACTGACCACCTTCGCCGCGGGATACGGGGCCGAAAGTGCGACGATCGACCTGACCGCCAACCAGACCCAAACCGTAAATTTTCAGCTGACTGCACCGGCCCCCGCCCTGACCTACAGCTCACCTGCCGACGGCCAGTCGGGCGTGGCTACCACCAGCCCGATCAAATTAGTCTTCGATCAGGAAATCGACACGGCCTCCTTCAATTCCACCTCGATCGTCCTTTCCGGCGAGCAGCGCGACATCCCCGGCAGCTTCGGGGTATCGGGGGACACCCTGATCTTCACGCCGGAGGGGCTGGATTCCAACGGTCAGTACCTGCTCACCGTCACGACCCGGCTGCAAAACACCGCGAGTCTCCATCTGGCAGAGAATATATCCATCCGGTTTTCTACCATCGGAGATGCCACCGCCGTGCGGGGGGTACCCTCCGTTCCGGTCCTGCAGGTGTACCCGAATCCGCTGCAGGACAACCTCCTGCGCGTGGCGGCTCCGTCAGCGGCTACCCGCTACCGGATTTACAACCAGCTGGGGCAGGCCATCCAGACCGGCGCGTACCGTCCCGACCAGGTCCTGGCCACTAACCTCGCCCCGGGCCTCTACGTGCTTCACTTGCTGGGCGAAGGCAACCGCCCGGTGGGCCTCGCCCGCTTTGTCAAACGGTGATGGCGCGTTTTCCCGGCCACTACTGCGCCACCAACCGACGGAAAACCGGAAGTGTCGCGTCATCCAGTTTCCGGAGGTGTTGCTTGGATGGCAAGAAGAGGGTTAACGAAGGCCCTGCTTGCCGGGGTCTACGGCTGCGGTGTTCACTTGCGCTGCACCAGCGTCCGCGCCGTTAAAAGACATAAAAATGTCATAACAAATGTAGGTAGGCCAGCCCATCGGGATCGCGGGTGCAAAGTGGGGAACGCCCTCCAACTTTCAAATGGCTGAGCGTGTTGATGAAACTCAACTTGTCTTAAGGGTCAACCTGACCTTTCCAACCACCGCATTAGTTTCCCCCCCAGCAAAACCACGTCTTGCCCGCGCAGCCCGGACGGACGGCGAATGTCCAGCCTATGAAGTTTTTGAACCTACTGCCCGCCCTACTTTTGGTGGGGGCGGCGCTCCTTTCGTGCGGTGAAAAAGTATCCGAGCGGCCGGCGGGGCCACCTGCCGGGCCGCAGCCGTACACGGTGATTACGCTACCCACCCAGACGGTGACCGCCTTTACCGCCTACCCCGCCCGCCTGACGGGCATCGTCAACAGCGAGGTGCGCGCCAAGATTGCCGGGTACGTAACCCGGGTACTGGTCGACGAGGGACAGCGCGTGCGGGAAGGGCAGTTGCTCTTCCGCCTCGAAACCCAGAGCCTGAACCAGGACGCCGCCGCCGCCGAGGCCAACGTGAACGCCGCCCAGGTGGAGGTCAGTAAGCTCGAGCCGCTGGTGGAAAAAAACATCATCAGTAACGTCCAGCTGGAAACCGCCCGGGCGCAGTTGCAGCAGGCCCGGAGCGGACTGGCCGGCATCTCCGCCAACATCAACTACGGGCGCATCGTAAGCCCGAACAACGGGTACGTCGGCCGGATCCTGCAGCGCGAGGGCTCCCTGGTGAGCCCCACCAGCCAGCAACCCCTGACCACGGTTTCCGACGTCAGTGAGGTATATGCTTACTTCTCGATGAACGAGCGGGAATACCTCGATTTCATGCAGCGGGCGGAAGGCAATACGCTGGAGGAGAAGATCCGCAATATGCCACCGGTCAAGTTGATCCTCAGCAACGACAGCGAATATCCCCAGGAGGGCAAGATCGAGGCGATCATCAACCAGGTCAATGCCCAGACGGGTACGATCCAGTTCCGGGCCGTTTTCGACAATCCGGCGCGGCTCCTCCACGACGGCAACAGCGGAACGATCCGGGTGCCCCGGGAATACGCCGACGCCGTAGTCGTGCCTAAAACGGCCACCTATGACCAGCAGGGCACCACCTACGTGTACAGGGTAGGGGCGGACAGCACCGCCGTGGCCGTACCCATCACCATCCAAACCGAGGAAGGCAACCTGTTCGTCGTCGCTTCGGGCATCGAAGCGGGGGACCGCATCGTGGCCACCGGCATCGATAAGCTTAAGGGGTCCACCAAGGTAAGGCCGATGGAAATGGCGTTCGACAGCATCACCAAGCCGCTCCCGACGGTATTCCGGTAAGCCACCGCCGTTTCGTCTTCCAACCCCAGGCACTATGCTTAAGACATTCATCGATCGCCCGGTGCTCTCTACCGTGATCTCCATTATTATCCTGATCCTGGGTTTCCTCGGCCTGTCGCAGCTCCCGATCACCCAGTATCCCGACATCGCGCCGCCGACCATCACGGTCAGCGCCAGCTACCCCGGGGCCAACGCCGAGACCATCCTCGAAAGCGTCGTCATTCCCATCGAGGAGCAGATCAACGGGGTGGAAGGCATGACCTACCTCACCTCCACGGCCACCAACAGCGGTACGGCGACCATCACCGTGTTTTTCGAGCAGAGCGTGGACCAGGACATCGCCGCCGTGAACGTCCAGAACCGGGTATCCCGCGCCAATCCCCTGCTGCCCCAGGCCGTCCTCCAGACGGGCGTGACCGTGCAGAAGCAGCAGACGAGCGCCCTCATGTTCATCTCCTTCTTCAGCACCAACAAAGACTACGACGACATCTTTATTCAGAACTACCTGAAGATCAACGTCATCCCCGAGCTGCAGCGGGTCAATGGCGTGGGTGACGTGAACGTCTTCGGCGCCAAGGACTACGCCATGCGCATCTGGCTGCAGCCCGATAAGCTGGCCGCCTACAACCTCATCCCCAGCGATGTTTCGGCTGCCCTCCGGGAGCAGAGCCTCGAGGCCGCCGCCGGATCACTGGGCGACAATAACGGCGAGGCCTTCAGCTATACCATTAAGTACAGCGGCCGCTTCAAGACCGAGGAGCAGTACCGCGACATCATCGTCAAGGCTCTCGGCGACGGGCAGTACCTGCGGCTTTCCGACGTCGCGGAGATCGAGCTCGGCGCCCAGTCTTACCTGGCCAGCTCCTTCACCAGTGGCAACCCGGCCGTCAACATGGGCGTCTTCCAGATCAAGGGCTCCAATGCGCGCGACATCATCGACGAGATCCAGCTGCGCCTGGACGAGATCGAGGCCGAATTGCCCAACGGCCTCCACATCTTCGTGCCCTACAACACCAACAACTTCCTCAACGCCTCGATCGAGAAGGTCGTCAGTACCCTGGCCGAGGCCTTCCTGCTCGTCTTCCTCGTCGTCTTTATTTTTCTGCAGGACTTCCGCTCGACCCTCATTCCCGCCATTGCGGTACCGGTGTCGATCATCGGCACCTTCTTCTTCCTGAACCTGTTCGGCTACTCCATCAACCTGCTGACGCTCTTCGCCCTGGTGCTCGCCATCGGTATCGTGGTGGATGACGCCATCGTGGTGGTCGAGGCGGTGCACGCCAAGATCGACGAGGGGGAGGAGGATCCCAGGCGGGCCACCCTGAGCGCGATGCAGGACATTTCCGGGGCCATCATCTCGATCACCCTCGTCATGGCGGCGGTCTTCATCCCCGTGACCTTCGTCCAGGGCCCGACCGGGGTATTCTACCAGCAGTTCGGCATCACACTGATCGTGGCCATCTTCATCTCGGCGGTGAACGCCCTGACCCTGAGCCCCGCCCTCTGTGCCCTGTTTCTGAAGGGCCACGAAGCGCCGGATCCGACCAAGAAAAAGAAATTCAGCCGGCGCTTCTTCGACGCCTTCGACCGGGGCTTCAACGCTACGGTCAACCGCTACGGACGCTCGGTCCACTTCCTCTACCGCCACAAGTGGGTGACGGTGGTCATCCTGGCGGCCGCCGTGGCCGGCATCTGGTGGTCGGCCGGGCAGGTCAAGACCGGCTTCGTGCCCAACGAAGACCGCGGCATCATCTTCGTCAACGTCGAACTGCCCGCCGGCGCCTCCATCGACCGCACCCACCAGGTGAACATCGAGCTGTACAACAAGATCGAGAAGATTCCGGGCGTCCTCCAGGGCTCCATGGTGGAGGGCCGCAGCTTCTTCGGCGGGGCCGGCACCAACTACGGGCTGGGCTTCATTCGCCTCAAGGATTGGGGAGAGCGGGGTGCCGATTCGCTTTCGATCGAGTCCATTACGGGCAAGATGTTTGCCGCGGCGGCCCAGATTCCGGAGGCGAGCATCGTTTTCTTCGCCCCGCCGAGCATTCCCGGTTTCGGCCAGGCGGCGGGTGCCGAGGTGAACCTCCTGGATCGTTCCGGCGGCAGCTTCGAGGAGCTCGATCAGGTCAACCAGGATTTCATCGCCAAGCTTTCCCAGCGGCCGGAGATCCAGTACGCCCAGTCTTCGTTCAACACCGTCTATCCCCAGTACGAACTGGAGATCAACGCCGCCCTGGCCAAGGAAATGGGCGTGCCCATCAGCAGCATCTTCTCGACGCTGCAGGGCTACATCGGCAGCTTGTTTGCCTCGGACTTCTCCCGCTTCGGCAAGCAGTACCGGGTGTACATCCAGGCCCTGCCGGAAGACCGGGCGGACGTGACCGATCTGAATAAGCTATTCGTCCGCACCGGCAGCAACGAAATGGCGCCGATCACGGAGTTCGTCACCCTGCATCGGGTATACGGACCGCAGTTCGTGTCGCGGTTCAACCTGTTCAACTCCGCCAAGATCACGGCAGCCACCAATGCCGGGTACAGCTCGGGCGACGTAATTGCCGCCGTGCAGGAAGTGGCCACTACCCTTCCGTCGAACTATACCACCGACTTCTCCGGCCTGACCCGCGAGGAGGTAAATGCCGGCAGCCAGACGACGACCATCTTCCTGCTGTCGCTGGTCTTCGTGTACTTCCTGCTCGCCGCCCAGTACGAAAGCTACCTCATTCCGTTCTCCGTACTCCTCTCCCTGCCTCTGGGCGTACTGGGAGCCTATATGACGACCCAGCTCTTCGGCCTGGAAAATAACATTTACTTCCAGATCGCGCTGATCATGCTGCTCGGTTTGCTGGCGAAGAATGCGATCCTGATCGTGGAGTTTGCCCTGCAGCGCCGGCGACACGGAGAATCCATCATCGATGCCGCCGTCGAAGGGGCCGAGTCGCGCCTGCGGCCGATCCTGATGACCTCCTTCGCCTTCATCCTCGGCCTGATGCCGCTGGTCGTGGCCAGCGGCGTAGGGGCATCGGGCAACCGCTCGATCGGCACCGGTGCCGTCGGCGGCCTGTTGGTAGGTACCGTGTTGGGGGTATTCGTGATCCCCATCCTGTTCATTTTCTTCCAGTGGCTACAGGAGAAGATCACCGGCGGGCCCGCTCCCCAACCCATTCCCAAATCAGCCGAAGAGTAGGCCCATGATGACTACCCCATCCCCCCTCCGGTACCTCAGCATCCTGGCCCTACCCTTCGTGTTCGCTTCCTGCTATTCGGCGAAGGAATACGTGCGACCGCAGGCCGAGGTCGTCACGGCCGACTACTACCGGACCGATAGCCTGACCCGCGACAGCCAGTCGCTGGCCCTCGTGCACTGGCGGGAGCTGTTTACCGACCGCTACCTCCAGGATTACATCTCGGAGGGACTGCAGCAGAACATCGATATCCGGATCGCCATTCGCCAGATTGCCATCGCGGACGCCTACCTGCAGCAGGCCAACGTGCGGAATCGTCCTACGGTCGGCGGCACCCTGCAGTATTCCCGCTCCGAGCTTTCCAAGAACAGCCAGTTCGGCGCCCAATTCAGCACCCTCAACCAGTACCAGCTCAGCGGGACCCTATCCTGGGAGGCCGATATCTGGGATAAGATCAGCAGCGCCCAGCGTGCCCAGACCGCCCTTTACCTGCAGTCCGTGGCCGCCCACACCGCCGTCAAGAGCCGGCTCATCGCTGCCATCGCCTCCACCTACTACGACCTGCTGGCCGTGGACGAGCAGCGGCGCATTGCCGAGCAAACCATCACAAACCGCCGCAACAGCCTGGAAACCACCCAGGCCCTGAAGGAGGCCGGGAACGTGACCGAGGTGGGCGTCAAGCAGACCGAAGCGCAGATTTACACCGCCCAGGGCATCCTCATCGACCTCACCGCCCAGGCCCACCTGCTGGAAAATACCCTGGCCATCCTGCTGGGCGGCGATCCCCGGGAATTCCAGCGCTCCACCCTCGATGCCCAGGAGATCACGTCCAACCTGAAAACGGGCGTGCCGGCGCAGTTGCTGGCCAACCGCCCGGACGTGATCGTTGCGGAATACGCACTCATCAATGCGTTCGAACTGACCAACGTTGCCCGGGCCGACTTCTATCCCGCGCTCAACATCTCCGTGACCGCCGGCCTGCAGAGCCTGACGCTCGCCAAGTTTCTGGACCCCACTTCCCTCTTTGCTACCCTGGTGGGTGGAGCTACCCGACCGCTCGTTGACGGGCGCCGCATCCGGACGCAGTACGCCGTCTCCGAGTTGCAGCAGGAACAGGCCAAGCTCGACTTCCGCTCCGCCCTGCTCACGGCGGGCAAAGAAGTGTCCGACGCCTTGTACAACTACACGGCGGCAACGGATAAGATCGGCGTGAAAAAACAGGAATTCGAGGCCTACGACCTGGCCACCAGCTACTCCGAGGAGTTGCTGGTCAACGGCTACGCCAACTACCTGGAAGTGCTCCGGGCGCGGGAAAACGCCCTGAGCTCCAGTCTGGATATCGTTACGGCGAAGAACAACCGCCTCCAGTCCATCGTCAACCTGTACGAGGCACTGGGCGGAGGTTGGCAATAAACGGGGATGCTACTCTTTCAGGGCCGCGGCTCCGGCGGAAGCGACCGTGTGGTCGTCTTCTACCGTACTGCCGGATACGCCGATGGCGCCTACGACCACCTCGCCCCGCTTCAGGATCACGCCCCCGGGAAAGGTGATGAGCCCGCCGTTGCTGTGCTCGATCTGGTAGAGGGATTCCCCGGGTTGGACCAGGGGGCTGAGGGACTTGGTGTCCATCGTGAACCAGGTCGCGGTACGGGCCTTCTTCATACTGATGTCGATGGAACCGAGCCAGGCGCCGTCCATCCGGGCGAAGGCTACCAGGTTAGCGCCGGCGTCGACGACGCAGATGTTCATCTTGGTATTGATCTCCGCAGCCTTTTTCTTGGCGGCGGCAAGGAGGGTTTCCGCCTGGGCGAGGGTGATATTCATGGTCAATTGGGTTTTGTGCACAAAGTATGTGTTTACCCCCACTGTACACCCCACCATTCTCCCGCGTGCATCCAGATAAGCGCCAGTTGGGCGAAGGGGCTTACAGGCGAAACAGGGCGCACTGCCCCATTTTTCCGTCGAAGCTCAGGTCGCTCAACTGATCGAGCAGCTCTCCGCGCGACGGCGCCACGGCCACGACCGAGTTGTTGTACACGGCGAAGTGGCGCTCCCGGATACCGTTGGCCTTGAGGTCCTTCTTGATCGCCCGGGCGTTGAGCTTGGAGTGCATTTGCATGTACACGTCGTGGAGTTCGGGAAACTTTTTCAGAATCTTGTCGATCTCCTCCGCATGCTGATCGCGGGTCGCCGCAGACTTGAGGTACTGCCGCATTTCTTTTTCCGCACGCTGGGCGGCGGGGCTCACCTGTTTTTCTTCGGCCAGGGGATCTAAGGTCTCAGTGATTCCGCGCACGTCTTTGATTTGTTTAAATTCGTATTCAATGTCACTCCGGCTGGGGGCCGCTTCCCGACGTTCCGCGGGGCTCATATCGGCCACCACGATCTTGTTACCGAACGGCAGCAGCAGGGCGTCGACCAGTACCGGCAACTCGCCGTGCAGGGGAGACTCCGAGAAATCGCCCGTCCCCACTACGCCATACAGCTTGTAATCGTCCATGAGCACAGCGTACTTCTTATACTGCTTCACCAGGTAAAATCGCCCCTCCCGTACCGTACTGAAGTTGCGCACCCGCCGCTGCTGCTTTTCGCTCAGGCTGCGACCGGCCTCGCTGGAAAGAAAGGTCTCGATCAGTTCCGCATTACCGTACGCGGCCTTCTCGCCGGCAAACCCCTGTAGTCGCTGGTTCAAATCGGTGAATTCCTCGCTTTCCGCAGGACTTAGGTGCATGGTACGCTACGTTGTGAAAGGTTAGCTGGGCCCTCCCGTTCAGGGGCGTGGACGCAGGTGCAAAAGAATAACGGGTAGCAAGGCGATTTGGTTAACTCAGGTAAATTTAGCGCTTGCGCCCGACAAAAATCCTACCGCTTTAGGGCTACTAGTTGGGATACCACGTCAGACTTAACAAGCCTCCCGTTCAGGATGCCGTTAAGCAGGAGTTCCCAGAGCAACGGAGGCCTCCGGGCTATTGTTTGGCCCGGCCGAGTTCGTCGAGCAGGCGGTCGGCCGCAGCTTCGATGTCGTCGTATCCCTGCTGGGCGGCCCGCTGTTTCACGGCGATGAGGCCGGAGTGGTGGACCCGCCGGAAGTCGCCGTAAGGAAAGCCAAAGCGCCCCTTGGTTTCTTCGCTATGTTCTTCGTGGATGCCGAGGTGCCAATCGCCGTAGGCCCTCCAGTCGTGACGTTCCAAGAACCCGTTCTCGTCCTCGGTGGTGGGTTGATCCGCGCTCCAGTCGCCATCCTTGACGTACTGTTGCGCATCGATGAGGCTGCGGGCCTTTTCCTCGGCGGCTTTGTTCAGTTTCATAGACGGGTAATTTCCTGGTTCAACCCCGGTTTCCCACGTGCGGTTCCCGGTAGACTGCTAGTTTCCGGCCCCGACCGTGACCGTGGTGTCCGTACCCAGGAGAGCCAAGGTAGTGGGCAAGCGCGAGGCCTGCTGAGGGAGCGGCGTCCGACCCGGCTTTATCGCATCCGCCGGTGCGCACCACGGCCGCGAAGAACAGGAACAGGGATTTCATAGCCGCTGACTTAAGTACAGCCCTGCAACAAGGAAACCGCCAGCGTGGCGCACTGCCGGGAAAATCTCGCACCCGCGCGCCGCCGGCCGGTTAATTTGCTAAATTCAGTTAAGATAGGGGGGGCCTCCGATCTTCGGGACCCCAGCTTACGTCTACTGATTACCAGCTCGTTGCCTATGCCTCCTTTCCTCCTCTTCCTATTTATGTTGCTGTCCTGCGGGGGGCTCCTGGCCCAGACCGACTCCCTGCTCCGCGCGGCCCACTGGTCGGAAGACGGTACCGAACACCGGCTGCTGCTGACCTCCGACGGCACCTTTCAGCAGGACTACGGCCCCGAAGAGAAGGCCCGCTACCTGCTGGGCCGCTACAAGACCGATGCCGACAGTGAAGAACTTACCCTGGCGGTCGATTACTTCCTCGGCAAGACGCGGATCCCCGGCCGCTACCGGCAGGGACAGGATTTTTACCTGGTTTACCGGATCGATACCCTGACTCCCGCACGCCTCATCCTGCGTGACCTGCTGACCGACGAGCTGCGTTCCTTTACCGCCGACCCCCTAGACCCGGAGGAAGACCCCGCCCGACGTCGCATTCGCCTCGACGAGCCCGGAAAGCTGAAACTGCCGCCGGGCTGGGGGGGATAGGCACGTCCCCGCTAGACAAAGAGCATGATCAGCATCAGTACGATCCCACCGGCAGTGAAGTAGAGGCCCTTGCGCAGGATGGGACCGCCCGGCAGGTACATCCAGAAGGCGGAGATTACGAAGAAGAGTAGGGAAAGACCGAAAAATACGTTGAGGAAAAAGAGGGGATCGTCGGTTGTGGCCTTGTGAAGGTGGGTCATGCGGTCGAGTACGAAGGGCAGCTCTTTCTGCACGTAGCTGGCCTCACCGGTGGCGCGGTTGTAGGTTCCGGTGGCGAAGTAGTCCACGTCGCCCTCGCTGCGGTTCACCTGGAGGCCCCGGAGGCGCAGCGCCTGTCCGAGGGCAGCGGCGTCGAGGTTGGCGGCCAGGGTCCGGTCGACCTGGGTGTCGACCTTTATAAAATCAGTATTGCGAAAGATCATGACTATGCCGCTGATCGCGTAGAGCGCCATGATGCCGGCCAGGAAAAAACCCAGGTGCGGTGGATCACGCGGACCTGGAAGGCACTTTTGGGGGGAAGGTGGCCGTTTCCAGTTCGCTCCGGAGGGTCCAGCCGCGACCGGCGAAGTTCTCGGCGGAGAGGCCGATGGTGCCGCGACCGTCGTTGATCTCCTTGCTCACGCCGAGTGCGTACATCCCGAATCCACCGCGCGAGCCCTGCAGCTCCACCCGACGACCGCGCAGGAAGGTGAAGGCCTGGGCGTTCCAGCCGTTGTTTAGTTTCAGCTGGCTCATGAGGCGGCCGCCGTAGTTCAGGCCGGAGTTGGTCTGGGTGACGGAGATGCCGTCGAGCCCGGTGACCAGCCCTTCCAGGCGGGCGTAGTCGAGGTCGATGCCGCCGTTGACCGTCCACCGGTTGGTCAGGTACAGGTTAAGGAAGAGGTTGACGCCTACGGCCTGCTCCTTCCCGATGTTCTGATAGGTGGTCAGCAGGGCCCCCTCGAGGGTGTCGATGGGGGTACGGATCTCGTTGATGGCGTTGCTGGTGTTGCGACCGAAGAAGGAGAGGTTCAGGTAGGTCTTGCCGATCATGTTGCTGTAGCCGAGCTCGTAGTTGTCGGTCAGTTCGGGACGCAGCAGGGGATTGCCGACCTCGATGCTCTGGGTATTCTCGAGGTTGACGTTGGGGTTGAGCTGGCGGAGACCGGGGCGCTGGATGCGGCGGCTGTAGCCCAGCTTCACGGTGGAGGTCTCCCCTATCCGCTTGGAGAAGTTCAGGCTGGGCACCAGGTTAGCGTAGTCGGGGATCTCGATGGCCTCCTTGTTCTGGGTAGCGTCGATCATGGTCTGCTCGTAGCGCAGGCCGTCAGTCACGAAGGGATCGAGGCCGGCGGCGCTCAGGTAGCTGAAGTCGCTGTTCACCTGCCGCAGGATGCCCTTGGCCCCGGCCTCGATGATCTGGGTCTCGCCGACGGGGTGGATGTAATCGGTCTGGAAGGTGATCTCCTGGTTATTGTTGTCGTTAAGGTTGCGCAGGCGGCTACGCACGGTCTCTTCCCCGTCGAGGTTGGCGGAGATGAAATTGCTGTGTTCGTCGGAGGTACTGTAGAGGGTAGAGATGCTCAGTTCGCGGCCCGGCTTGATGACGAAGAGGTAATCGAGGTTCAGGTCGATGCTGTTGCCGGTACGTGTGCTTTCGATATCGCGCAGGAAGGTGGAGGACAGGGCACCGCCGGAGTAAATGCGCGTGGTCTGGAGTTGGTCGCGGCTGAAGTTGCGCACCCCGAAGCGGATACCACCGGAGAGGAACTGCCGGTCGGTGAGGTCGTAATCGAGGCCCAGGTTATAGCGGCCGAAGATGCCGTTGTCGGAGGCCGTGCCGAACTGCTGCCCGGGCCGGCGCCGGGGTCGGGGGCGGCGGCCACCAGGGGCAGCAGGGAAAAGGTCAGAAAAACGAGCGTGAGTAAATAGCGTGGGGTCATCGGGAAAAGGAAGTTATTGCTGTAAAGCACGTTCCTACCCCGATGGGGTAGTGAACGCTTCTACCATTCGGGCAGAACGCTCGACGGTTGGCCGGCGGTCACTGCGCCGCCCCCGGCTATCCTCGACGATCCGGCATCCGGGGACCGCGGAGACACAAAAACACCGGCAACCCTGGGGGTTGCCGGTGATAGAGATTTAAGTGCTTACTGGAATATCCTGGCTCTCCGTCACCCTGAGGATGGCGGAAAGCAAAAACCGGGATTCATCCGGGTAGACGGCAGCGTACCACGCAGCGTTGGTGGCAATCGAAAAAAATCCGGGCGGTGGCCTACAGGCTGTCCAGCACGCCCCGCGCCCGCTGCCCGAAGTTGAGGGCCTCCATCATGGTGGCGCTCATCATATCTTCCAGGTTGCCGTAAGCGTCGGCGTAATCCTTCTGGCTGCGGCGGATCACCTCCTGGGCCTCTTCACATCCGTAGGTATGGGTGATTTCACACTGCGGCGCCTTGCTGGGCATTTGCTTGTAGGTGAGGAAGTAGTGGCGCAGGCGGTTGAGGATGGACTCGGGCAGGTCGCTGACGTCGTTCCAGTTGCCGTACACCTCGTCGTTTTCCAGTACGGCGATGATCTTGTCGTCGGCCTCTCCGCCGTCGAGCATGCGGAATCCGCCGATGGGCTTGGCCTTCACGATGATGTTGCCGTGGGTAACCTCGCGCTCGGTGAGCACGCAGATGTCCAGGGGGTCATCGTCGCCCATAATGCCTTCCCGGCCGGTCTTTTCCATGCAGAATTTCGCCACCTCGTCCTTGCAGTAGGTCTGGGGGATGAAGCCGTACAGGGCCGGCACGATGTTGGAAAATTTCTGCGGGCGGTCGATCATCAGGTAGCCCGATTGTTTATCCACCTCGTACTTGACCGTATCCGAGGGGATGACCTCGATGAAGGTGCTGACGATGCGGGGCGCGCGGCTACCGATGGCGATGCCGTGCCAGGGGTGACTCTTGTAGCGGAGTCCGATGAGTTTCCAGAGTTTGTCGTAAGCTTCGTGGCCCATGTAACAGGTCTTTTGGGAATAGGGAAAAGTGTGGCCGCAAAGGTACGGCATTGCGGGCGCCGGCGCGCAGGTGCAATGGCCCGCTTCGCCCCTTGCAGGAGGCCAGCAGTATATCCGGTCTCCTTAGTGAAAGGGCCGGACCACCGGTAGGATGTCCGCCCGCAACAGTCCCCCCAGGCTGTCGTACGGCAGGTCGATCGCGATCTGCCCGGCGGCATAGGGGCCGATCGCATAGGGTTCGTACGAAAAGCGGACGCCCTCCGGCAGCAGCGCTACGTTGGCGGTGACCGGCACGGGATCGACGTAGAGCATGGCTTCCCCCGCCTTCGCCGTAGCCGTCAGCAGGGTACTCAGCCGGTCCTGGCTGCCGAAAGTGAAGATGTCGTCGAAGGCGATGCTGCGGGGAGGAGCCGCGGCAAAGGTGTACAGGGTGGTGAAGGACATCCCGTGGGCGCCGCCCGTGTACTCGTAGTACTGAAGGGCAAGGACGAGCAGGCTGTCGGATTCGTAAAGCACCTCCGTCCGCAGGTCCACCACCCGGGCATACGATTGCGGCGCCTCCTGCAGGAATTCCGGGTCGACCTCCTGGGCCCGGTAATCCGCAAACTGGCCGGCGAGATATCCGGGCAGGGCCTCGGCCAGGGTGAAATCGGCGGGCAGGGCACGGTGGAGGATCCGGGCATTCAGGCTGTCGTTGACGAGGCGGCGCAGGGCAGGATCGCCTCCCGTGGCCCTCAGGGTGGCGAGGTGAAAGGTGTAGTAAGGCCCGTACTCCGTCAGCGCCGCGGAGTCTGCGTACGTAAACGGTTCCAGCACGAGGGGCGACCGGGCGGGAGGCGGGGCGTCCGCCGTATTCCCGGACGAAGAATCGGACTGGCAGGCGAAAAGAAATACAACTGCGCCGGCGGCGGCTAGGAAATGAAAGGACATAGGTGACTTGGGTTAAGGGGATGCTCTCCCGAGAACAGCACGAACCGGCGAAGGGCTTACCTGTGGTCCGGCGCAAACGGTAGCCGGACCAGAAAAAAATGCCCGGCACTACCCCGCGTACTCCCCGATCACCCGCACGATCAGGTCCTTGAGGTATTCCACTTCGTAATCGCCTACGGTAGGCTCGAGGTGCTCGTTGCCAATGCCGCTGTCGTTAGTGATGAAAACGTAAGTACCGTTGGTGGCGATGGCCGTGAGGCGCATTAGAAATTCCGTGTTGCGATCGATACCGCTGGCTACGACCGGAACGATGCGAATACCCCGGGCGGCGGCCTCCATCACCAGGGACCGGTATTCGTCGAGTACCCGTTCCTCCGGATGGGGCGGTGCGTCGAGCAAGAGAAACGCGATGCGGCTGCGCGCGTTTTCCGACCAGCGGAGGGAATGCAGTCCTGCCCGTAGCGCCTCGTGCACGGCTTCCGGCCAATCCCCGCCGCCATCGGCCTGCTGTTCCCGGATAAAGGCGGTGGTGCTGCTCAGCTCCTCCGTAAAATCTGAGTGGCGGGTGACGTACGCGTCGCCCTCGTCCCGGTAGAATACCGTGGCGGTCCGGATATCCAGCTCGCCGTTGCGGGCACCGACCGTACTGATGATCGCTCCGAGGTCGTCCTTCAGGAATTCCAGCTCGTCGCCCATGGACCCGGTAGCGTCGACCAGGAAGGCGACTTCCACCCGGGAAGCGGGGTTCCGTCGCGGTGGAACGATAAGCCGGACCGCTTCGCCACCGAAGCGAGGGACCCTCCGGCCGGTAAGTTGACCGTCCGCGTACACCCGCAGGTCCTGCTGGCTGCTGATGTCCCCGAACAGTTCCGCGTGCCCCGTTTGATCCGTCCTGGCCAGGTACAGCGGTTTTCCGTCTCCCCGCAACTCTACCTCGATGTCACGAAGGGGGGTATTCGTATTGTCGGTCACCAAAACGGATACCCGCCCATCGGCGGGGAGCTTCCAGTCCCTGATAAGCTTTCCGTATTCCGCGTGGCGGGTGAGCTCCTGCCAGTAGTCCCAGTGCACCAGGTCGTTCCACTCGCCGGCGGTGATAAGCCCACTCTGATCCGGCAGGGGCGTTCCGGCAGGCTGGCCTCCGCTCCCCGTGGAAGTTCCCCCGCCCCCGCCACTTCCTCCCCCCGCCGAAAAGTTGCTGGCCGGGTCACCGCTTCTGTCGCTGCCCGGGGCCGGGCTGTATTCTTCCTTGCTGCAGGAAAAGAAGACCAGGGAAATGAAAAGGGACAGTAAAAGCAGGCGGTACATCATGGTGGAATGTTTTTCTGCAGACGGATACCCGGGCGCGTGGCGTTGGTACGCGCGGCTGATTTCTCTGCCGACGTGCGGCGATGATGGGCACGAGCTGGTAGTCGAAATGTTTGTCTTTCCCCCTGAGATCGAAGCCCTTATCCTGGCCCGTACGGGGTCTTCTCCGCTTGACCATGTTTGATGCGGTTGTGTTTTAGATTAGCCAAGGTGAATGACGTGACTTCTTGTGACTGGCCGCGAGCAGCCGCATATCCCACAGCAGGTCCTCGATCGAGGGAAGGGAATCCACCGCCAGTGGCTGGAGCGCGCTGGAATCTACTGGGCTGGCGGCGACGGGCGGCACCTTCAATTTACCCGGAGAAGCCTGTTCGAAACAGTCGATGTAAAAGCATCCGGAGGTATGCAGAAAAATCAGGAGCAGGAAAAGAGGGAGCGAGCGTTTCGTGGGGCCGGCCTGTTGATCTCGCGGCACGTCAGCAGTAACCTACGCTGACGGAAAAACTATCGTGGGTCGTGTTCGTCACCGATTCCTTTGTGGATGATAGGCACTAATTGATCAATTTATCGAGCTCCTGCAGCAGCCGGGTCGCGGATTCTTCCAAATCGCGATCTCCGGTGACGAGTCGGAGCTGGCTGCGTGCTGCCTCCACATTTCCCAGTTCCAATTCTGCGAGGCCGAGGTAGTAGTGGATACTGCCTTCATCAAATTCGGAATACTGCCCGGTTGCTGCCAACAGGTCGGTAAGGAAGGCCCGAGCCCGGGCGGGCGCGTGGGCACCGAGGGCCGCCACTCCGGCATAAAGCAGGTAAATGCTGTCCCGTTGACCATTGGCCACCTCATCGGCCAGCTGTGGCCAGGCGGCGGCATACTCGCCCCGGTCAGACAGGAGAGCGGCATCCTCCTGCTGATCTTCCTTTCCGAGCATCAGATCTTCCCGCTTAAGGAACGCGAAATTGTCCTCCGCCAGCCGTTGCGCCGGCGTCGGCCGCTGCATCACCCACCACCCCCCCACCAGGAGCAACAGCACCGCAGCCGCCACGGCCAGCCAGCGGTAAGGGCGCAGGATGCGCACGGGCGTCGGCGCAACTGCCGGCAGGGTGGCGTCCAGCTCGCGGAAGCGGGTCCGGAGGGCGTCCCGGCCCGCCGATTCGGTGGGGTCGGGCCGCAGTCCGTACCGGTACACGGCTTCCCAGTCGGCCACGGCGGTGGCCAGTTCTTTGTCTTGCTGCAGGCGGGAACGCAGGTGCCGTACCGCATCCGGGGAAAGCGTGCCGTCGTAGTAGGCTTCGATCTCGGCCAGGAGCGCGGGGCTCAGTTCTTCAGATTCACTCATGGCTTACTGTTTGCATTCAGTACGCCGTAGAGGGTACGCAACCGTTTCATACACTTGGCTTTGTTACTCTTCGCCGAATCGGCATTTTTATATCCCAGGACCTCGGCAGTCGTCTCCCAGTCGAGCTCCAGAAAGTAAAAGTGGACGAGGAGTTGCCGGCAGCGTCCGCCCAGTTTCTTTAGCTGCCCGTAGAGCTCCTGGCGCACCGCCTCCGGATCGGGCGGGTCGGACACCTCCACCAGGGGCGGCGGCAGTTGCTCCGGATCCCGGTACTCCACCCGGTTGCGCCGCAGGAGCTTCCGGTACAGGTTGCGGGAGACGGCGTTGAGGTAGGTATCCAGGCGGGCGGAGAGCTCGCTCAGCCTTCCCGAACGGACGTTTTCGACCAGGATGATCAGCGATTCCGTGAACAGTTCCACCGCCAGTTCCTCGCGCCCGCCCTGCCGGCGGGAAATCACCCGCCCGAGGAGAAATCGAATACAGGGCGTGCGGTACCTTACATACACTTCCTGTAAGGCAGCCGCCTCCTGCGAACGCAGGGCTATCAGTATATCTTGATCTGTCATAACGCTGTCCTGTTATTCTGCCGGGATTCAGTTCGTAACCCAAGAAAGGTAAGTTTTTTGCGTGTAGGGACAAAAGACCGGTTAACGGAATTATTCAGGGGATACCTTCGTACAATCCCGGTAATCCCGCTTTTAGCGGCTTACGCGGCACCCGCGGCCCCGCCCGACCGGCTGAACTGCTAGGCCGTATTCCGGGTATTGAATAAGGCGGAGGGGCACCGGAACTCCCCGGCGTATCGTTAGACCCGGTGTAGGTTGCTGCTATGGTCAAAAAATTGTTCCGTTGGTTCCTGATCGGGTTGGGCGTAGTGCTCCTGCTGCTGGCCGCCGCCACCGTGGCCGGGCTGTCTTACCTCAACAACCACCGCCAGGAACTCGTGCAGCAGCTGGCGGCGGGCTACGGACTGGACGTGACCTTCCGCAAGGTGGACGTGACCGCCTGGGACAGCTGGCCGCTGGCCTCCTTTACGATCGACAGCCTGACCGTACGCGACACGGCCCGCAACTCCGCGCTGCCCGACCTGCTGCGCGCCGAATCGTTCAACGCCCGCTTTTCGCTGGCCGGACTGCTGGATACCGTGCAACTGCAGGAAATCCGGCTACGGCACGCAACCATCCACCTGGAAAGCGACTCCACCGGCCGCTCGAATGCCGGCGTCCTGTTTGACCCCCCGCCTGCCGGCGACACCTCCGCTTCCTCGTTCACGCCGCCCGTACTCGACTGGAACGGCCTCGACCTCGACCTGACCGACGTCGCCTTCACCCTCATCAAGCCCGCCCGCCGCAAGCACCTGGCCCTGCTCGTCAACCACCTCCGGGGTACCGGCCGGAAACTGCCCAACGGCAACCTCGTCCTGGAGGCGGAGCTGGACACCCACGTCGACGGCCTTGCCTTCAACACCGAGAAGGGAGCCTACCTGAGCGACGCCACGGTGAGCGGCCCCCTGGCGATCGAGCTCACCCCGGAGGCCTGGATGATCGCCCCGACCGAGCTGCGGATCGGGGCCCAGCGCTTCGGGGTGTCCGCGGATTTTGCCCGGACCAAGGGGGACCTCTGCCACATCCGCGTGACCGCCGATACTGCCGACTACGCCCTCACCCGTGCCCTGCTTCCCGAAGACCTCCAGGAAAAGACCGCAAAATATTTCGTCGCGGGTCGCTTCCCGGTGACTGCCGAGATTGAGAGCACCCTGCAGCGCGGAGAAAACCCGCTGGTCACCATCGATTTCCGGCTGAAGGGGCAGGACGTGAAGGTCAAGCAGTACCAGTTCCGCAACGTCACCACCCGCGGGACGATCGTCAACCGCCTCACGCCGGAGGAGGGGGGACTGGCCGACGAACGCAAGAACGTGCGGGTGACCCTCGACTCGGTCACCGCATACTACCTCGGTGCCCGCATCGAGACGCCCCACGCCAGGGTGGCGGCCTTCGGCCGCGACGCCCGGCTGGTGGCGCCACTGCGGCTGAGCGGGGCGGCCGTCGCGGTGAGCAACTACCTCAACAACGAAAACTTCTTCTTCGACCGCGGCCGCTTCGTACTGGAAACCGCGGTCGACGCCTCCCTGCTCTCCTTCGAGGAGATCACTTCCACCAGTAACGGCCGCATGCGCTTCACTAACGTGGACGTGGTGTACCGGCCGGCCGGCGTACGTTTTCCCTTCGACGAGATCACGGTCGACAAAAGCGACGAGGACGTACGCTTCCGCATCCAGAGCAGTCCGCTACCGACGGGACTTTCACTGGAACTGCTCGGCCGCGTCAACAACCTGACCCCGCTGCTCGTCGACGTACCGGGCGAGGCCCTGCGGGCGGACGTTACCCTGCTGGCGCCCCGCATCGACTGGGCCGACTTCCTTTCCTTCTTCGGCCAGGACGGCTACTTCCCCGGTGACGACGCCACGAAAAAGCCAGTGGTCAACGAGGCCGGTTCCGCCCAACGGGCCGAGGCCATGAAAACGGCCCTGTTGGGGATTCAGCGCACCTTCCACCCCACCGTGGATGTGCGCTTCGATACGGTGGCTTACTACGATGTGTTTACCCTCACCGACTTTTCCACCGGGCTCCATTTTTCCCGCGATACCCTGATCCTGGAGCAGACCTCCTTCAACTGGGCGGGCAGCGACCTCGCCTTCGGGGCCCACCTCGACCTGGCCGGCCGCCGGGAAACTCCCTTCCTGGTGAATGTCAGTGCCGACCACCTGGACCTCAACCGCCTGCGGCCTGCCCTGGAGTACTTCGGGGTGCAGGTGCCGGCCGGACTGGATTCCCTGCCCGACGACCTCAGCATCGATTTTCGCCACCGGGGCAAGATCGACGACGCGGCCGGCATTATGCCCGGCTTCAATACCGGGAAGCTGATCTTCGACGACGGCCGTAACCACCTCTTTTCCGGATTGCTGAATTACGCCCCCAGTCCGGCCGGCCTGACCACCCGCTTCCACCTTGGCGGCGATCCGCTGATCGTGAACCAGCTGTTCAGGGCCGAGGATTTCTTCTTCGGCACCGGCCGCTTTTCCATCGACTTTGCGATCGACGGCAACCCGATGGACCTCCGGGAGCTGGTCGACCAGGGCGAGCTCCACCTGCGGATCGACAGCAGCCGGGTAACCTACCAGGCCGGCGACGTCTCCCTGCCCGTCCAGGAGTTCCGGGTGGACGTCAACCAGGGATCCGGTAAGTACGCCATGCGTCTGCTGGCCGGCGCGGAGCGTAAACCGGTGGACCTGAGTGGAGAACTGGAGGGTTTCGCGTCCTTCCTCTACCCGGGCTCCGACCAGGATTTCCGGGTCCGGGCGGACCTCACGGCCAACTCCCTGCGCGCGAGCGACTTCAGTGATTTTTCCCGCCCGGAGCAGGATTCCGCCTCCGACGCCCACTTCGACCTGCAACTACTGCTCTCGACCACGGGCGGGGTGTTCCGCAACTTCCGCCCCGACGTCAGCCTGGTGGTCGATACCCTCTGGACCAGCGAGCATACCCCGCTGGTCAACCTCTTTTCCGGCATACACCTACAGGATTCCACCCGCTTCGTGCTCGAGCGCTCCGGCTTCACCCTGGGCGATGGCAAGGTCATGTTCGACGCTTCCTACGACCTGGACGACAAGCCCCAGTCGGCCTTCACCGTGCGCTGGATGACCGATACCCTCGTGCTGGAGCACCTCATCGATGAGCTCGACAGCATGGGCCTGCCCATCTCCGAGAATTTCGGCAATATGGAGGGCAAGCTCACCATGGCCGGCTCCGTAGCCGGGAAATTTGACGAGGAGCAGTACACCCCCGTCATGGAGCACACCTCCGGCACCCTGGATTTCCTCCTCACCGACGCCGAACTCGGCGAGTGGGCCACCCTCCAGCGCATCGGCAAGAAGGCCTTCATGAAAAAACGGTTCGAGGTCCTGCGCTTCGCTCCCCTCGAGGGCCACGTCGCCCTGGACAGCGGACTCATGACCATCACCCAGACCGAGGTACAAACCACCGGCATCCAGGCCTTCATCCAGGGCGTCGTCGACCTCACCGCGGGGCCGGACCTGCTCATTTCCATCCCCCTGCGCAACATCGGCCGCGGCGTCATGACCGATCCGCCCGCCCCTACCGGCTACGCCCTGGCCGGGTGGAAGATCTACCTCGTGCAGGAAGCCGGTAAGGACGGCAAGCCCAAGATGAAGTTCCGCCTCGGCCGCCGCAAGTTCTACCGCGAGCGGGGCCGGCTGGAGGAACTAAGGGAATTGCGAGCGGCGGAGCGGGCGGCACGCAAAGCGGCGCGGGAGGCGCGTAGGGAGGCACGACGGGCTGGGAAGGAGTAGGGCGGCGGGGCGCTGGTGCTGGGGGGAGGTCGTGACAGATCTTTATTCTCGAAAGAAACTTTTCAATCTAAAGCGACCTAGACCGTAAATCTTCTCCTGCCTGCCATTGTGGGTACCTCGCTCGTGGAGGAGCAGTGGATTAGCCACCAATAATCTTTGCTGTATTACATTAGGGCAATCGTTACGTAGTCATATGACTTTACCCAGAAAGGAGAATGGCGAGCTGCCAAAACTCTACCGCATTTTCACGCTGATCAAGCTGCTCAGCGCCCCGCCCTACTACACTGTTAAGCAACTGGCCCACAGGCTGGAAGTCAGTAAGAAAACCATCTACAATTACCTCAAATTGCTGGAGGTCATTGGCTTCGAACCGGATGTCAACCGCTATAGTCAGTACTTTTTACCCGTCGAGTTGAGGAAGAATGTCAATGATGGACTGGATATCGATTCGGCTAAGTACTTACAAGAAATGCTCTGGCAGATGCCAGACTCCGATCAGCGACGCAATCAGTTGCTACTGTGGCTCAATAAACAGTACGCCATCGGGCCAGTTATTGAGAACCTCACTCGCTACACACCTGCCGAACATCGCGCGCAACTGACGAACGCCCTCGAATTGGGAAGTAGGGTGAGGCTAACTAACTACCGGGATGCGGCGGGGAAGATCACCACGCGCTACGTTGAGCCGGTCGCCTTTCAACGGGATTACACCTATATCTACGCCTACGATTTGGAGCGTGAGGGGTACCGGCAGTTCCACCTCGGTCGGATAGGCTACGTAGAACTCACCCAAGAACCGGTGACCGGGGAGCACACCCAGGCCATTCCCGACCTCTTTGGCTGGACGGGCAACCGGTGGTATAATGTGAAACTGGATATGACAAGCCGGGCAGGTCAGCTACTACTGGAAGAGTATCCCGCTGCCCGCCCCTACCTCGCCGCGCTACCTAACGAGCGGTTTTTGGCGGACCTCACCGTACGGGGGTTTCCGGGGATCGGTCGCTGGGTACTGGGGCTTTGCGCGGAAGTGAAGATACTAGGTGATGGTGACGGCCCGGCCTTTCGCGGCTATCTCAATAGAAAATGGTCTGAATTTTAGACAAAAATTTGCAAAAGCCAAGCATTGCCACTATTATGGCAATGGTGATCGCTTCGCTTCAATTAAATTAAATTTTTAAACCCGATTTGAAACATTGATGCGAATCGATCCAAATTTTCCACTCAAAAGCGGTTGACAAATAAACGCGGCCTCCGGAAGGAGGGCCGCGTTAGGCCAGAGATGCTATCTCTGGGGGGGGGAATGGAGCTAGCTAGCCGGACCAAAAAAAGCATGAAGCTTGTAATTAATCAAGCCTCAATCTGAATTTAGGCTACTACCGTTAAAATGCCGGTAGTGTAACTTCCTGAGTGATTCAGTGTTCTCCCTCTAAATTCCTTTTCATGGTAACCCAATCGCTTTGTTGTCGCAAATGTGGTTCCGACCAGATCGTCAAAAATGGCTACAACGGGGTGCGTAACCCCAAGTACAAG
>JBBSPZ010000064.1:0-23625 GCA_038258275.1 Chitinophagales bacterium | reverse complement strand
CCAGGACAACGTGCTCTACTACCAGGCCGGCGCGGGGGTCGTCGCGGCCAGCGACGAGGAAAGCGAACTGCAGGAAGTCTACCACAAGCTCGGCGCCCTCACCAAAGCCCTTACCAAGGCCGAATCCCTTCCCGCCAGTTTCTAACGGCCTCCCATCACAACGAATAGCAGCACATGAAAATCCTGATTCTAGACAACTACGATTCCTTTACCTACAACCTGGTGCAGTACATCGAGGAGGAGCTGGGGGAGTCGGTGGACGTTTTCCGCAACGACGAGATCGAGCTGGATGCGGTGGCCGCCTACGACCTGATCGTACTGAGCCCGGGGCCCGGACTGCCGGCCGACGCCGGCATCATGCCCGCCCTGATTCAGCAATACGCTAGGGAGAAAGTGATCTTCGGCGTCTGCCTGGGCCACCAGGCGATCGGGGAGGCCTTCGGTGGGGCGCTGCACAACCTGGCCCAGGTACACCACGGCGTGGAGACCGAGATGCAACGCACGCTCACGGACGACGTCCTCCTCGACCGGGTGCCCGGCACCTTCCGCGCCGGCCGCTACCACAGCTGGGTGATCGATCCGGCCACTTTGCCCGCCGAGCTGGAAGTGACCGCTACGGACGAAGGTGGCGGCATCATGGCCATGCAGCACCGGCAGTACCCCATCTTCGGGGTACAATTCCATCCAGAAAGTATCATGACGGAACACGGCCGTTTGATGATCAAAAACCTCCTCACCTTCGTTAACTCCAGAACAGCAACTACGGTATGAAAAAGATTGATATTGACGAGCGCGGCTACTATGGCCGTTTTGGGGGGGCTTACATCCCGGAAATGCTTCACGGCAATGTGGAACAACTGCAACGCAGCTACCTCGGCATGATGGCCGATCCCGAGTTCAAGCGGGAATTCGACCTGCTGCTCAAGGATTACGTTGGGCGGCCCAGTCCGCTCTACTACGCCGACCGGCTGAGCAAGCACTACCGGGCCCGGATCTACCTCAAGCGCGAGGACCTCAATCACACCGGCGCCCACAAAATCAACAACACCATCGGGCAGATCCTGGTGGCCGAGCGGCTGGGCAAGAAGCGCATCATCGCCGAAACCGGCGCCGGGCAGCACGGGGTAGCCACCGCTACCGTCTGTGCCCTGAAGGGCCTGCAGTGCATCGTCTATATGGGCGAAGTCGACATCGAGCGGCAGGCGCCGAACGTGGCGCGCATGCGCATGCTCGGTGCCGAGGTACGTCCCGCCCGCAGCGGTTCGCGTACCCTGAAGGATGCGACCAACGAGGCCATCCGCGACTGGATCAACAATCCGGAAGACACCCACTACATCATCGGGTCGGTGGTCGGTCCGCACCCGTATCCGGACATGGTGGCCCGTTTCCAGTCCATCATCTCCGAGGAGACGAAGTGGCAGCTGCAGGAAAAACTCGGGCGCGATTACCCGGATGCCATCGTGGCCTGCGTGGGCGGGGGCAGCAACGCCGCCGGTGCCTACTACCATTACCTGAACGACGAGCGGGTGCGCCTGATCGCCGTGGAAGCCGCCGGACTGGGCGTACACAGCGGCGAATCCGCCGCTACGAGCCAACTGGGCACCGAGGGCATTATCCACGGCAGCCGAACGCTACTCATGCAGACCGAGGACGGGCAGATCGTCGAGCCCTACAGCATTTCCGCCGGCCTGGATTACCCGGGTATCGGACCGCTACACGCCTTCCTCATCGACAGCAAGCGGGCCGAAGCCATTAGCGTGACCGACGATGACGCCCTGGCCGCCGCCCTCTTTGTGGCCCGGCAGGAGGGGATCATCCCCGCACTGGAAACCGCCCACGCCTTTGCCGCCCTCGACCAGATGGAATACGGGCCGGAGGACGTGATCGTCGTGTGCCTCAGCGGCCGCGGCGACAAGGACCTCGCCGCCTTTACCGCTTACCTAGATTCCGTGCCCGTATGACCAACCGACTAGCCACCCTTTTTTCCACGAAGAAGAAGGACGTCCTCAATATCTACTTCACCGCCGGCCACCCCGAGCTGGAAAGTACCGTCACCATCATCCGCAGCCTCGCCGAGTCCGGCGCGGACCTCATCGAGATCGGCGTGCCCTACTCGGATCCCATGGCCGACGGCGAGACGATCCAGCAGAGCAGCATGAAGGCGTTGCAGAACGGCATGACCCTGAAGGTGCTCTTCGAACAGATCGCGGAAGCCCGGGAGCACACCCAGATTCCCCTGGTCCTCATGGGCTACTTCAACCAGGTAATGCAGTACGGGATGGAGCGCTTCGTACGGGCCGCCGCTGCTGCCGGGGTCGATGGCCTCATCTTGCCCGACCTGCCCGCCTACGAATACCAGCGCGATTTCCGCCAACTCGCCGAATCCGCCGGACTCCAGGTTAGCTTCCTCATTACCCCGCAGACCAGTGACGACCGCATCCGGGAAATCGCCGCGTCCAGCACCGGCTTTCTCTACGTCGTGTCGAGCAGCAGCATCACCGGGGGCAGCTCCGTGATCACCGACCGGCAGCGGGCCTACTTCGATCGCATCGATGCCCTGCAGCTGAACAACCCCAAGCTCATCGGCTTCGGCATCAGCGACGCCACCTCCTTCCGCACCGCCTGCGAGTACTTCGAGGGTGCCATAATCGGGAGTGCCTTTATCCGGGCCCTGTCCGGTCAGGAAGAGCGGGTAGCCGCAGCCACCCGCGATTTCGTGCACGGTATCCTGGAAGTACAGGAAGCCTGAGGATGGGAGGGGAGCTGATTGTCGTCGGCGGGCCCACCGCCAGTGGAAAGACCCGGCTAGCGATCGAGGTAGCGCGCCACTACACTACCGAGATCCTGAGCGCCGACAGCCGACAGTTCTACCGGGAGATGCGCATCGGCAACGCGCGGCCCACGGAGGAGGAACTGGCGGCGGTGCCCCATCACTTCCTTGCGGACCGGTCGCTGGCCGATCCCCTTTCCGCCGGGCGCTTCGCGGAGGAGGGGCTGCGGCGGCTGGATACGCTGTTTCAAGTCCATGATACCGTAGTCCTGGTCGGCGGAAGTGGCCTGTACCTGCGGGCGCTCTGCGAAGGCCTGGACGAGTTTCCTGAGGTGTCGCCTGCGGCGCGGGCGCGGGTGCAACGCCTCCTGGAATCGCGGGGGCTGCCGGGCCTCCAGGAGGCGGTGGCACTGCACGATCCGGACTACTACGCGGTGGTGGACCAACAAAACGGCCGACGCCTCGAACGGGCGCTCCGCATTTGTTACACCGCGGGCGTACCCTACAGCAGCTTTCTCGGGCAGACCACTGAGCGACCTTTTCGGTGCCGCTACGTGCAACCCGCCACGGAACGGGACGTGCTCTATGACCGCATTAACCGCCGGGTAGAACGGATGGTGGAAGGGGGATTGGAGGAGGAAGCCCGGGCGCTAATTGGCTACCGGGAGTTGCCGGTGCTGCAGACGGTGGGGTACCAGGAGTGGTGGCCCTACTTTACCGGCGAGTACGACCGCGATCGCGCCGTAGCACTCATCCAGCGCAACAGCCGGCGCTACGCCAAGCGGCAGATCACCTGGTTTCGCGACTACGTGCAGGTGAGGGGGTGGAAGGAGGTGATCCCTCCCTAAATGCACCGTGCCCCGCTGATGGCTTCAGCGGGGCACGGTGCATTTAGGGTAATCGGTAGGGTATTAGTTGCTACTGTAGATGGACTTCCCGTTCTGCATCATATCGGAGATGTCATTGCGGCTGCTGATGTAGCGGTAACGGCTGTCGGCCATTCCTGCCGGCCGGTCGCCGATGATGTAATAGCGGATATCCATATCGGGTGCGTTGACGACGACTTGGTCGCTGACGCGCATCATAGCTCCGTTCTGAAGCAGCTCTCCGTCCTTTTCGAGGTTAGCGACCACGATCATCCGATTTCCGTCGGTAAAGATTTCCTGGATTTCGAGGTCGGCTTCCTGGTTCACGTCTGCTTCCACCATGAAGGTCTGTTCTGCGGTTTCGCCGTAGTCGTCGGGCCAGTCTACATTCAGTACGGGGACTTCAACCGGCTCTTCCACCATTTCTACGGTGACGCGGGGTACCTCGACCATCCGGGTGGTGGTGTTGACGTTCACGTCCGCCCAGTCGACGTCAAATTCGGGCATGTTACCGGCTTCGGTGTCGATATCGACTTCGGGGAACTCCCCCGATTCGGTCTGTTCGACGTCGCAGCTGGTGAGGGAAAGGGCAAAAAGTGCGAGCAGGGGTAAAATTCGGATGACCATAGGAAAATAAATAAAATAATACTAAAAAATAGGGGATTCAATAATAAAACGGGTGTATGGGGGGTACTTGTTCGGTGATCACGGCCGGACGGTCCGGTCCTCGCCCGAATGCGGGACGTAACCCGTACCTTAATTCATTGACCTGAACCCCGCAGCATGCCCAAACTATACCCCTTAATTTTTCTCCTGCTCCTCCTGGCCCGTGCCGAGCCCCTCCTGGCGCAACCCGCCCTGGTCCTGGACCAACTACCCGTAACCTTCGCGCAGCCCGTAGACGTTGCCTCCTCCGGTGCGGACGACCACCTGCTCTACATCGTGGAGAAACAGGGCGGCATCCAGGCCTACCAGCTGGCCAACCAGGTCACCAGCCTCTTTCTCGACATTACCGGATCCGTAGATGCCGCATCGGAGGGCGGGCTGCTCGGACTGGCCTTCCACCCAGACTACCCGGACAGCAATTACTTCTACGTCAATTACACTGCTCCCGGTACGGAAGGAAACTTACCGCTGATCACTACCATCAGTCGGTTTACCGTGCCTCGGGAAGGCATGGTCGACGCGGCTACCGAGATCAAGCTGCTCACCATTCCCCAGCCAGCAACGAACCACAACGGCGGAGACCTGGCCTTCGGTCCCGACGGCTACCTCTACATCCCTACCGGCGACGGGGGCGGGGCGGGCGATCCAAAAGGTAATGCCCAGAATCCCCTCAGCCTGCTGGGAAAGCTGTTGCGGATCGACGTCGATCGCCAGGCAGACGGCAAGCCCTACGCCATTCCGGCCGAAAACCCCTTCTTATCCACCGCAGATACCCTCGATGAAATCTGGGCCCTGGGGTTGCGGAATCCGTGGCGGATCTCCTTCGATCGCCTGACGGGCGATTTATGGATGGGCGATGTCGGGCAGGGCCAACGGGAGGAGATAAATTTCCAGCCCGCCGGTAGAGCGGGAGGGCAGAATTACGGCTGGAACTGCCGGGAGGGCCTCATCGCCTTCTCCCAGCCCTCCGGCCTATGCGGCAGTCCCGGGGAATCTTACACCGATCCGGTCCTCGACTATCCGCGGAGCGGCAACGGAGGATTCAGTGGTCAATCGGTGACGGGTGGCTTTGTCTACCGCGGCCCCCACAGTGACCTGGAGGGCTACTACGTCTTCGGCGACTTCGCGAGCAGTCGGGTATTCCTTTTCGATACCAACTTATCCGGCACGGCCGCGGTGAGCGTCTTCTCCGATACCCCGGCGGGCAGCATCACCACCTTCGGGGAGGGGAAGGATGGGGCGCTTTACCTCGCCGACCTACGGGGCAGGGTGTACGAGGTGACCGCGGGCACCACCACTTCCCTGGCTTCCGTTCCGCCCGTCGCCCTTACGCTTTATCCCAATCCCGCTACGCATCAGCTCACGCTGGGTGCGGGTCCCGGAATGCCCGGATTCGACCGGATCAGGATGTACCGGGCGGATGGTAGGCTGGTGCACGAGTGGGTGGGGATCCGGGCGGAGGCCGGGGGGCAGGTTCAGCTCACGCTTCCCGTGGTGGCTCCCGGAGTGTACCTCCTGTCGGCCACGGGCGCGGCTCACCAGTACACCGGGCGCGTCCGGATAGAGTGAGGAATCGGGTCGAATAAACTCCTTGTGCGGGATTCGTGCGCAATAAAGCGGGTCTTCATTGCACCCGCGGCCCCGCCCCCGCGTTAGCCAAGCAAAACAAAACAAATGCCTAGAGTAATGATCATTGGCGCCGGCGGCGTCGGACGCGTAGTAGCCTATAAGTGTGCGGAGTATCCCGACGTATTCACCGAATTTATGATCGCCAGCCGTACGCGACGCAAGTGCGACGAGATCGCGGCGGACATCCGGGAGGATCTCGGTTACGACAAGGTCACCACCGCGGCCGTCGATGCCGAGGACGTGCCCGCCCTGACCAAGCTGATCCAGGATTACGATCCCTTTATGGTCATCCACGTCGCCCTGCCCTACCAGGATCTAACCATTATGGACGCCTGCCTCGAGGCCGGCGTTCACTACCTCGATACGGCCAACTACGAGCCCAAGGAGGAGGCCAAGTTTGAATACAGCCACCAGTGGGCCTACCAGGAACGCTTCAAGAACGAGGGGCTTACCGCCATTTTGGGTTGCGGCTTCGACCCCGGGGTGACGAGCATCTTTACGGCCCGCGCGGCCACCCACTTTTTCGACGAGATCCACTACCTCGACATCGTGGACGCCAACGCCGGCGACCACGGCAAGGCCTTCGCCACCAACTTCAATCCGGAGATCAACATCCGCGAGATCACCCAGCCCGGCAAGTACTACGAGAACGGCAAGTGGGTGGAGGTCCCCGCCTTCAGCATCAAAAAGGACCTGACCTATCCCGACATCGGACCCAAGCCCAGCTACGTCCTCTACCACGAGGAACTCGAAAGCCTGGTCAAGCACTTTCCGACCCTGACGCGCGCCCGGTTCTGGATGACCTTCGGCGACGAGTACCTCACCCACCTGCGGGTGATCCAGAACATCGGTATGGCCGGGATCAAGCCGGTAAATCATCAGGGGGTTGAGATCATCCCCCTAGAGTTCCTCAAGACCGTACTGCCCGATCCCGGGTCACTGGGAGAAAACTACAGCGGCGAGACCAGCATCGGCTGTCGCATCCGCGGCATTAAGGACGGCAAAGAGCGCACCTATTACATCTGGAACAACTGCAGCCACGAACGCGCCTACCGGGAAACCCGCGCCCAGGGCGTCAGCTATACTACCGGGGTGCCCGCCATGACCGGTGCCATGATGCTCATCCAGGGCAAGTGGGACGGGGCCGGCGTGTACAACGTAGAGGAGTTCAATCCCGATCCCTTCCTCGACGTACTGGGTAAGCATGGCCTGGAGTGGCACGAGGAGGTGGGAGCGGATTTGGAGCTGTAGGGTGAAGGGTATAGCGGATAGCATATAGCGTGTAGCATATAGCGGATGGCGTAGGGTACCGCTCCCTACATGCTACCCGCTATAAGCTACACGCTATCCACCTAACCCCAAGGCAAAAAACACGAGCGTCGAGCTAGTATGTTAACAGGGATTGTGTTACCTTTGCGGCTCATTTGAGGGATAGCAAAACTTCCCAACGCATGACGCTCACTGCCCGCTTCGTCTTTATTCTTTTGCTTTGCTTCCATGTTGGCCTCGCCTCCGCCCAGGAAATGAACGACCAGGGTACGGCGGGTGACCACGGAAGTGCCGGTGATGAAACGGATGTTCATCAGAGTTGTGGCGGACATGGCGACGAGTATGATCCTGCCGGGGTCATACTCCACCACATCGCGGATGCCAACGAATTCCATGTGTTCGGTGACGTGACCCTTCCCCTTCCGGTTTTCCTCTACGCTCCCGGTTACGGGCTGACCTCCGGCCTGAGCAGCATGTTCCACCACGGGGAGACCGCCGTGGACGGCTACATTATGAATCACGGCCGGGTCAACCGCCTGGCAAATGCCGGTGCCGCGCTGATGGAGGGTGAGCATCACGTGGAGTGCATCGCCCACGAGGTCGTGACTTCCGACGAGGGGAAAAAAAGCGACATTTATTACGCCCGCATCGACGGCCAGCAGTACCTGCTCGATGCTCCCTCCGTGGGAGAAGGCGGACTGCTCGGTGGGGGTATCACCAGCTTCTACGATTTCAGCATCACCAAGAATGTCTTCACGATGCTGCTCGCGGCCCTGCTGCTCATCTTCCTGTGGGGAGCGGTAGCGTCGGGATACAAGAAAAACGAGGGACGGGCACCCAGTGGCATCCAGAGCCTGATGGAACCCTTCTTCGTCTTCCTCCGCGACGAGATCACCATCCCCATGATCGGCGAAAAGCACTACGCCCGCTTCCAGCCCTTCATCATGACGGTGTTCTTTTTCGTGCTGTTTTGCAACCTGCTGGGACTGATTCCCTTCATCCCGGGAGGAGCCAACGTCACCGGTAATATCGCCGTCACCATGGCCCTGGCCGTTATCGCGGCCTTCGTCGCCTACTTCCACGGCAACAAGCATTTTTGGGGACACACCCTGTGGATGCCCGGGGTGCCTGCCCTGATCAAGATTTTTATCCTTACGCCGGTGGAGATTCTTGGTTTGGTGATTAAGCCCTTCTCCCTGATGGTGCGTTTGTTCGCCAACATTACGGCTGGCCACATCATCATCCTGAGCCTCATCAGCCTCATCTTTATCTTCGGAGCCAACGGCGAAAACGTCGTGGGCGCGGGCGCGGGTGCGGTGGTCGGGGTGGCCTTTACGATGTTCATGAACTGCATTGAATTGCTGGTGGCCTTCGTACAGGCATTCATCTTTGCCATTCTTTCCGCCAGCTACATCGGCGCGGCGGTCGAAGATGCCCACCACCACGACGAGGCCGGTCACCACGGCGAGCTCAAGGTCGCCGAAGGAGGAGCCATGGGCGGAGCCGTTACCGGTATGCACACCCAGGCGGACTAAAACGTACAATTACTTTGCTGACTGGCAGGGGCGTCCACCAGGACACGACCGGTCAGGAAGCAGGATTATAAGACTTTTCTTTACCCATTAAATTATTCAACATGGGAGCTCTTGGAGCAGGTATCGCCGCCCTCGGCGCTGGACTCGGAATCGGTTTGATCGGCAGCAAAGCTACCGAAAGCATCGCCCGTCAGCCCGAAGCCGCCGCCGATATTCGTAGTGCCATGATCCTTACCGCCGCCTTCGTCGAGGGTGCCGCGCTGTTTGCGATCATCGTAGGTCTTCTGGACAAACTGCTCTAGCAGCAGCTTGGGCCCAGGCCACACCACCGGGTCGGAGCCGAACTGCGCTTGGCAGCGGCTCCGATCCACTTTTAACCGCTTAGGAACCGACTCATCTGAGCTTTAAACCTTACCTAATGTCTACGCTCTTTCTTGCCGATTTTAGCGTCATTAAGCCGGATTTCGGCCTGATTTTCTGGACCGTCCTCATCTTCCTCGTCCTGTACGCCATCCTGGCTCAACTGGCCTGGAAGCCGATCCAGAAGGCCCTGACCCGTCGCGACGACGAGATCCAGACCAGCATTGACGAGGCCAAGCGGGCCCGTGCCGAGATGGAAGCCCAGGCCGACGAGAATCAGCGACTCCTCATCGAGTCGCGGGAAGCGCGTACCCGCATCATCACCGAGGCCGAACGCCAGAGTAAGGAGATGATCGCCGCCGCCCGCGACGAAGCCCGCGCCGCCGCTCAGAAGGTAGCCCTGGATGCGAAACGCGACATCGAGAACATGCGCAAGGCCGCCATGGTCGACCTGAAGAAGGAAGTCGGTACGATGGCCATCGAGATCGCCGAAAAGATCCTGCAGAAGGACCTTCGCAGCGACGCCAACCAGGAAGCTTTTGTCAAGGAGCTCGTGAGCGACCTAAACTAAGCCCCCCCCATGACCAACCCAACCGTAGCCAAGCGCTACGCCCAATCACTGATCGAGCTCGCCCAGGAGCGCGGCGACCTCGAGGAGATCAAGGCCGACGTAGATACCTTGCTCGCGATGGGCAAGAATCGCGACTTCGCCATGCTGCTCAGCAGTCCCGTGGTGAATCCCAGCAAGAAGCAGACCATTCTCACCGCCCTGCTCGACAAAGCCGGGGTCGATCAGCTAATCCGCCTGTACGTCAAGCTCCTCATTGACAAAGGCCGCGAAGGCGACATGCTGGGCATTCTGCAGGAATTTAATACCCAGTACAAGGCCATCAGGCACATCTCGACCGTCAGGCTGACCAGCGCCGCCCCCCTCACCGCCACCACCCTGGAGGCCGTGAAGCAGAAGCTGATCGCTACCCACATGACGGAAGCGCGCATCGACCTGGAGACCCGGATCGATCCCGAGCTCATTGGTGGCTTTATCCTGGAGTTTGATGGCCGCGTCTACGACGCCAGCGTCTCCCATAAACTCAAGAACATGAAGACCGAGCTGCGGAAGCCCAACGTGTACGTAAATAAAATCACCGACTGATCATCCTGATCGGTCTCCATAAATAGCCTCCCACGGGCGGCACCTCTACAAACTGCAAAGATCAATAAGCCATGGCTGACGTAAAACCTGATGAAATCTCCGCAATCCTGAAGCAACAGCTTTCAGGGTTCGATACGGCTACCGAGCTGGAAGAGTACGGAACGGTACTCCAGGTCGGTGACGGCATCGCGCGGGTCTACGGCCTCAACAACGCCCAGGCCGGTGAGCTCGTGACCTTCGAAACCGGCACCGAAGCCATTGTACTTAACCTGGAGGAAGACAACGTCGGGGTGGTACTCATGGGTTCCGCCACAGGTATCCACGAAGGAAGCCGCGTCTCCCGCACGGGACGGATCGCGTCGATCAAGGTCGGAGAAGGATTGGTTGGCCGCGTGGTCAACGCCCTCGGCCAGCCCATCGACGGGAAGGGCGATATCCCCGGTACGACCTACGAAATGCCCCTCGAGCGCAAAGCTCCCGGGGTGATCTACCGCCAGCCGGTGAACGAACCCCTGCAGACCGGCGTAAAGGCCATCGACGCCATGATCCCCATCGGCCGGGGCCAGCGGGAATTGATCATCGGTGACCGCCAGACGGGAAAGTCCGCCATCGCCATCGATACCATCCTGAACCAGCGGGAATTTTACGACCGGGGGGAGCCCGTGTACTGCATTTACGTAGCCTGCGGGCAGAAAGCCTCCACCGTTGCCCAGGTCGCCAAGACCCTCGAGGAAAACGGGGCCATGGATTATTCCATCATTGTCGCCTCCTCTGCTTCCGAGCCCGCGCCGCTGCAGTTCTACGCGCCCTTCGCCGGAGCGGCCATCGGAGAGTACTTCCGCGATACGGGTCGTCCCGCACTGATCGTGTACGATGACCTCTCGAAGCAGGCCGTAGCCTACCGCGAGGTATCGCTGCTGCTCCGTCGTCCTCCGGGACGGGAAGCTTATCCCGGCGACGTATTCTACCTCCACAGCCGCCTGCTGGAGCGTGCCGCCAAGGTCATCGACAACGATGCCCTGGCCCAGAGCATGAACGACCTTCCCGTCAGCCTCAGCGAGGCCGGTATCGTGAAGGGCGGTGGCTCCCTGACGGCCCTGCCCATCATCGAGACCCAGGCGGGTGACGTCTCGGCGTACATCCCGACCAACGTGATCTCGATCACCGACGGACAGATCTTCCTGGAATCCAGCCTCTTCAACAACGGTATCCGTCCCGCGATCAACGTGGGCGTTTCGGTATCCCGGGTAGGCGGAAACGCCCAGATCAAGCCGATGAAGAAGGTATCCGGAACGCTGAAGCTCGACCAGGCTTCCTACCGGGAGCTGGAAGCCTTTGCTAAGTTCGGCTCCGACCTGGACGCCTCCACCATGAGTATCCTCGAAAAGGGCATGCGCAACGTGGAAATCCTCAAACAGCCGCAGTACAGCCCCGTTCCGGTAGAAAAGCAGACCGCGATCATCTACCTCGGCACCAAGAACCTGCTGCGTAATGTACCCGTCGACCGGATCAAGGACTTCGAAAAACTCTTCCTCGGAGAACTCGGACGCAAGTACCCGGAAGTGCTGGAAAACTTCCGCGCTAAGAAATACCAGGAAGAGGACCTCGCGAAGCTCGAATCGCTTTCTAAGGAACTCACCCCCCAATTTAAGTAGCCGACAATCTAAGAAACCCCTCCCATGGCAAACCTCAAGGAAGTACGCGAACGGATCCGCTCGGTTAAAAGCACCCAGCAGATCACCAGCGCCATGAAGATGGTGTCGGCTGCCAAGTTGCGCCGGGCCCAGCAGGCCATCACCGAACTGCGGCCCTACGCCGACAAGCTCGATGAGATGCTGCGCAACATCCTGACGAACCTGGAGGGCGATGCCGATACGGTATTCAACAAGGTGCGCCCCCTCAACGGTGCCTGCGTGGTGGTCGTGACCTCCAACCGCGGACTTGCCGGTGCATTTAACACCAACGTCATCAAGGCCGCCGAAGCGTCGATCAGGGAGTTGGGTAAGCTGTCCGGCCCGCTGGATATCATCGTCATCGGCCGTAAAGGGGCGGAGTACTTCCGAAAGCACTACGGCAAACGCGAGAACGTGAAGGTGGTCGGTGACTTCCAGAACCTCTTCGAGAACCTGAGTTTCGATCACACGAAGGAAGTGCCCGAACTGATCATGGACCGTTTCCGCTCCGGCCGTTACGACCGCGTATACCTCGCTTACGCCCGCTTTAAGAATGCTGCCGTGCAGTATGCGACCAGCGAGCAGTACCTGCCCGTAGAGGATGTCCTCACGAAGGGTGCAGGGGGCGAGAGCTCCGCGAAAAGTAAGTACCGCGCCGACTACATCTTCGAGCCCGGGAAGGTGGAATTGCTGGCCTACCTGGTACCCAGCATTCTAGAGACCAAATTTCAGGCGGCCCTGCTGGATACCCACGCTTCCGAGCACGGTGCCCGCATGACGGCTATGGATAAGGCTACGGAGAACGCCCAGGACCTGCTGCGCGACCTCAAGATCAGCTACAACAAAGCGCGCCAGGAAGCTATCACCAACGAGATCCTCGAGATCGTCGGCGGTGCCGCTGCCCTGGAGTCCGCCTAAGCTCACCGCCCCTGCCGGGCGCAGAAATACCCATCACGGGGATCATTCGCACGGCGGGTGATCCCCGTTTTGTTTGTTGCTTTACCGGATCGAGGTTGCGTTGCCTACGGAAATAACGCAATTAACCCGTCCGCCATTTCTTCTTCCGGAAGTAGGGGAAGGTTAGTCCGAAGAGCAGGATCCAGTAGATGATTTCCATGCTCCACGCCAGGGAAAGGTTTCCCCAACCGCTGCGGACCACCAGGAAGATGAGGGCCATATAGACCAGCGCGCAGATGGTCTGGTAAATCAGCGCCTTCTTCGTTTGCCCCGCGCCGATCAGTCCGTTGAAAAAGATGCTCCCGAAGCTGAAGGCGATCAGAATGCCGAGCAGCACCCAGAAAACGGGATAGGCCGCTTCGATGAGGTAGGCCCGTTCGTCTCCGAGGATGGGGTAGAGCACCTCCCGGGGGAAAAGCAGCAGGGGTAGGCCCATAATGAAGGTCACCCCGAGGCATAGGAAGGAAGTTTTCCACAGGACCAACTTGACCTTCTGGCGCTCGTTCCTGCCGACGAAGTAGCTGACGATGGTGTTGATGCCGGTACAAAAGCCCCAGGCCGGGATACTAAGAATGAGGTAGGCGATGCGCACGATATTGGTTACGGCCAGGTCCCGCTCCCCAAAATTTTCGACCAGGCCCAGGAAGAAAAAACTGCTGCCCAGGCCTACTATGGACATCGCGACGATGGGCACCGACAAGCCCACGATCTCCCGGATCAGTTTGCGGTCCCAGCCCGGCAAGCGGTCGATGCGGTAGATGCGGTTCTTCCGGTCGAAGAACATGTAGACCACGAAGACCAGGAGCGCTACGTACTCCGCGATGGTACTGGCCAGCCCCGCTCCCGCGATCCCCATTTCCGGGAAGCCGTACATGCCAAAGATCAGCGCCCGGTCGAGGAATATATTCGTGACCGCCAGCACCAGCGTATCTGCAATGATGAACAGCGGTCGGGCGATACCGGTGTAGAGCGCCAGACAGGCTACCCCCAGGTAACTGGCGAACACCCCCCACTTGCGGGTCTCGAGGTACTCCAGCGATTTGTAGAAGATGACGTCGGAATCAACGAGGGAGGCGAACAGCCAGTAGGCACCGTAGGTCATGAAAAAGAAGACCCCGAGTGCCAGGGCGAACTCAAAGTAAAGGGTGCTGTAGAAGGAGCGCCCCACGTTCTCCGGCTTGCCCCGACCGGCGAAGTTGGCGATGATGATCTGACCGCCCCGGCTGAACCCGAAGCCGATCGCCGCCACGATGATGTAAAAGGCGGAAACGAAGCCGATGGCCGCGAAGTCGTCCTCGCTGCGGTAGTACAGGAAGACGGAATCGGTCAAGGCTACCACGTTCTGGGCGGCGCTGCCGATGATGATCGGAAGACTGACTTTCCAGATGCTGCGGTATGAAGTCCCAAGTTCCAAGGCGGCCAAAGCTACGACACGCCGGGAATCTCGTTCACTCTGCGATAAGTTCGAAGGGGGTGACCGGCAAGCCTTCGCTGCTGAACAGGTTGGCATCGTCCGGATTGTTGAACCAGGCGTAGCGGACGGCCCTGATCGGCGTGCCGGCAGGATTGACCACCGTAAGGGTATTGTCCGTTTCATCCAGCGTGCCAACGGCCCAGTGCCACTCCCCGCCTTCCTCCTGAACGGCGAGCGACTTCACGGCGCGGTAGCGGTCGCCCTCCGCTGCCTTGACCATAAGTCCTTCGCCGATCTCCGCAAAGTGGATGCGGGCCACGTCCTGATCCACCGTGAGCCGGTCGGCCACCGGGCTGCTGGCCTGCACGTCCTTGCCGTAGATGTCCCGGAGGGCATGCAGCGAAAGGCGGCGGCCCACCTCCCACTTGTTTTTGGGGTGGATGTCGCCGGCTTCCCCGATATCCGTAATGACGGCCTGGCCGGTACGGGGTAGGTCGAGTGCCGCCGTCTGGCTCTGGCGGAGTGTCGCCCAGCCGGGTTGGTCCGGACCGGTGGGTGCGTCCATATAATTCGCCAGCTGTACCCAGTAGAAGGGCAGATCGGCCTGTCCGAAACGCTCCCGCCAGGAGGTGACCAGGGTGCGCATTTGGTCCGCGTAGGCGGGAGCGGCAGTGGCTCCGGCGTTGGACTCCCCCTGGTACCAGAGCACGCCGGTGAGGGGCCACTGCTGAATGGGCGCGATCATCGCGTGGTAGAGGGTGGTGGGCACCTGATTGCTCTGGGTATTCGTGGACATTTTTCCAATCCGGTACCTGTAGTCGCCGGCCAGGGGCACCGCTCCGCCGGCCGTTTCCAGCCGCATCATATCCGCACTGCCCATAAGTCCGCCGCCGCCGCCGGTGTCGTTTACCCGGATGGCCAGGGTGTTTTTCCCGGGGCGGAGCACCTTCGCGCTCACCGGATACTCCCGTTCTTCGGAATACGCAGTGGGGGTGGTGCCTACGGGCTGTCCGTTAATGTAGGTTTCATCGCCGTCGTCGATCGGTCCGAGGTAGAGGGTCGCATCGCTGGCGGCCTGGGCATCGGTCAGGGTAAAGGTGCGCCGGAAGTAAAACACCCCGTCGACGTTGGCGTATCCCTTCCCTTCCCACGCACCGGGAAGTTCCATGGTCCCCCACTTGCTTTCGTCGACCTCGTCTCCCAGGTACCCGTTGGCCTTGCCGTTATCCTCCGTGGGTATCGTTTCCCCGGCAAATGTCGCGGCGTAATGGTCCCTGGCCTGGGCGGTAAGTTGTTTCATGCGGGCCTCCTCGTCGGCTGCCGCGGCTTCGGAGTCGATACCCAATGCCTCGGCGCTCATCCAGGGTTCGATGCGGCTTCCTCCCCAGCTGGAGTGGAGCAGCCCGATCGGTACCTCGACGCCGCCCTCCCGGAGGTAGTGGGCGAAGTAGCTCCCTACGGCGCTGAAGTCGGCAATTTCGTTGGCCGTGCCGGGTTTCCATGCTTCGTCCAGCTGTATATGCTCCCGGGGCTGGCCGGCGGTTGTTTTGCTCACCAGTACCTGCCGGATGAGGGGATCGGCAATGGCGCGGGCGCGGGTGCTGTCGGGGTCGGATTGGGCCAGGCGATATTCCATATTGCTCTGACCGGAGAGGAGGTAGACGTCGCCAAAGTATACATCGCTCAGGGTTTTCGTCGACCGCCCGTCGGAGATGGTCAGCCTATGCGGACCGCCCGCTCCGGTGGCAGGCAGATCCAGCGACCAGGCGCCGTCCTTCCCCGCCCGGGTAGTCAGTGGCTGACCATCGAGGGCAACGGTGACGGTGCGGTTGCGTTTTGCCCAGCCCCAGATCGGATGTACGACGTCGCACTGCAGTACGGCGTGGTCGGTGAAGAGCTCGAAAAGGCTCAGGTCCTGAGCGGAGGCGGTGGCGCTGAAGAGGAGCAGCAGGAAGGCAGGAAGTAAGTTGTGCACGATCGGTGGTTGCGGTGATCGTGGAATATCGCACTTATTTTTCGTTCCAGATGGCCCAGCCCGCTTCGGCCTGTTTGTGGAGCATCCCGAGTCCGTTCGCCGCACCCGCGCCCGCGTCCCTGGCCTGCCGCATAAAGCTGGTCTCCGCGGGATTGTAGATCAGGTCGTAGCAAAAATGGGCCGGCGTCAGGAGCGTATAGGGAATTGCCGGGGCGGCATCTACCCGGGGACTCATCCCGAGCGGCGTGGTGTTGATGATGAGGTGATACCGGGCAATGACGTCGGCATCCACCGCTGCGTACTCCAACTGACCGGCCCGCGGATTACGACTGACGTAGGTACAGCTCACGCCCAGGCTCCGGAGGGCGGCTTCGACCGCGAGCGAGGCCCCGCCCGTGCCCAGGATCAGCGCGGAGTTGCCGGCCAGTTCCTCATTCCAACCCTGTTGCTGCATCTCCTCCAGCAGGTCCGCGCGGAAGCCCAGGTAATCCGTATTGTACCCGATCAGGCGACCGTTCGCTATGCGGATGGTGTTCACGGCGCCGATCCGCTTCGCTACCGGGTCCAGTTCGTCCAGCAACGGAATAATGGCCTTCTTGTAGGGGATGGTCACGTTGCAGCCTGCCATGTCCGAATACTCCTCCAGCTTTTTCCTGAATTGGCTGATATCAGCTAGCTCAAAGTTCACGTATTCGTGGGTGTCGGACAGGCCCAACTCCCGGAATTTTTCCGTGAAGTATCCCTTGCTGAAGGAGTGAGAGAGGGGATAGCCCAGTAGGGCGTAAGTAGGCATACCGGGGTAGTTATTCTTCTCCGGCAAAGGGCTCGGTTGCCTTCCTGCTGTCGGCAGTGGCTTCCAGCACGAAGACGATAGCCAATCCGGCGATCAGGGAAAGGAGAGCCGCGAGTACGTACGGCGGATCCGGAACCTGGTCGATACCGGTGTAACTGCCGGGCATCACGTTGGCCTCGATGATGGGGACCAGTGTGCCGTGGCTGTCCGTACGGGTGGTGACGGCATTGCGCCAGGGCCAGAGCTTGTTGAGCGAGCCGATCATGAATCCGGTAAGGATCGCGAAGGTGCGGTCGGGGTAGGTCTTGAACGTCCAGGTCAGCAACTTAGAGAAGGCGGCCAGGCCCACGAGGCAGCCGGCGCCGAAACAGATCACGATGAGGAGGGCCCCGTCCTGTCCGCCCGTCAGGCCGCGCACGGCCCCGAACACCACGGTGTACATGCCCAGGAGCACCAGGATGAAGCTGCCGGAAACGCCGGGGAGAATGAGGGCGGAAATGGCGATCGCCCCCGACAGGAACACGATGACCGGCGAGGTGCTGCCGGCCAGGGGATTGATGGTGGTGAGCAAATAGGCGACGACGGTGCCCACGATCAGCAGGGTGACCACTGACTTGCTCCAGTGCCTGATCTGCCGACCTACGTAGATCGCGGAGCTGATGATGAGGCCGAAGAAGAAAGCCCAGACCACGGTCGGGTAGTGCTCCAGCAACCAGGCAATGACGACAACGGCGAAACCCAGTCCGACCACCATGCCCCCGCCCAATTGCAGGAGAAAGGCACCGTCGGCAGTGTGCCAGGCGGGCCGGAATCCTTCCCGGCGGAAGGTGCCGGCGACCTTGGTGCCCAGGATGGCACCGATGGCCTGCAGGAGGCGTTCGTAGATGCCCGTGATGAAAGCGATGGTGCCGCCGCTGACACCCGGGATGGCCTCGGCGATGCCCATGGCCATGCCCCGGAGGATGATGCTAAGGTTCATTAGTTGGCGGGTTTAACGCTGTCGTACATCCGTTGGATCTCTTCCAGGGAGAACACGCCGTCGAAGGTGTTCTGGAAAACGATCTCGCGGTCGCCGCGGTACACGATGTAGCGGAAGCCGTAGAGCGAGGTGGTATCGATGCGGTTCTCAAAGACGAAGCCCGCGGGCTCCTCGCTCACGATCTGTTCGAAGTAGCGGTTTTCGCGGACCAGCTCCAGTTCCTCGGCTTTGAGGCGGGTCATGTCGTTCGTCGAGGCGGCACTGGCCAGGATCTGGAGGGCGTAGCGGTCGGCCGGACTTTTCACCGTGACGTCGTCGATCAGCCCGGAGAGGCTACCGGATACCACCTTGGCACTGTCGGGGGCCTGGATGGTGACGGGGATATTGTAGGGAGTAAGGTCGAGCTCCTGGTACCCGGCCGTCCCGTCGGCCGAGCAGGCGAGGTACAGCAAGGGAGTGAGCAGCAAAAAGGGGAACAGGCGCATACGGTTGAATTAGGCCGCAAAGATAACCGGACGATCGGCAAGGGCCGAATACCTTCTTTTCTCGCTTGCCAGGACAACATTTTGTTGTTCGGATCGGGTACCATAGCTTTGTCGCACGATGAAGTATTCCACCCCCTATTTCTGGTTTAGCTTTTACGGCCTGCGCGAGTAGGGGGGACGCTGAGTACGACAAACGAACCAGCAGCTGAGCGGTCCCCAAGTACGGGCACCGCTTTTTTTATTTCCACTTCTTATGCTACCTCTTACCGCACTCCACCAGCTTCGCGTCAGCATCCAGGGCTATGCCGGCGCCTTTCACGAGGCGGCGGCGCGCGAGCATTTCCACGACCGCGAGGTAGTGACCGTGCCCGGCCATACCTTTTCCGATGTCATCGCCCAGGTGGAATCCGGGGAAAGCGACGTAGCGCTGATGGCCATCGAGAACACGCTGGCCGGCAGCCTGATGGCCAACTACGAGTTGCTCCAGCGCTCCCAGCTCCGCATCACCGGCGAGGTTTACCTGCGCATCCGCCAGAACCTCATGGCCCTGCCCGGGGTGGGGATTGAAGAGCTGCGCGAAGTGTATTCCCACCCCATCGCCCTGATGCAGGTGCGCGAGTTCTTCAAGGCCTGGCCCCTGATCCGCCTCGTGGAATCCGCCGATACCGCCCTCAGCGCCCGCCACGTTATGGAAAGCAACGACCGTACCCGCGGGGCCGTGGCCCACCGCCTGGCCGCAGGTTTGTACGGACTCGAAATCCTCGCCGACGGGATTGAAACCAACAAGCTCAACCATACCCGCTTCCTGGTACTGGAGAAGGGGCGGGACACCACTACCGACGACGGAAATAAGGTGAGCCTCAGCTTCTCCGTCAGCCACGAGGCCGGGAGTCTCTCCCGGGTGCTAATGGTACTGGACGCCTACAAGATCAACCTTACCAAGATCCAGAGTGCGCCCATCGTCGGCCGTCCCTGGCAGTATCGTTTTTACGTCGATTTTCTGCTGAACGGCGACATCACCGTCCAGGAAGCCCTGAGCGGCATTCAGCCCATCTCCCAGGAGCTGCGCATCCTGGGCATTTACCCCGCCGGCGAAAAACCCTGATTGACCATGACCACCCCCGTCACTTCCCCGTCCGTTCACCCGATCATACCCGTGAGCGACCGCCTCGGCGACACCAAGGAATATTACTTCAGCAGCAAGCTGCGCGAGATCGCCCAGCTGCGGGTGGCCGGCAAGGATATCCTGAACCTCGGCATCGGCAGTCCCGATTTGCCCCCCGCGCCCGAGGTGATCGCCGCCCTCAGCGAGAGCGCCCTCCGCGCCGATGCCCACGGCTACCAGTCGTACACCGGCATCCCGGAACTACGCCGCGCCTTCTCTGGGTGGTACCGCCGGTACTTTGCGGTGGACCTCAACCCCGACACTGAGCTGCTTCCCCTCATGGGCAGTAAGGAGGGCATCATGCACATCAGCATGGCTTTCCTGAATCCAGGGGATGAAGTCCTCGTCCCCAACCCGGGCTATCCTACCTACCGCTCCGCCACGGAGCTGGCCGGCGGCACCGTCCGCAACTATGACCTCTCGGCGGAGTCCGGCTGGCTGCCCGACCTGGACGCCCTGGACGCCCAGGGACTAGGGAAGGTGAAGATCATGTGGGTCAATTACCCCCACATGCCCACCGGGGCCGCCGCACCGCCCGATTTCTTCGCCCGCCTGGTCGATTTCGCGCGCCGCCACCGGATCCTGCTCGTCAACGACAACCCCTACGCCTTCATCCTCACGGATTCCGTACAGAGCCTGCTCTCCGTTCCCGGCGCGAAGGAGGTCGCCCTGGAGCTCTCCAGCCTCAGCAAGGCGCAGAACATGGCCGGCTGGCGGGTGGGGGTACTCGCCGGTGATGCTGCGTACCTGACTACCGTCCTGCGCTTCAAATCCAACATGGACAGCGGCATGTTCCTGCCGGTGCAGCGGGCCGCAACGGTCGCCCTGGGGCTCGGCACCGACTGGTACGACCGCCTCAATGCCGCCTACCGCAGCCGGCGCCTGGTTGCCTTTCAGATCATGGACGCGCTGGGCTGCACCTACCGCAGCGACCAGGTGGGCCTCTTCGTCTGGGCCCGGTGCCCCGCCTCCACCGACGGCTACCGCACCTGCGACCGCGCCCTCTACGAACACGACGTATTTCTCACCCCCGGGGGCATCTTCGGGACGGCCGGCGAGGCGTACGTGCGCATCAGTCTCTGCAGCGCCGAAGCCACCCTTATCGAAGCCCTTTACCGACTGGGCGGCGGCGCGCAGGTGCCAGGAAAATCACCTGCCCAATGATCGTAGGCATCATCGGCATCGGACTCATCGGGGGCTCCCTGGCCATCAGCCTCAAGGAGAGCGGCTTCGCTACCCGGGTGATCGGTATGGACGCCAGCCAGGAAAACCTGGACAAGGCCGTCCGCCGCCGCCTCATTGACGACGACCTCCCCCTGGAGGCCGGTATCCGCCTGGTGGACGTGATCGTGCTCGCTACGCCCATGGACGTCATGCTCTCCCTACTTCCCCAGCTGCTCGACGTGATCCGCCAGGACCAGACCCTCGTCGACGTCGGATCGACCAAGGAAACGCTGCTCGACCTCGTCAAGGATCATCCCCACCGCGGCCGCTTCGTAGCCTGCCACCCCATGGCCGGTACCGAATTCAGCGGGCCCGAGGCGGCCGTACCCAACCTGTTTACCGGAAAGACTTGCGTCATTGTTGACGCGGAGGACAGCGACCCCGACGCCGTGGACACCGCCAAGCGGGTCTTCAGCTGCGCGGGCATGAAATTTACCCACCTGGAGCGGGCGGCCCACGACCTGCACTGCGCGTACGTCAGCCACATCTCCCACATCGCCAGTTTCGCCCTGGCCCTGACCGTACTGGAAAAGGAAAAGGACGAACAGCGCATCTTCGAGCTAGCCAGCTCCGGCTTCGGCTCGACGGTCCGCCTGGCGAAGAGCTCGGCCGATATGTGGGTACCCATCTTCCGTCAGAACCGCGACCATGTCCTCGACGTCCTCGACGAACACATCGAACAGCTGTCCAAGTTCCGCACGCAACTCATCAAACGCGACTACGAGGGCTTCTACGAACGCATCGTGCGGGCCAATCAGATCGAAAAAATCCTAAAATAGACTACCATGGAAATGATTATCAAAAAGGTCATCGAGCCTACTCCCGGCCGCGGCATCGTGATTGCCGGACCGTGCAGCGCGGAAACCGAAGGCCAGGTCATGCAGTGTGCCAAGGACCTCGCGAAGCTCAAGCAGGTGGACCTCTTCCGCTCCGGCATCTGGAAACCCCGTACCCGACCGGGCAGCTTCGAAGGCGTCGGTACCGAAGGTCTCGCCTGGCTCAAGCGCGTCAAGGAGGAAACCGGACTGAAGACCACCACCGAAGTGGCCAAGGCCAGCCACGTCTACGACTGCCTCAAGGCCGGCATCGACGTGCTCTGGCTCGGTGCCCGCACCACCGTCAACCCCTTCAGCGTACAGGAAGTCGCCGATGCACTCAGTGGTACCGACATCCCCGTACTGATCAAGAACCCCATCAACCCGGACCTCGGACTCTGGATCGGTGCCGTGGAGCGCATCTACAAGGCGGGCATCACGCGGATCGGACTGATCCACCGCGGCTTCAGCTACCACGGGGAAACCCCCTACCGCAACGTCCCCCGCTGGCAGATGGCCATCGAGATGAAGCGCCGCTTCCCCGACCTGCAGATGATCGTCGACAACAGCCACATCTGCGGCAACCGCCACATGCTGGCCGAGGTCGCCCAGGAAGCCCTTAACCTGAATTACGACGGCCTCATGACCGAGGTTCACCCCCGTCCCGACGAGGCCTGGTCGGACGCCGCCCAACAGATCACCCCCAGCGTATTCGGTGAATTGCTGCAGGGCCTCCGCCTCCGCAAGCCGACCGTCGACGAGATGGAAATGGAGCCCCTCACCGAACTGCGCCGCCAGATCGACGAGATCGACGCCGAGCTCATCGGCATGATTGGCCGCCGCATGAAGATGTCCGACAAAATCGGCGAATTCAAGGCCGCCCGCAACATCGCCGTCCTCCAGGAAAGCCGGTGGGAAGCCATCCTCAAAGAAGCCAGCGTCAAAGGCAAGAACCACGGACTCAGCGAAGAATTCATGCAAAACTACCTCCGCGCCATTCACCAGGAAAGCATCGATCACCAGGATGCTATTGTTAATAGGGTGAATTAGAGTCAGCGTATAGCACGTAGCGTATAGCACGTAGCGTATAGCACGTAGCGTGTAGCACGTAGCGTGTAGCACGTAGCGTGTAGCACGTAGCGTATAGCACGTAGCGTATAGCACGTAGCGTATAGCACGTAGCGTGTAGCATGTAGCAGTCAGCGCTATAAGCTATAGGCTATACGCTATAAGCTAAACACTAAATCCTCGTAACTATTCAGGGGATGCTTTGCGCTACTCTGGTCGATAAAGCGTATTTTTTGGTCCCATGAACAGTCAACTTCATAAGGTACTGGCAAAAGTACGCCCCTCGGCCCCGGCCGAGTATAATACCTCGGCAAAATTGGACCACGAGCTAAGTTGGAAAACTTAACTTGTAACATGAAGCGATCGAGAAGAAGATTTACCGCTGCCTTCAAGGCAAAAGTGGCGATTGAGGCCTTGAAAGAAAGGCAAACGCTGGCCGAATTGGCTGAGAAATTCGAGCTACATGCCAACCAGATCAGCCAGTGGAAGCAGGAGTTCATCGCTGGCTCGGAGCAGGTCTTTGAGTCCGGAAAGGGCAAGCAAGTCTCCGCTCCGGACACCGGCCACGTGACGGAAGCAGAGGCTAAGGAACTCTACGCCAAGATTGGCCAGCTGCAGATGGAGCGCGACTTTCTAAAAAAAACTTAGCCAGATGGGATCACCTGAAGTAAGGCGCTCCGGGGTGGAAACCCGGGCTTCGCTGTCCATCCGTCGGCAGTGTGACTTGCTTTCGGTGAGCCGGGGCAGCGTCTACTACGAGTCCAAGGGCGAGAGCGAGCAAAACCTGGCTATAATGCGGCTGATGGACGCCCATATCCTGGAGGAGCCT
>JBBSPZ010000063.1:0-23648 GCA_038258275.1 Chitinophagales bacterium | reverse complement strand
TAGTAAACCGATTTTCCCGCAGGGCTAGTACCGTAGGGCTGGCGGCCTGCTACGGGATTTCGCGGATTTTGCCGGACCTGCGGTCGCGCCCGGCACGCTTTACTACTCGCTGGTCAGAATAGTGAAAGGTCGAGGCCTTCTAGGTCGAGTCAGGGTCGGCCCAGAGGGCCTCGACCTTTGAGCCTTAAAATGCTAAGTGCGCCGTGCAAAACGGTGAAGCCTACCTCCTTCAGAATCACGGTGGCTTTCTTAGGCAAGGAGGAAAGGTCCAGCTAATTCGCTGAGGGGCGGGACATCGGATGCGCGCCGAGGCACGAGGCCTCATCCGATGTCTTGGCCGGCGACGGGCATTAACCAATTCCTAACCCTCGCCTTAACCTATCCTTTGCGCCAGACGGGAGCCCGGCTCCGTTTGAGGAGGAAATTGACAACCATGAAAACCCATTTGCTGCTCTTTTTCGCCCTCCTCGTTTCCGGTATCGCCGCGGCCCAGTCGACCTTCGGGGTGCGGGCGGGCTTCGGCCAGTCGTCCCTGCGCTCGGGCAATACCTTTGACGCGTTCACCGACCGGACCGTCGGGGTCGGGGTACCCTCCTTCGGATTTTTTGCCGAGGTGCCCGTCACCGACTTTCTGAGTCTGCGACCCGGACTCGAGCTCACCAAGCGCGGCACCGGCGTCGGCCTTACCCAGGATGTCGAACTGGCCGGCGTGAAGCTGCCGCTCGGTGCCTTCGCCAAGACCCGCTTCAGCTACGTCGAAGCACCCCTGCTGATGCAACTGAACCTGCCCACCGAGAGCGCCATTCAGCCCTACGCTATCCTCGGCCCCAGCGTGGGTTACGCCACGGGCGGTAAGGTGACGACCTCCGCGAAAGCCATCATCGAGCTGAACCTGTACTCCACCGATATCAATCTCGACGCCATCAACTACGAGCGCTTCAACGTGGCCATGATCGGCGGACTCGGTGCCAAAGCCCGCCTCGGACAGAACACCGGCCTGTTCCTCGAGGCCCGCTACTCCCACGACCTCACTCAGCCCTACGACGTGCCCGTGATCAGGGACAAGGTGGGCTTCCAGGGCTGGAACGTGGGTGCCGGCATGACCTTCGCCCTCTAGAATTCCGAAGTTTCCGGAAAAGCAAGAAGGCGAGTCTCCCCGGGGAGGCTCGCCTTCGCTGATGTTGGGGAGGTGGGCAGTCGGCTTACCGCTGTCCGGAGGAGACAAAGCGCTGGGCGTGGGCCCGGCCGTCGGCGGTCTCGATCCAGAGGACGTAGGTGCCCGGGGTGCGGGGAAGCTGAGCGGCTTCTACGGTCACCCGCGGCAGGTCGGCGTAGGGCCGGCGGGAGACGAGTTGGCCGCTTGCGCCCAGTACGGTGATGCGGCGGATGCGCGCCTGGTCCTGCAGGTCTACGCGCACGTGGTCGGTCACGAGGGTGGGGTAGATGCTCACTTCCGCGGTGGAGAGGAAGTGGGTAGCGGTGAGGTCTTCGACCACGAAGGAATCCTGGAGGGTACAACCGTTGTCGTCGGTCAGGAGCAGATGGTAAGTGCCGTTGTCGAGGTCGGCGATGAGGTCGCCGGCCAGGCTGATGTTGCCCCAGTCGTAGGTGTAGGGTTTGACGCCACCGGTGGCGGAGACCTTGATCTTGCCCTTGGTACCGACGCGCTCGCCGAAGAGGGTGAGTACGTCCATCTTCAGGCTGTCGGGCTCGTACACGAAGGCGTTCACCACGACCAGCGAATCGCGGGAGTCGTACACGTCGAAGAAGTGGTCGCCACCCGCCATGTTCTGCATGGTGGTATCCCCCTGCGCATTGATGTCGCCGTGGTAGGGGCCTACGCCGCCTTCCGCGATGAGGTGGATGGTAGCGTTCGAATCGCCGGCGCAGGTGACCTCGTTGAGCAGCACGTAGCTGCCGGTGGGGGCGGGGATGAGGTCCTTGATGAGGTACGACTCCTGCGCACCGCAACCGTGTGCGTCGGTGACGGTGACCGTGTAGGTGCCTGCGGACAGGCTGCTGAGGGTATCGGCGACCGCGCCGTTGCTCCAGGTGTAGACATAGGGAGCGGTTCCGCCGGTCGGGACGATATTCAACGTACCCAGCGCTTCGGGGGTCTGGCCGGTGAGGGTGGAGGCCGCCAACCGGAGGGTATCGGGTTGGGCAAGCTCGACCGTCACGGTCAGCAGCACGTCCCCGGCGTCGTAGACCTGGTAGGCGTAGCTTCCGGCGGTCAGGTTCTCAAAGGTGGCTTTCCCGTTGGCGTCGACGTCGCCGCGGTAGGGGGTGACGCCCCCGGTGACGGTGATCTTAATGCTGCCGTTGGCTTCCCCGAAGCAGGTGGGAGAGCTTACCGCGGTGGTAGCGGCCAGTGCGTCGGGATCCTGGACACTCGAAGCAGGGGGCAGGGAAGCGGGTGCAGGGAACGCGGCCAGGGAAAGCGAAAACAGCACAAGGGGCAGGCAGAGTAGGCGTGCAAGCATGGGGGGGAGTTAGGCATAGCGCGCCAAAAGACGCGATGCGGGTTACCTGCCTTAAACGTAGCAGCCGGGGCCCTTCGTACCGTGCCACCACCCCATGATTGCCCCATGGCCGCGTTTTTTTGCCGTCCCTAATTTTTACCGCACCCGCGTACGCGCCCGAAACATTCGGCGGGGCTGGCGCTTACTGGGGTATGACGGACGAACAGCAAGCCGAACTTACCCATTTACGCCGCCTCATCGACCTGGAGCGGAAGGAAGAACGCCGTCTCCACCTGGAGATTATTCAGGCCATGCCGCTGGTGCAGCGTATGGAAAAGGGGTACTGCTGGTACAACCTCCAGGTGACCGCCCAGGGCTACGGCATCGGGGAGCGCCCCTTCGTGACGGTGACGCGGGAGGGCGACGAGGCCCACCAGTTTCGTGCCGGCACCTCGGTCAACCTCTTTACCACCCAGCAGGATGCCCGCTCGCCCCAGCGCTCCGGGGTGATCCAGTACGTGAAGAAGGACAAGATGAAGATCATCCTCGGCGGCGAGGACCACCCCACCTGGCTAAACCGCGGCGGCATCGGCGTCGACCTGATGTTCGACGAACGCACCTACATCGAGATGGATAAGGCCATGCAGCGCCTCGAAACGGCCCGCGGCGACCGCACCGCCGAGCTGCGCGACGTCATCATGGGCAACCGGCCCGCGGAATACCGGCCCGTCGACGCGAAAGCCGTAGCCCACCTGACCCAGCTCAACGACAGCCAGCGGGAGGCCGTGGGGGAGATTTTGGGGGCGAGTCACCTGAGCCTCATCCACGGTCCGCCGGGCACGGGCAAGACGACCACCCTCGTCGCGGCCGTAGGGGAACTCGTGAAGACCGAATCCGCCATCCTCTTTTGCGCGCCGAGCAACAGCGCCGCTGACCTCGTGACCCTCCGCATGGCCGAGCAGGGCATCCGCGTGGTGCGCACCGGCAACATCAGTCGGGTGGAGGAGGACGTCATGAGCCACACCCTCGAGGTGCAGGTGGCCCGACACCCCGATACCAAGCAGGTGAAAAAGCTCCGTCTGGAAGCCGCCGAGCTGCGCAAGAAAGCCGGCAAGATGCGGGGCGGCCGCGACAAGGGCATGACCTTCGCCGAGGCCGGTCGCCTCAGCGGCTGGGCCCGCCAGCTGGAGGACCACCTGCTGAGCTATATCCTGGATGCTTCCGACGTGGTGGTCTGTACCCTGGTGGGCGCGGCCAGCTCGATCCTGGGCGACCGGGAGTTCACGACCTGCATCATCGACGAGGCGGCCCAGGCGCTGGAGCCCGCCAGCTGGATCCCGATCATCCGGTCCAAACGCGTGATCCTGGCCGGCGATCCTTTCCAGCTCCCGCCCACGGTGAAGAGCAAGGAGGCCGAGCGCGGCGGCTTCGGCATCACGCTGCTGGAAAAGGCCCTGGAGCGCCACGGCCGCAACGCCCTGCTCGAAGTGCAGTACCGCATGAACGAGCGCATCATGGGCTTCAGCAACGCGTACTTCTACGCCGGAAAGTTGCGGGCCGGTCCGGGCATCGCCGAACGGACGCTGCCGGGAGTAACCCTGCCCGAAAGCGTGGTCTTCATCGACACGGCCGGTACCGGCTTCGAGGAGAAGCTGCATCCCCAGTTCAAGAGCCGCTACAACGACGGCGAACTGGATATCCTCGTCGAGCACCTGTTGCTCCTGCAGGGCAGCATTCCGCCGGAGTATCCCTTGCCGGAGATCGCGGTGATCAGTCCGTACCGCGAGCAGGTCGTCCGCGCCGAGGAGCGCCTTGAGGTGGCCGCCCTGGCCCCGCTCAATATTACCATCAACACCGTCGACGGCTTCCAGGGCCGCGAGCGGGAGGTGGTCTACCTGTCGCTGGTGCGCTCCAATACCCGTTCCGAGATCGGCTTCCTGGCCGACTACCGCCGCATGAACGTCGCCCTGACCCGCGCCAAGCTCCAGCTGGTGGTGATCGGGGATAGCGCTACGATCGGGAACGATCCATTCTTTGCGGGCTTCCTGACCTACGTGGAGCGGATGGGGACTTACCAGACTGCCTGGGAATATATGGGCTGATCGTTGTTTACAGACGGGGTGGATGAGTGGATGAGTGGATGGGTGGATTAGTGCCCGTTTCGCGCCTCGCTACGCTCGTGCGCCCGCAGGTAGTAACTTCGCGTCCCACAAAATCGACTACTATGACTATTCGCTTTTTCAGCCTTTTTTTACTGATTGCCGCACTAGCCGTAGGCTGCAAGAAGAATGACGACATCACCACCCCGGGCATCTGCGAGGAGGGACTGATCTCGGTGGAGGAATACGCTGCCGCCGATACCATCACCTATACGGAGCTAAATAGTACCGGGCTGCTGTACCGCATTACGGACCCGGGCGAGGCGGAGAAACCGACCCTGCAGAGCTCGGTGACGGCCAACTACCGGGGCTTCGTAACGAACGGGCGGGTATTTGACCAGACCCAGGGTCGGGGACCGGCTACCTTTCCCCTCTCCCGGGTGATTCAGGGTTGGCAACTGGGGGTGCCCCTGGTGGGCAAAGGGGGGAAGATCCGCTTACTGATACCTGCCGAACTGGGCTACGGAAGCGCCGGAAGCTGTCAGCAGGGCGTCTGCTCGATCTGCCCGGATTCCGACCTGGTGTTCGACATCGAACTCGTGAGCTTTACCAACTAATCATTTTCACCCGCTACGGAAACGACAATCCCCCTTGAAATGCTACCGAAATACCTCGCCTTCGTCCTTTTGCTGGTGCTCGCGGTGAGCTGCGCCACTTCCCGCCCGGGCATGGAAGCCAGCCGCAGCGGAACCGCTTTCACCGCCGACCAGCGGGCGATGATCATGAACGCGGAGGGCGACGTCCCGATGCGGGTCTGGAAGATCACCAACTACGCCGATTCCATGCTGCTGCGCACCAAAAGCGAGGAGGTGCGGGTGGACCCGAAGGACCCCGTCCTGCAGCGCTTCGTCCAGCGACTGCACGCCACGGTGACCGATAGCGCTTCCCTGGGACTCGGTATTGCCGCTCCCCAGGTCGGCATCCTGAAGAACATCATCTGGGTGCAGCGGCTGGATAAGGAGGAACTGCCCTTCGAGGTCTACCTCAATCCGCGCATCCTGCAGTACTCCGAAAAGAAGCAGCTCAACCGGGAGGGCTGCCTGTCGATCCCCAATCAGCGGGATACCTGCTCGCGGGCCTACGCCGTGCTGCTGGAGTACGACCTCCTCGACGGCAGCCACGGCATCGAGATGGTGGAGGACTTTACCTCGGTCATCTTCCAGCACGAGGTGGATCACCTCAACGGCATCCTATTTCTCGACCACCTGGCCGAAGAAAAACGGAAGAACGCCGAACACGTACCGGTCGGAAGGGAATGAGTCTGGTGCCCGAAACTTACGCGGCGCCTCCGGCTGCTTGATGCGGAGGATCCAGATGCCGGCCGCGGCCTCGCCCGTCAGCTCAAAAATACCGGAACCGATAAAGGCGCCGATGCCCGCCATCGTCAGGGCGAATACGCCGGGCGGGCGGTTGAGTTGGGATTCTTCGGACCCTCGCCGGAGTAGAACGGATGATTCAACCCGTGAACTTAGTGGGACGCGGAGCGCCTTCTTCGGGGCGGGTTCAAGTTTATTTTAGGGCCTGTTCCAGCACCTGTCCGTCCTTCACCAGCACCCCGCGGAGCTCCGCGTAGAGTACGGCGTGCACCCGTCCTTCCCGGCCCAGGGCGAGGGTTGCGAGGGTCCCCGCGCTCTGCCCGAGGATCATGAAGACCGGCTCCATACGGATCGATCCGAAGGCGCTGTGGGACGAAGACACGGCCGCCGGCACAATGAGGTTGGCGACCTGCTCCTCCCGCGGCAGGATGGTGCCGAGGGCGATCTCGTAGGGCGGCATGCCGCCGACCCCAATGTCGCCCTCGTTCTCCACGTACCCTTCCGTCGTGACGTACCGCTGGGTGTTGTGGCTGTCGATGTGGTAAGAGCCCATGCCGATGCTTTCGGGCGTTTCCCGGGCGTCGAGGATGTCGTGCTCGGTCATCACGTAGTCACCGATCATCCGACGCGCTTCCCGCATATAGATCTGGTGGGGCCAGTTGCCGTTGTCGGTAAATTCATCGGCGGAGAGCCCCCAACCCGCCATGCGTGTCCGTACCGCTTCCGGCACCCGCGGGTCGTTGGCGATGAAGTAAAGCAGGCCCTGCTGGTAAGTCCGGTGCTCGGCGATGATGGCCGCCCGCTCGGCATAGGAGGCCTCGGGGTAGGCGTAGTTCTGGCCGATGTTGTCGAAGCTGAAGGGGCCGTGGTTGTTAGTGTCCGTCTTGCCATTGGGCACCTCGTCGAATTTTCTGAAGGTCTCCCGCCAGCCGTTAGCGTAGACCCGCAGCAGCAGTTCGTACCGGGTAGAGTCGTAGCCGGTTGGGCGGGGGAAGGGCACCCGGTTGGCCGCTACCCGCGTCAGGCAGGTGCGGAAGCAGTAGGCTTGGATCCGGTCGTCGCCGGTCCCTTTTTCCCCCGGCGGCGCGGCACTGATCAGCGGGAGGAGTTCGCTCGAAGGATCGCCCGGCACCCGGTACGGATCGATCCGCATCCCGTCAAAGTTGTGGCCGTGGTGAAAAACACCCGTCTGCACCCCGTTGTATTGCTCGTCATAGGTGGCGTTGGACTCCCGGCCCACGTGGTACTCCACGCCCGCGGCCGCCATGAGGTCGCCCTCGTAGGTGGCGTCGATAAATACCCGGCCGCGGTAGGTCGTCCCGTCAAGGGTGGTAATGCTACGTATCCGCTTATCGTCTAACTCCACGCCCGCTTCCCGGTTGAGCCAGGCGTCGCGCACCACGGGGATGCGGAATTCCTCCACCCAGCCCTCGAAAATGTCCTCCGCCACGTGCGGCTCGAACAGCCACATGGTGCCGCTCTCACCGTCCATGGCCACGGTACCCTGTCCGCGGTTGCCGAAGTCGCGCATCTTCTGCCAGGTCCAGTGGCTGCTGTCCTGGTAGTGGTCGTACACCTCGCGGTAGAAGCGTCGCGACAGTCCCCCGATGACTTCCTTATTCCCCGAGTCGGTGTAGCCGAGCCCGCCGGAGGTGAGGCCTCCGAGGTGAATATCCGGGCTTACGACGATGACTGACTTTCCGTCCTTGCGCAACTGCACCGCCGCCGTCATGGCCGCGGAGGTTCCCCCGTAGATCACCACGTCGTAGACTTCCTCAGTGGAGGATGGCCGGTGGCAGGTGCAAAGGAAACAGGCAAGGAGCAGGCAGAACAGACGGGGCATGGCGGTTGGCTAACGGACCGGACCGGCCCACGGCCAATATAGTGGACGGGCGCTAACTTAGGAACACAAAGTAGTTTTTCAGTCCGCTCAAAACGCTCCGTACGGCGTAGGAGGCCAGGATCAGCCCCGTGAGCTTGCTGATGACGGGAATGCCGTAGCCGGCGACCTTGTCCTGCACGTAGTTCGCCCCCAGCAGGAGCATAGCCGTCAGGCCGATGACGACCCCGACCAGCAGGCTGGTGACGGCCTGTTGCCCGATCAGGATGAAAAAGAGCGATACCCAAAAGCGACTCCACACGCATGGACGGCGATCTTCTTCTTTTCCGGTTTATCGAAATATTTGTTGATTTCCCGGTAAACGGGTGCCGATCCGCGGGAATCGGTCCCCGCGATCGGGAAGAGAACGGAGGTGATGGCCGCCGTCAAACTAGCGGATTGCCACCCCCTGGGTGGTAAACGACAGGCCCTGCTGGCCCGAGGTCGAGATCATCACGGCTTCGAAGAGCGGTGGGTTCGTGGAGGGGGGCACGGACCAGCCAAACACGAAGTTGGCCCCGCTGCCGCCCGACTTGTCCATTTCGTCGATGACGATCTCGACCGTTTCCATGGGCGCGATGTAGATCGGATCCGTGAAGTACGTACGGATCAGGTGCCCCGCCGTATTGAAGTAGTCGGCCTGGTTAATGTAGACCGTATCGCCGCGGTTCACGTTGCGTAGGCTGACGGTGGCGGTGAGGTTGTGGGTCTTGTGTTCCGTGAGGCTGTAGACCTCCGAGTACACCGAGAGGTAAGTCGTGCCCGTGGTCAGGGAATCCTCCGGCATCGGAGTTACCGTGCGGCTCTGCCAGTTGACCGGGTCGAAGGAGCTCACCTCCGGGGCCGGTTCACAGGCAAACAGAGCGGCGGTCAGGGAGAGGGCGGCGAGAAAGCGGGGCATGCGGGTCAGGTTTTCGGCCGGAGGGCGAGAGCAGAGCAGGGAATCGTGCAAAAAACACACCAGCGGGGGGAAAGTGCGCGACGACTAATTTTCCTCCGCCAGGGTAATGCGCTCGATGCGCTGGTCGGGAATGACCCACATCATGGCTATGGCGACGTACATGGCACCCGCTACCCCGGTGCTCCGGAAGCCGGCGGCAATACCGATGAGGTGGAGCGCGATAGTAATTTTTTCCTTCCAGTCCCGGCCGCTGATGGCGCTGACCGTACTCCCTGCTACCCGTTGATTTCCAGCACTAGGATCGGAATTACGATCCCGATCACGCCGTCGCTGAAGGCTTCGAGTCTACCTTTTTTCATTCCCTGAATGTACGTGCGTACCGCCGCTTTCACCAGGGGAGATCACGCTGTGGTCATTTCATCTGGCGAAGGCGATCCAGCAGGTGCTCCTGGAAGGCCCGCTGCATATCCGCCACCTGCGGTTTACCGTACAGGTCGTGCCACTCCGCCGGATCCTCCCGCAGGTCGTAAAACTCTCCGGTAATAAGGTCGTCGGCGGTATAGTCCACCGCCTGTTCCCGCCGGTGAAAGACCAGAATCAGCTTCGCCTCCGGCGTCCGCCACATGAAGGCGGCTTCCCCCTCCCGCTCGTGGAGGGCCGAAAAGCCTCCCTCCCGGGTGGGTGGGGCGAGCAGGTCTACGCCGGGCAGCTCCCCGTCTTCCGCGATGTCCGCCGCGTCGAGTAGGGTGGGTAGAATATCCACCAGGTCGACCGCCCGGTGATCCACCGTCCCCGGCTCGAAACCCGCGGGCAAGGCGCTGCCGGAGATGATCAGCGGCACCCGCACGCTCGACTCGTACAGCGAGTACTTGTTGAAGCGGTAGTAGTGTTCTCCGAGCGATTCGCCGTGGTCGGAGGTATAGACTATAAGGGCATTGTCCAGCAGTCCCTTCGCCTTCAGGGCGTTCAGGGTACGGCCCATCATGTCGTCGATCCAGGTCACGTTGGCGTAGTAGCGCATGGTCATGAGCTGCCACTGCTCGGGGGTGGCGTTTTTCCAGTAGTCGACGTACATATCCCGGCGGTTGACGCCGGCGGCGTGGGGGGAATAGTCTTCGGTCCACGGCGGCTGCCGGGCGTAGATGGTGGTAGACGCGTCGTAGCGGTCCTCGTAGCCGGCGGGGACGTTGTGCCCGGCGTGTGGCTTCAGGTAGGAGAGGTAGAGGAAGAGCGGCCGCTCGTCGTCCCGCTGGTCGATGTACTCGATGGCACGGGCATTGATCCAGCCGTCGCGGTGATCTGCTTCCGGCAGCGCGCTGGTGAAGCCCAGGTAGCCCACATTATTCTCCTCGCCGGGGCCCATGTCGGCGATCTCCGCATCGTAGCGGGCCTTGGCTTCCGGGGCCATTTCCGCCATATTCTTGCCGCCGGTTTCCGGTATTTCCGAGGTGTAGCGCGTATCGAATCCCCGCATCCCCGTCCTGTACTTCCCCCAGTGCGTCTTCCCGAAGCCGGCCGTTTCGTAGCCCGCGTCGCGGAAATATTCGGCCATGGTTTTCCCGGGGGTCTCCTCGTCTTTTACCCCCCCGCTATTCCGGAATACGCCGGTCTGGTTGGGGTACATCCCGAACATGATGGAATTTCGGCTCGGCACGCACATAGGCGCCTGACACACGGCCTGGTCGTAGAGGACGCCGTGGTCCATCAGGCTATCGAGCGTCGGCGTGATCACCTGCGGATTGAGCCTGCCGATCGCGTCCCAGCGGTGCTGGTCGTCCATGATAAAGATGACGTTAGGGCGTCTTCCCCCATTCATCCCCTCATCCACCGATCCATTCATCCCCTCATCTCCTGAAGCAGGGGCAGGGCCGCAGGTGCAAAAAAAGGTCAGCAAAGCAAAGCAGGTCAGGTAGCGCATAGGGCAAAATTTCAACACGGATTACACGGATTTGGGGCACGGATTCAGCAGGGATCTTATCGGCTATTGCCTTGGCTGAGCTTGCCGGGTCAGGATATTCAGCGGATCGTCCTCCGGGTCCCGGCTCGTGACGCGCCAGGTGTCCAGGGCGGCGGCCAGTTGGGCTCGTGCCTCCCGGTACTCGGGAAGGTCGATCAGGTTACGGATGCAGGTGGGGTCGACGGAAACGTCATACAGCTCCTCCGCGGGGCGCCCGTCTTCCAGTTCCCTGAGCAAGCGGTAGGGAACCGGGTCGTTCTCGGCGGCATCAAGGGTAGCGGTGTACGCGTGGTTGCCCCAGGGCGTGACGTCGGTGAGGTCGGCCGGTAGCCGGTGGGATTTGCCCGGCATCAGGTTGCGGAGATAATAGAAGCGACCGTCAAACACCATGCGGGTGGGGTAGTGCTCGTCGCGGGCCGGACCGTGGGAATGCGCCTCCCCGTACACGTAGGGGCGTGGCCGGTCATTGGCGGGGTCGGCGTCCAGTAGATCCCAAAGAGAAGCTCCTTGGACGGTTTCGGGGACGGGCAGGCCCAGGTAGTCCAGGATGGTCGGCATCAGGTCGGTGAGCGAGACCAGTACATCGGATGTACCGGTCACCACCCCCGGCCCGCTGATCACCAGCGGCACGTGCAGGCCCGCGTAGTATGCCGAGGCCTTGGCGCGCTGGTAGGGCTGCCCCTGGTCGCCGGTGTAAATGATGAGGGTATGCTCCAGTTGACCGGATTCGCGCAGGGCGTCGATGATGCGCCCGGCACAGGCGTCGGCGAGCTGGACGCAGCCGAAGTATTCCTGGAGGTCGCTAACGAGCTCGGGGGTGTCCGGTAAGTCAGCCGGCACTTCCAGTCCGGCGGTGTCCGGAAGGTACTGCTCGAAGCCTTTCAGTTGGTTGCGGAAGGGGCGGTGGGGCGGACTCACGTTGGCCTGGATGAAAAAGGGCCGGTCGCCCGCCTCCGCGATCCAGTCGGTCACCACGCGGTGGAATTCTTCGGGATCGTGGTGCACGGGGTCCCGCGCCGTATAGGGGAACTTCCACGGCGGACTCATGTGAAATTTCTGGGTAATGCCCGTGAAGTAGCCGGCATCGCGCAGGACCTCCGGCAGGGTGGTGATGTATTCGTGGATGCCGACCTGGTCGACCCGGCTGGCCTGCCGGCCGAAGTCGCTGTCCGGAGCCGTCAGTTTCGGCGTGATCGTATTCCGCCAGTGCCCGTTGGCGTGGGGATACATGCCCGTCATGATCGAGCTGCGACTCGGCGAGCAGGAGGGGACGGCGGCAAAGGCGCGGGTAAAGAGTACGCCACTCTCCGCCAGGGCATCGACCTTGGGCGTGGAGATGCCCGGCGTCCCGAGGGCCGAAAGATGGGCACCCTGATCGTCGGCGAGGAGGAGGATTACGTTGAGGGGCTTTTGAGCGGAGAGGTCGCAGGCGAGGATGAGGAGTAGAATAATGGGGAGAAGTTCACCACAGCGGGTGCAGAGGGCTTCACAGCAGTTCCACGGAGTGGCCCGTGGCATACTTACACCTCTGTGATACCTCGGTGACGTCCTCTTCTTTACCTCTGTGGTGAACCTATCCATCATCGACTGACTATTGAAGAAAAAACACCTCCCGGAGCTCCGTACCCACCGGGCTCGCATCCTCGTTCGTATACATCACGTCGCGCATGTGCTTCCACCAGCGCTGGCAGACTTCGGTTTCCGCGATGGCGGCCCACCGGTCTTCCGATTCCACCTCGCAATAGGCAAAGAGCTCGGAACTGTGCTCATCGACGTAGATGGAATAATTGCTGACGCCGTGCTCCCTAAGCACCTCGGCCAGTTCCGGCCAGATGGGGTTGTGTCGCTTGGCGTATTCTTCCACCTGGGCGGGGAAGACCTTCATCTTGAATGCTTTACGGATCACTTCGGGAGGAGTTTTACGGGATAATAGACGTAGTTAAATCGGGCGTTCGGTGCGCTGTCGCCGTAGCTGTAGAAGCGCATCGGATCCCCAGCCGGGCGGACGTTGTCGATCCACTTGAACTGTAGGGGATCATCTCCCAGTGGCAAGAGGGATTTCGGGAGAGCGAGTTCGAGCAAGCCCTCCGGGGAGAAGTTACTGCGCAGCGGCTGCACGGGCGTCCACTGCCAGTCCCCATTGCTCTTCTCGAGGGTCATCGCACCGGCGGCCCCGCCCGAGGTGATGCGGTACTGGTAGCCCAGGGAGGAAGGGGTAAAATTGCCGGTCGAGAGCAGTAAGTTCAGGTCGGCAGGCAGTCGCTGCGTGGGGGAGAAACGCAGGTAGAAGTAGAGGGATTCCGAGTCCTCCGCCACCCGTGCCTCGAGCAGGTCGAGGCGGCCGGAGGTGTCGCGGTAGATGCCCTCGCTCCCCCAACCCGGATGATTGCGCGGACGCGTATCGCCGGCGTGGTCGGAGTAGATGACCTTTACGCGGTCCCACTCAGCGAAGTCGCCGTCGATGGAAATGGTGCGCAGGGTGGTATCGGTAACGGGAGCCGCGGTGCCCTTGTAGCGGCGGATGCCGTCGACCATCTGGTAGTAATAATTGTCGCGGAAGCCGCCGCGCATGGGCTCGATGTCGCGGCTGAATTCTTCGTTGTACTGGTCGACGAAGTAGGTCTCGCCCTTCCCGACCGGCTGGCCCATGATCTCCCTGGCCTTGCCGTCGGTGAAGCGCATGGCGACCCACTCGTTCCAGCCGGTGATGAAGACGAACTCGGGGTCCACCTCCAGCGCCCGTCGCCACTGCTCGGCGAAGAAGAGTCCCGCCCCGGAGTCGATGCTGTCCTGTGCCGGTTGGTGGCCGTCGTGGAAGCTGCGCCCGATGTTGGAAACGGGGTGCTGGGCCGAGGCCACCGTGATCTGCTCGGGGATGTCCGGACCGTCGTGCCAGCCGTAATTTTGGGGATAGTGATCGATCCAGGGCCACTTGTCCTGGCCGTCGCCGAACCACTCCTGCCCCTCGGTCCAGGCCCAGGAGCGGCGGAAGTTGAAGAAGCTACGGATCTCCTCGGAGAGCCCCTCGGGATTGCCCATCAGCAGCGGCTTGCCCTTCCACTGAAACCAGAGATCGGGGTAATAATCCTGGGCGTAGAACTGCTCGTACAGCCGGGTGGTGGTCTCGACGTGGCGGGTGTTGGTGAGGAAAGCGACTTGGGGGACGTCCCAGCCGAGGTGCTTTAACCCATTGAAAACGGTGCACACCCGCAGCGCCTGCGGCAGGTAGATGAGCGCGTTGGTGATGTCGAAAACGATCACGTCCACCCCCGCGTCGCTCAGCAGTTGCGCGTGCTTGGCGATCACCCAGTCGTCGTCGGATAGGTAGTAGCCGAAGGTCGATTCCCCCCAGTGGTGAAAGGCGAGGTCGGGCCCGTAGGCGGGGTCTTTGGGGTGCTCGTCCAGCAACTGGCTGATGTCGTACGGACTCCGGTAATCCACCGAATCGTACACCGGCATCACCCCTTCTTCGGCCAGCGGCGGGGTGTGGGCATCGTAGCCGTGAGCACCGAGCCAGGTGAAGTAGAAGATGCCTACGGTGCGGTTCTCCTTGGGGTCACCGGTTTCTGCGTGGAGCGGCAGGGTACGGCCCAGGTCGTCGGTGGCCGCCCAGGTGGTGGGGGACTGGCCGCTGAGGCCTGGTGATAGGAGTAAGAGGAGGAGGGGGGAGAGGGAGGATTTAAAATTTAAAATTTCAGATTTAAAATTTGCGGCTATGCTCGCTATGCTCGTGGGGGAGTACCATTTACCATGTACCATGTACCATTTAAAATTTGCGGCTTTGCTCGCTATGCTCGTGCCCGCATTCATGCTCGCTATGCTCGTAGGTCGTGCAAGACTGATTTCATCGCATACGATTTTACCTATGCTGGAAAGATATATCAGCAGAATAATTGAAATTAATATGGCTGAAAGCAATAGCATAATTATCAGTCTTTATGGACGAGCGTAGCGAGCAGCGCAGCAAATGGTAATTCGAAAACCTGCCCCACGAGCGAAGCGAGCATCTCCGCAAATTTTAAATTGAACTATTTAAATTTGAAATTCCAAGTCACTCCACCCTAAGTCCTTCCGGCGCATCGACCTCGCTCGTCACGCTGCCGTCCGCCTGCCTGACGTGGCTGACCGTGAGTAGGCCGTGCTTGGTCGGGAAGGTGCCCTTGGCGTATTCCAGGTTACCGAGGTGGGGATCAATGGTGACCGCGTCGCCGCCATCGTGGACGGTGATGCCGAGCACGTACTGGCTCAGCCAGGGCGTGGGACCGCTGGCCCAGCCGTGGGCGAAGCTGTGGCGGTAGCCGATGTAGCAGTATTCCCCGAAGTCGCCGTGGATATCGTCGAAGCCGGCCGGGGTCAGTTCGTCGATGGGCGTGGCGTTGCGGCTGTCGTTGATGTCGAAGTCTTCCCAGAAGGTCGTGGCACCGAGGTCGAGCATGCCGCCCCAGTAGTTGCGGATGACGTCTAGGGCCCCGGCGTAGTCGCCGGCCCTGGCCATGGCTTCGAGGATGTAGTAGCCGTAGAAGGTGGACATATTCTGCACGCCGTCCTTCTTGAGGATGTCCTGGTTGCTCTGCTCGGCGTCGGCCAGGCCGGCCAGGACCATCATGGCGGCGGCCTGCTTGGTCTGGTTGTTGCGGGGGGTGTGCTGGCGGAGTTTCTCGGCAACTCCGGCGTAGTGCTTGCACAGGTCGGGGCGGTCGAGGTCGGTCATCAGTTCGCCGGCGGCGTCGAAGGTGAGTACCATCATGGCCTGCAGGCCGGCGTGGACAGCCTCGGGGATGGTGCTGGTGGGCCAGTCGAGGAAGCGACCGCCGTTGAGGGTTTCCCGGCCATCCTCATCAATGAAGGTTTCCAGTTGGGCCAGGAGGTTGACCATGTATTCTTCCTGCTCCTCCAGGTAGGCCAGGTCCCCGTAGTGGTCGAACCAGCTCTTGTGGATCAGTATCCACCACATAGAGTAGCTGCTGATGGTGTTCATCCACTGCGGCAGCGGGTGCTGGTCGCGGGCGAGGTCGAGGCTCCGGGGCACCACCTCATTGTCGCCGAAGACCGTGCTGATGGTCATCACTTCGGGGTGAAGGTCGCCGACCCATACGAGGCGGTCGCGCTTAACGCCGTCCCATAGGTAATCCTGCATGTTGAGCTGGACGGTGTAGGCGCCGGTCATCCAGATCTCGTTCAGTCGCTCGTCGCTGCTTTCGAAGGAGCCGAGGTAGTCGAGGTCACGGTAAATGAAGGCGGCCTGCACGGCGTAAAGGGGCATGTCGACGTTGTCGTCCACCAGGTCGAGGCGCACGAAGCGGTAGCCGGTCTCGCCCACCTCGATGCTGCCGAGCCAGGGCACCTCGATGACGAAGTCGCGCAGGCTGTGCTCGTTGGTGGCGTTCTTTTCCCCGCCGATCTCCGACATGGCTTCCATGGCCGATTCGCCGAAGCGGACCCGCACCTTCACGGGGTCCTTATCGGGCTTGATGCCCATGCTGATCTTCAGTCCCCCGTGGATCTCCTTCCCAAAGTCGAGCAGGATGCCGGCGTGGTGACTGCTGTCGCTCTTCAGCCGCAGCAATTTGGGGTCATTGACGGCCACCTGACCGTTGCTGGGCTGCAGCAGCAGTTCCGGGTGCTCGATGTAGGTGCCGGTGGTGTCAGACATCCACACGATGCGGGTGGGCGTCAGGTACGTCTTCACGGTAGGCGCGCGGTGGGCACCCGCATTCGCGGCCGCGTCAAAAACGGGCGGGAGCTGGGCCTGGGCGGGGACACAGGTGCAGAGTAACAGGAGGAGAAAAACTAGCTTGTGCATGAAATCGGCTTTACAGACCAGTAATGTAGTGTGGTCGCCGGCCAGGGGCATCCTGTACTTTAGGGGTGGCGGGCACCAAAAATGATCCCCTTCCGGAATGGCCGGAAGGGGATCTGAAATTCTAGTTAATGAAGTTGTTCGTTTACCGCACCACGGAGATCCGCCGGCTTACCGCCTCGCCGTTGACCGCACCGGTCAGCAGGTAGATGCCGGTGGGTAATCCTGCAAAGCGCAGCCGCAACCGGTTAGCGCTTACCTCGCTGCGGAAGGGCACACGGACGCCGCGGGCATCGAGCAGGCGGAGGTTTCCGGTGGATTCGATATCGGCGGACCACTCCAGGTCCGCGTAGTCGCGGGCCGGATTGGGGTAGAGCTCGGCGGTGAGGGTGCTGTTGGTACGGGCGGACTGCGGAGCGTTCGGGGTCATCGCTTCGGCCGGTTCGGTTCCCCAGGCCAGGGCGCCGTCGAGATAGGCGGTCACCCGGCCATTATCGGTGTACTCCCTCACCAGTCCGGGGTAGGAATGGTCGTCGGTCTCGTCGAAGTTGGACCAGTCCTGCTTAAAGAGCCGAAAGCGCATCTCGCCCGTGGAGCTGAGCGCGGCGAGTTGTCCGAGGGCGGAAGCAAAGGTCACCTCGAAGTAGCGTCCGTCCACGAAGGAGCCCGTGATGCCGGAGCTGGCCAGCTGACTGTAGTCGATGGCGTAGCGCAGTTCGGCTTCGGTGTCGGGGGTGAACCAGTAGCGGAGGCGGATGCGGTCGAGGGCAGCGCCCTTATTGCCGGTATTGGCCAGGATGAGTTGGGGGGCGATCTTGTTATTGGCGGGCTTGTCGGTGTTGCGGGAGCGGACGACGAGGCGGGTTTCCGGCGTGACTTCGGTGGGCTCGGTTCCCCAGATGAGCTCACCGTCACGGTAGAGGGTGATGGTGGTGGTCTCCCCGTAGCCAGCAGCCGGCAGGTAGCTGTAGTCATCGCCCTCGCGGAAGTCGGTGTAGTTCTGCTTGGCGATGCGGGTCTTGATGTCACCGGTGTTGCCGAGGGCGGGCACGGCGTAGTCGGAAGTGAAGCTTACCTCCAGGTAGTGGGTGGCTCCGGTACGGGGAGTGGCCAACTGGGTGAAAGTGCCGCTGACCGCGGAGGTGCCCAGGGCAGCGTAGTCGACGTACACGTTGAGGGGCGCCAGCTCCTCGGCCGTGAACCAGTAGCGGAGGGTGATGTCGTGGAGGTGTGCGGGAGCAGTGGACGTATTCCGCAGGCGCAGCTGGGGGGCGATCTTGTTGTTGTCGGGATTGCGGGCGTCTCCGTTGCGGTAATCGACGACCAGGTAGGGGGCGACGACCGTGGCCTGGTCCGAGTAGCAGGAGAGGGCTTCCTCCCCCAGGGCGATGGCTACCCGGTAGGCGTAGTCGGTGCCGGAGGTGACGGTAGCGTCGGTGTAGGTGGTTTCGGTGCTGCGTCCGATCTCGGTGAAGGCGCCGTTCGCTTCCCTGCGTTCCACGACATACGTTGCACCGGCGGCCGCGCCGGCATACGAAAGTTGGACGGTGGTAGGAGAAGTGCCGGTGGCGGTGAGGCTATCCACGGCCTGCAGGTCGATGAGCAGCTCCAGGTCGTCGTCCACGAAGAGGGTGTCGGAGGCCAGGACCACGCCGCCCTTCGTAACGACGTAGGGCTGGGGCACGTTGGAGGCTACGTTGTAGAAATTTACCGCCCCGCCTCCGAGGGGGAATTTCTTCTCGCCGTTGAAGCTCACCAGCAGGTCGTCGAGGCTGGCGTCGCAGTTGACGATGTTCAGGATCACGCGGTGGGGGGTGGTTTCGGTGGGGACCGCGAACTGGATCTCGGACCAGTCGCTGATGCCGATGGTCGATTTGTAGGGGTCAAGTACGGCGTCCTCCTCGTTGGTGCCCGCAGCATTCCACACGTACCAGCCTTCCTTTTTCGCGTTAAAGCCTTCGATAGTGCCGGGCACTACCGTCCAGAGTCCGAACTCCAGTCCGGCCTCATTGGGGTTGTCTACCCAGCGGTGCAGCTGAATATTTTCGATCGCGGGCAGGCGTTCGGTGGTCTTTTTCCAAAAGTAGGCCAGGGCCGCCGCCTGGGTAGTCTCGTTGGCGTTCGGGTTGCGGGAAGTGTTGGAGCTGAAGCCGTTCTCGCTCAGCAGGATAGTACGGACCTTTTTACCGTTGTACAGCAGCCGCTTCTGGCGTACGAAGGCGTCGATCATCTCCAGGTTACGGGGGGTAATCTCCTCGGCGTCGAAATTCAGGGGCGTCTTGGCGATGGGGTCCTCCCACACCTTCGGGTTGAAGAGGTTGGTGGGGTAAGAGTGCCAGGCGATGTTCCACTCGTAATCGCCCTCGCGGGTGGTGAGGCGGCTGAGGATGTCCAGTATTTGCTTGGAGCGGAAATTATTGCTGCTGCCGGCCACGCTGTTCCAGTGCTTGGTGAAGGAACCGAAGACTTTGGCGGTGGGGTTGTGCTTGCGGATCGTAAGGTGCACCATGCGCATCGACCGGTCGTAGATCTCGGTGTAGAGCTGCACGGGCTTCTGTCCGGCGTAGGTCCAGTTGGTGTGGGCGTCCACTTCGTTATGGATGATCCACTGGTCCATACGGCCGTACAGCTTGTCGGGCCGGCTGTACCGTTGCGAGAGAAAGTCGATCATGGCCGTGTAGGTCTCGACCCCCTCGGCGGTGGCCACGTTGGCCATACTGTAGGGGCTGGAGCTGCCGCCGTCGATGGCGTCGGGGTAGACGAACAGGCGGCGAAGTTCCTCGTTGCCGATATTGAGCGGGACGAGCAGGACCAGCGCCGTTTTGATGTCGTTTTCCGTACACTTTTTTATGCTCGCGTCGAGCCGCTCCACGAAGCTCCGGCTGATGTTGTAGATCTTACCGTTAAACGCGTGGGTCAGATCGGATTCGGCGAGGCTGTACACTCCGTTGAGCAGCAGGTTGATCTTCATGCTCTTGATGTCGAGGTCGATCAGGTCGTCAAAATTACCGATGGTGCCGGCGCCGAGTCCGTCCAGTCCCTTGATGGTTTTGGCCTTGTCTTCGGGGAGGTTGTTCTCCGCGGCGTAGGCGATGTCGGTGGGCCAACTCGCGAAGGAGGCCAGGGCGTAGGTGCCGGGCCCCGGGGCGGTCACGACGGCCCAGCGGGAATAGAGGCGGTCGTAGTCGTGGTCCCCGCGGGCGGAGAACCGGTCCTGCCGTACCCTATAGATTCCGTCGGTCGCCGACAGGGGCAGTACGTTGGAGAAGGTGTCCTGGTTAAAGCCGTATTCCTGGGGAAGAATTTCAGCGAGGAAGAATTCGCCGCCGCCGCCGCTGACGGTTCCGCTGATCGTGACCCCGGTGGTATCGACGGTAACGGCCCCCACGGTACTCGGGAAGGAAGAATTCAGGTAGGTGATGAAGTCCTGATTGATGACCCGGCTGAGAAACTTATCGCTGTTCTCCTCCGCCAGCCGTTCGGCCGGGGTGGGCTTGCGCAATTTGATGTTGCGTACGAAGATCTCTTTCGTTGCATTCTCATTCTTTCCGAAATCAAACCGGAAATCCGTCCACGGCTTGTCCTGGAAGTTGTCCACCAGCAGGCGGGTGTTTACGGTAAGGGTGGTCCATTCGCTGACGGCGGACAATGTGCCGGCGGCGAGCAGCTGCGCTGCGGTGATGGGGGGGCCGAAGAATACTTCGAGGAGGTTGTAGGCCTCCTTGCTTTTGTATTCCAGGGTAAGGATATAGGTGGAGTCGGCGTCGTAGGCGTCGGTCACCGGCAGACTCCTGATCCAGGGATCGTTTCCGCTGGTGTTGAGCCGGTAAGCGCCGTCCGCCAGCTGGGTTGCGGTCAGGCCACCGCTGGTGGTGGTGACGTCGAGCTCGATGTCTACGGTCTCGACTAGCGTGGGTGAGGTGAACTGCTTGCGCTCTTCGTGGGTGGGTTCCCGGAGTACGAAGTTGCTGACGTTTATGGTTTTCCCGGCCTGGCGACCGAAGTCGAAGCGAAGTTTATCGACGGCCGCGGCGGTCCAGTCGACATCGCCGACCTGCATGAATCCGGTAAACCGGGTCTTGGTCGGGCTGGCGGGCAAGGGACCGAAGAGCGCCATACGTTCGGGCGTCCAGGGGTCGCCGAAGAAAACGCGAAAATCATCGAGGGGCTGGTCCGAAACGTAGTCGTAGGTCAGGACGAATACCTCGGCCGGGTCATAAGTACCGGTGAATACCGCGGAGGCCACCCAGGGGTCGACGCCGCTGGTAGCGATGTCGAATCCGCCCGATCCGTCCGACAGGACGGTCGTGGCACCGGCGTTGAGCTCTTCCGGGTTGAGGGTCAGCTCGATCACTTCGCCGGGCTCCGGTGCACGCAATTGCAGGTTCCGCACGGTGAGGTCATAGAGGCCGGTGCGGCTGAAGTCGAACCGCAGCTGCTGAAAGGGACTGTCCCAGTTCGCCACGTCGAATTTCATGAAGGCCTTGAAGGTCCGGAAGGTGGTCGAAGCGGGCAGGTCGGTGTAAGTCGCCTTACGGAGGGGGCTCACCGCGCCGTAAAAGATCTCCAGGAAGTCGAGGCCGGCGGGCGCCGTGTACTCGAAGCTGATGACGTAGACTTCGTTGGGGTTATAGGGGCCCGGCATGAAGGGCTTCGCGGGGATCCAGGCATCGGCACCGGTGGTGCGGATCGCGTAGGTACCGGGGGTGGGTTCGGTGACGTTCATCCGCTTCGCCTGGGCAATGTCCAGGGCAAGGTCAAACGTCTGGGCGCGGACGCCGGTGCCCAGTAGGCAGGCGAAAGCAAAAAATAGTAGGGTATGGGTTCTTTTCACGGCAGGATCGATTGGTTATCTCCGTGAAACTCTCCCATAAATTTGGTAGGGGCATCCTGTGGTAACCTGGGGTGTCCTGCTCCCGGTACCGACACTCCACCCGGTACCCGGCGGATGCCTGTCTTGATGACGGAACGATCGCATCCGGTGGATGGCCGGGGCACGGTTCCTTATTTCTTCGCGAAAAGGCGTTGGGTGTACTCCAGTAAACGCCGGTCGCCGGGGGCGCCATGACCGGGTACGACCAGCTCCACTTCCGGGAAAAGCTCCAGTACGCGAGCTACGGAAACCGGCCAGGCGGCTACGTCGGCGTCGTCCAGGTTGCCCTTTTTTGCCCCGATGGCCTTGACCAGGCAACCGCCGAACAAGACCCGGTCGGTAGGGAAGTAAGCAACGACGTTGTCCTGGGTATGGCCGGCGCCGGGGAAGCGAACGTCCACCGAGAGGGCACCGACCGGCAGGGTCAGCAGGCTATCGAAGGCGTTTTGCGGCACCGGGTACTCATGGGCGATGGCCAGGTCGATGGTGGCCTGGGTGGCGTAGGAAGGAATGCGGCGGCGGTGAAATTCCGATAGCCCGCCGAGGCAGTCCAGATGAAAGTGAGTCGGTACGACGGCCGTAACGGTCAGACGCAGTTTGCCCTCCAGCACGTCCAGCAACTCGCGGGCGGCGGCGGTATCCGCGGGGGTGTCAAATACTACGGCTGCGGGTCCGTCGGTGAACACGACGCCGTTGCAGGCCACCTTGCCGTAGTCCTGGGTCCTGAGGTAGGATCGGTGGAGGAAGGTGCCGGGGGCGAGCTGTTCTACCTCCAGGGTAGGGGATTTGTAGAGGAGGCTATCCTGGGCCGCAACTGGTGCCGCAATGAGCCAGGCGGCAAGCAGGAGGAGGTGGGAGATGCGGGCGATCATTCTGCAATATAGCGCTGCACCTGCGTCCGCGTTGGGATACTTCGTGTAAGGACAAGTGTTTATCGATATTGGTTTACCCCGACGCGCTCGCTGGTGCCGGGCGGAAACCCTATCCAAGTCTGAGGATGGCCCGCTCCGGGGCCTACCCGGTGTATTGCTGTGCAGGGGGAATGTCCCATGCCGGGGTTAGGTAGGCAATCCGTGGCCATCTGTACGAGTGGTCCAATCTGCGCGACGCAGTCGATCTGCGGTTGAAATTACCCGGCTATCGCGACCCTGCAATTCCCCCGGAAGCCGGTTAGCAGGTAATACCGTACGCACCCAGAGGTCGCCTTGTACCCCGTGGAGCGTACCCCACAGCACAGGATACTGAATGTGGGCCGGGGGACTAGCTTTAGGCATTCAGATCATGCCACATGCCGTTTAGCCGAATTACCCCTGCCCTCCTCTTCCTTGTATTGTCGTGTTTCACCACTGAGCTCGCTGCCTTTGCGGAGTTCCCCGCACCCGCGGCCGCGCCCCTGGTAATCGAAGCCCCGCGGGTGGAGTACAAGACCAATCCCGAAGGACTCGACGTGGAAGCCCCCCGCTTCAGCTGGCGCCTGGAAGGGGAAGGGCGCGACCGCAAGCAGACGGCTTACCAACTGCAGGTCGGCGGCCCCGGCGGACAGGTGTGGGACAGCGGTAAGGTCTCCTCGTCCGAGACCAACCAGATCGCGTACGCGGGTACCCCCCTTCGGTCCGCCAGCTCCTACACCTGGCGGGTGCGGGTGTGGGACGAGTCGGGACAAGAAAGCGACTGGAGCCAGCAACAAACCTTTTCCACCGGTCTCCTGCGCTTTTCCGACTGGCAGGGACAGTTTATCGGCCACGACGTGGGCTACGATACCACCGACAAGTACCGCGAGCTCTACCTGCCCCCCGCCCGCTACCTGCGCAAGGCCTTCTCGACGAGCAAGTCCGTCAAACGCGCGGTCGCCTACACCACCGCCCTGGGCCTGTACGAGTTGCGGCTGAACGGGGAGAAGGTGGGGGACCAGTCCTTCCTGCCCGGCTGGACCGACTACGACCAGCGGCTCTACTACCAGACCTTCGACGTCACCGACCGCCTGCAGGCCGGCGAGAACGTGATCGGGGCCACCATCGCCGACGGCTGGTACGCCGGCTACATCGGCTACGCCCTGCTCGTGCGGCTGGACAAAGTGCGTGAATTCTACGGCGTCAACCCCAGCTTTATGGGACAGCTGCACATCGAATACACGGACGGCAGCACCGAGGTCATCGCCACCGACGAAACCTGGACGGGCAGCACCGGACCCATTCTCGAGGCCGACATCCTCATGGGCGAGACCTACGACGCCCGCCTCGAACAGCCGGGTTGGGACGTGGCCGGCTACGACGCCGCCGCCTGGAAACCCGCCAAGCGCTA
>JBBSPZ010000062.1:0-24207 GCA_038258275.1 Chitinophagales bacterium | reverse complement strand
CCTTCACTTCATGCGGTTCGATCAGCTCATACACCAGCCCACCGGGCTTACCCAACTCCGCCAGCTGGCGGCTACCGACCGTCTGCCGCACGCCAACCTCATCGTAGCCGCCCCCGGCGGTGGTGGACTGCCCGCCGCGCTCGCCATTGCGAACCTGCTGTTGTGTGAAGAGCGCCAGGGACCGGAGGGCGACCGCAGCTGCGGCCGTTGCCGGGCCTGCCGCAAGACCGCCGGCGCCGTGCACCCGGATCTCCACTTCGTCTTCCCGACGGTCGGTTCGAAAATGACCAGCGACCCCTTCCTGCCCCAGTGGCGCCAAGCCCTCCGCGACGCCCCCTACCAGGAGGCCAACGACTGGCTGCAGCGCATCGGGGCGGAAAACAAGCAGGGCAACATTACCCGCGAAAGCTGTGGTGCCATCCTGCGCAAGCTCAACCTGAAAATCTTTGAGGGCCGCTATAAGATCATGCTCATCTGGCTCCCCGAGTACCTGGGCAACGAGGGCAACCGCCTGCTCAAGATGATCGAGGAGCCCCCCGAGCAGACCATCTTTTTGCTCATCACCGAGCGGATCGACCAGATTCTCACCACCATTCTCAGCCGCTGCCAGCTCACCAAGCTGGCGCCGCCCACCGATGGGGAGATCGCCGCGGCCCTGATTGCCCGCGGCATCGCCGGGGCAACCCCCGATTCCGTGGGTACCGCCGCCCGCCTGGCCGATGGCAACTTCAACCTCGCCACCTCCCTGGCGGAAAGCGAGACCGATGCCCACGGTGCACGCCTGCTTGACTGGATGCGCGCCTGCTTCCAGGGCAGTCCGGCGCGCCTGATCGAGTGGACCGACGCCTTCGCCGGCCTGGGCCGCGAAACCCAGAAACACTTTATTCGCTACTGCCTGCACTTCTGGCGGGAGTTCTTGCTGCTTTCCCTGACCGGGAATGCAAACCAGGGAGTCCGGCTGCCCCCCGAAGAGCTGGAAAGCGCCACCAAGATGCTCCCGCTGATCGACCACGACCAGCTGGCGGGCATCACCCTACTGTTGAGCGAATGCGCCGAACACGTCGAACGCAACGCCAACCCTAAAATCCTTTTTCTGGATGCCGGCATCCGCATTCACCAACTCCTCCGCCACCGCGCGCGCGTGACCCCGTCGTCCCGTGCCGCAAGGGCGTAACCATAAATTGACAACCACATGGGATGTACATCCTGCGGAACTCCGGAAGGCTGCGGAAGCAAAGGCAACTGCGGCACGGGTTCCTGTAACAAAATGAGCACCTTCGACTGGCTCTCCCACCTCGGAATAGACGATGCGTACACCACCGATATCGTAGAGGTAAGTTTCAAGAACGGCGCTTCCAAGGACTTTTACCACGCTCCCCCGAGCCTCCAGGTGTTTACCGGCGACCACGTTGCCGTAGAAACCAGCAACGGCTACAACGTCGGCACCATCACCCTCAGCGGCGAGCTGGTGCTGCTGCAACTCAAGAAGAAGAACGTTAAGGAGGCCAAGGTCACCGAAAGCGTGCTCCGCAAGGCCAATCCCCGCGACCTCGAGAAGATGCACGAAGCCCGACAGCTCGAGTACCCGGCCCTGGTGAAGTCCCGCGCCATCGCCCGCACCAACCACGTGAACATGAAGGTCACCGACGTGGAGTTTCAGGGGGATTGCCGCAAGGCCACCATCTACTACACCAGCGACGACCGGGTCGACTTCCGCGAGCTCGTCCGCCAGTTCTCCCATCAGCTGCGCGTAAAGATCGAGATGCGGCAAATTGGTCCCCGCCAGGAATCCGGTCGCCTCGGGGGCATCGGCAGCTGTGGCCGCGAGCTCTGCTGTTCCACCTGGCTCAGCGACTTCCAGAGCGTCAATACCGCCGCCGCCCGCTACCAGAACATCGCCATCAACCAGGGTAAGCTCTCCGGCCAGTGCGGCCGCCTCAAGTGCTGCCTCAACTACGAGCTGGATACGTACATGGAGGCCCTCGAAGCTTTCCCCAAGAAGGCCGATAAGCTTCGCACCGAAGCCGGCCTGGGCATCCTCATCAAGACCGACATCTTCAAGGGGCTGATGTACTACACCTACCGCGAGAACCGCGGCCTGCTCTTTCCCATCCCCGTAGAACGGGTCCATGAGATCCTCGCGCTCAACCGCGAGGACAAGAAGCCCGCCGATCTACAGACTTTCCAGGCCGTGGTGGAGACCAAGGAGGAGGTTTTCGAGTACGAAGACGTCACGGGGGCCGTTGAGCTCCCCGCCGAGCAGCGGCGCAGCAAGCGCAAATCGGGCAGCCGCCGCAAGTCCGAGACACCGGCCGAAGGCAAGTCAGGAAGTGATAAACGCAGCACCCGCGGCCGCGGCCGCAATAAGCCTAAGTCGTCCAGTACCGGAGAAACGCCCCCCCCCGCCGCCTCCGGTACGCCCGCTGCCCCCGGGAAGAAGCGCACTAGCGGGGGCCGCGGACGGCGCCCCATGAAGAAGAAACCCGACGGCGGGGAATAAACGTTGTCCTACCTCATCTTTTCCCGCCGCAACAAGTTTCTTTACCTGATCAACCCAAACACATGTCCATGGATTTCGACGTAACCATTGTAGGTAGTGGCCCCGGGGGCTACGTGGCCGCCATCCGCGCCGCCCAACTCGGTCTCCGTACCGCCATCGTCGAGCGGTACAACAGCCTCGGCGGTACCTGCCTCAACGTAGGCTGCATCCCCTCCAAGGCGCTGCTCGACAGCTCCGAGCACTACCACAACGCCCACGAGAAATTCACGGAGCACGGCATCGACCTGACGGGCCTGAAGGTCAACATGCCCCAGATGATCAAGCGGAAGAACGAGGTGGTGGACCAGACCGTCAAGGGCGTTGAGTTCCTGATGAAGAAGAATAAGATCGAGGTCTTCTACGGCCACGGCTCCTTCACCGACGAGCATACCCTGCACGTCGCGATGAACGAAGGCGACGACCGCGACCTCACCTCCGAAAATTTCATCATCGCCACCGGCTCCAAGCCGATCACCCCGGCCATGTTCCACTACGACAAGCAGCGCGTCATCACCAGCACCGAGGCCCTCAACATCAGTGAGGTACCCAAGACCATGGCCGTCATCGGCGGCGGAGTGATCGGCCTCGAGCTCGGCAGCGTCTTCGCCCGCCTGGGCACGGAGGTCGACGTCATCGAGTTCCAGGACCGCATCCTGCCCCTCATGGACAAGGACTGCAGCAAGGAGCTTACCCGTGCCCTCAAAAAGAACGGCATCAACTTCTTCTTCAAGCATAAGGTCACTGATGTACAGGGCGGGGACACGGGTGCAACGGTCACCTTCGAAAAGCAGGCCGACGGAGAATCGACCACCAAGGAGTACGACTACTGCCTCATTGCCATTGGCCGCCGCCCCTACACCGAGAACCTCGGCCTGGATAAGGCCGGCGTTGCCCTGGACGACAAGGGCCGGGTGGGCGTCGACGATCACCTGCAGACCAACGTCCCCCATATCTACGCCATCGGCGACGTGATCCGCGGAGCCATGCTTGCCCACAAGGCGGAAGAGGAAGGGATTTACGTGGTAGAAAAGATTGCCGGGCAGGATCCCCACGTCGACTACAACCTCATCCCCGGGGTCGTATACACCTGGCCCGAGGTGGCCGCGGTAGGGAAGACCGAGGAAGAACTCCAGGAAGCCGGCATCGCCTACAAAGCCGGTAAATTCCCCTTCAAGGCCCTCGGCCGCGCGCGGGCCAGTACCGATACCGAAGGTATGGTGAAGGTGCTGGCCGATGCCGAAACCGATGAAATCCTGGGCGTGCACATGGTCGGTGCCCGCGCCGCCGACATGATCTCCGAGGCCGTGGCCCTGATGGAATTCCGCGCCAGCGCCGAGGATGCCGCCCGCATGAGCCACGCCCACCCCACCTATACCGAAGCCTTCCGGGAGGCCGCACTGGCCGCTACGGGTGACCGGGCCCTGCATATGTAAGTAACCACCCCACGAGATCGTCGATTTTCCAGCGGTCTTCCGGGATACCGGCCCTGTACTGGGGGGGTAACCGGGGCCTACACCAGCATTGCTGGCAGTGCCGATCTTGCCGATACGGGAGCTACCGGGAGCGGGTGACGGTCATCCGCAGCGGACGGTGATCCGACCACTGCTGGGGAAGCCGCTCGATATCAACTACGGTCAGGCTGGTGTCGACCATGAAGTAGTCGATGCGCAGGCCGGGTAGCGGACCGGTAAAGGTCGTCCCGAGCCCGGCACCGCGGACTACCCAGGCGTCTTGGAGGCGGGGGGAAGAGATTTGGTTGTAGGTATAGGAAGAGGGCACGTCATTGAAGTCGCCGCCGAGTACGACGGGGTAGGGGCTGGTCTCTACGAGCGCCCGGATTTTGTCCGCCTGTTGCGCGCGCACCCGGGTAGCATGACCGTAGCCGGCCAGCATGCGGGCGAAGGTCTCCATCCGATCCGTATAGCTTTTGTTGCCCCGGATGCCTTCCGTCATGCCGCTAATCTGATTGGATTCCAGGTGAGCGTTAATTACGCGCAGGGTTCCGATGTCGGTCTTTACGTCCGTTACGATGTAGCCGTTGTATTCGTTGGGGGGCGTGAAGAAGGAGGTGACGGGCTTCAGGTTCGAGCCATAGGTCGCAATGAGCGTTCCTGGCTCCTGGTGGCGGGCTGCCAGGCGCTTGTTTGCCTGGATGGCATTTATATAGTTGGGTGAATGAGTGGATGGCCAAACTTCCTGCAGTAGGACGACATCTGCCTGCAGCTGTCCAAAGACCTTTGCCACCCGGCCGGTATCGATATGGCCGGCGTCGGCTTTGCGAAATAGCCGCTGATTGCCGGTTACGAACGTTACGGCGGGCTCCTCCCGGGGCAGGGCGGGCGCGGCTCGGTGGGACCAGGCAAATAACTGGTCCAGTAACGGCACCGAAAAAGCCAGGACCACCAAGGGGAAAATTGCCCATGGCCACCGCCTACGGCGAGTGAGGGAAAAGAGCAGGAAGAGAGCGGTGAGTCCCAGTAAGCCAGGTACTAGCAGGGCTACGATGGACGGGGGCCAAAAGACTTGCGGGGGCACGTAGCGTGCCAGTAAGCCGAAGGCAGCCGTCAGGGCCAACAGGTTGCCGATCAGGGGAATAATCCAGCGCACGGTAGTCAGTTGCGGTTGCTTGCCCGGAAGAGGAATTCCTTCTCTTCCTTGGTGAGGCTGTTGTAGCCGCGGTCCTTGATCTTGTCGAGGATGGCGTCGAGCTGCTCCTGGTGGGTGGCCTCGCCCTCAGTCGGGGTGCCCGTGGTGGTGGTGGAGGGCTTTGCCGCGCCGCCGGCGCGCCGCATGAAGCCGGGGCGTTCTTTGGTGGTGGCCGTCTCCTTCACGGAGCGCCCTCCGCGGAAGGCGGCGTGGGGGCCACGTTTGGAATGTGCGTTGCTGGGTTTGAGGAGGTTGGAGTACAGGCGTTCGACGCCGGAGATCGCCGACTGGATGGGCGTGGTCAGGTCCGTACCGCGGCGCAGGTACCAGGAAAAGAAGAAGCCCATGGTGATGCCGCCTAAGTGACCAAAGGCGCCACCGGTGTTGATGTTGCTGCCGACGCTGATGATGTTCATGATCACCACGAAGGCCACGATGTACTTGAGCCGGACGTTGCCGAGGAGGAAGAGCCGGATGCTGTAATCGGGCGCGAATACCCCGGTGGCCACCAGGATGCACATGACCGCCGCGCTGGCCCCGAAGGCGTAGTGGATCACGCTGCCGTCCCCGCCAAAGCCCGTCAGGTTAGCTGCTGCGAAGAAAAACACGGCACCCGCGATCCCGCCTAAAATGTAGAGGGGGAGTACCCGACGATCCCCCAGCAGGTCCCCGAAAATACGGCCGAACCAGAAGAGGAAGAGCATATTCCAGAGGAGGTGCCAGAAGCCCTCGTGGAGGAACATGTGGGTGATGATCGACCACGGATGGGTCAGCAGGTGCCAACCCGAGTTGGAGATGGCCAGGAAGTTGCGGATGTCGAGGTACAGGTTGGGGGTTTCCCAGCCGTTGAAGACGCGCAGGAACACCCAAGCCAGGTTGATGAAGAGGAAAATGGCCACATTTACAATGATGATGCGGCTGATCATGTTGCCATAATCGAACTCCCGGCGGATGTCGTCCCAGATGGATTGTAACATAATTGGCGTGGTGTGCCCTTAAAAACGTTTTCGGGCGGAAAAGATTTACCCTAAGCGGGTTAAAGGCATACAAACTATGAATTAAACCTACTTAGCGCCGTACGCCCTGGTCCCAGCGCCGGGTCCCGGCGGGCGGGTCCGTCTTATACCAGATGAAAGCCAGCAATCCGCCCGCCAGTGCGCCCCCGAGGTGGGCGAAGTGGGCGATGGGGTCCCAGCTGTATTCCATGATGCCCAAAAAGAGGTCGACGGCCAGCAGCACCGGCACGAAGTAGCGCGCCTTGATGGGGATGGGCAGGAAAATGAGCATCAGTTTGAAGTCGGGATAGAGGATGGCGAAGGCGGCCACCACGCCGTAGAGGGCGCCGGAAGCGCCGACCATCGGTACGTTGGTCTTGAAGTCGATGTACTCCTGCATCATACCGACGCCGTCGCGCAGGGTCTGGGCGGGATCGCCCTTGCCGAGGACGATCTCGTTCTGGATGTTGGCGACGACGGTGCTCACCTTCACCCCGTTGTCCATGTTAAGGCCCTTGGTATCGATGGGGTTAAAAAAATCGTTGAAGTGGGCGAGGGTGGGGTCCTGTTGGAAGGCCTGCAGCAGGTCTTCCAAGTGATTGATCTGGTACCAGGTGTAGCCGAAGTGGAGGGCGACGGCACCGGTGGCCGCGACGAGGTAGAGGATGAGAAAGCGCTTGCCGCCGTAGCGGGCCTCGAGCAGGGGGCCGAACATGACCAGCCCGAACATATTGAAGAAAATGTGGGTCAGCCCGCCGTGCACGAAAAAGTGGCTCACCAGCTGGATGGGGTGAAAGCGGTCGCTGGCCGGGTAGTGGAGGGCCAGGTAATTGGCTAGGATGTTGGTGTTGATGCCGAGGTAGGGCAGCAGGAAGATGGCAGCGAACACCACCACGTTGATAATCAGGAGGTTTTTTACAACGGGGGTCAGCGGCGGCATTCGGGGAATGATTTGTGTACTAATGCTTGGGGGAAGCTCCCGGTTCTAGCCTTCGAAGAGACGTTCGACTTCGTCGAGCTCATACTTCAGGTAGCACTTGCGGCCATTTGGGGCGGTGCGGGGGTTGCCGCAGCCAAAGAGGCGGTCGATGAGGGACCGCATTTCGGTCTCGTCGAGGGCGGTGCCCCGCTTGATGGCGGCGGTGCGGGCGAGCAGGCGCGCCAGCCGTTCGTGGCCGTGACTATGCAGGTCGACGTTGTTCTTGTACTGCTCCAGCAGCCGTTCCAGCAGTTCGAGTTCGCCGTGGCGGCCGGCCAGTTCGACGGGGATGCCGCGCACGATGAAGCTGCCACCGCCGAAGGCTTCCAGGTCGAAGCCCAGTTGCCGGAGCTCCGGCAGGAGGGAACTCATGAGCTCGGCGTCGGGGTGGGCCAGGTCGAGCGTCTGGGGGAAGAGCGACTGCTGGGTAGTTGCCGGCTTGTCGCGCAGGTTGCCGAGGAATTCCTCGTAGAGGATGCGCTCGTGGGCTGCCTGCTGGTCGACGAGCAGCCAGCCGCTCTTGAGCGCGCTGACGATGTAGCGCTGATGAAGCTGGTAGGGGGCGCGGCCCTGGGTGGGGGGCACCTCCTCGTCCTCTTCCCAGCCCATGCGGCTCTGGAGGATCTCGCCGGTATCGGTGTCGACGTCCATGCCGAGGTCGTCGTAGAGCATTTCCCAGTTGCGGAGGTTGCTGGCGTGGCGCTGGGCCTCGGTGCGGTCGTCCGGGGTGTGGGGGGTATCGGAGTTCATTTTACTCGGCAGGGCCTCGCCGGAGGAATCGAGCATGGCGGGCGAACGGAGACTGGTGCGGGAGGGGGAAAAGGGGTTATCGGACTCGAAGTCGATGGTGGGCATGATGCTGGCGCGCCCGAGTCCGTGGCGGATGGTCGCCTTGAGGTAGTTATAGATCAGGCGCTCGTCTTCAAACTTGATCTCCTGCTTGGTGGGGTGGACGTTGACGTCGATGCGCGCCGGGTCGATCTCGAGGTAGATGACGTAGAAGGGGTAGTTGTCCTTACCCAGCAACTCATCGTAGGCCGTCGTGACGGCGTGGTGGAGGTAGCTGCTGCGAATGTAGCGGTCATTGATCAGGAAGAACTGCCCGACCTTAGTCTTACGTGCCGCCTCGGGCTTGCCGACGTAGCCCCCGATTCGGAGCACGTCGGTGGCTTCCTCGATGGGCACCAGCATGTCGCGGTACTTCTTGCCGAAGACGGCGATGATGCGCTGCCGCAGGTTGCCGGCGGGGAGGGAGAGGTCGAGGCGGTCGTCAACGTGGAGGTCGAAGCGGATCGACGGGTGGGCCAGGGCGATGCGGATCAGTTCGTCGCGCACGTGGCGCAGCTCGACGGAGTCGCTCTTGAGGAAATTGCGGCGGGCCGGGACGTTATAGAACAGGTTGCGGACGGCCATGCTGGTGCCCGGGGGGGCGGCTACGGGTTCCTGGGTGACTACCTCCGTGGCCTCGACGACCAGGCGGGTGCCGAGCTCATCGGGTGCCCGGCGGGTCTTCATCTCCAGTTGGGAGATGGCCACGATGCTAGCCAGGGCCTCGCCGCGGAAGCCCATGGTATGGAGGGTGAAGAGATCTTCGGCGGTACGCAGCTTGCTGGTGGCGTGGCGTTCGAGCGACATGCGGGCGTCGGTCTCGGACATGCCGCAACCGTTGTCGATCACCTGGATGAGGGTCTTGCCGGCGTCCTTGATGAGCAGGCTGATCTCGGAGGCACCGGAGTCTACGGCGTTCTCTACCAGTTCCTTGACCACGCTGGCGGGGCGCTGGATAACCTCGCCGGCCGCGATCTGGTTGGCGATGGCGTCGGGGAGCAGGTGGACGAGATTGTCCGTCATTAGGAAAGGTTCAGTAAGGACCCGCAAACTACGCAGAATTACCCGAGCAGCTGCTCGAAATCCGGGAAGTACAGCTTATACGCTACGTAGCAGACGACGATCAGGGTAATCAGGATGATGATCAGGCTGTAATTCGATTTCCGGACACGCTCGTTGCGGTAACGGCCGGCCGCCTCGCCGCCGGCGCCCTTACGGAAACCGCCGCGCAGGCGCTCCTTCGTGCCCTCCACTCCGCCGGTCTGCAAGGCCTCGACGCGGAGGCGACGTTCTTCGGCCTCCTCCTTTTTGGGGTCCCAGTAACGGGGCTTGTAGGAGAACTGCTGGTTTTTGGGAGTCTTAAAGAGGCGCAGGAATGCCATAGCGTCTGGTATTTATGAGGTAAAACTAACAAGTTGGAGGAAGAAAAAGATGCAGGGCGGGGGCGGCTTGGCGCACGACGGCGAATCGCACGACGGCTTTCTACCGCCATAGAGCTATATTATAAGTTAAATAACGTATATTTACGTTAAATAACTAAAAATGCAAAAACTCACCCGCGCCCAGGAAGAGCTCATGAACCACGTCTGGCAGATCGGTGAGTGCACCGTCGCCGACCTGCGCCGTTCGATCGAAGAAAAGACCGGTAAGCAGCCCGCCCACAGCACCATCTCCACCCTGATGCTGGCCCTCGACGAGCGGGGCTTCGTCGGGCACAAGGCTTACGGCCGCACCTTCGTGTACTCCCCGTCCATCACCCGGGTGGAGTACGGACGGCAGCGGCTGCGGCGGGTGGTCCGCAAGTTTTTCGGGGGCTCGGCGCGGGCGGCAGTCAGCTACCTGGTCAAGGACGAGGACCTCACCCTGGACGAGCTCAACGCCCTCGTCCGCCAACTCGAAGAAGAATGAGTACCGATCTCCCCCGCTTCCTGCTGGAAGCCACCCTAGTCTGGGCCGCCCTCCTCCTGTTCTACCTCGTCGCCTTCCACCGCAATGCCCACTGGCGGGGCCGGCGACGCTTCCTGCTCACGGCCTTCGGGCTGGGAGTGCTGATCCCGCTGCTGCCCGCGATCTCGCTCAGCGGGCCGGTAGCCGCGGCCCGCCTCCCCGCCGATCTGGTCGGATATATCATACCCACCGCAGGAGCCGCACCTATTACCGCCGCCGATTCGCCCGCCTACACTTGGGTGGAAGTGACCCTGGCCATCTGGGCCGCCGGCGCACTCCTGTACCTGACCATCGCCGTCTTCGGGTTGCTGCGGCACCTGCGCCCCGCCGCCCCAATCCGGGAAATGTATGCGGGTTTCCGGGTCATCCGCAGCGCCCGCGTCTCTGCCCCCTACGCCGCCTTCGGCCGGATTTACCTGCCTACCGCCCTGCCCCCCGCCTTGGAACGCACCGCCCTCCTCCACGAAGCCGCCCACCTGCGGCACGGACATCCCTACGAGCGGCTGCTGCTGCTGGCGGGTACGGCGGTCTTTTGGTTCCACCCGCTTAGCTGGGTATACGCCCGCCTATTATCCGAAGTGCACGAGTACGAAGCGGATGCGGAGGTTACGCGGCACATCCCCGTCAAGACTTATGGCCGGCAATTGCTGCAGGCCACGCTGGCGCCGCGCCTGGTGCCGGCGCTTTTCTCATCACCCTTAAAGAAGCGAATTATGATGTTGACTACACCCACTCTTCCCCGTCGGCTAAATACCGGAAGCTGGCTTGTTCTTCTTGGATTAGTGACCGGCCTCGTAGCGGCGTGCTCTGACCGGGTTGACTTTGATGAGGATCAGGTTTTTTTAAACGCCTTGAATGCTCAGATCGAGGACCTTCCCCCACGGCTCGATGAGCATTTTCGCATAGAAACGATGTGGCACGAGACGCTGGATACGATCTACCGACAAATTTCTTATCCCGCCGCCGCCCGCGAGCAGGGACTGTATGGAAGCATACTGACGCAGGTGCTGTTTGACGAGTTCGGAAACGTCACCGAAACTATCGTCCCGGCCAAACCGCGGGCAAGTGGGGTCGTCGGTAATGACCTGCCCGTAACCGTGGTTGCCTATACTTCCGCCCCTATGCGCCGCGCAGTTACCGAGGCAGAGGAACCAAATCCCCTCCTCGACGAAGCCGACCGGATCGCCACTTACCTGGCTGGTCTAAAATTTAAGCCGGCTATCACCGGGGGCGTCCCTACGCCGTCCAGTATCTACATCTCGTTCAGCTTCAAACTGGAAGAATAGGGCGGCGGCGCGCCGGTGCAACGCCAATTCATCCGGTAGCAGACCTCCCGGCTGCGATCTTATGCACGACTTGCGGGTTAGTCCGCTAGCCCTTTATTCAAACCAACCAACACTATGAAATTATTCACCCAACTGTCCCTTTCCCTCCTGCTTTGCCTGTGCCTGATCTTCCCGGCTACCTCCCTGAGCGCCCAGGGAGCCGACACGCCGATCACCCTCCGGGAGGCTCCCGCGGGCAGCACGGCCCAGCGGCACTTGCTGCAGAGCGTCTACGAAAACGTGAAGTACCCCGCCAAGGCCAGTGAGGCGCGGCGCGGCGGCGCCTACGTCCTTTCGATCCGGGTCGACCAGACGGAGTCCACCTGGGTGGTCATGCCCCTCTCCGAGCTGCCCAAGGACAGGGAAGTGACCAACCTGGTCATTAAGGCCCCCGACCTGACCCAGGGCAGCACCGTATCCGGCCAAATGAAGATCGCCGCCGACCGCGCGCTACTGGAAGAAACCGAAAAAATGGGCCGCTTCCTGGTAGATATCGGATTTGATCCCGCGACCCGGCAGGGCACCCCGGTCGCGGATACGCTGAACCTGGTGTTCTACTACCAACTGGAGTAAGCGGGGCTGGCGACCGGTGGGCAAACAACCCTCCGCGCGCCTAATCGGTTACCTTTGTGCATCCGCTAAACCGCGATCCGCCATGAATATCCTGCTCACCCTCCTCCTCTTTTTTGCTCCGCCCGTTCACGATTACCACGTGAGCAAGACCAATGTCCGCTACGTCGCCGACCGCAGCCAGGTGCAGGTGGAAATGCAGGTGTTCGTCGATGACCTGGAAGCGGCCATGCAGGACGCCGGCGCCCCGGCCCTCGAACTCGGCACCGAAAATCAGGAACCCGACAGCGACCGCTACCTCGTCGCCTACCTCGAAAAGCACTTCCGTATCGAATGGAACGGCCAGGAGGTGCCCACGGAAATCGTCGGCTGGGAGCTCGACGACGATATGCACGGGCTCTGGATTTACCTGTCCGCCGACGACGTGGAGCCCCCCGAACAGGTGGTGGTGGAAAACAGCGTCCTGACCGAATTCTACGCCGACCAGAAGAATATCGTAAAGCTCTTCAACGGCAAGGAGCGCCTGGCCACCCTGCTGATGGACCGCGACAAGATTGTGGGACGCGCCGCCCCGAAAACGAAGTAAAACCCTCGGCCGACGCCGACCGTATGAACGAGCAAGAGATCCTGAGGCCCCACGCCGAAACCGCCTACGCCCACGAACTACAAGCCCTGCGGGCCGAAGATGCCGGCGTAAAACCGGGGGGCTGGATGATGAGTCCCCGCGCCGTCGTCCGCTACCTGATGGGCGACACCCTGGCCGACGGCACCGAGATCACCCAGAAGTACTTCGGCGACCGCCGCCTCATCGAGGTGGCCGTAGCCAGCCTGGTCACCGACCGCGCTCTGCTGCTCGTCGGCGTACCCGGTACTGCCAAGACCTGGGTCAGCGAACACCTCACGGCGGCCATCAGCGGAGATTCGACCCTTCTCGTACAGGGCACGGCCGGCATGAGCGAAGACGCCCTCCGCTACGGCTGGAACTACGCCCGCCTGCTCTCGGAAGGACCCAGCGAGGCGGCCCTCGTACCCTCGCCGATCATGACGGGGATGCGCGCCGGGAAGCTGGTCCGCATCGAGGAGCTCACCCGTATCCCGAGTGACGTCCAGGACGCCCTGATCACCGTACTGTCGGAGAAGATCCTGCCCATCCCCGAGCTCAACCGCGAGACCCAGGCACGCCGGGGTTTCAACGTTATTGCCACCGCCAACGACCGCGACCGCGGCGTGAATGAACTGTCGAGCGCCCTGCGCCGCCGCTTCAACACCGTGGTGATGCCGTTGCCGGCCACCCTCGAGGAGGAGGTCCGCATCGTCACCGACCGCAGCCGCGCCGCCGCCGCCCGCATGGAGCTGCCCCCGGTCAAGCAGGATGCCGCCGCCGAGATCACCCGGCTGGTCACCATCTTCCGCGAGCTCCGCAGCGGCCGTACCGAGGATGGCCGTACCCAGCTCAAGTCGCCCAGCTCTACGCTATCCACCGCCGAGGCCATCTCCGTCGTCAACCAGAGCCGGGCCCTCAGTCACCACTTCGGCACCGGCGACATCGCCGTGGAATACCTGGCCGCCAGTCTGTCCGGCGCCGTCGTCAAGGATCCCGAGCAGGACGGGGCGGTGTGGCGGGAGTACCTGGACGTGGTGGTCAGGAACCGTAAGGGGTGGGAGGAGTTGTTCGCTGCGCTCACTTAGACGGCCTGTGGCCTGGAGTAGCGGGCGCCGGCATTGAATAATGAAAACCACTATTCTTACCTTTGCGTTCCCTGTTGAACTTCCCCTGACGGCGTAGCCCCTGCCCCAGGAACGAAGTTCCGTCTACCGGGCGATAGCCCTCTAACCCGGAGCGAAGCTCCGCCTACTCTATGCGCGTAACCGATCATTTTGACCAGGCCGACGGCCAGACCCTCCTTAGCTTTGAAGTCCTGCCCCCGCTAAAGGGCGGCAGCATGCAGGCGATCTTTGATACTCTGGACCCGCTGATGGAGTTCAAGCCGCCCTTCATCGACGTGACTTACCACCGGGAGGAGTACGTGTACAAGAAGCGGCCGAGCGGCTACTACGAAAAGACCTCGATCCGCAAACGGCCCGGCACCGTTGGCATCTGCGCGGCCATCATGCACCGCTACGGCGTGGATGCCGTGCCCCATCTCCTCTGCGGCGGATTTACGAAGCAGGATACCGAGAATGCCCTCATCGACCTGGCCTTTCTCGACGTGCAGAACGTGCTGGCGCTACGCGGGGACGCCCGCAAGTTCGAGGGCCGCTTCGTCCCGGAAAAGGAGGGGCATCACTACGCCTGCGAGCTGGTGGGGCAGATCGTGGACATGAACGACGGCCGTTACCTCGACGAGCTGATCAAGGACGAGCACGCCAGCAAGACCAACTTCTGCGTCGGCGTCGCCGGCTACCCCGAGAAGCACTTCGAGGCCGCCAATCTGGAGCACGACCTCCGCTACGTGAAGGAAAAGGTGGAAGCCGGGGCCGACTACATCGTTACCCAGATGTTCTTCGATAACCAGAAGTATTTCGATTACGTCGACGCCTGCCGGAAGGTCGGCATCAACGTGCCGATCGTGCCGGGACTCAAGCCCGTCACCAAGCTCTACCAGCTCAATGCCCTGCCGCGGCTCTTTCACGTCGACCTGCCCGATGACCTGGTCAGGGGCATCACCAACGCCAAAACGACGGAGGCGCGTACCCAGGTCGGTATCGAATGGTGCACCGCCCAGAGTAAGGAACTCAGGGAGCGCGGCGTACCCTGCCTTCACTATTACACGATGGGCGACAGTTCCACCATCCGGGCGATTGCCGAGGGCGTAGCCTGACCACCCGCTTTCCCGCAATGTGCGTAGCTTTTGCGCCGTGAAGCACCTCCCGCTCTTCCTGCTGCTGCTGCTGCTACTGGGTGCCGTGGCCGCCGTGGCGGCACCCGGCCTCCCGTTTGATCACCTCACGGTCGGCGATGGCCTGACCCACAATACCGTGCATACCCTCCTGCAGGACAGGCAGGGCTTCCTCTGGATCGGGACCCGCTACGGACTCAATCGCTACGACGGCTCCCGCTTCGTTTCCTATCCACCTTCCCGGTCGTCCGCCCGCGGGCAGGCCGTCTTTTCGCTGCTGGAAGACGACGACGGCAGCATCTGGGTCGGCTACCGCGACGGAGGCCTCGAGATCATCCCCCCCGACGGGGAACGCGGCATCCCCTTCCGCCTGGGCGCGAACGGTCAGTTGCCCGTCGACTGGTCTACGATCACGGTCCGCCATCTTTTTCGCGACAGCCGGGGCTGGACCTGGATCGCAACCTACGGCGGGGGTACGGTCGTGCTGGACGAACACCGGCAACTGAAACACCATCTCCGGACCTATAACGCTCCCGGGCCCGTTGAGCAACTCTCCAACGACTTCGTGTTCGACTTCGCGGAAACCCCGGCGGGAGACGTGTACATCGCGACCGCCGGTGCCCAAATTGACGTGTGGCGACACGCTACGCAAACCGTTGAAAGCCTCCGACCCCCTGTTGGATACTCGCTGTCCTCCTTTGCCAAGTCGCTGCAGCTGACGCCCGACGGCACCCTCTGGATCGGTACTTCGGGCAGCGGCCTCTTTCAGTACCGGCCGGGCGGGGAGTGGCGGCACTTCAGCCGGCTGCAGGGACTGAGCCACGACATCGTTACCGACCTGGCATTCGATGACCGGGGAAGCTTGTGGATCGCTACCGACGGCGGTGGGCTCACCGTGCTCGATCCGCTTACCGGGCACATTGAACGCCACCACTACGAGGCCGCCCGCGCCAGCTCGCTCAATACCGACGCCCTGTACCACCTGCTGTTCGACCGCCTGGGCAACCTGTGGGTCGGTAGCTTCAACGGAGGCCTCAACGTGCTGCGGGCCGATCCCTTGCCCTACGTTACGGAGCGCCACTACGCCCGGGAGCGGCTGGCGGGCCTTCGCTCGGTGCTGGCCGTGCGCCAGGATTCCGAAGGGCGGGTCTGGCTCGGGACCGACGGCGGAGGCCTCTTCGCGTTCTCGGCCGGTGCCCCTTCCATTCGGGTGGAGTCAATCGGGGGGGCGGGGCCGCAGGTGCAGGACGGATCGCCCTCCGGAGGGCAAAGCCCGGACAGCGCGCCCGCAGGCCGCGTGGTGACCCGTCTGGAACCCGTGGGTACCGCGGGACTCTGGTACGGTTCGTACGCCGGCGGGCTGACATACCTCGACCGGGCCACCGGGCGGGAACGCAAGTACGTGCACGATTCCCGTAATCCGACCAGCCTGGCCCACGACAACGTCTGGGACCTGGCCCTCGATCCAGCCGGCGGCCTGTGGGTCGGCCTGCTCGGGGGTGGGGTAGACTACCTGCCGGCGGGCGGCACTTCGTTCGTTCATTTTGGGGCCGGAGCGGACGGCCTTTCGGATATCCAGGTGAAGGACCTGCTGCTGGATCGCGACGGCCGTCACCTCTGGATCGCGACGGAGCGGGGCGGCCTCAATCGCCTGGACCGGACTACCGGTACCATTCAGCGGTTTCGGCAATCCCCCGACGGACTGGCCAGCGACCGCCTCCAATCCCTGTTCCAGGATCGGCAGGGTCACCTCTGGATCGGTACGGAGGACCGGGGGCTCTGCCGCTACGACACCCACACGGGCCGTTTCCTCACCTTTGGCGTGGCCAACGGCTATCCCTTCGACCGCATCAGCGGAATCGTAGCGGATACCGCGGGACACCTTTGGATAAGCAACCGCACGCACATTTACCGCTGGAATCCGGACAGCCTTTCGGTCGTAGCCATCCCACCGGAGCCCGACCTGGGGTATAATCTTTACAACGCCGGTGCCGCCACCGCCCTGGCGGACGGGCGCCTGGTGTTCGGGGGAGTCAACGGCTTTTCGGTGGTGCGCCCGGGCACCGGTACCCTCCGCCACCCCGCCCCGGAAGTGGTGTATGCGGGGGTAAGCCTGGATAACGAACCCATTCGTCCCGCCACCGGGCATCAGTCCGGCTCACTCAACCTGGGAACTGCCACGCTCCGGCTCAGTTACCGGGACCGCGGCCTCCGGATCCAACTCGCCAACCAGGCATTGCTGCCCCCGGGCGCCATTCACTATGCCTACCGCCTGGATGGTTACCGGGACCAATGGACCGACCTGCCCGCCGGAAGCGAGGAGGTGCACTTCTCTTCGCTCCCGGGCGGCACTTACCGGTTGTCGGTACGGGCCCGAATGGCGGGGGGTACTCCTGGTCCACCAGCCCCCGAAATCCGCATCGAGGTTGCGCCGCCCTTTTGGGAGCGGGCTTGGTTTGCAGCACTGATCATCGCCCTGGTCGGCGTCGGGGTTTACCTGGTGAATGCCTACTTCCTCCGCCAGCAGCGCAGCAGGTACTGTCGGGAGGCCATGTCCCGGGATGCCGAGATCCTCCGGCTGCGCAACGATAATCTGCAGCGGGAAGTCCGCCACAAGCAGTCGGAACTCGGGGCTTCCCTCCTCCAGGTAGCCCATAAGAACAAAGTTTTGGGTGACATGAAAGACCAGATCCGGGAGCTGCCCACTTCCACCTCGGACGCGGAGAAGTCGGCCACCCGGGCCGTTCTACGGATCATCGACCGGGAGACCCGGCAGGAAGATTACTGGGAGCAGTTTCAGCTGGTGTTCGACGCGGGCTACCGCGACTTCGTGGAGCGACTACGGGCGATCCATCCCGATCTCACCATCAACGAGGGCCGCCTGTGCTGTTTCCTGCGCATGGAGCTGGCCAACCAGGAGATCGCCGCTATTCAGAACGTCACCCTCAGCGCCATCGAGCAGGCCAAGTACCGGATGAAGAAGAAACTGGACCTGCCGCGCGATGTGGGCCTGAACGAGTACATTCGTAATCTGGGATGAGCGAGCTGATGAGTAGGTTGCTGATTTGCAAGGGTTGAACAGGAGAAAGTTGGGTGATGTAGAGTGTTTGTCGAGTCCGCTTTTTTGAGAAAACGCTCCGGGGAACCCACCTTGTACCGGTGGAGGTAGGCGCGGTACGGTTGCCTTTTTGTTCTTTACCTTAAAGTCGATTCATATGCACCTACGTTACCTCCTCTCCTTATCCGTTTTGCTGAGCACGGTAGCCCTCACGGCCCAGGCGGTCACGCCCTGGCTGACGCGCGGCGATCAGTCCGTTCTGCTGGCGAAGCAACCGCCCGTACAGTTCGCCACCACGGCGGGAAGCTCGAGCAGCGTCATCACGGTGGACGCTACCAACACCTTTCAGTCGCTGGATGCCTACGGCTTCACCCTCACCCAGGGCAGTGCGCAGGTCATTTCCGGACTCGCGCCCGGGCAGCAGAAGAAGCTCCTGCGGGAACTGTTCGGCAACGACGGCCTGGCCATGTCGGCCATCCGGATCAGCATCGGGGCTTCGGACCTCAGCAATTCTTCGTACACCTACAACGAAACCGACGGTAACACGGACATGAGCGCGTTCAGCCTGACTGGTCCCGACGCCACCTACCTCCTCCCGATCATCAAACAAATCCTGGAGATACGGCCCGATCTGAAGATCCTGGCCACCCCCTGGACGGCCCCCACCTGGATGAAGACCAACGACTCCTTCGTCGGCGGTCGACTGCTACCCGCCTATTATCAGGCCTACGCCAGGTACTTCGTCACCTACCTCAGGGCGATGCGGGCACAGGGCATCGAGATTTGGGCCATCACGCCGCAGAACGAGCCGGAAAACCCCCACAACAATCCCAGTATGGAAATGAGCGCCGCCGAGCAGCTCCTCTTCGTCGACGAATACCTGGGTCCCCAAATCGAAGACGCCGGTTACTCCCCCCTGATCATCGGCTACGATCACAACTGCGATAATACCTCCTTTCCCATCACCGTCGCCAACGGCTCCGACTACGTCGACGGCTCGGCCTTCCACCTCTACGCGGGCAGCATTTCGGCCATGACCACGGTGCGCAGCGCCACCGGTAAAGGCGTGTATTTCACGGAGCAGTATACCGGCTCCAACGGCAGCTTCGACGGTGACTTCGGCTGGCACATGGAAAACGTAGTGATCGGATCGATCAACAACTGGTCGAAGTCCGTCTTCGAGTGGAACCTGGCCGCAGATCCCGACCTCGGACCGTATACCGAAGGTGGCTGTACGGAATGCCTGCCCGCCGTCACGGTAAGGGCCAGGAGTAAGGTGGACCGGAACGTGTCCTACTACATCATCGGTCAACTGGCGAAATTCGTGCGGCCGGGAGCCGTACGCCTCGGCGTGTCGAGTTCCGATCGCGACGTCCTAGTCACCGCCCTGCAAAATCCGGATGCCACCCGCCTCGCGCTGGCTTACAATCGCTCGGGAGCGGAGCGGACCGTTTCGGTACGGGACCAGGGAAGGTCATTTGACTATACGATTCCGGGACGCTCCGCGGTGACCTTTACCTGGAGTACCAACGGTACCGCGACCTCCGATCAGGCCCCCTACTCGGGTGCCCCGATTGCACTGCCCGGTACGCTCGAGGTGGAAGATTTCGACGCGGGCGGCTTGGGGATCGCCTACACTGATTTTAGCCCGGGCAACAGCGGCGGAGCCTACCGCGATACCGACGTCGATATCGAAGCCTGCAGCGAGGGCGGCTATAACATCGGGTATACCGACGACGGCGAGTGGCTGGAGTACACGGTGACGGTGGCTACCGACGGTCTGTACGACATCGGATTCCGGGTCTCGACGCCCAACGACAATGGCGCGGTAAGTATGTCCCTGGGTGGCCTGGACCTGACCGGCCGGGTTCCCGTACCCAGTACCGGCGGCTACCAGGATTGGCAAACCGTTACGGCCCCCGCAATCCCTCTGGCTGCCGGGACCCAGGTGGTACGCCTCAACATCCTGACGGGCGGCTTCAACTTTAACCGGGTCGAGGTGACCGAAAGCGCTCCCGTGGCCGGCGACCAAACTCCGTATGGCGAAACGCCCATCGCGCTCCCCGGCACGATCGAAGTGGAGAATTTCGACGCGGGCGGTTCCGGGCTTGCCTACAACGACCTCAGTCCCGGCAACAGCGGCGGCCAGTACCGCGATACCGACGTGGACATCGAGAACTGCAGCGAAGGCGGATTCAATATCGGCTACACCGACGACGGCGAGTGGCTGGAGTTTACCGTCGACGTGATCGCCGAAGGCCTGTACGACATCGGTTTCCGGGTTTCAACACCCAATACGACCAGTGCGGTTAGCCTCTCTTTGGAAGGAGTCGATCTCACCGGTCGGGTCGCGGTGCCCAACACGGGCGGATATCAGAACTGGGAGACGATAACGGCCCGGGGGATAGCGCTGACCGCGGGAATCCAAGTGGTACGCCTCAACATCCTGACGGGCGGCTTTAATATGAACCGGGTAGACGTGCGCCTGGCCGCACCCCAGGTGGACGATGCCACCTACTACAACATCATTTCGCGAATCAGCGGTAAGGGGCTCGATATCCAGGACGTATCCTACGCCGACAACGGGAACGTACAGCAGTACGAAATTACCGGGCAGGGCGGCCTCAACCAGCAGTGGGCCTTCTACGAGCAGGGGGAGGGGTACTACCAGATCCAGGTCCGTCACAGCGGGAGGTGCCTTTCGCCGATGACGGACAGTGACGCGCCCGGGGAGAACGTGGTGCAGCAGACGTGTACCGAGGATACCCGACAGCAGTGGGAACGCATTTCCGCGGGCGATGGCTACTTCTACTTCCGCAACCGGCAGTCCGGCAACTACCTCGACGTAGCTGACCAGTCCGTGGAGAACGGGGCCAATATTCAGGTCTGGTCGGGCCCGGGCGGAGAAAATCAGCAGTGGAGACTGATCTCCCTGAGCGTGCCGGATGGGGAAGGATCGACTTCCAGCTTCTCTGCTTCCGAGGTCGCGCAACTGCGGGTGTACCCGAATCCGGCGTTCAGCACGTTGAACATCAGCCTGCCGCAGGGCAACGTGTACCGCGAGGTCCAGTTGCTCAACCTGAAGGGACAGGTCATACGCGCCCGGTCCCTGCCTGCCGATGCCGGCAACTACCCGTTGGAGGTGGAAGCGCTTCCGGCCGGGACGTACGTGCTGCGCTTCCTTGCACCCGCCACCGGGCCCTATACGACCAGGTTTATCAAGCACTGATCCCGGTCCGGCTGCCTGGACGTAAAAAGCCCCGTCGATCTCAGATCGACGGGGCTTTTGTGTAGCGCGAGGGTGACTCGAACACCCGACCTCAGGATTATGAATCCTGCGCTCTAACCGGCTGAGCTACCGCGCCAATTGCCGTAAGCGGCTGCAAATATACTACGCCCGGTAAACCGACGCAAGGAATTTACCAAGTAGGTTGGAAAGGATCGAAAACAGGAAGCCCGTTCAACCGTTGAAAGAGGAAATCTCTTGGTCATGCGGTTGACGATTGCCTGCGTTTTTGCCCTGCTCCTGTCGGCCTGCTCCACTACGGCCGACCAAGTGTTTAACTCTACCGCCCATGTCTTCTGGGTCAACAGCAGCAAGGTGGACTGCCAGGGCGCCGGTCCGCGTACCTGCCTGCTGGTCAAACGCGATCAGCCCCTCGAAACGGGCGACTGGGAATATTTCTACGCCGACATCGAGGGCTTCGACTACGAGCCGGGCTACCTCTACAAGCTGCAGGTCCGGGAAACCTCGCGCCTTGCCGCAGAAGTGCCCGCTGATGCCTCCAGCCTACGCTATACCCTGGAGCGGGTGCTGGAAAAGAATCCCGATGCCACCCTGCGTTTGAACGACATCTGGGCGCTCGAAGCGATCAGGGAGATCGCCCTGGTTTTTACCGACGATCAGCCGGGCCTCCAACGCCCCACCATTGAGTTCCACCTCGCCGACCGCCGCGTCATGGGTACCAACGGCTGCAACAATTTCACCGGTGCCCTGCAAGCGGTGACGGCAGACTCCCTCCGCCTCGGCCCCCTGGCCACCACCCGCATGGCCTGCCCGGGGTCGGAGGTGCCCGACCGCGTCGACCGGGCGCTGTCCGCCGTGGCCGCCTACGAATTCGACGGACTGCAACTCTACCTCAAGGATCAGGCCGGTCAGACCCTGCTCCGCTACCGGAAGGTAGACTGACCCCGGGGGGTAGTTTAACGCGGAATTTATTTGGGCTTAATGCGGTACGGCTAGTTTTGCCCCGATGCTGCGCTTTCTACCGTCTCTCCTGCTTCCCCTCCTGCTGGTTTCCTTCTACCAGCGCCCCGCCGCTAGTGGATATACCGGTGCCGCTTTTAATGCTTTCGTGGATTCCACCGATTCGCTGCTTCGGCGAGCGGAAGCGTACCGGGCCGGACGGGTCGGGGTAGGGGAGTTGCGTGCTCAGGTCGCAGTCACCCGGCTGTCCTATAAATCCGTAGCCTGGCTGGTGGAATATTCCCATCCCACCTTCTCGGCCAAGCACTTCAACGGTGCGCCCCTGCTGAAGGCGGAGAAGTACGGAACCCACTCCACCGTGCAGCCCCCCGAGGGCTTGCAGGTACTTGATGAACTGGTCTACACCGATCCCGTCGACGCCGCCCAGCTGGTGATTCTGGCGCGGACACTCACCAATCACGCCCGCCAACTCCAGTCGGAACTCAGCGCCCAAGCCTATCCGATGGACGAACTGCTCGAGGCCCTGCGCCTGGAGCTGGTCCGTATCCCGACGCTCTACCTCACTGGCTTCGATACGCCCGGCTCCCTGGCCGGTATCCCGGAGTCCGCCGCTTCCCTGCGGGCACTGGAGGAGGTGCTGCGGCAGCAGGAATCCCTGAATGCTTACCCGGCCTTTCCCGTCAGCGCGACGCAACTTGCGAAGGCGGCGGCGGCACTCGATGCTTCCCCCGATTTTGACTCCTTCGACCGCCTTGCCTTCCAGCGGGAGCACCTCAATCCCCTCTACCGCTCCCTGGGCGAATTGCAGCGGCAGGGCGGACTGCCCGCTACCGTCCGCTTCCCCACCGGCCGCAACCCCACCGGCCTGGAACTCTTCTCCGACGACTTCCTCGACCCCTACGCCTACACCGACCTGGCGCGGGACGAGGATACGCCGCAGTTGCGGGAGCTCGGCCGGCAACTGTTTTTCGATTCCGCGCTGAGCGAGGGTGACCGCCTCAGTTGCGCCAGTTGTCACCAGCCGGAACACGGCTACGCCGACGGCCTGGCCCGGTCGCCGAGCCGCCGCCTGGGGGAGACCGTCGCCCGCAATGCGCCCACCTTGCTGAATGCCGTCTACGCCGACCGGTACTTCTACGACCTCCGGGCCTTCACCCTGGAGCAGCAGGCCGAGCACGTCATTTTCAATCACGCCGAGTTTAACACGGAATACGGGGCCATCCTTACTAAGCTGCGCGCCGACGCCGGGTACCGCTCACAGTTCCGCGCCGCCTTCGGTGACCGGACCATCGACCGCGACCGCTTCAGCGCCGCCCTGGCTTCCTTCGTGTTGTCGCTGCGGTCCTTCAACAGCCCCTTCGACCGCTACGCCCGGGGAGAAACCGACCAGCTGGATACCCGCGCCCGCGCCGGCTACAACCTTTTCATGGGCAAGGCGGCCTGCGGTACCTGCCACTTCGCCCCCACCTTTTCCGGCCTCGTGCCCCCCTTTTACACGGAGAACGAAAGCGAAATTCTGGGTGTACCCGAGAGTCCCCACCGCTTCCGGAAAATCCTGGACCCCGACCGTGGCCGGGCAGCCGGGGGCGTCCACCCCGACGACGTGTGGATCTTCGAGCGGTCCTTCAAGACGCCCACCGTGCGCAATGCCGCCCTCACCGCTCCCTACTTTCACAACGGAGCCTACGAAACCCTCGGGCTGGTAGTCGATTTTTACGACCACGGCGGTGGGGCCGGCCTGGGGCTCGAGGTGGTCAACCAAACCCTGCCCCCCGACTCCCTCCACCTCTCCTCCCCCGAACGGGAGGCCCTGGTGGCCTTCCTCGAATCGCTGACGGATACGGGTGACGGGGAGCCCAAGCCCATCCACTAGGCGGCGGCGCGCGGGTGCCGTGTAAACTGAACATTAAGCGGTATTAAATATGGTTAACCGCGAATAAGTTAACCTTCGCTTTATCGGCAGGCAATCGCCGCCGGGGACCTTTGGACTTTCTGAAACCAACCCAGAGACTATGTCCTCAAAACTTACCCTACTATTATTCCTTGCCTGTTTAGCTTCGGGTGCTGCCTTCGGCCAGTTGCGGAGCACTTCCGTACGCATCGCCTCCACGAGTGACGACGCCGAAGAGCAGGGCCTCAACGGTGCCGGCCCGGGTATCATTGACCTCAGCAGCTCCGACGTGGAACTGACCCGCGACGGCAGCGCAGGCGACCAATTCATCGGTCTGCGCTTTCCGGGCCTGGAGGTCCCCGCCGGTGCCCTGATCCAACGT
>JBBSPZ010000061.1:0-24557 GCA_038258275.1 Chitinophagales bacterium | reverse complement strand
CGTCGTCGTACCCTTCTCCACGTTGACCGTCCCCACTACGCCGATCTGGTTCCCCCGGGAGTCGTAGGCGTAGAGTCCTGCGTCCGCCCCGCTGTCGTCGCTGGTATTGGTGTAGGCAATAGAGAGTTTGATGGTCCCGTCATCGGGCAGCACCGTTTTATAGTAATCATCGGTGTCTATTCCGTTCCCGGTGCGGTAGCCGATGCGGCCCTCGGTCGCCTTACCGGCCACGATGGGGCTGGCGGTAGCAAAGGATACGTTGGGTTCCGGATCCGCCGCCCGCTTGGGCACGTCCATCTCATACTTCAGGGAGTAAGCAAAACAGTAGGCCGAATTAACCCGGAAATACACCGTGTCCCGGGCCCGGCAGTACACGGGCAGCTCCGCAGTGACCGTTTCTATCACCCCCAAGTTGACCGTCCCCACCACGCCGATCTGGTTGCCCCGGGAGTCATAGGCGTAGAGTCCTGCATCCGCCCCACCGTCATTGCCGGTGTTCGTGTAGGTCACGGAGAGTTTGACGGTGCCGTCGTCGGGCAGCACCGTGGCGTAGTAATCGTCGGTGTCTATTCCGTTCCCGGTGCGGTAGCCGATACGTCCCTCGGTCGCCTTCCCGGCGGTGACCGGCGTGGCAGTGGCAAACCCGTTGTTGGGTTCGGGATCGGCGGCACGCTCCGGTACGTCCATGACGTACGTGATGGTGTAGGCAAAACAATAGCCCGAATTGACCCGGAAATAGACCTTGTCCTTCGCCCGGCAGTACACCGGAAGTTCCGCCGTTACACTGGTTCCCTTCTCGACGTTGACCGTCCCCACTACACCGATCTGATTGCCCCGGGAATCGTAGGCGTAGAGTCCTGCGTCCGCTCCGCTGTCGTTGCTGTTATTGGTGTAAGTGATCGACAGGCGAATGGTGCCGTCGTCGGGGAGGGCCGATTGGAAATAATCGTCCGTGTCGGAGTCGCCACAACCCACCGCGCCCTTTAGGGAAGCTGCGGCCGCCAGTTCATCCGCGGTCTCGAAGGAATTATTTGACTCGCTTTCCGACTGGGAAACCACGGAGAGCGGCAGCAGCAAGGCCAGAACGACGATAAAGCCGATCGGGCATGTGGGGAAACGTGTTGGCATAGTGGTAGCGTGTAGGGGCGCTCCGTTAGCCATATCGGCTGCGGCAACACCAGCTTTTCGAAAAAAGACTTACCCGTGCACTCTAGTTACTGACCATCCTGAGAGAAGAGCATTTTCCAATATAATGGTTCTTTTCATCAAAGCCATGACCTAGTGGAAAACAGTACACTACCCCCCGTTTAGCGGTCGAATACGCTAAAATGCGGAGGATCAGCCCCGCCGGGCATACCGGCCCATAGGCTACTCCACCTCCACCACCAGTTCGATCTCGCAGGCCATCCCCCCGGGCAGGGAGCCCACCCCCACGGCCGCCCGGGCGTGCCTGCCCCGCTCGCCGAAGACGTCCACCACCAGGTCGCTGAAACCGTTCACGACTTTGGGGTGGTCGGTAAACTCGGGCGTCGCGTTCACCATCCCGAGCACTTTGACGATGCGGACTACCCGGTTCAGATCCCCCAATTCCGCCCGCAGGACGCCGAGTTGGGTGATGCCCACGTTGCGGGCGGCGGCGTAGCCTTCCTCGACGCTCAGATCCCTTCCCAGTTTGCCCGTCCACACTTCTCCGCTTTCCGTACGGGGCCCCTTCCCGGCCAGGAAGAGCAGCTTGCCGGTCCGCACCCCGTTCACGTAGTTGGCGATGGGGGCTCCGGGGGTTTCCAGCTCGATCCCGAGTTCGGTCAGGCGGGCCTCGACGTCGTAGTCGTACAGCGCTGTCTTCGTTAGTCCGGCCACGGGGGCGGAGCCGCAGGTGCAAAGCATGGTGGACAAGAGGTAAAGCAGGAGGAGTCGGTACATGGGGCTAAGCTAGGGGACTGGAAGTTCTTCCACCACAGATTTGGTTCGTGGATTTTCTCAGCTTTTTCGGCTCCGGACCTGTAGATGGGTACGGGATTCGTTGCTAGCCAGCGCTCCGACGTAACAGGTGGTAACGTTGGGTGGGTCTGGTTCACCACAGATCGACTACGTCGGCACAGCGGGCCACTGATTCCCCTTATATTGATGCAACAGCCCTGCGTTACTGATGCTGGATTACACAGAGATGGCCGGACCTGCGCTCCGGCCCCGCACGCCCATAATTCTTGGTGCTCAGACCTGGGAAGCTGAGTCTTACCGATTTTTACTGTTTACACCTACCTGTCCGGATTACTATCGGTGAGGTCAAAGCTCCTTGGGCTGCATGGTCCAGGCTCCCAGAACCTCCACGCTCAGTGATTCATCAAGTGCTCCCCGGTAGATTACCAATTCAATTCCGCAGTGCGAAAAGTCGGCAGAAACCTGCCTCTTGCTGCCGGAGGCAGCTGCGGACTTCGCGGTCGGCAGGTGCGTACGGTATTACTTGCTAAACGGCTTCCGGGGGAATTGCATAGACAAATAGTAAAAGGATTGCCTACCTAACCCCGGCAGGGACATACTCCCTGCACTCAGCAACACACCGGGTAAGCCCCGGAGCGAGCCACCCTACCCTAGCGAGGCGGTGAAACCCCTCGCGGTCATTCCGTAACGTGCGCTACCCGGCCCCGGAGGGGACGTCTCAGGAGAGCGAGGCAGCGGAAAGGGCAGTCCCTCGCGGTGTTTCCCGTACGACCGGTTTGCTCTTCCCAGCGGGGTAGCAAATCTGGCTGCACTTCCCGCAGCGATGGTGTTTCCCACGCTCGGGCCAGAGGCCACTCGACCCATTTGAGGAAACACCGGCCCCGGAGCGGACGTCTCGGGGGAGCAAGACGACGGAGAGCGGTGTCCCTCGCGGTGTTGTTCGACCACGCGTAAGGTCATTTTGCTGGTACAGCAATTTTACTGTACGCACCTAGAGACCCTATTGTACTGCGCGCACGAGCGAAGCGAGCATCCCCGCCAATTTTAAATTGCCAATTGTAAATTTTAAATCCTTCCCCGCCCCTACCATGGATCCAGCATCTCCCGGTACCGCTCCACCATCGCCCGCTGCGGCGCGCCTTTTTTGTACATCCGGAAGACGGTCAGGTTCGCCATTTGTACCCGAAACCAGCCGTTGGCGCGGTACTTGCGGGCGGAGACGATCACGGAGCGGGGAATGACCCGAAAGGGAAAGCGCTCACAGGCCCGCTGGATGATATCGTAGTCCTCCATGATCTGCATGCCGTCGTCGAAGCCGCCCAGTGCGCGCCAGGCGTTGGTGGTGAGGTAGAGCGACTGATCGCCGCCGCGGCAGGCCAGTCCGGGGAAGCGGGTGCAGAAGGCGTTGATGGCCAGTAAGGGATGCGGAGAGTCGAACCGGAAGCGGTAGCAGCCCACCGGATTGCCCTGCGCCACGCTGCGGCGGATATCTTCGTAGAAACCGCGTGGCGGCCGCGTATCGGCGTGGACGAAGTAGAGCACGTCGTAGCGATCGGGCTCCACGGCGGCGGCCTCGTTCATCTGCCTGGCGCGGCCCCGCTGTTTGCACGGAAGGTAATGCACCTGCGTCAGCCGCCCAACGACCTCCTCCGTACCGTCCGTGCTGCCGCCGTCCGCGACGGTGATGGTGCCGCGACCGGCCAGCTCGCCCGTGAGATAAGGCAGCAGGGAACGGAGGTTTTCAACTTCGTTGACGACGGGGATGATGAGGTGTACCTTCATGATAAACTGCAGGCGGGAAGGTCAAAATTACGACACCACCCACCTTTCCGGTTTTAGTCCAGGCGGTAATAGACCGACTTCAGGTAGGCCCCCTCGGGAAAGCCGATGGGATGATCGATGTCGTGGTAAGACTTCTCCAGCAGCGTATAGCCGCGGCCGCTGCGCTTCATCACCTTCTCCACCGTAGCGAAGAATTCGTCGGCGCTAACGCGGGCCGAACAGGAGGCCGCCAGCAGGATGCCGCCCGCCTTCACGAGGGGCACGGCCAGGGTGTTGATGCGGCGGTAGGCATCGAGGGCGCCCGGCACCTCCTTTTCCCGTTTGGCGAAGCTGGGCGGATCCACGATCACCACCCCGAACTCCTCCCCGCGTTTGGCCAGCTGTTCGAGCTCCTGAAAGGCATCGCCTGCAAGGGTATCGTGGCGGGGATCCTCGCCGAAATTGAGGGCAACGTTGCGCTTGGCGGTCTCAAGGGCCGGGCCGCTGATGTCGAGGCTCACCACCCGGTAGGCACCGCCGTGGAGGGCGTGTACGCTGAAGCCGCCGGCGTAGCTGAAGACGTCGAGGACGTCCTGCCCCTCCGACAGCTCGCCGATGCGCTTGCGGTTGTGGCGGTGGTCGAGGAAGAAGCCCGTCTTGTGGCCGCTGACCACGTTGGCCAGGAATTCTACGTTGTGCTCCCGGAAGGTCACTTCCGAATCAGGAAGCGTACCGGCCAGTACGGCGCCGTCGGTGTAGCTGCCGGTTGGCCTGACCACCCGGGCCAGGCGGAGAACGACCGTCTCGGCCTTCGCGGCGCGCTGGATCAGCGGCAGCAGCTCCTCCAGGTAGGGAAACCAGATCGGCGAGTAGAGCTTGACGACGGCCACGGTGGCGTAGACGTCGACGACCAGGGCCGGCAGGCCGTCGTTCTCCCCGTGAAGGAGGCGGTAGCCACTGGTGTTTTTCTTGAGCAGGGGCAGGCGCAGCTTGCGGGCCGCCTGGATCCGCTCGCTGAACCAGGCCGTATCGATCTTTACCGGACTGCCCTGGTGGAGCACCCGGATGCGGATCGGCGATTCCGGATCGTAGAGGCCGACGCCGATGAACTTGTCCCGTTTGCGGTCGAAGATGATGGCCAGGTCACCGGCCTTGCCCTCCCCCTTGACGGCCGCCACGGCGCCATCGAAGAGCCAGGGGTGACCGGAGCGGAGAATACGCTCGCCCTGGGGCGTAAGCGTGGTGGCGAGGCGTTGGGGAGGTAGCAAATTTTAAATTTTTACCGTGCTGCGGCCGATGCTGTCGTAATAAAAGCCGGCTTCGGCCATGCGGTCGAGGTCGTAGAGGTTACGGCCGTCGAAGATGACCGGGGCGCGGAGGAGTTCCTTCATGCGGTCGAAGCTGGGGGCGCGGAATACGCTCCACTCCGTCAGAATGGCCAGGGCATCGGCCCCCTGCAGGGTGTCGTACTGATCGTCGCAGAAGGTCACCTTATCGCCGTAAAGGGCCTTCACGTTGGCGGCCGCTTCGGGGTCGAAGGCACGCACGGTGGCGCCGGCTTCCAGGAGGCGGTCGATGGTGTAGAGGGCGGGTGCCTCGCGGATATCGTCGGTGTTGGGCTTGAAGGCCAGTCCCCAGAGGGCGATGGTCTTGCCGCCCAGCTCCTCGCCGAAGTAGGCTTCGAGCTTCTCGGCGATGCGGAAGCGCTGGCGGGTGTTGACGTCCATCACCGATCGGAGAATGCGGAAATCGTACGCGTGCTCGCCGGCGGTGTGGGCGAGGGCCTGGACGTCCTTGGGGAAGCAGCTGCCGCCGTAGCCGACGCCGGGAAAGAGGAAGCGCTTGCCGATGCGGCTGTCGCTGCCCATGCCCCTGCGGACCGCATCGACGTCCGCCCCCGCTTTTTCGCAGAGGTTGGCGATCTCGTTCATGAAGCTGATGCGGGTGGCCAGGTAGCTGTTGGCGGCGTACTTGGTCATCTCGGCGGAGCGCTCGTCCATGATGATGATCGGGTTGCCGCTGCGTACGAAGGGTTCGTAGAGGCGCTGCATCACCTGCTTGGCCCGCTCGCCGCTGGTGCCGATGACGACGCGGTCGGGCTTCAAGAAGTCATCGACGGCTACGCCTTCGCGGAGGAATTCCGGATTGGATACCACGTCGAAAAGGGTTTCGTCCAGGTTTTCGGCCAGGGCGGCGTGCACGCGCTCGGAGGTGCCGACGGGCACCGTGCTCTTGTCGACGATGACGGTATACTTCGTGATCAGGTGGCTGAGGTCCCTGGCCACGCCCAGGATGTAACGGAGATCGGCCGAGCCGCCCTCCCCGGGGGGGGTGGGCAGGGCCAGGAAGATCACCTCGGCGTGTTCGGTGGCGGCGGCCAGGTCGGTGGTGAAGTGGAGGCGGCCCTGCCGCTGGTTGCGCTCGAAGAGCACCTCCAGGTCGGGCTCGTAGATCGGCACCTCGCCGGCCTGCATCCGGGCTACCTTACTGGCGTCGATGTCGACACAGATTACCTCGTTCCCGGTTTCGGCGAAACAGGTACCCGTCACTAATCCGACGTATCCGGTACCGACAACAGCAATTTTCATGAGCCTTTCTTTTGGACGGGCGAATATAGGGGTAATTTGGACGCGACATGCGCGCCTCCCTGCACAACCTGTACCGTTCGTTTCCCGTGCAACTGCTGCTGTTGCACCTGCGGACCAACTACCTGTTGCTGGGTATGTGGATCCTGTTGCTGCTGATGACCGGCGGCGTGCTGGGTTCCCAGCTGGGCCTGCAGTACCTCTTTCTCGATCCCGAGTACCTCGGCGAGACCGGCTATTATTCCTTCTTCATCGTGGGCCTGGCGTTCGGCTTCTTCACCATGAGCTGGAACCTAACCACCTACCTGCTCCTCGGCGGCTACTTCAACTTCCTGGCCAGCCTCTCGCGGCCCTTCTTCAAGTTTTGCATCAACAACGCGGTGCTGCCGCTGGCGGTTTTCCTCACCTATTGTTTCCTGTTGATCCGGTTTCACGCCGCTTCCGTGGCCACCGGCATGGCGGGCGCGTCGGCCGTCCAGGACCTCTCGGGGCTCATCCTCGGACTGGTGATCAGCCTATTCCTGTATTCCATCTACTTCAACCTCACCAACCGCGACATCACCTACTATACCGGCGGCCGCGACCTGCCGCCCAATCAGGGCCCCAGCCAGCGGGGCGGCCTGGGCTACCGGCCCTACCGTGCCACCGCCCTGGGGCCCCAGCTGGTGAACCAGTACGACAATCCCTTCCAGGTACGCTTTTACCTCAACGCCAGCTTGAAGAACAAGCGCGTCCGCTCGGTGGCCCACTACGAAACCAGCCTGCTGCGCAACATCTTCCGGCAGAACCACGTCAACGCGCTCATCCTCCAGTCCCTGACCCTGTTGGTGCTGGTGGCGCTGGGCTTGCTGATCGAGCAGCCGACCTTTCAGATTCCGGCCGGGGCGAGCTTCCTGATCCTCTTCAGCCTGTTCGTGTCCATTATCGGGGCGGTGAGTTACTGGTTTACGGAGTGGCGGCTGACGTTGCTGGTGGTGGTGCTGTTCCTGATCAACTGGCTCACGAGTACGCCCTTTTTCGACCACGGCAACCAGGCGTACGGGCTGAGTTACGCCGAACCCGCCACCTACTCAATGGACACCCTCCGGTCCCTGTACCAGGCAAAAAACCTCCGGGAAGACTTGGCCCACACCGAGGCCATCCTGAAGCGGTGGAAGGCCAAGCAGCCGAAGGCCAGGCCCAAGCTGGTTGTCCTCTGTGCCAGCGGGGGCGGCCTGACCGCCTCCCTCTGGGCTACCCACGTGGCCCAGAGCATCGAAGCCTGCAGCGACGGCCGGCTGCTGCAATCGACGGCCCTGATCACCGGAGCGAGCGGCGGCATGCTGGGCCTGGCGTACCTGCGGGAGGCCTACCTGGAATCCGCGACCTTCCGCTCCGACGGCATCGAACGGCTAGACCGCGTTAGTTCCGACCTGCTCAATCCGGTTGCCTTTTCCATCGTCAGCAACGACATCTTCCTGCCCTTCCGGCGGGTGCGGGTGGGCGACGAGACCTACCGCCGCGACCGCGGCTACGCCTTTGAGCGCGCCTACAATATCGCCACCGACTACAACCTGGCCCGGCCGCTGGCCGACTACCGGGCCGCGGAGACCTCCGCCGCCATCCCCCTGCTCTTCGTCACGCCGAGCATCGTGGAGGACGGGCGCCGGATGGTCATCTCCCCCCAGGGAGTCAGTTATATGATGGTGCCCCCCGTGAGCTCCCCCCGGGCCGTGCCACTGGTAGCGGATATGGTCGACTTCGGTCGCCTCCTGCACCGCCAGGACGCCGACAGCCTGCTGCTGAGCACCGCCCTGCGCGCCAACGCCTCCTACCCCTACGTCCTTCCCCAGGTCAGCCTGCCCACCGAGCCCCTGATCCGGCTGATGGACGCCGGCTACCGCGACAACTACGGCATCGCCTCCGCCTCCCGCTTTATTCACGTGTTCCAGGACTGGATCGAGGAGAATACCTCCGGGGTCATTCTCGTCCAGATCAGTGCGTTTCGGGAGCAGGACATCCCCGACTACGGGCCCCGTGGCGTGATCAACGGCCTGTTCAGTCCCCTCGGCGTGGCCGGCAACATCCTCAGCCTCCAGATCCTCGACCAGGAGGAGCTGCTGGCAGGGCTGTACCGCTCCCTCGGGCCGGGGCACTTCGACCTCTTCCGCTTCAACTACCAGCCGCGGGCCGACGACCCCCTGCGCACCTCGGTTTCCCTGCACATGACCGCGTCGGAAAAGATCCAGGTCCTCCGGGCACTCGATGCCCCCCGTCAGCAGCGGCAGATCGATGCCCTGCTGCAGTTGTTGCAATAGCGGGAGGTAGTGGGTCTCCGTCCTGCCTCCCGTATCTATATTTACCCCATGGCCCAACCCCTCACCCGCATCAACCGCCTGGAGCGTGAACTTCATTTGCGCCAGCTGCAGGTGCGGCGTTTGCTGCAGATTACCCAGGCCATCAACAACAACGTCTCGGCGGAAGACCTTTTCCACATGTTCCACGCCTTCCTACGCAGCGAGCTCGGCGTCAAGGAAATGGCGCTCTTCGTGCGGGACAGCGAGCAGGACGACTACTGGCAGCTGGCCACCTCCATCGGCCTGAGCGAGGCGGAACTGGATTCCGGGGAGGATTTCAGCGCGGAGCTGATGCAGCTCAAGCGGGCGGGCATCGTCAACCGGCCCGACCACCCCCTCTTCCGCCACTTCGAGCACGTGGTGCCGGTCTTACACAAGGAACGGCCCATCGCCTTCATCCTCATCGGTACCTTCACCGACGAAGACGACATGTTCGAGCGGGTGCAGATCATCACGACCATCACCAACGTGATCGCGGTGGCCATCGAGAACAAGCGCCTCTTCCGCCGGCAGATCGAGCAGGAACGCCTGGAGGCCGACCTCGACCTCGGGGCCAAGGTGCAGGGCATGCTCATCCCCAAGGTGCTGCCCGCCAACGACTTCTACGAACTCAGCGCCATCTACCGGCCCAAGCTCGGCGTGGGGGGCGATTACTTCGACTTCCGGGAATTCGTGGACGGGAAGCTGGTGTTCTGCATCGGCGACTTTACGGGCAAGGGCGTCAGTGCCGCCCTCCTTATGGCCAATTTCCAGGCCAATTTCCATACGCTGATCCGCAAGAGGACCGACCTGCGTGCCTTCGTCACCGAGATCAACGAGAGCGTTTACCGCATCACCAACGGCGACCGCTTCGTGACCTTCTTCGTGGCCGAGTACGACCGCGAAACCCACCGCCTCACCTACGTCAACGCCGGCCACCCGCCCGCGGTACTCGTAGCCGAAGACACCTTCCAGCTGCTCGACAAGGGCACCACCGTACTGGGCTCCATCGACTTCCTGCCCATGCTCGAGGTAGGCACCGTCGACCTGCCGCCCCAGGCCCTCATCGTCACCTACACCGACGGACTGACGGACCTGCAGAGCGCCGCCGGGGAAACCTTCGAGGAGGAGATCCTGTACGAGTTTGCGCGCCGCCAGCACTCGCGCTCCGCCGCCACCTTCAACAGCAACCTGCTCACCAAACTGGAGGAATTCCGGCAGGACCAAGCGTACCCCGACGACCTCACCATCCTTACCTGCCGGATATTCGGGGAGTAGGACCCCTCCCCCTGCCCTCGGAGGAGCGGGAAGCTCTGGCTGCGGGCCGACGAAATGTGTGCCCCACAAGAACGAAAAGTACCCGGCAACCGTTCCCTTAACTGAGATGAAGGACAAAACGATCGCGGCAATTTTAGCATTTTTCGGGGGCATTATCGGCCTCCAGCGTTTTTATTTAGGACAGAAAGGCCTGGGGATGGCCCACCTCTTCTTTTTCGTGCTCGCAATGTCGGCCGGGCCGAGTCCCTTCACCGTGCTGCTGATTTCCCTGGCCATGATCTTCGGGATCATTGATGCCATTACCTACCTTTCCATGGACCCCCGCGAGTTTGACCTGAAGTACAATCAGTCGCTCGCGCCTACTTCCACCGGTATGGGCCCGTACCCTACTCCCCACCAAAAACAAGGCCCCATGACCGACCGCGAGCGCCGTTTCCAGGAGCGGCAAAGACAACGTGCCGAACGCGAACTCGAGCGCGAACGCAGCGACCGTGCCCGCTTCAACCAGCGCCCCCCCGAACAGGAGGTGGCAACGCCCCCGACCGTCGTCCGCCAGGATCCCGGCCGGGCCGACCGGGAGAAGGGCGTGCAGCACTTCCGCGAATACGAATACGAGGAAGCAATCACCGCGTTCCGCCGGGCCCTCGAGCTCAACCCCCGCGACGTGGCCTCTCACTTCAACATCGCCTGCGCCTATTCCGTCGAGGAGGAGGCCGACCGCGCCTTCTACCACCTCGACCGCGCGGTTGCCCTGGGCTTCGACGATTTCACCCGCATCCGCACCCACGACAGCCTGGCCTACCTGCGCGTGCAGCGGGCCTACCCAACCTTCGCCGAGCACCAGTTCCGCCTCGCTTCGGCGCCGCCTACCCCCCTGAAAAACACGGACGACCCCCTGGTGGCCTCCGATACTCCCCTGGATACCACTTCCCCGGTACACGACGAATTGCTCGAGCAATTGCAGCGCCTGGCTGCCCTCCGCGAGAAAGGCTTGCTGACCGAGCTCGAATTTTCTACCCAGAAACGTCGGCTGCTCGGTTAAGGTCCCTTTTATTTACCTACTTTCCCCCTCCAGATGACAGCCGACTTCCTCCTTACCGACGCCTTAGTTCCCCTACGTCCTTCCGATACCGGAGAGGAGGCCCTGGAAATCATGAACGAGTTCTACATCCGCCACCTCCCGGTGGTCGACAACCACAAACTCGTAGCCGTCATCTCGGAAAGCGACGTCCTGGACGCCGACCCGATGGAAACCGTAGACAGCTACCGAACCGCCCAGCTGCCCCCCTCGGTCTATCCCGACGACCACCTCTACGACGTCATGCGCCAGCTGGTCGATAACAACCTCACCGTGGTGCCCGTCATCAACCGGGAGGGCGACTACGTCGGGATGGTCACCGGCGAAGACCTGCTGCGCTTCTTTGCCCAGTCCAGCACCTTCAGCGACCCGGGCTCCATCGTCGTGCTCGAACTCGGGCGCCACGATTACAGCCTGGCCGAGATCGCCCGCATCGTAGAGAGCGACAACGCCATCATCCTGAGCTCCTTCGTCCGCAGCGTGGCCGACTCCAACCTCGTCGAGGTGACCCTCAAGCTCAACAGCCAGAGCATCGCCGGCGTAATTGCCACTTTCGAGCGCTTCAACTACGTCGTCAAGGCCAGCTTCAACGAAAAGCAGTTGCAGGATACGCTGCGCGAGCGCTTCGACAGCCTGATCAATTACCTGAACGTCTGATTTAGAAGCCGCCGCTGAAGAGCAGGCGGAACTGCAGATCGCTAGCGTCGCTGGAGAAAATGTCCGGATTCAGGCGGTAGGCGACTTCCACCCCCAGCGTAATGTCCACGCTGTTCAACCAGGTATTGTCGAAGTAGAACTGCCCCCCGGCACTGCTTTCGTCGAATTCCAGCCCCCCGAAGGAATCGATGGTGAAGCGGCTGTAGTCGTAAAAGGCATTCAGCCGTACCCGCTTGAAGTAGGTAATTCCTAAAATACCCAGGTCGGGATAGAGCAGCGGCAGCTGGTAATTCACGCCCACCCGGTACACCCGGTCGTTGAGCGGTGCCGCGTAGCCCCGGGCGTAGCGGAAGGCATCGGGGTACTGGTAGAGGTTCTCCCCCTGTTCCTGCTGGTAGTCGAATTCGAAGCGCAGGCCGTGGGTCGGGAATGCGCCCGGCAGGTAGACCGCCGTGCGCAGCAGAAAGCGCTCCCCCAGTCCCGTGCCGGCGAGGGCGCGGTCGTACTGCACGGTAGCGGTGGCACCGCGACGACTTTGCACCTGCCGCAGCGCCGTCCGCTTGAGGCTGCTGACTACCAGTCCGGCAGACAGGTTGCCGAAGTGATCCGGCAACCGGCTCTCCCCCGCATCCTTTACTCGGTAGTACTGGTAGCCGAGGGCGGGGACCAGGTTGGTCACCTGGTTGCCCGCCACCCACTGCAGGGGGACGGAAACGGTCGGCCCCATGCTCCACTGACTGAATTCCTGAGTAAAGAAGCGGAGGCTGTCCGTACGGGTTTCCTGGGCTACCGTGCTGCGGTCGCGGTACAGTCCCTGCAGCGTGATCACGGGGAAGAGCCCGCCGTAGGTGAGGGTTCCGCCGCCGCCCAGGCGGTTCTCGTTAAAGTTGTAAAGGCCGTCGAGAGAGAGTTCGAAGGTATTGAGGGCGTTGGCGAAATCCGCCGAAATACCGGGGTTGACGTAGCTGCCGTTGAACGACCAGCTGTGAAACTTGATGCCCCCGAACGTATCGGAAAAGTTCCGGACCGGATAGTCACGGACCTCCACTCCGGCCGGCAGGTCGATCGCCTCCTCCGCATAGGCCGCCGGACGCTCGAAGAAGCTCGGGGCGGCGGGCGCGGGTGCAATGGCCTGGTCCCCGACCACCAGCCGCCGCAGCCGTTCTCCGCGGGGCGTGGGGCTTGCGTAATAGAGGGTATCTCCACGTAGCGTAGGGTAATAGGCCCCAATGGCCACCTCGGTAAGTTGCTCCGGCTGCCCCCCAGCGGGATCCAGGCGGTAGACGTTGTCGGTGCCCGTCCGGCCACTGCTGTAAACCAGGGTGCCGTCGGGGCTTACCGAAAGCATATCGACCGGTTCCGCAGACTCCCGCAGTACCGTAGTGACCGCTCCGCTGCGCATGTCCCATTTCGCGATAGACAAGCCACCCACTGATTGACGGAAGAAGTAGATCGCCTGGCCGTCCGGCGAAAAGCGGGGCCAGGCCAGGTTGGCGGCCGGAATGGCCTGGCGGGAAGTGACCGCGCCGGTGGCGACGTCGAGCAGGTGGAGTTCGGGGGATTCCGCGAGGGGATCGTACCAGACCCCGACGAGTTGCCGCTCGTCGGGGCTGAGGGAGGCGGAGAGGTAATGGCCCTCGGTGGTCAGCCTGCGCTGCCGCCCGCTGCCCAGTTCGTAGACGACCAGGTTGGAATAATTCTGGTTGGTAAAGCGGGGGTTCTGGCGGTACTCGGTCCAGACCGCCAGCCGCTGGCCACCGTCCAGCCAGGGTTCCCGCTGGATGCCGACCTGGGTGAGTACGCGATCGGGGGTGCCGACCTCCACCAGCGCCGGCAGGGAATTGTAGCTGGTGCGGAGGGCCAGTAAGCGGCCGCGGCCGTCCACGAAGGGAAAGCGGTAGCTGCGGATCTCCGTGGCCGCTTCGCCGACGGGCTCGCCCTCGACCAGGGGGGCCAGGGTGGAGAGCACGCTGTCCTGGGCCTGCTCGAGGTCGGCCATGGTGGTGTAATAGAGCTCCGAAGTCGTGAATCCGGTGTACCGCTTCAGGGCCCGGCTGAAGGGATAGAACAGGCTGCGGTAGGCGGCACCTTCCTGTAGCACCGGTTTCCAGACGTCATTGCCGAAGCGTTCGCGGGCGTAGGTGAGCAGCGCGTAGCCGTAGCGGTAGTGGTCGGGGACGAGGTCGCGAAAGCTGCCGTTGCGGGCCTTGGCGTAGGGATAAATGCGGTTGGCGTAGAGGAGGGCCCGGAGGTCCTTGCTGAAGGCGGGGGTTCGTCCCCGGCCGGAACTACTCAGGGCGGTTTCCATGATCACGGCGTCGCCCTCGCTGAACCAGTTGGGGGTGGCCAGGTTGGAGAACACCGCCCAGCCCAGTTGCCCCTGCAGCGCGCCGAAGAAGCGCGTCAGGCCGCGGCGCTCGTTGCTCGTCTGCTGTACGTGGCGAAACTCGTGGAGGGTGAGGAGGTCGACCCAGGGGGTGCTGCTGAGGGAGTGGAAGGACTGGGGCGGGGTCACGTAGTACTCGGAGCGGAAGGGGGCCAGTCCGACGTAGCCGTTGACGGTCATGTTGGGGGTCTGCAGTACGAGGTCGAAATCGTAGAGCTGTTCGCCCACGCTACGCTGGTGCGCGGTGGCCAGCACGTCGATGAGGCTGGCGGCGCGCCGGGCCTGGGCCTCGTAGCCGGCGGGGAAGAGGACGCGCACGTGATCGGCCCGTAACTGCTGCCAGTCGACCTCCGGGGGGTGGAGGCCGATGGACTGGGCGGCGGCCCACCCGGAAAGCAGAAGGAAACAGCTGAACAGGAGCGACTTCATGTAGGCGGGGCTTGAATGGCGGTGCAATATGGGGAGATTCTCGTCGGCCCCCCGTCGGCCGTCCGCCGAGGAGCTCTCTTGTCGGCCGACGACGAGCCCTCGTCGACGTTCTCGTACCTTGCCACCCCACATTTGCCCCCGCACCTGCGTTCCCGCATAAATCCCATACCCGCTCTTGAACAACCCGCCCGTCCTATCCGTCCCCCCCGGCTCCTTCCGTGCCGAAACGCACTGGTACCCCAAGGCCCTGAACGCGACCATCCACCCGATGGTCAGCTTTTTCCTGAACCTCGACCGCGAGCGCATCGTCTCCCGCTACACCCACCTGAACCCCCAGGTGGACGCCGAGGGGCTGCGCAAGATCCTTTCCTACCGCTGCAAGTCCTTCCTCTGGGGGGGTGCCGACCTCATCAACGCCACCACCGCCCAGGGCCGCCGGCGCATGGTCATCATCGAGAACAACTCCTGCCCCTCCGGCCAAAAATCGATGCCCCTGCTCGACGACCACCAGGAGGAGGGCAGTTACCGCCTGCTCATCGAGCGCACCTTCAAACCCCTGGTGGATAAGCGGCTGACCAGGGCCGACGGCCGCCTCGCCGTCATCTACGACAAGAACCCCATGGAAGCCAGCGGCTATGCGGCCGCCATCGCCGACGTCTTCCAGGAGGACGTCCTCTACATCACCGACTACTACGGCGCCCCGGAACGCAACCTCCGGGTCGAGGACGATTACCTCTATGCCCTCCACGAAGGCGTATGGGTGAAGCTGCGCGCCGCCTTCCGCTACCTCACCCAGCGCCCGTGGACGCGGCTGCCCGTCAACTGCAGGACCCGCATCCTCAATCCCATCATCACCTGCCTGGCCGGGGGCCGCAACAAGATGGTCGCCGCCAAGGCCTACGACCTCTACAACGGCGAGATCGAAAAACACGGCCTGCGCATCCACACCCCCGAAACCATCTGGGACGTCAGCCGCGAAGAGGTTCCCATGTGGGTGGAAAAGCTCGGCGGACAGGCCGTGGTGAAGGTGCCCTACAGCAACGCCGGCCAGGGCGTCTACACCATTACCAGTCCCGCCGAACTCGACGCCTTCCTGGCCGAGCCCATCGACTACAAGCGCTTCATCGTGCAGAGCCTCATCGGCAACTACGGCTGGAGCAGCACCAGCGGGGAAGGCAAGTTCTTCCACGTCGGCACCATCCCCGACAAGAAGGGCCGCACCTTCGTGAGCGACGTCCGCCTCATGGTCAGCAGCACCGAAGACGGCATCCGGCCGCTGTGCTGCTACAGCCGCCGCGCCCCCGAGCCCCTCACCGACCAACTCGAAAGCGGGGCCGATTCCTGGGAAATGCTCGGCACCAACCTCTCCTCCCGCCTCGGCGACAACGAGTGGGCCTCCGACACCAACCGCCTGCTGCTTATGGACCGCCGGGACTTCAACAAGCTCGGCATCGGGCTCGACGACCTTATCGAAGCCTATATCCAGACCGTCCTCAGCACCATCGCCATCGACCGCATGGCCGACCGCCTGCTCAACAGCAAGGGCAAGTTCAGCCTGCGGATGTTCACCAGCCTGAACAACGACCCCGTCCTCCTCTCCGAAATCCTGGTATGACGCCCCTTTCCTTTCTCGTCCTCACCGACCACAGCGGTCACTCCGATCAGAATTCCGTGTACTCCCTGGTCACTACCCTGGCCGCCGACCCCCGCTGTGCGTACGTCGACGTGGCCAGCCGGGGAGATGCCCGCAACCACGCGTTTTTCCGGGGCGGCAACGCGCAGGTGCTGGGAACCCGCGTCACGGGCGCCCTGGTGTACGACGCGGAGGGCGCGGCGTTCGCCTCGGCGGATCGTTCGCTCGATCCGACCGCCTACGATGTGATCTGGCTCCGGCTCCCGCATCCCGTGCCGACGGCCTTCTTTGCGTTTCTGGCGGACCTGGCACCCGCGCCACCCGCCGCCTCCGGTCCCGTCATCGTAAACAACCCGGCGGGCATCGCGCAGACCGGCGACAAGGCCTTCCTGCAGCACTTCCCCGACTGGACGCCCCCCGCCCGGCTGGTACGTACGGCGGAGGAGACCCAGGAGTTCCTGCGCCACTTTCCGCTGGTGCTGAAACCCCTGCGCGCCTACGGGGGCAAGGGCATCCTACGGATCGAGCGGCCCGACGAAGTGGAAAAGGTAGACTTCACCGAACCCTACCTCGCTATGAAGTTTCTCCAACACGTGAGCGAGGGCGACAAGCGCATCCTGGTGGTGAACGGCCGGATCATGGCCGCTTCCCTGCGCCTACCGGCTCCCGGGGAATGGCTCTGCAACGTGGCCCAGGGCGGCAAGTCGGTGAGCGCGGAGGTGACGCCCCGGGAGCGGGCCATGATCGAGGCCCTGTCCCCCACCCTGCTGCACCACGGCATCTGCTTTGCCGGCGTCGATACCCTGGTGGGCGACGACGGATTACGCGTACTTTCGGAGATCAATACCCTCAGCATCGGCGGCTTCCCGCAGGCGGAGGCCCAGACCGGCCGCCCCATCCTCCAACAAACCATTGACGAACTCTTCACCTACTGCTATGACCACGCTTAACGCCGATATCCCCACCATCCTCAGCCTGGGCGAGATCGAGCAGCCCCCCTCCACCATCCGCCGCTACTGGCTGCGGATCATCAGCGACGGACTGGGGGAGCCCGTCCGCATCCCCATCCTCGTTGCGAAGGGCCGCAAGGAAGGCCCCGTGCTGGGCGTAACGGCGGCCGTCCACGGCGACGAGCTCAACGGCATCCGCGTTATCCAGCGGCTGTTCTACGACCTGGAAGTAGAGGAGCTCAGCGGCACCATCATCGGCGTACTGGTGGTCAACATTCCGGCCTTCCTGCGGCAGACGCGGGTGTATACCGACGGTTTCGACCTCAACCACGTCATGCCCGGCAAGGAAAACGGGCGGGCGAGCGAGGTCTACGCCTTCCGGCTGATGGACCGCGTCATCCGCCACTTCAACTACCTGCTCGACCTGCACACCGCCAGCCGCGGACGGGTGAACACCTACTACGTACGCGCAGATATGTCGCAGGAGGACACGCGGCAGCTCGCCATCCTGCAGAACCCCCAGCTGATCGTGCACAATCCGCCCAGCGACGGCACCCTGCGCGGCGCGGCCGACCTGCTGGATATCCCGGCGGTGACCCTGGAGGTAGGGAACCCCGGCGTCTACCAGCGCAGCCTGATCCGCAGTGGGATCGAGGGGGTGCACAACGTGCTGTCTTACCTCGGCATGACCGAAGATCAGATCATCCAGCCGGTCTCCCCCCCCATCATGTGCAAGCGCAGCTACTGGATCTACACCCACACCGGCGGCCTCCTCACCGTGGAAGTAGCCCTCCTCCAGGAAGTGAAGGCCGGCGACCTCATCGCCACCCAGCGCGACGTTTTCGGCAGCCTGAAGGAGCAGTACCTGGCCCCGGAAGACGGCATCGTGATCGGGAAGAGTACCATGCCGGTGAACCGTAGTGGGGGCAGGATTCTGCATTTGGGGATTATCTAGCGCCTCAGCGGCCTGCGGCTTCTAGCCGCGGGCATCATGGTAACCCTGTCCCGGCTGGAAGCCGGGAACCAACCCCTGGTTAGTCGACGTGCCGGAGATCATACCGGCCGTGGAGCTCATCCGTCGGTGCGCTACTCCGCCAGAACGTCAAAGACCACCCGCTGCACCCGGTCCATGTAGTCTTCCGTGGGCCCGGCGGTCTGTCCGGGCTCCCACGTCCAACCGCGCGCGCCGCCCTCCCGGTCATACAGCACTACAAACGGACAGGCACCGTCTGCGTAGGAGGCCTCGCAAATCGTCCGCTGGTTGTCCGGCAGAAAGCGGCCCTGGGGAAGGTCGGTACGGAGGTCCTGAATGGCCCGCAGGTCGGTGGTATCTCCGTAGGGATTCCACTTGCCCGCTACCAGGGATTCCGGGTTCAGCTCGACGCCGGCCCGCTCGCCGCTCACGTAGAGGCGGCCGTCCTCCAGTTTGAGCGCCCGGCCGCCGCCCCACCCCCCGGAGGTACCGACCACGAAGTAATCGTCGGAGGCGGAGGTTAGCGGCTGTGCGTCTTCCTTTTCACAGGACAGCACCAACACGAGGGAAAGGAAACAGGCAATTATTCTAAGCATGTAGGGGAGGTTCTTTTCGGGTAGGAAGACGTCACCCACCGCCCCAAACGTTGGTCAATACTCCCGATTTTTAGTCGTCGGTGCCGAACAGCCCCAGGTCGAAGGAGAGATCCCGCGAGTCTCCGGCCGCCGTCACCCGCACGCTTACGGTGTTCTTACCCAGTTGCAGCACTCCTTTTTTATCGTCGATGCGACGTACGATGTAGTGGCCGAAGCCGCCACCGCCCGCCTTCACGTCCATCACCTCCTGGCCGTTGAGGTAGACGATAAAGTCCACCCGCGAATTAATGAACTCCGCGAAGAGGTGATCCGGCAAGCGGTCGAGGGTGAACGTGCGGGTGGCGTCGAGCTGCTTGTCGGCGTCCCAGCCGGTGCCCTTGGGTTGGAAGAAGTCTGGGTAAGTGACGAAGGGGCCGTTGACCCGCCGCACCTCGGGCGCCTTCATTTCCCACAATTGGGGCTCCAGCTCGGAGGTAGCCAGGATCGGCTGCCGCCGGGCCGCGGGGGCATAAAGCGGCGCGAAGAGGGCAGGCGAGGTGGCGGTATCCAGCTTCAGCACCTTGCGGTCGTAGGTCATCAGTCCGTTGACCTCCCCCTCCACGTCGGTGGTCTGGGTGTAGACGGCTGCGGCGAGGCCCTGGCTGCGCAGTCCGACCAGGGCTTCCGTAAGGTTCCGGAAGCCGGCGTTTAATTCCTCCTGGTTGGTGAAGCTCTGGTAGCCCCAGTTGCGCTTGTCCCACCACAGGTGATCGGGCACAACCAGGCCGAGGCCGCCGTATTCCCCCAGTACGGAGGCGCGGTCCTCCTCTGGGGTTTCCATACCGGGACCCGGGTAGAGGTGGGCGTCGTAGACGTCGCCGGCCCCGCGATCGGTCCAGCCGCTCGGGGCGTCGACGAGGCGGGTGGGGTCGTAGCTCTTCGTCCAGTCGGCGATGCGCTCGGTGTCGTACTGCCCCCAGCCCTCGTTGAAGGGCACCCACATTACGATGCTCGGAAAACCGTAGAGGGCGTCGATCATCTCCTTATACTCCCGCTCGAAGTGGACGCGGTCGGCAAAGGGCTGCTCGGCATCGCGGGCCGCCTCGGGGGCGACGAAGGTCTGCTGGGGGTTGTAGCCGCTCGGCATGTCCTGCCACACCAGTATGCCCAGGGTGTCGCAGGCGTGGTAGAAAGTGGCGGGCTCGGTCTTGACGTGCTTGCGCAGCATGTTGAAGCCCCACTTTTTGGTCATTTCGATGTCGAAGACCATAGCCTCCGGCGTCGGAGCGGTGTAGAGGCCGTCGGGCCACCAGCCCTGGTCGAGGGGACCGAACTGGAAATACGGGAGGTCATTCAGCAGCAACACCGTAAAGCCGTTGGCGTCCTTGCCGAGGCTCACCTTACGCATGCCGACGTAGCTGCCGACTTCGTCTACGGCGGTGCCGGAGCCATTCGTCAGGGTCACCGTCATCGGGTAGAGGTAGGGATCTTCCGGCGACCACAGCCGCGCGTCCGGCAACGGGATGCGCACGGCACCGGAGGTGGTACCGGCCGTCAGGGGGAGGATTGCACTGGCGACCGACTGGCCGTCGCTTCCCGTAATGCTCACCTTCACCGAAAGGTCGCCGCTCAGGACGGTAGTATGGATCTGCAGGTCCACCGCACCCGCATCTACGTTGGGCGTGATCCGGAGGTCGGTGACGTGGTCGGCGGGCACCGTCTCCAGCCAGGCGGTCTGCCAGATGCCGGTGACGGGGGTGTAGAAGATGCCCTCCGGCTCGTTCACCTGCTTCCCCCGGGGTTGCAGGCCGGCGTCCGTCGGGTCCCATACCCGGACCTCCAGCACCTGCGCGCCGCGCCCCTTTAAAAAGTCCGTAATGTCGAAGCTGAAGGGGACGTAGCCGCCTTCGTGGCCTCCGACCACCCGTCCGTTTACGTAGACCGTGGCGCGAAAGTCCACCGCCCCGAAGTGCAGCAAGAGGCGCTCCCCATCCCCCCGCCGGGGAGCCGTGAAGTTGCGGTGATACCAGAGGTAGCGGTCCTCCCCCACCAGTTTTTTGACGCCGCTGAGGGCCGACTCCACCGCGAAGGGCACGAGGATCTTGCCGTCGTAGCGCGACGGGGCGGTGGCCTGGCTGAGGGGCGTGATCGCGTAGTCCCACGGGCCGTTGAGGTTGGTCCAGTCGGAGCGGGTCAGCTGGGGACGGGGGTAGACGTTCCAGGGGGTGGACTGGTCTACCCGGTCGGTCCAGGGGGTGGAGAGGGCGAAATCGAGGACGCCACGGTCCTGAGCACAGAGGCCCGTAGCGAGGAGAGAAAGGGACGCCAGGAGGAGTCCGCGGAGCAGGAACATAAAGGGGAGTTTGATCGACTTCGATAGTCCGACCAAGTTAGCCAAATTCTCTACGCGGCGCGCTTGCTCCTAATCGCCCAGCAGCATTACCGGCGCACCACCCGAGGAAATGCGTCCGGCATCGGCGGCGACCGCCTGCATCTCGGCGGAGGACAGGCTGTGCTGTAGTCCCTCTAGTGTATCGAAGGGCATAGCGAACATCTGGTAGTAAGGAGGCGGGGACCCGTCGGCGCCGGTCTGGAAGCGGGTCACCGTGTAGGGGGTCTCGTTGATGGGGATGCCCGTTTTTTTGTGCAGCAGGTCGATGTGCTTTGCGTAGTCCGCCTCGAATTTTGCCACGTTGGTGGGTTGGGGATAAAGAACGACAAGACTGGCCATAACTGCTGCTTTGGGAAGTAACGCCGGGCAGGCGCAACAGTTTTTAGGCGGGCGCGGTCGCGGGTGCCACGGGACCGGCCAAATCCCGCAACAACTTTACAGCCCGCTCTCCTTCCCCTACGTCCACGAAGAGGTGGTCGTGGTGGTAGCTCGCGATTACGTTGCAGCTGATGCCGTGCTTGCTCAGCTCGGTAGCTACGGCGGCGGTCAGGCCGACGGCGGCCAGGGAGGAGTGCACGCGGAGGGTGATCCAGGCGGCGACGTAGTCCAAGGAGATGCCCAGTTGCTCTGCTACGGGTCTCGGGAGGATCACGGTAGTTCCCTCCGCCTCCCGGAAGGTGCCGAGGAGGTGCTCGGCGGGGATGGCCGCGGGGTACTGCACGCTGGCAAAGACGTATTCGCCCGGGTTCAGGGTGGGTTCCATTTGGCGGATTAGGGTGTCCAGGTCTGTGACGGGGGATTGCTGGTCCATAGTTGAATGCATGCGTTTGGCCACTTGGCTACTCAATTTAGCGACCGCTGGGGGTTTTACCACCTCGCTCTGGTGGGATGGTACGGTTTTTCTTTCCGCAGATCGACTACGTCGAACCTTGTTTCGCTCCGCTCGGTAGCTGATTGGCGCGGATTTCTGGCGGTCCTGGGGTCCGGGGCCGGGAGTCAGGCACCGCGCTCCGGCAGATTGGCCTCCAGGCAATCGATCAGCGTTTTCATGCCCAGGACAACGATCCCCTTCACCTCCGGGTCTATCCGCTGGAAGCTGGCCTGAGTCTGTGCAAGGTCGATCACTCCGGTGAATAGACTTATGTATCGGAGGTGCGCCAGGTACTCCTCGTTGATTTTCGCGATGGCCTTCCTGCCCTTCGTCCCCTCGAGGTACTTCAAGTAGTGGCCGTTCTTCAATTGATGCTTCCGGAATTCCTCCGCGTCGATTTGCTTCTTTTTTATCTCCGTCTTCCGTTCAAAGAACAGGTAGATCAGGAACAGCATTCTCATGACATCGTCGAACTGATCCTTCTCCACGTCGAACCGATACCCGAGCAGCAGGGACATCATGAACGGCTGGTGCTCCACCATTCTGGCTGATATACTTTTGACTTCGGTCAGGTCGAGTTGCTTTACTTTCTTTAGCAAGGTTGCGACGAGCTTGGTTTCTTCCAGGTCCCGGGGGGTAAGTTTCATTTTCTGCTGGTCTGCTTTTTGGTTTAGTTCAGGCGATTTGGTGTTCGCTCCCCGACGCCCGGCGGGGGGATCAACCCTACACCGGCTGAAGGCGGCAAGTTACGCGGTCGGGGAAGATGGCGAGCAGACCAGACACCCGGAGGTCGGCTCCGCGCCGACGCTCCGGGGTCTTTTCCTGCGCCGTCAGGACCCCGGAGCGTCCCCCCAGGACCTCCGGGTGCCCGGCCCGATAGGTCCCCTCTCCCCCGACCCCTCTCCGTAGGAGAGTGGAAACGCCACTGCTATCCGCTGCGACCATAATCACCACGTGCAACAGGTACCCGGGTCACGCGCGTAGAAGGGCTGAGGGCCTCCTGGCCCGATGCATCAGCAACCCGAGACCCAAGACACCCGGAGGTCGGCTCCGCGCCGACGCTCCGGGGTCTTGGCGGGTATCAGGACCCTGGAGTGTCCGGCAGGTCCTCCAAGTGTCCGGGTCGAGATCAACGCGGTTCGCGGCATCCTGCCGCGAGCAACATCTGATCTCCGCTACTATCCCGGCTGGAAGGTGGGAGCCGAAGGGTACACCACCCCCAGCCGCCTGGCTTCCCAAAAGCACTTCGCCGTAGCCTCGATATCGGCCGCCGCATTGTGGGCTTCCGGTGCAACTCGCTCAGATTCGGCCACTTGTAAACGTAATTTCCGGGCAGGACGACGAAATCCGTGGTGCTTTCCATGGTGCAGATCTTGCGTTTCCGGGGCAGCGGAGTGGCCAGCTTATTCCGCAAAAATTCGGCCCCCACGATCTTCCCGTCGAACGAGATATTGTGCGCCACCAGGCACTTCGCCTTATGCACCTGCACCCTGAACTCCTCCAGTACCTCCGCCAATTCGCTGCCCTCCGCCCACGCGCGATCCGTCGTTATGCCATGGATCGCGGTGGCACTCCGGGCAATGCCAAATCTCTACGGCTTGATGAGGTAATCTTTCCGTTCCAGTTCATTGCCCGCCTCATCGTACAATATCCAGGCGATCTGTACCAAGCGCGGCCAGTTGGATACCTCCGTCACCGGCGCCTTCCCATTTTTTGGCAATCCATTGGTCTCCGTTTCGAAGAGTAAGAACATTTGCTTGCTATCTTTTAGCATTTACACATTTCCTGGCGGGGCCGCGGGTGCAATGTGATTACTTACCCCACGACTACCCCGCGGTAGCAGATGCGCGGGAATAATATGAGAGCCGACGCCAGGGATACGGTCTCCTGAGACACTTTATACAACACTCCGGATCAGGAGATTACTTCGGTTCCATACGTCTGAAAAACTACACCATCTTTATGTCCCATTTTTCAAGACCAGCTCACTTTCATGGTACAGGTCTGTTTGTTTCATCTTCCAATCGTTTTGTGTCGCCAAACTGCAATGACGTTTGTGTCTGCGTGATGTTCTTCAGGGTTGTTCTCTGACAGTCGTTTTTTCGTGTCATACGCTTTTGAGAAGTCATCAATAAGTCCTTTGTCGTTTAGGTCTGCTGGTAAAAATGTCTCGTTAAAACCACCACAGTTCGTCAAAGCACTTATGCTGAAATCTTGGTCTAATAAGTCATAACCAACAAATTCATAACCGTCAACATTTATATCCTTGCAGTCATGCTCTGGCTCCAATACTACGGTCAATAAATTAAATTTGCCTTTGGGTTTCAATCTTTTAAACACAAAGTCAAGGGTAGTGAAAAATCCTGTTTGATGTTGTTCCAAAATGTGGATATAATCCCAATCGTCTGCGTTGTCATAGTCTGGCTCAACCAAATTTTCATTCAACATTCCGTCAAGCGAAACAAGTTCCGTCAAATGGGTCAATTTAGACCATTCAATGTATTTCTCCCAAGACATTCCGACTTCGTCACAAGTCTTGTCGTAAGTCCCCAGAGCTGTGTATAAAAATGTCATTCGTTATTTATATTATGTCGTTTTTTAAGCTGACCGCTACCCGGTTGCATAGACGACAGGCTGGCCGTTTTATGCGTTGTTCCTCGCTTTTTATTCTCTTTTACCAACTCCTTTATTCATTAGACCATATTCCCGATGAATTCAGACCATCTCATTCTG
>JBBSPZ010000060.1:0-24601 GCA_038258275.1 Chitinophagales bacterium | reverse complement strand
GCTTCCTCGGCGTACTTGCGCAGCTCGACGGCCTGGTTGTCGAGGTAGAGGGTGGCCAGGAGTTGCTCCCAGACCGGGTAGACGGTATCGTCTAACTCCAGGGTCGCACGGTAGGCCTCGGCGGCTTCCGCGAGGCGGCCGGAGTGGTAGTAGAGGTCGCCCTCGATGGCGGCAGCCTTGGCGGCGTCGGGGTGGACACGGCGGAGCTCGGCGGTGAGGGCGAGGAGGCGGTCGGCCAGGGCGCGGTCGTTGGTCGATGCAACCTGCTGGATCATGGGCAGGAGGCGGCCGATCTTGAGGTCCAGTTCCACGTCGGTGCGGGCGAGGAGGGCCAGGAGCTCGCGGTCGTCGACGGAGCTTCCGTTGTTGCGGGGGGCCGCGTCTTGGAGGGCCAGTTGGGCGCGGACGTCGTCGGGCTCCAATTGAAGGATCTCCTCATACACGCGTTTTGCCTTACTGTCGTCTCCCTGGCTGGAATAGTAGCCGGCCAGCAGGTGGCGGTAGCTGTTGTCCCTGGGAAAGGCTTCGACGAGGCGAACGAGTTCGCGTTCCGCGCGCTTCTGGTCGCCGGTACCGAGATAGAGGGCGTGTTTGCGGCGGGCCAGCTCGGCGTTGACGCCGATGCGGGCTTCCAGGTCCTCGTAGGTCTTGACGGCCCCCTTTATGTCCTGGTCCCGCACCTGAAAGGCGGCGCGCTCCAGGTAGTGCTCGGCCTCCGAGGGGTACTGTTGGATGAGGGAAGCATAGAGGTCGGCGCCCTCCCCGTAGCGGCCGGCGGCCTGGTAGAGTTCGGCCAGGAAGGCGGCGTACACCTCGTTGGGCTGGGTGGCGTAGGCGGTCTTCAGGGCGTCGATGGCCGCGGGGGTGTTGCCCGCCGCGTACTCCAGCCGCGAGAGCTCGAAGAGGATGGCGTCGTCCTTGGGCTGTTCCAGCAGCAGGGCCCGGAACTTGGTGATGGCCTCCTCGGTCTTGCCCAGCAGCGCTTCCCGCTTGGCCTCGATGAACTGACTTTGCAGGTTCACCTCCCGCTCACTTACCGAACCCGGTTGGGCCGACAGCAAATTCACGAAACAGACAAACGGCAAGAGGTAGAGGGTACGCATGTTGGAGTAGAAAGTAAGCTGGCTACTTACTAACGTTATGAGGGGGGAAGTAGTGCTGTGGTTGGGTTTAGAGTATAGCGTATAGCCCATAGCGTATAGCGCCTCGCACCCCCGTGCGCTATACGCTACAAGCTATACGCTAAGTGCTATAAGCTAAATGCTACCCGCTACTCCACCACCGTAATCTTCATCATATTCATCCGGCCACGCTTTTCGAGGGGCATGCTGCCGGTGTTGACGATCATGTCGCCGGACTGGACGTGGCCTTTTTTCTTGAGGATGAGGTTGACGTCCTCGGCAGTTTGGTCGGTGCTTTCGAACCCGTCGTAGTAGTAGCAACGGACGCCCCAGCAGAGGTTGAGGGTATTGAGCATTTCGGGCAGGTCGCTGAAGATGTAAATCTTCGAACTCGGCCGGAAGCTGGAGAGCTTAAAGGCGGTGTACCCGGTGCGCGTCATGCCGGTAATGGCGCGGGCCCCGACGTTCTGGGCGGACCAGGCGGCCGAGGAGCAGACCACGTCGCTGATGAAGGTGCCGCTCTTGGCGTTGGACTTGGGGCGGCGCACGCCGATCTCGTAGATCTTTTCGGCTTCCTCGATGATGGAGTTCATCCACTTGACGACGAGGGCGGGGTGATTGCCGACGCTGGTTTCACCGCTGAGCATGACGGCATCGGTACCGTCGAGGACGGCGTTGGCCACGTCAGTCACCTCGGCGCGGGTGGGGCCGGGGTTGGTGATCATGGAGTCCATCATCTGGGTAGCCACGATAACGGGGCGCGCGCGCTGGATGCACTTGCGGATGATCTCCTTCTGGATGATGGGCAGGCGTTCCATGGGCATCTCGATACCGAGGTCGCCGCGGGCCACCATGATGGCATTGGAGTGCTTGATGATCTTGTCGATGTTCTCGATGGCCTCGGGCTTCTCGATCTTGGAGATGATCTTGGCCTGGTGGCCGGCCCGGTCGATGTGGGCGCGCAACTCCTTGCAGTCCTGGGCCTGCCGCACGAAGCTGAGGGCGATCCAGTTGATCTCGGGGATGGTCAGGATGTAGGCCAGGTCTTCGAGGTCCTTTTCGGTGAGGCTCGGGAGGCTGATCTTGGTGTTGGGCAGGTTGACGCCCTTGTTGGACTTCAGGGTGCCGGCGTAGAGGGCCTTGAGCTTGACGGTGTCGCGGCCGTTGGTATCGACCACCTCAAAGACCAGGGTGCCGTCGTCTACTAGAACCCGTTCCCCGACGGATACGTCCTGGGCAAACTGGGGGTAGCTCATGTAGACGCGCTCGGCGTTGCCGACACACTCTTCGTTGACGAAGGTGACGATGTCGCCGGCTTCGAGCGCCAGGCCTTCCCCTTCCATTTTTCCCACCCGGAGTTTCGGGCCCTGGAGGTCGGCCAGAATGCTGACGTGGGTGCCTTCTTCCTTATTAATGCGAACGATGTGATCCACGACCTTTTTGTGGTCTTCGTGGCTGCCGTGGCTAAAATTGAGCCGGAACACGTCTACCCCGGCCTCCGTCAGTTCGAGTAGTCCTGCGTAGGAATTGCAGGCGGGGCCCACGGTGGCAACAATCTTGGTGTTCTGGTGGTCGGTCATGGTATAGGTTTGAGGTCGCTAGTTAGTTAGTGTATAATTTACAATAAAGCGCTAAAGTTAAGAAGAAGTCGACTAGCGATGATCACGCAGGTGGGCTTGGCCGGGACCACCAAGCAGTCGATCTCCGGCAGGTAGCGAGCGGCTCGGCCCTGGGATAGCCGGGCGTCAGGCAGGGGCAGGGACTTGCGGGTGCAGCGGGGGACTACGGGCTGCCCCGGCCAATCGTCTAAAGCAGGGGGGGGAATCGTGTCGAACGGAGGGGAGACCCCGCTACGGCTTGGGTTTTAGGGTCGGAGCGTATAGCTTGGTGGCCTAGCCGGCAACTGCCCTACCAGCACGACACCGGCCCCGTTTGCTACCTAATTTATCCCGTACAGCTGATCCATCATGCAAAGATTTATCGTTTTACTAGCCGCTCCATTCCTCTTGTTGACCTGCGCCAGCATCCCCAGGATCGACCGCGAGGGGATCGAGACGGCCATGGTGAAGGCCCTGGAATGGCAGGAAGCCCACCCCATCGAATCCAAAGCCCCCACGGACTGGACCAACGGCGCCTACTACACCGGCGTTGCCCGGGCGCACATGGCTACCGATAATCCGAAGTTCCTGCAAGCCCTGGAAGGGCGTGGGAAAATGGCTGACTGGCAGACCTATGACCGCTACTACCACGCCGACGACGTGGCCATCAGCTATTCCTACCTCTACCTCAACGAGCAGGAGCCCGGCCTGGTGGACCTGGAACCCACTGCCACCTGGCTCACCGATCACCTGAATAAGGATCACGCGTGGAAGGACGGCGACAAGAGCAAAAAAGAAGAGATCCTCTGGTGGTGGTGCGATGCCCTCTTCATGGCCCCGCCGGTCATTACCGCGTGGGCCAACCTGAAGAACCAGCCCGAGTTGCTGGACCAGATGCACCGCTACTACCTGGAAACCTACGACCTGCTGTACGATAAGGAGGAGCACCTCTTCGCCCGTGATACCCGCTTTGTGTGGACGGGGTCGCCCGAAGATCAGAAGGGCGGCAGCGGCAAGAAGATCTTCTGGTCGCGCGGTAACGGCTGGGTGCTCGGTGGACTGGCCCTCATCCTGGAGGAGATGCCGAAGGACTACGTCCACCGCGAGTTCTACGTCGACCTCTTTCGGGAAATGGCCGCCGAGATCAAGTCCATCCAGCCGGAGGACGGCATGTGGCGGGTCAGCCTCCTGGAGCCCGAGGCCTGGCAGCACGGCGAGACCAGCGGTACCGGCTTCTTCACCTTCGCCTTCGCCTGGGGCATCAACAACGGACTGCTGGACCGGAAGGAATACCTGCCCGCCGTCACCAAAGCCTGGGCGGCCCTCCGGGAAATCCAGGATGCCGATGGAAAGATCACCTGGGTACAGGATATTGGCTACGACCCAAAGCCCGCCTCGCCGGACAGCTGGCAGAACTTCGGGACGGGTGCCTTCCTCATGGCCGGTAGTGAAGTGATCAAGCTGTGAGCGGCCGTGGACCACAATGGTTGACCTTCCTGGTTTTACTCCCCCTCCTGCTGCTACTGGAAGGTTGCACGGCGGCCCGCTCCCGCGGGGCAGGCACAGACCGCGCACCCGCGCCCGCGCTGACCAACCTCGATGGAGAACGGCTGGCGCACGTAAAGTCGGCCATTGCCGCAAACGATCCGGAGTACCTGCCCGCCTACCGCCACCTGATGGACGAGGCGGACTCCCTGCTGCATGCCCCCCTGTATTCCGTGACCCGGAAAACCACGGTGCCGCCCAGCGGAAGCAAGCACGACTACCTGAGCCTGGCCCCCTACTGGTGGCCCGACCCCGCCCAGCCCGATGGCCTGCCGTGGATTCGCCGGGACGGGGAGGTCAATCCCCTGACCCGGGGTGACGAAGTCGACGTAACGGCCCGCCGCCACGCCCTCGACAACCTGTACCGGCTCAGCCTCGCCGCCTACCTCTCCGGGAAAGTCACGTACGCCGACCGGGCCCGGGAACAACTACGGGTCTGGTTCCTGGATCCCGCCACGCGGATGACCCCCCACCTCGAGTACGCCCAGGGCATTCCCGGACTGAACGACGGGCGCTGCTACGGCATCATCGAGTGGCGGGCCGTCAAGGAGGTGATCACCGCCGCGGAATTGCTGGACCACCAGCGACAACTGACCGGCGCAGAACGGAAGGGACTGGATGCCTGGCTGGGCGACTACGCCGACTGGCTGATGACCAGCGCCCTCGGCCGCGAGGAAGCCGACCGCCTCAATAACCACGGAACCTGGTACGACGCCCAACTCGTCAGCGTACTCCGTCACCTGGACCGCGATGCGGAGGCGAAGGAAATCCTGGAAACCGCCAAAACAGTCCGTATCGCCGCCCACCTCGCCGCCGACGGCAGCCAGCCGGAGGAGATCGCGCGGACCAAATCGCTCAGCTACAGCACCATGAACCTCGACGGGCTGACCATCCTGGCCTACCACGGGGGCCGGCTCGGGATCGACCTCTGGGCGTACCGCGACGACGAGAACGTCGGACTACCGCAGGCCTATGCCTTCCTCCAGCGCTACGCCCTCGGTCAGGAGACGTGGCCCCACCAGCAACTGGGCAGTATGGAGCATGCCCGCGAGACCCTGCGGGAACAATTCCTGAAGGCCGGCAGCCAGCTGGGAGTAGCGAAATTCTGCACGCTGGACGGTCCGGACGTGCGTTCACCGGGAAGTCTCGACCGCCTCCTGTACCCCTGTACCGAACGGCCGGAAGGGCGCGCGGAACTCACCAATTAACCGCAAACCCTGCTCCATGCGCCCACGTCCCTTATACCTGCTGGTTCTCGGCCTCCGCTTCGCGGGGACGGTGGCCCGTGCCCAGGAGCCTGCCTTTTGGGTAAAGTCCGGTAGGAGCCGACCGCTTCCTGACCACGCCCTGGGACCACCAAATTCCGGACCGCGGACCTTTCGCCCGGCCTCTACGTGCTCCGTATTCTGGGCGGGGGCGTGAGTGGCGAAAACGGGTGATCGTCCAGCGGTATGGACGAGGCCACTGCCGGCCGTTTATCAGGTGTTTAAATTCCTTCTTCGATCTATGCGACTAGTCACCCGTCTACCCCTCCTTTCCTTATTCGTCTTGCTTACCCTCCCCCTGTCGGCACAGGCGGTGCTTACGGCCACCGGGTCTTCCGGCGGGGCCTACGCCACCATCGCCGCCGCCGGCTTCGGGGTGGAGGGCCCGGATACCAGCAGCCCCGCCTGCGCCGGCGACGGACCGGGAAACCACAACTCCTTCGGGGAGCACGTGACCATGGCGGCGGACGCGGAGCTGGGGCAGAACGTATTCGTGTTCTATTCCCACCTGCCGGAGGACAACGACCGCTGCGTGACCTTCGACCGTGCGCGCACCGAGATCAAGGGCGGCCCCAGCGGGCAGACCGACCCGGAACTGGAGCACGCCTTCGGGGATACCACCTTTCACCGCTGGCAGTTTCGGCTGCCCGAGGATTTCAAGGGATCCGGCAGTTTCGCCCACCTGTTCCAGAGCAAGGCCGAGGGGGGAGAGGATTCCGGATTTCCCGTGCTTACGCTGACGGCCCGGACGTCGCGACTGGAACTGCGGCACGACGGCGGCGACGGAAATCCCGCCGGTTCCCTGGGTAAGTTAGCGGAGGCCAACCTGGACCGGTTCACCGGTCACTGGGTGGAAGTGAGCGTCCGCCAGGTCCACGCCAACGAAGGCGAACTCAACGTCTCGATCTACGACGTAGCTACCGGCCTGCCCATCCTGCTCTACGCCAACGACAACATCGATCTCTGGCGCGGTGCCGACGGCGCTACGGACGTCATCAACCGGCCGAAGTGGGGCATTTACCGGTCCTACAACGCAGACGCCGGACTGAAGGACGAAACCGTACGCTTCGCCAACTTCTGCTCCTCGGAGAACGGGGAGGCCGTGTGCCCGTCCCGCATCGATCCGGGGACGGGTACCCTGGAGGCTCCGACCGGAATCCTTCCCCTCGACGGATCCGTCTCCGTGCCGCTGTACATGTCCCTGGTCTGGGACGCCGTAGCCGGAGCCACCGCTTACCGCGTGTACCTCGGTAGTAGTCCCACGGATCTTACCCTGGATACCTCCCTTACTACCATGACCTACGCACCCGCGCTCGCCGCCGCTACCACCTATTACTTCCAGATCGGCAGCGTGAATGAGGAGGGAGAGGCCCGCAGCGAAACCTACGCCTTTACTACTCTGGACAATCCGGACGACGGGGGCTGGGACGTAGCCCGAGGCCACGCCCGCCCCGAAGTGGAGGCCGGTCAGTTCTTCGCATTCGATTCCGACCTGGAGCTGGTGGGGCTGGATTCCGTGGCCCGAATCCCCGACGAAGCCGGCAATACTGCCTACTGCTATTTCTCCGGCCCCAAGGAGGGCGACAACAATAACTACCGCTGGCACTATCGCCAGGAAGCGGACGAAGAAACTACCCTCATCCTGCGGCTGCGGGCCCTGGCGGACGTAAGTAATATCGCCTACGTGGATTTCTACGGCCTCGGCTGGCGCCAGAAGCTGCGGATCAATCGCTCTACCCTAAAGTTCGAGCGCACCCCCGACGACCCCGAGGTGAACTTCCCGGAAGGCTACTGGGATGACGGCGGCTTTCACGTCCTGCGCATCACCTTCGCGAACAACCCGACCTCCGGCCAGGGGATGGTCACCACCGTCTACCTCGACGAGGACGCAACTCCCTTCGGGGCCTACCCCAGCGATGAATCGCAGGAGGATAGCTACCTTGACATCGGCCGCGCCGGGGGCACCGACTACGGCGCCTGCTTCGATTACCTCGCCGTCAATCCCACGGGAGCCTACGCACCGGGCAGCGGCGCGGAATCCGTACCCCCCAGCGACCTGGAATTGCCCGAAGCGATCGTCGGCACCACCTACCAGCCGGTCTTCCGGCCGGTCCTCTACCCGAATCCGACCGCCGGGCGCCTGGTCGTTTCCGGGCTGCCCGCCGGGATGGGCTATCGCTACCGGATCGTTACGGCCACGGGTCGGCAGGTCGTTTCCGGACGGATGGGGGATACCCCCGCCGGCATCGATACCAAATCCCTGACCGCCGGTATCTACTTCCTGCAACTGACCGCCGACGACGGCGGCCGGGGGCTGGCCCGTTTCGTCCGGCAGTAGGAAGACCGCAACTTCCTTAGCGGGCGTCTTCCACCCAGAGTGCCGGCTGCCGCAGCGGAAAGTTGCGGGCGATCTCGGCCGAGCGCTGGGTGGGGTCCAGCGACTCCCAGACCTTCAGCATCTCCGCGTCGTCGAAGGCGCGGGCAGCGAGCAACATCCCCACCGACCGGATGGGCACCTCATCGTAGTGCATCACGTCGAGGGGGTAGGGCCAGGCCCCCTTGTCCCGGATATAGGGCAGCATAAAGTTCCACGCATCGCGGAGGCTGCCGTGGGGCCCGGTGTAGGTCCAGAGGTTATCGTCCGGAGTGGAGGCGTATTCCGCGAGTACGGAGTAGCCCTCCAGGATGAAGAGGGAGTAGATGTAGGGCTTGGTGCGCGCCAGTTCGTCCGTGAAGCCCCCTTCGTCATTCAGCTGGGCGTCGAGCATCCGCTTAAAGAGGATGCGGGTGCTGTCGAGCTGCGCGTCGTTGCCGGTCAGGTCCGCGAAGGCGGCTACCTGGGCGGCGTACCAGGTGCTGTGATTGTTGCCGTGGTCGCGCTCGTCGCGGCCGTAGGGGTGGGTAGTCATCCAGTCCAGGTAGTCTTCGAACCATCCGACGATGGCGGTTTCGTCCGTCCCTCCCAGATATCCTTGCGCCCGCAGGACCGCGATGGCCCGGGCTACCTCGATCAGGTGGATGGTGTCGATAATGCCGATGCCGCGTCCGGAAACCCGCCCCTTGATGGCCTGGGCATAAAGCAGGTTAGGCGCCATACTGGTCGCGGGGTCGACGAACCAGGTACGGACGTAGCGGAGGGCATGGTCGGCGTACTTCGCGTCGCCGGTTTCTACGTAGGCGGCCACCAGGGCGGCGACGGCCTGGGAGAGATCGACCATGGCGTAGCGGTGGGCGACGAAATTATCCGGGTTGGTCTCCCCGTCGCGGCGTACGTAGGGGCCGTCGGGATTCGCGGGATCCGGCCACCAGTAATCGCCTTCGGAGTAAAAGTCGTGGGGGCCGCCGGCACTGCGGGGGCTGACCGCGCTGGTGAGGGCGATGGGCTCGCGGAGTAGAAAGCTGTCGGCTTGCCGGAGCGTCGGCGCGGCTACCGCTACTTCGGCACGGGGCGGGGCCGCGGGTGCGCAGCCGGTACCCACGAAAAGCAGGACGGCAGCGAAAGAAAGGAGGAAGGAGGCGAGGGCCGGAGCCGGTCGTTTCGGCAGCGGGGAAAAAGAAGCGTGGTCCATGCCGGTAAAATTAGGGCACTCCGCCGGCCTGTTCTCCCTTTCGGAGCAGTAATGCCGGAATAATGGTATTTGCAATTAGTTGATAACCAGAAGGTTGACGATTGTCCCCCACGGTCTGGACGATTTTATCTCCTGAAAATTCCAGATTGGGTATCACTTCCTGTTCGGCCCTACGAAAACGACGATCATGCAAAAAACGGCTTTACTATTAGTTGGTTTCCTCTGCGTTTCCGGCCTGGCCCGGGCACAATCGGGTGCCGTCCAGGGCGTGATCACCGGGGCCGACGACGGGTCGAGCCTGCCGGGTGCCAGCATCTACCTGGCCAGTAATACGGCCTTCGGTACGGTGACCGACCTGGATGGCGCGTACCGACTGATCGACGTACCGGTCGGCGTGGATACCATCGTAGTGTCTTACGTAGGCTTCGGCACGAGCCGCATCCCGGTCACCATCGTATCCGGGGAGACTGTCACGGCGGATGCCGTCCTGGGCGGCAGCGTCGTCATGGGCCAGGAGATCATCGTTACCGCCCAGTTGCTGGGGCAGTCAAAAGCTATCAACCAGCAGTTGAAGTCGGATGCCATCGCCAACTTCGTTTCCGCAGACAAGATCAAGGAGCTGCCCGACGTCAACGCGGCCGAGGCCATTTCCCGCCTCCCGGGCGTGGCCATCAACCGCGACGGCGGGGAGGGCTCTAAGGTGGTCGTCCGCGGCCTCGATCCCAAATTCACCGTCATCAACATCAATGGCGTGCGCCTGCCCTCGACCTCGGGCACCGACCGCTCGGTCGACCTGTCGCTCATCTCCCCTGAACTGCTCTCGGGCATCGAGCTCTTCAAGAGTCCCACCCCCGACATGGACGGCGACGCCCTGGGCGGTACCATCAACCTCAACATCCTCAAGGCCGACGACCGGCCGCGCGCCTCCCTGAAGGCCATCGGGGGCTACAACGACTTGGCCGGGCAGTTCAAGGACTACAAGTTTACCGGCTCCCTTTCGCGGCGGCTGTTCCGGAGCAAACTTGGCGTTATCGCCACGGCCAACGTAGAGCGCTTCAACCGGGGCAGCTACTCCGTAGGCCAGGGCTGGGGAGACCGGCGGGATGTCATCATCGATACCATGCTGAATATTTTCGACCAGCAGGCGGATGCGCTCACCTTGCGACGCGATCAGGAGATCCGCCGCCGCTACAACGGCAGCCTGGGAGTTGACTACGCCTTCGGTAAACACACCGACATCACCCTGCTGGGCATCTACTCCCGCACCTCCCGCGAGGAGTTCAACCACCGCGAGAGCTTCTCCATCGAGAACAGCACGACCTCCTTTCTGCCCACCCTCCGCGAGAGCTCCATCAGCCTTTACTCAGCCTCGCTTTCCACCCGCCACCGGCTCAGCTTCATGGACATCGAGTGGGGCATCAGCTACAGCGAGACGGTCGGGGAGACCCCCCTCAACATCGGCTTTGATTTCCGGACGGAGGGCAACAACTTCCTTCCGGGTGCCTTGGAAGACCGCAATAACCCCACCCGCATTTACAACTTCATCAATGCCTCGACGGACCGGACCTTCCTCACCGGGGCCAACTATGCCAATAGCGGTAACGCGGAGCAGATCGCTACCGTCTTCGCGGACTTCAACCTACCCTTCAGCCTCGGCGACCAGGTGCGCGCCTCCTTCAAATTTGGCGGAAAGGTTCGCCGCAACGAGAAGCAGCGTACCTACCAGGAATACTACGACAAGCTCTTCTACCTGCGCGACAACAGCACCTGGAACGCCCTCAACGGCGGTACGGAAGGGGCGGTAGGTATCGACCCTTCCGGGCGGACCTACCTGGGCATCGGTAATTTCCTGGACCGGGACGCTACCCTCTCCCTGGAGGATAATGCCGGCGCCAACCGCGACCTCGTCTTCACCTTCGACGAAGGGATCCTGCGCCGCTTCAATGAGCTGTTTTCGGACAGCTATCCCCGCGACTACTTCAGCATCACCAACAACTTCGACCTGGAGGAGACCGTCACCGCCGGCTACGCCATGTTCAAGTTCAACGTAGGGGATCAGCTGACGGTCATTCCTGGCGTCCGCTACGAGTACAACGACAACACCTACAACGGCATCTACGCCGACCTCAACGGCGACTGGGGCGAGAGCGGGGAGCGCACTCCCCGTACCGCTGCCTCCAACTACGGACGCTTCCTGCCCCACCTCCACCTCAAGTACAAGCCCCTGGACTGGTTCGACGTCCGGGCCTCCTACAGTACCACGCTGGCGCGCCCCGACTACAACTACATCGTACCCGCCACCCTGGTCAACCGCAACGGCAACCTGACCATCAACCGCGGTAATCCCGACCTGGGGCCCTCCGTCTCCCGGAACTACGACCTCTTCTTTACCGCCTTCTCGGGAGAGCTGGGGCTCTTCTCCGTCGGAGGGTTCTACAAGCAGATCACGGATGCCTTTTACCCCGTCACCCTGGGCGTCAACAACGACAGCATCGCGGTGGCCAACGGCCTGCCGCCCACGGGCTTCATCGGCGGGGAGCTGACCTCCTTTTCCAGCTCGCCCGATTCGGAGGTGTACGGACTGGAGGTGGACATCCAGTCGCGCCTCAGCTTCCTGCCCAAGCCCTTCGACGGACTGATCTTCAACGTCAATTACGCGCTGCTTTTCAGCAACACGACCATCAATTCCTTCCGCGAGGAGACCGACTGCGTGGTCGTGCGGGGCCGCCCCCGCTGTACCACCAGCGCCATCAGCTATCAGCGGGAGGCCAACCTGGTCGGTCAGGCCGAGGAGATCTTCAACACCTCCCTGGGCTACGACATCGGCGGATTCTCCGCGCGGGTGTCGGCTTCCTACCAGGGCAGCAAGATCACGGGATACAGCTCCATTGCGGACAAGGACACCTACGACCAGTCCTTCTGGCGCATGGACGCGGCCCTGAAGTACCGCTTCAACCGCCGCGTCAACGTATTCCTCAACCTCAACAACCTGACCAACCAGCAGGACGTGACCTACTTCCGCCAGACCCGCTTCGAGACCAACCGCGCCACCTACGGTACTACCGCTACGGTCGGCGTGGAGGTCAAGTTCATCCCCAAGGAAGACTACTAGCCGTGCCGCTGTACCGCGCTCCCTCCATCATTTTGTAACCAACACCTTTATCATGCATAAATTCTACCTGTATTTTCTCTTCACCTGCGTCTGCGCCGCCACCCTGAGCGCGCAGACGGTAACGGTACCCGCTAACCTCGACGGTACGGCGGACTTCCCCTTCACCTACATCGACCTCTTCATCGACCGGGACTCCACGGCCGCCGGCGTTCAGCAGAACGATACCTACCTGCTGGAAGCCGGGGGCATCTACTTCTTCACCAAGGTCAACCGCTGGGACTTCGACGTCACGCTTGGAGCCACCGGCGATGTCGAAACCCTTGGCAAGCCGCTAGTCGACCGCCTCAACCCGACCGGCGGATCCGACCTGGTCGAGATCTACCGCGGCACCGGCAGCTTTTACTGGGACAACATCTATCTCATCATGGGCGACGACGGCCCGACTGCCGCCGCCTACGAAACGGCCTCCTTCCGACCCGAGGGGAACGGAAAGACCTACAGCTGGAACAACTGCATCATCGAGAAGAGCCGCCAGGGCACGATCCGCTCCGAGGGCGACAGCGTGAGCGTCTTCATTACCAACTCGATCCTGCGCAATTTCGGGGACTACGGACTCTTCCAGGGCAACGGCCGCGTCGTCGACCTGCGGACGAACTTCGGCGACTCGGTCGTCATCACCGGTAACGTGATCCACAACATCCTCGACCGCATCTACATCGGCTTCCGCCAGCGGGGACTGAACTACTTCGAATTCTCCCACAACACGGTGTTCAACCACGTTGGCCGCCACGGCTTCATCCAGCTGACCAACACGAAAGAATCGGTCATCAACGACAACTTCATCCAGAACCCGTCCATCATGGGCAGCACCCCCTCCCTGGCCAACGAGCAGATTGAGCTCAAGGGCGAAAAGGTCGTCCTGTTCTCCCTCGACAGCCTGGTTCCCGGCGCTACCATCGAAATGTTGAACAACAACGTCCACTACACCGATGACGTGCTGGCGCACTACGGAGATACCATCATGAAGCCCGACTACTTCAGCCCCAACTTCCTGCTGGCGCTGACCAACCCCGTGGACGATGCCACCTTCAGCGAGGTGCTTGAGCTCGACACCGTGCCGGACCGCGCGCCCCTGATCCAGTACGCGGAGGAGGCCATTAACGACCGCAGCAATGTCGGGCTAACCAACATCATGGTGGAGGACAGCCTGTTTGCCGTCGGTACTGAATACGACCGCGGTTACCTCTTCAACTTCGACCGCTTCTCTCCCTGCTACGATCCGAACTCCGTATCCGCGACCGCGGCCACCGACGGCGGTGCCGTGGGGGCTACCGGTTTTTGTGCCGACCTGAGCACCAGCCTCCGGCCGCAGGCGTACAACTCCTTCCTCCGCCTGACGGCTGCTCCCAACCCGGCCGCGGCCCAGGTAACCTTCAGCTACCAGACCACGATGAGCGGGGAAGTTGCCCTGGAACTCTACGATGTACGCGGCGTCCACATCCGCACGATCGCCAGGCAGGAAATGCCCGTCGGCGTACACTCCACTACCCTGGACGACCTGAGCGGTCTGCCAAGCAGTATGTACATCGCGCACATCCAGACCCCCGAAGGCCGGATGTACGTCAAGTTCTTCAAGCAGTAGTCGCTTAGAATTTCAATCTCCTAGATCACCGTGGCCGCCGCTTCGCTCATACCGGCGGCGGCCACCTTTATTGTACACCTTACCCCTCCCAGCTTATGTCGACCTGGCCCTACGGCGGTCTCCTGGCCCTCCTGCTCCTTGCCGCCTGCCTGCCCGCACGTACCGCCGCGGATGCAAGCCAGGTTGCCGTCATCCCCACTGATTCCCTCCGTTCCATGACCCCGATCAACGCGGGGTGGGATTACCGGGAGACCGCCGCTACCGATCCGGAAGCGCTGGCTGCCGTGGCCCCCACTGCCGTCGATCTGCCCCACACCTGGAACCAGTGGGACGCGGTGGACAACACGCCGGGCTACCGCCGCGACGCCGCCTGGTATTCCCGGACATTGCCCCTGCGGCCCCGCCCCCGGCGGCGCTACCTGCTGTACGTGGAGGGAGCCAATACGAAGGCCGACGTCTTCCTGAACGGGCAGCGGATCGGTGGTCACGTAGGGGGCTACCTGGGCTTCGAAGTGGACCTGACCGATCACCTGAGCGAAACGGGAGAAAACCGCCTCGACGTGCGGGTAGATAACGGCTACGATCCCGATCTGATCCCCTCCCAGAAATCCGACTTCTTCATCTACGGCGGCCTGACGCGCGACGTCTGGATCAAGGAAGTACCGGCGACCTACCTGGGGGCTTCGCGCATCTCCACCCCCGAAGTAAGTGCCCGTTCGGCTACCACCGTAGCCACGCTGGAAGTGAAGGGAGCGGCGGCGGACGGCGCGCGGGTGGGGGGTACCCTCTTCGACCCGGTCAGCGGTGCGGTCGTGAGTGAGGCCGTTACCGCGGTGAATACCGCTGCCGCTACTACGGAACTTCGTTTTCCGCCGGTCACCGAGCCCGCACTCTGGTCGCCCGGTACGCCGAACCGCTATCTGGTCCGGCTGGAACTGCTGGACCGGGACGGGCAAGTACTGGATCGTGCCGAAGAAAAGATCGGCTACCGCTGGTACCGCTTTGAGGAGAATGGCCCCTTTTACCTCAACGGAGAGCGCCTGCTGCTGCGCGGTACCCACCGCCACGAGGAACACGCCGGCTACGGGGGGGCGCTACCCGATAGCCTGCACCGCAAGGACGTCGGCATGATGAAGGAGATGGGCGTCAACTTCCTCCGGCTGGGCCACTATCCGCAGGATCCGAGCGTCTATGCGGCCTGTGACTCCCTGGGCATCATCGTATGGGACGAGCTGCCCTGGTGCCGCGGCGGCAAGGGCGGCGAAGCGTGGGAGGAGAACACCGAGCGCCTGCTGCGGGAGCAGATCGCCCAGAACTACAACCACCCGAGCGTTTTCTTCTGGTCGCTGGGCAACGAGATCTACTGGCTGCCGGACTTTCCCGGCGGCGACGATACCCTGGGCATGAATACCTTCCTGCGGCGGCTTGATGCGGTAGCCCACGAACTGGATCCGGGGCGGCTCACCGCCATCCGGAAGTACTACGCGGGGGCCGACCTCGTGGATGTGTTTTCCCCGTCCATCTGGTCGGGCTGGTACGCCGGCGTCTACAAAAATTACCAGGCGACCCTGGAAAAGCAGCGGCCGCTTTACCCCCGCTTCCTCCATATGGAATACGGCGGATCGAGTCACGTGGGCCGCCACACCGAGACGCCCATCGACGGCAACGGGCTGGTGGACCCCGACGAGTGGTCGGAGGCCGTCAACCAGGTCAACGTGGCCAACATCGCCTCCTCGGGCGACTGGACCGAGAACTACATCGTCGACCTCTTCGACTGGCACCTGAGCGTGTCGGAATCCCTCGACTGGTTCGCCGGCAATGCCCAGTGGGCCTTCAAGGATTTCGGTACCCCCCTGCGACCCGAAAACCCCATTCCCTACCTCAACCAGAAGGGGCTCGTGGACCGTGCCGGCAAGTCGAAGGATGCCTACTACGTCTTCAAAAGCTACTGGGCCAAGGAGCCCTTTACCTACATCGAATCGCATACCTGGACGGAGCGCAGCGGCCCCGAGGGCAGGGCGCGCACCGTGAAGGTATTCAGCAACTGCGACGCGATCGAGCTTCTCCACAACGGTCGCTCGCTCGGGAAACGGCAGAAGCAGCCGGGCGTATTTCCCGCCTCCGGGCTGACCTGGGAGCTGACCTTTGAGGAAGGCGATAACCGCCTGGAGAGTATAGGGTTCCGCGGCGGGGAGCAGGCCGCGACCGACGAAATGAGGGTGAACTATACCTACGAGAAAGCCGGAACGGCCGACCACATCGAGCTGACTTCCCGCGACCTGCCCAACGGCAACGTTCTCGTAGAGGCCGTTATGCGCGACGCGGCCGGCCGGCGGGTGCTCGACTACGCGGATCACGTATACTTTGCCGCCGACGGAGCGGGAAACCTGCTGGTCGACTACGGCACTCCTACCCGCAGCCGCGTCATCGGCATGGCCAACGGGCGGGCGGCCATCGAGCTGGTGCCCGGTCCGGGCCGTACCGTCGTCGAGGTGCGCAACCAGGACTTCAAGGGCAGCTACCTCGTGCTGCCGGAGCCGGTGGGGAGGTAGGTTACGTTGTGTCCGCAAGCCTACCGGAGGTGGGAGTCAGGCGGGGGGGAGTGCGGGAATTGCTTACCTTAGGATGCCCAAGCGGCCCGGCTCACCGGGTGCCGGGGCGGTGCTCCCCGGTTCTGCGACCTGGCGGTGCCGGCTAAGTCGCACGCAATTTCTATGTACCGATTCACTCTACTCGTACTCCTGTGCCTGCTGGCGGGCGGCGTCGCCGCCCAGGATCGCTTCCCCTTCCGGCAGCTGCTGAAAAAGGACGGCCTGTCGCAGAACTCCGTGGTCGCCATCGCCCAGGATGGGAAGGGCTTCGTGTGGTTCGGTACCCGCGACGGGCTGAATCGCTACGACGGGACGGAGTTTCGCGTGTACCGGGAGCAGCAGGGTAAGGCAAACAGCCTCAGCTTTAATGACATCCATACGCTGCTGTTCGACCCGGTGTCCGACGGGCTCTGGGTGGGGACGACGCGGGGACTGTGCCGGTACCGCCACGCTACGGACGACTTCGTCGCCTACGACGAAGATGCCCGGTTTGCCGGCAGCTTTATTCACTTTATTTATCGCGACCGGGGGCAACAACTCTGGGTGGGTACCGATACCGGACTGTATCGCTACCTGGAAGCGAGCGACTGGTTCCGCCAGGTGAATGGATTGCCCGAGGAGTCCTTTCGGGCGCTCACCCAGGACGAAGCGGGCGATTACTACGTCGGGACGTCGCGGGGAGTGTTCCGTCTCGCCTTCACCCCGGATGCACACACGGCATCCCTGGAGCCCGTCCCGCTGGCGAGCAGCCGCCTGGGAGAGGAAGTATACGTGCAGGACCTGCTCCTGGAGCCCGGTGGTTACCTCTGGGTGGCCAGCCGCTTCAGCGGGCTGTACCGCCTGAAGCTGGCTACCGGGGAGGCCGTTCGCTATGCCTCCAAAGGGAAGCGGCGGGGAAGCCTGAGCGACGACAACGTCCGGGTCATGGAGTGGGGGGAAGACGGAAGCCTCTGGGCCGGTACCTTCGTGGGCCTCAACCGGCTGACGCCCGGCAGGGATACCTTCGAACAGTTTTACGAGGCGCCCTTCAGTCCCAATAGCCTCCGCAACCACTCGATCCACTCCCTGTTCAGGGACCACCGGGGCACCCTCTGGGTGGGGAGTTACTTCGGCGGCGTCGCCTATTACGACAGTCGGCTCGAAGGCGTACGGCACTACGCCAGCCGGGAGAGCGGATTGAGCAGCGACGTGGTAAGTGCCTTCGCAGAAACCAGTCGGGGCGACCTGTGGGTCGGTACCGAGGGCGGCGGCCTCAATTACTTCGACCGAGCCGGGGATTCCATTCGCCACTACGGTACGGGTGCCGGGCTGGAAAGCAACAACGTCAAGAGCCTCCTGCGGGAAGGCGACCGGCTGTGGATCGGTACCTACCAGGGGCAGCTCGTTTACCTCGATACCCGACTCGGCCGGGTGGTGCACGACTGGGGCCCGGCCGGGGATACGGCCCGCCAGGAACTGACCAATGTCTACGACCTCCTGCTGCGCAACGATACCCTGTGGATCGCCAACTACGGCAAGAGCCTGGCGCTGCTGGACCTCCGCAGCGGCCGGATCCGCACCCTGGATCAGGAGACCGGCAGTGCGCGAACCCTTCTTTCGAACCAGTGCCGGGCCTTGTACGAGGATCGCAGGGGCAACGTCTGGATGGCCACCCAGGAAGGCGTCAGCCGCATCACCGTAGGGGCCGGCGGGGTGCTACACTTTACCCATTACCTGCGCGGGCAGATCGTGTACGCCCTGGGCGAAGATCGGGCTGGCCGCATGTGGGCGGGCACCTACGGGCAGGGGCTTTACGTTATCGACCCCGCAGCAGGAACGGCGGAACGGTACGTACAGGAAGACGGTACGCTGGCGGAAAGTACGGTCTACAGCATCCTGCTGGATGAGTGCGGCCTGCTCTGGATCAGCAGCAACCAAGGGGTAGCGGGGCAGGACGCAGTGACGGGCCGCTTTCGCAACTTTGATACCCCTTACAACCTCAAGGAGCAGGAGTACCGGATCAACGCGGCCCATCGCTCCCGGTCCGGCGAACTGATCTTCGGCGGGACTGAAGGGATGACCCTCTTCGATCCGACCAAGATCTATTTCGACAGCGAACTGCCGCCCGTGGTGTTCACCAAACTACAGGTGGCCAATCAGGAAGTACCGATCAGACCGGAGGGCGGACTCCTCCAACGCAACATCGACGAAACCGAGGAAGTCACCCTGCTTTACGACAACGCCAATTTCAGCCTGTCTTTCGCCCCCCTGGATTTTATCTCCTCCGACAAGTACCACTACGAATACCAACTGGAGGGCCTCGATGAGGACTGGATCAATAGCCGCGGGGCGACGACCGTCAGCTATACCCTGCAAAACGCCGGCCGCTACCGCTTCCGCGTGCGGGTGTTTGCCGACGGTGGTGCCGGCGGATTTGCCGAACGGGAACTGGGTATCCGCGTGCTGCCGCCGCCGTGGCGCAGCTGGTACGCGTACCTGGGCTATGCCGGACTGGTGGGCCTCCTGCTTACGGCCGCTACCCGATACTTCTACCTCCGGCACCAGCTGCGGGAGGAACAGCGCACCAAGGACCAGCAGGAAGCCCTCCACCAGGCCAAACTCCGCTTCTTTACCAACATCACCCACGAGCTGCGTACCCCGCTTACCCTGATGTTGGGCCCCCTCGAGTCGGTGCGCCGCAACGGGGAGGTGAAGGGGACCACGGCCAAGCGCCTGCTTATCGTGGAAAAGAACTCGCGCCGCCTCCTCCAACTGGTGAACGAGCTGCTCAGCTTCCGCAAACTAGACGGGAAGCCCGATCCCCTGCAACTCGACGGCCACGATATGGTGGAATTTTGCGAGGACATCGTTTCCGCCTTCCAGGCCTACGCCGCGACCACCGACAAGCAGCTCCGCTTCCTGTCCGACCAGCCGCGCCACCCGGTCAGCTTCGACCGCGACAAGCTCGAGAAGGTCGTGTACAACCTGCTGGCCAACGCCTTTAAGTTTACCCCCGCCGGCGGCCATATCGAACTGCGGTTGCGGCGGGAAGGGACGAAAATCCACCTCGAAGTCACGGACGACGGAGAAGGGATCCCGGAGGAATTGCACGAGCAGATCTTTGCCCGCTTCTTCGAGCGTGCGTCTCTGACCAACCGGGAGGGAACGGGCATCGGCCTGGCCGTGGCCCGCGAGTACGTGGAAATGCACGGCGGGGAGATCGGCGTCAGCAGCCGGCCCGGTAGCGGCAGTACGTTCCGCCTGTGGATCCCCCTGCGGCCACCGCTCGCCTCCTTCCTGCCGGCCGCGGTGGAATCCCCCGCCGAGGTGCTCCCCGAGGTCATCACCCGCCTGCGGCAGGAACTGGCCGGCCCGAAACCGGAGGCCGGCCCGCCACCGCTCCTCCTGATCGTGGAAGACAATGAAGAAGTACGGGACTACATCGAATCCGTCCTCGTAGACGACTATCGGCTGCTGACGGCCGGCGACGGCCGGGAAGGGCTGGAAAAAGCCGCCGCGTGCAATCCCGACCTCATCCTGAGTGACGTCATGATGCCGGTCATGGACGGCATCGCGTTCTGCTCCGCCCTCAAGGGGGATATTCAGACCAGCCACATCCCCGTCATCCTCCTGACGGCCAAGTCCAGCGACCTGCAAAAGCTCGAAGGACTGGAGATCGGGGCCAACGACTACCTCACCAAGCCCTTCAGTCCGCGGGAATTGCAACTGCGGGTCGCCAACCTCCTTCGGTCCATCCGCAACGCCCGCGAGCGTACCGGGCGGACGTTGCGGCTCGAACCCGCGGAAGTAGCGGTAGCTTCGGCCGACGCCGACTTTCTGGAGCGGGCCATCGATTTGGTCAGCGGGGAGATGGACAACTCCGACTACCGCGTCGACCACTTCGCCCGCGACCTGGCCGTCAGCCGGGCCCTGCTGTTCACCAAGATGAAGGCCATCACCGGCCATACGCCCAACAACTTCATCAAGCTGCTGCGCATGAAACGGGCCGCCCAGTTGCTGGAAACCGGAGAACTGCAGGTCGCGGAGGTCGCCGCCCGGGTGGGGTACCGCGACGTGAAGTACTTCAGTAGCAGCTTTACCAAGGCTCATGGGTGTAATCCCTCCGTGTACGGCTGTGAGAAAACCAGCTGAACCCGCCTAAAACGGCTCGATCTTGAGGGCGCGACCGGCGTGACTCCGCAAGAGGGTGTCGTAGAGCAGGGTCATGGCACCCGCGTCCGCGCCCGCGGGGCTTTCGGCCCGGAAGAGGGGGAAGACGCGGTTGTGGCTGTAGACGTTGAAGGAGACGGCCAGCAGCTCCCCGTCGCGCGTCTGGATCCCGACGGCATTGCCCCAGCTGCGGTGCAGCACCTGGTACATGATGCGCTGCATGGCGTGGAACTTCCACTCATTCTCGCCGCCCGTACCGTGGACCTTCAGCCAGAAATCGGCGTAGGCCTCGGGTTTGAGGACGGGTACCGGCAGTAGATCGGCGGCTTCGGCGCGCCCGAGGCGGGTATAGTAGTCGGCCGGGAAGTTGTCGGTGATCTCCTCGTACGGCTTGTTGAGGAAGAGGGCGTGGCCTACGGCCTGGGTGACCTCGAAGCGACCGGAATTTTGCGGTACGGAGGCGGGCTCTACGGTGAGTTCACCGCCGCGGAATTCGTCGGGGATGGCGTCCCAGAAGGCCTGGATCCGCTTTGGGCTCAGCAGTTTCACGCTGTAGATGGCCAGGTCGGGTACCAGGCGGGGCTGGGTAAGCTGGGTGCGGCCGAGCCAGTTGCTGGTCCTGGGCAGGGGCATGGCGGAGACGTAGTTGTCGCCCTCCACGAGCAGGTCCCACTCCTTGGCGGTGGCGTTCAGGTACCAGTTGTAGCCGTAGAGGCTGCCGTTGGTGGCGAAGTGAACGCAGCTGTTGTAGAGCTGCCTATCGATCTCTTCCTGGGGGATAAAGCGGATGTCCATGCCCACTAAAGCGTCCAGCCGCAAAAAGGTTAGGGCCGCAGGAACCAAAAAAGGTTTCCCGGGCTCCGATTATCGGATGCCCAGGGAACCGGAAAGAAAGGGGGTGTTGTTCAACGTGCCGGTCAAACGTGCCCGCCGTCAGGATGACCGGCGGGGAATGTGAGATCAGTACCCCTTTATGCCGGTCCCCGTCGCCGCGTTACACCCGGCGAAAGAAATTTATAAAGACTGGTACACCAGCCGCAGGAACTCACCAATGTCGCCGGGCTCCAGCCAGCGGGTGACGATCACCAGGTCGCGCTCCTCGTCGATGACGATGAAATTTCCCCCGAAGCCGGCGGCGTAGTAGACGTGGTCGGGGACGCCCGCCCAGCTCCGGTCGCCCGCATTGAGCCACCACATGTAGCCGTAGCCGGCGTTGGCGGCGGCGGGGGTGCGGACGCTCTTTACCCACGCCTCCGAGATCAGTTGTCGGTCTTCCCACCGTCCCTTGCGGGCGAAGAGCAGGCCGAGTCTCGCGTGGTCCTCGGTGTTGATGAAGAGTCCGCCGCCGTGGTGACCGCCGCCGCTGACCGACTGCATCCGCAGGCCGTCCATATCCACCCAGCTGTCGTCGTAGCCGTACCAGCGCCAGGTGGTGGAGGCGCCGATGGGGTCCATGATGCGCTCCTTCAGCACCTGAGGAAGCGGGCGGCGCCAGACCTGCAGCAGGGAGTAGGCGAGCAGGTTGACGCGCACGTCGTTGTACTTGAAGTGGGTGCCGGGGGCGTGGAGCTCGCGGTTTTTCCAGTCGTCGTAGGTGCCGTTGGGGTCGGGGCGGTCGGTCCAGTCGTCGAGGCCGAAGAGGGTGCCCGACCAGTCGGAGGTCTGCTGCAGCAGGTGCTCCCAGGTGATGCCGGCGTTGTGGTCGCCGGAGTAGGTGCCGTCCCGGACGTAGTCGGCAACGGAGTCCCGGACGGAGCGGAGGAGGCCGTCGTCAAACGCCAGTCCCGCGGTGGTGGACAGGTAGCTCTTGGTGACGCTGAAGGTCATGTCGACCCGCTTGGTATCGCCCCAGCTGGCCACGCGGTAGCCGTCCTTGAGGATCAGGCCGGCGGGGCCGCCGCGCTCCTGGGTGGGGCCGCGCAGGGTGTGGCCGGGTTCGCGGCTGAAGGACTGCAGGATGGCTAGGCGCAGGTCGCGCGCGCCGGTGTATTCGTGGTCGCGGGCAAACTGCACGGCGGAGTCGAGGGCGGACACCCTGAATCCGGACTCCGCAGGCGGGCGCTCCTCCCAGTCCGTCGGGGTGGGGAAGTACTGGGCGGGGACGCGGGTGCAGAGGAAAACGAGGAGGAGAGCAAGGAAGGTGGGCTTCATGTGGCTAATGTACGCGGACTACCGGGCTAGCGAAACGGGAGGAGGGCCTTCCGGCCCGATTGAGGGTTAGGTGGATCGCGCGCGGAGGTGCCCTTCCCGGGAGGGGGATCAGGACACTCGCAGGACCAGGACACTCGCAGGACCTGCGGACACTACGAGGTCCTGGACGCATAACCGATACGCGCCTGCCACAGGACCCCGGAGCGTGCCGGCAGCCACCTCGGGGGTCCGGGTCGTGAAAACCAAAGATTCGTAGCTTTTTCCGATAATCCCGGCACCAGCGGCCCCGCATTACTTGCTTTCCACAGGATGCGGTGGAAAAAGGGGTCGGTTTTCCACAATGTGGATAAGGTTATTAACAGTGTGGATAAATCGGTGCAAGCTGTTAATTTATTGGCTTACAGGTACTTAACAAATGTTATCCACACTGTGTGGATAAATAGGGGTAAAAATCACCCAACCACCTGCCTATCTTGGCACTTATACGGGGGAAACCAACAAATTGGTGGTTGTCCTTCGGAGCTCCGGCTTGCTGATACCACTTAGGCTGAGGCGGTTTCTCCTTCGGGTTGCCGCCTCAGTTAACTGACCAACCACATTATTGAACGGTTCGACCGCTTTTCTTTTCCGGCTACGGAAGGGGAAACGGCCCTCCGTCGCGCCCTACTAACCGAAGCAGCTTGCCCTGCTTTTCCATAAAACTGTCCGCCATGACCGCGAATCTAGAACCCATCCTCGCAGAAAATCCCAACCGCTTCGTGCTCTTCCCAATCGTCCACGACGACATCTGGAAGTACTACAAGGACAACGAGGCCTGCTTCTGGACCGCCGAGGAGATCGACCTCAGCGCCGACCTCAACGACTGGAACAACAAGCTCACCGACAACGAGCGCTACTTCATCAAGCACGTGCTGGCCTTCTTTGCCGCCAGCGACGGCATCGTCAACGAGAACCTCGCCGAGAACTTCGTGGCGGAGGTGCAGTACACGGAAGCCAAGTTTTTCTACGGCTTCCAGATCATGATGGAGAACATCCACTCCGAAACCTACAGCCTGCTGATCGATACCTACATCAGCGACGGGGCCGAGAAAGACCACTTATTTAACGCCATCGAGACGATGCCCTGCGTGCAGAAAAAGGCCGAATGGGCCCTGCGCTGGATTGACAACGGCAGCTTCGCCGAGCGCATCGTCGCCTTCGCCGCCGTGGAGGGCATCTTCTTCAGCGGTTCGTTCTGTTCCATTTTCTGGCTCAAGAAGCGCGGCCTCATGCCCGGCCTCACCTTCAGCAACGAGCTGATCAGCCGCGACGAGGGCATGCACTGCGACTTCGCCTGCCTCCTCTACAACGACCACATCGTCCACAAGCTCGAGGAGGGCATGGTCACCAAAATCATCAAGGACGCCGTGGAGATCGAGAAGGAGTTCGTCAGCGATTCCCTGCCCGTCAACCTGATCGGCATGAACTCCGACCTGATGTGCCAGTACATCGAGTACGTCGCCGACCGCCTGCTCGTCGAGCTCGGCCAGGAGAAGGTGTGGCGGGTCGAAAACCCCTTCCCCTGGATGGACATGATCAACCTGCAGGGCAAGACTAACTTCTTCGAAAAGCGCGTCGGGGAGTACCAGAAGGCCGGGGTGACCAGCGAGCGGGACAAGCAGGTGTTTTCGCTGGATGAGGATTTTTAGGACTGGTTCCTCACCCCCCCAGCCCCCTTTCCAGGGGAGAGGGGGAGCGCCCGAACAGTAAAAATTGACTGGCGCAAATTCAACTAAACCTACCCACACCGAATCACTTCCCCCCTCTCCTCCGGAGAGGGGCCGGGGGTGAGGGAAAACTCTCAAAACATGCAAGGAAT
>JBBSPZ010000059.1:0-25670 GCA_038258275.1 Chitinophagales bacterium | reverse complement strand
GATTGCAGTCATGGTGTAGTGGTGGTTTTGGTAAAGGGCTTTTTACTTAAAGTGTTAAAGTCGGGAAAATGTTAGCAAATCCTCTGCCGCCACCCCGACAAGGTGGATTTGGCGGAGTACGGCGGGGGCAATGCCGGCTACCGGCAATTGCCTCCGGTACCATCATTTATTCTAATAACATGGCAAGGGCAAAAATTCATATTTCAAGGAACCAACAAAGCTACGTAAAACCAACATTAATTCGGTTTTGTGCACGACAACTTGATTGCGGGACCTTCGTTTCCCCATCATTCGGACCGCCTGCGCGGCCCGGGTGAATTGCACGACCATGGCCTACTTTTTGAACTCCCTTTTTGCTCTCCTGATTTTCACCCTGCCCCTCGGCGCCCAGTCTTTTTTTGACGGACTCTACAGCCCGGCCGTCGACGATGTGGTGGATCTGGTACTGACCCTGCCCGTCGACAGCATCATCGCCCGCACCCGCAACGAGCAGGCCGGTATCGTTTCCTTTACCGGCCAGGATGGACAGCCCCGACAATTCAGCGCCGACGTATCCCTGCGGGGACGCTTCCGCCAGGTTCGCTGCACCTTTCCCCCGCTGCGCCTCAACCTGAGCAAAAAGGAGCTGAAGGCCGCTGGACTGCTGGCCCACGACAAGTATAAGCTCGTCACTACCTGCTACGAAGACAGCACCGCCACTGCCCTGCTGCTGAAGGAATACCTCGCCTACCAGGCCTACGCCCTGCTTAGTCCGCAAGCCTACTACCGCACCCAGTTGCTGCGCATCACCTACCGCGACGCCGCGGGCCACCACCCCGACCGGACCAACTATGCCTTCCTCATCGAAGACACCGACGAAATGGCCGAACGCCTGGGGGGCAAGGAACTCGACGACGCCATCGGGCTGGCCGCCGAGCGGTACGAGGTAACGGCGGAAGCCACCCAGGCCATGTTTCAGTACTTCATCGGCAATGGAGACTGGAGCCTGCCCCTCCAGCGGAACGTAAAAATCGTAGCGCGGCCCGACGGGATGCTCGTGCCCGTCGCCTACGACTTCGACTTCAGCGGCTGGGTCGGTGCGCCCTATGCCTCCCCCTCCCGGGATCACGGCCAGCAAAGCATCTACCACCGGGTTTACCTGGGCTACCACCAGAGCGACCGCACCCTGCGGCAGGTCAACCAGGATTTCCGGAGCAAGCGCCGCGAACTGGTCGCCCTGATTTCCGACTTCGACCTGATCTCCAAAAATGAACGGACGGTACTGCTTCGCTTCGTACAGCGGTTCTACAACGACCTGGGGGAAATCAGCCGCAATACTACTACCCTGTTCTACACCCAGCTTCGCGGAGATACGGCCTCGGTGATCCCGCCCGGCGCCGAGCCCCGCGCTTACCGCAGCGCCCGCCGCTGATTACCTTTGCCCGATGATCCAAGCCAGTCAACATCGATCCCGGGCCCAGGAAAGCCGCGCCGCCGTTCAGCGGCTCTATATTGCCATGCGCCACCTGCTCATCCGCGGCAGTTACAAGCCCGGCGGCATGAGCGGAAAAACCCTCATGGACAGCCTCATGGTGCTGCGCCCGGAGATCTACGGTTCGATCACCGACTCCGAACGGGTGGAGCTCAACGGCCTGCACTACGTATTCCAGCGCCTGCCCCAGGGCATCGAGTCGTGCCGCTTCATCCGCCTCATCACCCGCGAGGGCTACGAGAACAGCCACTTCGAGCCCATCGTCCCGCCGAAACGACGCCGCAACGCCTACCGCATCGACACCCACGAGATGTACATCGAGATGACGCGGGGCCGCAGCGACATCTACGACATCCTCACCCACCTCACCTTCCTCAACGCCGAAGCCAACAAGATCTACTACAACAGCCTGGATAGCAAGGGCCGGCAAAAGCGGGAGTGGACCCTCCTGGCCGAGATCGTTGAACGCGAGCGAAAGGGGGAAGACTTCAAGATCGAAACGGCCTACACTTACCTGAGTACCCTTCTGGGCCGCACCTACGACGAGATCGTCGTGGCCTGTCGCCGCTTTGCCGAGGAAGACCAGGTAAGCTCCCTTTTCCACGTCACCTACTGGCTCGGCCGGCTGGCCAAGGAGGAGATCGAGGAGGATGCCGACCGGGAAATCTCCTTCTCCAGCAGCCTGCGCGAAAAGACCGGCCACCACTACTACGGAGAGCTCTGGGCCACGGCCGTCAAGGAGATGCTGCTGGAACGCGGGCTTCTCCAACGGCCGCTGCACATCATCAGTGCCAACCTACACAGCACGATGAACGCCCTCTTTGCACCCGCGGCCACCGCCCAGAAGCTGCGCGGCAACCGCACGATCTACGACGTAGCCCGGTCGCTCTCCCAGCCCGAAGGAAGGCCCCAGCGCGCCTTGGTCACTAAACTGGCCCTGAAGCACGGCATGACGGAACTCATCGACACCAGCGGCAGCAACATCGGCGTCCAACTGTTCGACACGGCGGCCTTCGAGGCTAAAACGATCAGCCCCGAGCTGGGATTTCAACCCGCTGCCGACCCGGAGAACGCCCCCGTTATCCTCGTCATGGACTACGCCTTCGGCGAGCAGGCTTACGAGAGTATGGACGAGCTGCTGCGCCCCTACCATCCCCCGGGCACCGACCAGGTCTACGAAATGAATGTGGCCAGCATCAACGTCATGGGTAAGGCAGGCATCCTGGAGGGCATCAAGGGCGACCTCATGATCCCCGACGCCCACATCTTCGAAGGTACGGCCGACAACTACCCCTTTACCAATGCCTTTACGGCCGAGCAATTCCGCGATCAGGGGCTGGGGGTATACGCCGGTCCGATGGTCACCGTGCTCGGTACCAGCCTGCAGAACCGCCAGATCCTGGAGTACTTTCTGGACAGCAGCTGGCGGGCCGTCGGCCTGGAAATGGAGGGGGCTCACTACCAGAAGGCCATCCAGGCGGCCACCCATATTCGCAGGAACGTAAATCCCGACCTCCAACTCCGCTACGCCTACTACGCCAGCGATAATCCCCTGGTCACCGGCCACACCCTGGCCAGCGGAAGCCTCGGCGTGGACGGGGTAAAACCCACCTACCTCATCACGGTGGAAATACTTAAAAGCATCTTTTCCGCGTAAGAAATGACCTTCCGGCCGGTATACGGCGGCGGGAGCGGGCGGGTTCGTCCTGCTGCTGCGATACTGACCATTTTCCTGAACCCGGATTCGAGACGTGTCGTTCGTTGGTTAATTTAAACCCCGTTGAATGCCTAAGCTTTTCCCCTTCCTGTTTCTCTTTCTTCTTTTTACTTCACTCGGTGCCCAGCAAGCTCCTGCGGTCGACCCGGAGGAAGGACCCGTCTACCGGGTCAGGACGCTCTACGAAGGCCTCGGTGGCCTGGCCCTTATGCTGGGCAGCACGGCCGGCATCGACCGGCTTCGGGATAAGCCAAGTATCGATAATGCTACGTTGATGCGGCTGCAGGAGACGGGCACCGGGCGCCTCGATCGCTGGGGGCTGGAGCAGGATGTCCTGAAGCGTTTGCGGGGCGAAGAGGTCAGCGACCGGGTTTTCAATGTTTCCATCCTGCTGCCCGCTACCCTATTCATCGGTCGCAAGTTTCGCAAGGATTTTCTAGACATTTCCGTCCTCTACCTCGAAGCCCACGCGATTTCGGCAGCGACCTACGCCTTCAGCCCGCTGGGGCCAGGGTTTATCGACCGCTATCGCCCGGTGGTGTATTACGACGAGTTGAGCTTTGACGATCGCCGGGCCGGCAACAACCGCAACGGCTTCTTCAGCGGCCACGTAAGTACCACCGCGGTGGGCACCTTTTTTTTCGCCAAGGTCCTTTCCGACTATAATCCGCAGTGGACGGGCGCTCATCGGGCCATTGTCTTCACCCTGGCCGCCCTTCCGCCAGCGTTTGTGGGCATACAGCGGGTGCGGGCCCTCAAGCACTTTCCCACCGATTCCGCGGTGGGCCTCGGCGTCGGTGCCTTCTTCGGCGTGATGGTGCCCCACGTGCATAAGGTGTGGGCGCGCAATCACCGAACCCGGCTATCCATTGGCGGTGGTTATTCCGACGGCGCGGGAGGCATCGGTTTCACCCTGCGGTATTAGGGGCGGGGCCGCGGGTGCCCTGACTGCAGGAAGGAGTTCTTGGTTTCCCGCCGGCAAGCTATCTTTCCCGGCAGTTAATCCGTTCGACCATGCTTGACCTCCTTTCCGTCCACGACACCTCCGACGCCAACATTTCTTACCGTCACGTTGGCAGCACCGACATCACGCGCTACGAAAAGATGCACGTGGAGGTATTTAAGGATTCCGGCCAGGCCTCCGTTGCCGTAGCCCACGAGATCGCGGACCTCATCCGCCAAAAGGCCGGGCGCGGGCAAAAGTGCGTGCTCGGCCTGGCCACCGGTTCCTCCCCCATACGCGTCTATGCCGAACTGGTCCGCCTGCACCGGGAGGAAGGGCTGGATTTTTCTCACGTCATCACCTTCAACCTCGACGAATACTTCGAGCTCCAGCCCGGGAGTCGCCACTCCTACTGGTACTTTATGCACGAGCACCTGTTCAATCACGTGAACGCGCAACCCAAAAACATCCACATTCCCAAGGGGAACATTCCCCTGGAAGACGTGTACCGCCACTGTATGGAGTACGAGGCGATGATCGAGGAAGCCGGCGGTCTCGACTTTCAGCTCCTGGGTATCGGCCGGACGGGCCACGTCGGCTTCAATGAGCCTGGCTCCAATTCCCGCTCCCTTACCCGCCTGATCACCCTTGACCACCTCACCCGGGTCGACGCGGCCGGAGACTTTCAGGGCATCTCCAACGGTCCCACCCGCGCCGTGACCATGGGCATCCAGACCATCAACAAGGCCCGGCGCATCGTCCTGCTGGCCTGGGGGCACAAAAAGGCGGAGATTATCCAGCGCACCATCGAGGGCGAGCGTACCTCCGAGATCCCCGCTACCTACCTGCAGGACCACCCCAACGTGACCGTCCTCCTCGACGAAGAATCCAGTGCCGACCTCCGCCGCTTCCATACCCCCTGGATGGTAGGGCCCTGCGACTGGACCGAAACCCTCCAGCACAAGGCCATCATCTGGCTCAGTCGCCACGTCGAACGCCCCATCCTGAAACTTACCGAGCGGGACTACAACAGCAACGGCATGTCGGACCTCCTGGCCCTGCACGGTTCGGCCTACGAGCTCAACATCCGGATGTTCAATATCCTCCAGCGCACCATTACCGGCTGGCCGGGGGGAAAGTACGGGGTAGACGACTCCCAGCGGCCGGAGCGGGCGGACCCCAAGCGGAAACGGGTCATCATTTTCAGCCCCCACCCCGATGACGACGTCATTTCCATGGGGGGTACCTTCGAACGCCTGGTTACCCAGGGCCATGAGGTCCACGTTGCCTACCAGACCAGTGGCAACAATGCCGTCACCGACGCCGATGCCCTGCGCTACGCCGAGTTCAGCCGCGACCTCAACGATACGTTCGCCACCGGAAATGCCCGCCTCGACTTCATCATCCGGGACCTTGCCAACCCCGGCGACAAGACGCAGCCCGACTCGCAGGACATCCGCCGGATAAAAGGACTCATCCGAAGAGGTGAGGCCGTAGCCGGTGCCCGATATACCGGACTTACGGACGAGCATATTCATTTTATGGATATGCCCTTCTACGAAACCGGCAAAAACATTAAGAACGACCTCAGCAAAGAAGACATCCGGCTGGTGAGCGACCTGATCCGGCAAGTGAAGCCCCACCAGATCTTCGCCGCGGGCGACCTCGCCGATCCTCACGGGACCCACAAGGTGTGTCTGGACGCTATTTTTCGGGCCCTCTCCGGGCTGAAGGAAACCGATCCGGACGCCATCCGGGAAACCTGGCTGTGGCTGTACCGCGGTGCGTGGCAGGAATGGCCGATCCACGAGATCGAAATGGCTGTTCCGCTGAGTCCCGCTCAGGTGGAAGCGAAGCGCAATGCCATCTTCTTTCACCAGAGCCAGAAGGACGGGGCCATGTTCCAGGGGGAGGACCAGCGGGAATTCTGGCAGCGGGCCGAACAACGGAATCGCGAGACCGCCCGCCTCTACAATCAGCTGGGCCTCACGGAATATGAAGCGATGGAAGCCTTCCGCCGCTGGCATTTTTAGGGAGTACACACTTTTTTTGGGGGTGGAAAAGTTAATGTGAGAGTTTAGGGTACTAGCGAATCACCGGACCATTGTCCCGCCTATGTGCTAGATGCCCCTTGTCCCGACTTAGTCTCTCATAGTACATTTTTTCCACTGTGTTGTCCCAAAACCTACCTGCCCTGCGCCAGTGCCTGGCGTTTGCCCTCCTGCTTTTTATCGTCCCCCTGGCAGCTCAGGAAAACTGCGCCAACGGGATCGATGACGATGGAGACGGCCTCATCGACCTGAACGACCGGGGGGATTGCAGTTGTGGCCTGCCCTCGGCTACGGTTTCCCTGCTGCCCAACCCCTCGCTGGAGGAATTCTCCGCCGAACAGGAGGGCTGCAGTTCCCAGCAACCGGGCGGACTTCCCGACGGTACCAACCAGGCCAACTGCCTCGTCGGCTGGCAACGCATCTCGCTCGGCACCACCGATGTTTGGAATGCCCTCACCCTACCGGGTTCCGCGCCCTCCTTCCCCTCTGAACTACCCCAACCCCTGCCCAGCGGTACCAGCGTGGCCGGCTTCTGGGTGGGCATTAAGGATACGCAAGGCATTCAGTTCCAAAACGGAGACGGCTCGGCCGTCAGGGGGTACCGCGAATACCTGGCCGCCTGCCTGACCGGTGACCACACCATCGAGGCCGGCGAGGACTACCGGCTAAACTTTTCCCTGGGTTTCATGAAGCCCCAGATTATGGAGCTCTCCTACACTGCCGGCACCGTTTGGCTGAGTTCCCCCCCTGCCATCGAACTCAGCGTGTACGGGGTTAAGCACTGCGACCAACTCCATTTCGGTTCCTTTTACGATTGTCCGGAAGCCTCCGGCGCAGCAGGCTATGAGCTGATCTCCAACATCACCGTTTCCGGTAATCCGGGCGAGTGGACGGCCGCCACCCTCGACTTCACCGCCCGGGGAGATTACGCCGCCTTCGCGATCGGCGGCTCCTGCGCCGAAGACATCAAGCGGCCCGACGGCGGGCGTTACCGCAACTACTACTTCATCGATGACCTTATTCTCAATAAGCAGGAGGCGTTCGGGCAGCCCGTCGCCGGCCCGGTCTCGGTGTCCGGCCAGTCTATGTGTGCCGACGAGCTCGTACTCACCGGCCAGGCGGCAAGTGGGGCTGCCTACCAGTGGTACCGCGATGGCATTGCACTTGCGCAGGCCACTGACCGCCAGCTGCTGCTGCGATCCGGTGAATTCACCGACGGCAATTACGCCCTGCGCGTGACCACCGCTACGGGATGCGCGGTCACCGATCCGGTACGCATCCAGCAACCGGTGATCCAGGAACAATTTCCCGATTCCATTGCCCTTTGCGGCTCCGGCGAATCGATCACGATCTACCCTTCCCTCCTCAGCGCGGCATCCTACAAATGGAGCGACGGTAGTACCCGTGATCTTTTTACCGTCCGGGAGCCCGGCACCTACTCGGTGACGATTACCTCGGCCTGCGTAGAGCGGGTGGAAGAGATCGTAGCTACCTCCACGGAATCTGCCACGTACACCTACGTGCTCAATCCCGCGGTCCCCTGTATCGGCGACACCGTGGAAGTCTCCCTGAAGACCAACTGGTACGCTCCCCTCACCATCTATATGTTGCCAAGCGGAGAACAGCACTTCGTGAACGGGAACACCCCCATCCGGGTAGTGGCCGGAGAAACTAACGAGATCCGCGCACTCCTGCTCACTTCCTGCGGCATGAAGTCGGACCTCATCACCATCCCCGAACTCACCCCTCTGGAGGTCTTGGCCACCGTGACCGACCTGAACTGTCACGGCCCCCAGGGGAGCATCGCGCTCTCCCCCGCAAGTGAACCCGTGGAAAAGATCGGCTACCGCTGGACGGACCCGGACGGCCTGCCCCTGTGGGAGTCTTCCGCGTCCATCACGGCCTCGAAGACCGGTCAGTACTCCGTCACGGTATCGGGGGGCAGCCACTGTCCGGCTACCTACGCTTACGAAGTCAGCGCCAACGACAACTTCGCCCTGGCGGTCAGTCCCACCGATGTATCCTGCGGAAGTGACGCAACGGCCATCGCCCTGGCCACGGGGGGTACCCCACCCTACGCCGTGAACTGGCTTAAAGATCCGGACGCACCTCCCATCGGCCGCAACAGCTCCCTCGCCACGGGGCTCGACCGGGGTACGTACGTCGCGGAAGTTACCGACCAACGCGGCTGTTCGACCTCCACCACCTTTACCGTTAAGGGGCCTGCCCCCCTTCGCATCCAGTCCGTTACCACCGATGCCGTAGGCTGTCATGCGGAGGCCTCCGGCACCCTTTCCGTTACCGCTGCCGGGGGTACGCTCCCCTACCGCTACCGCTTCGAAGGTTCGGATCAGGAGCAGATCGATCCCGTTTTCACCGGACTGCCGGAGGGCAGGCACGCGGTCATCGTCACGGATGCACTTGCCTGCGACTCCCGCCCGCACGAGGTGGAGGTGGACCTTCCCGCCACCTTTGAGATCGACGCCGGGGAAGACCGGAAAATTTACCTCGGAGAAAAAGTAGTGCTTAACCTGCGCATCGACGGCCTTGATCCGGAAGCGGGGGAGATCAACTGGACTCCCGCTGAGCAAGTGTCCTTCCCCCGGGCCCCCTACGCAAGCCTCTCCGTTGAAAGCAGTCCGACCACCACCACAGAGTACTTCGTAACCGTAACCTCCCCGGATAATTGCAGCCGTACGGATAGCATTACGGTTACGGTGGATAAGACCTCCCGGGTTTATGCCCCCACTGCCTTTAGTCCCAACCAGGACGGCAACAATGACGTATTCACGCTCTACGCCAATTCCGTAGTAGCGGAGATCCTCGACCTGCGGGTATTCGATCGCTGGGGCGGACTGGTATGGGAAAAGCCCAGGGATGCCCCGGGAGAGTGGGACGGCACCCGCTACGGGGAACCGATGACCATCGGCACCTACGTCTACCTGGGCAAGCTCCTACTACGTGATGGAACCACCTCGTCGATACACGGAAGCGTGCTGCTCACAAAATAAATTTAAAAAATAGCGGGACAGCGCGAACCAAGGGGCGGATTTACGCGTAGTTGTGAATAGTTATTGCGGCGAATATAAAATATCTTTTATATTTGTCAGGTATTCAACACTATTGAACTAAACACAACACAGTGACATCCGCCCAACGTGGCCTCTTCATGAGGTCGTTGGCGTTACTGCTGGCCTTCTTTTTTTTAGGCCCTGTTTTATCCGCACAGGAAATCTGTTCTAACGGCATCGATGATGACGGTGATGGACTGATTGACCTCAACGATACGGCAGATTGCAGCTGCGCCCTTTCCCCTTCCATTCCCTCCCTTCTTCCCAACCCCTCGCTGGAAGATTTCGACGCCAGCCAAGCGGGCTGCACCTCGGTCCAACCCGGTGGACTTCCCGATGGCACCAACCAGGCCAACTGCCTGACGGACTGGCAGCGCGTCTCCCTCGGAACCACCGACTCATGGAATGCCTTCACCTTTACCGGTGCCGGCCCTTACTTCCCGGAGAAGCTGCCCCTCCCTCTCCCCAGCGGAACCGGCGTAGGCGGGTTTTGGGTAGGCATTAAGGACAAGGCCGACACCTACTTCGTCAACGGAGACGGCACCAAAACCACCCGCTACCGCGAATACCTGGCTGCCGGCCTGGTCGACGGCCAACGCATGGAAGCGGGACGTACCTACCGCCTGACCTTTTCCCTGGGTTTCATGGAGCGGCAGGTGGTCACGGATGAAGGCGATGTGCTCGATATCCAGTCACCTGCTCCCGTCGAATTAAGCATTTACGGTGTTCGTAAGCGTAAACAGCTGAACTTCGGGGACTTCTATGGTTGCCCCGAGGAAGCCCATGCGGAAGGCTACGAACTCATCACCAACCTGAGCGTCAGCGGTACGCCCGGTAAGTGGAGCGCTGCCCTGGTGGATTTCGTATCCGCCGGCACCTATGAAGGCTTCGCCATCGGGGGTTCCTGCGCCGCCGACCAGGGGCGCGCCGATGGCGGATTCTACCGCAACTATTACTTCATCGACAACCTTATCCTCAATACCCCGGATAAATTTGCTCAGGTCGTTGCCGGCCCGGTCCAGGTCGATGGACTCACGGTCTGCGACGAGAAGATTACCCTCGCCGGACAAGCTACCCCCGGCGGTTCCTACCAGTGGTTCCGCAATGGAGTCGCGCTGGTGGGCGCTACCAATCGCATTCTTTCCCTCGCCTCGGGGGCCTCCGTCGACGGCCACTACGTCCTGCAGGTTTCTACCGTGCAGGGATGTGGACTCACCAAAGCGGTCCGTATTCAACGCCCCGTCATCTCCGACCTCTTCCCCGACAACGTAGCTATTTGCAGCCCGGGCGATACCGTAGTGGTTTCCCCCCGCCGCAACGGCGGAGCAAGCTTCCGCTGGAGCGACGGCTCTACTGCTAAGAGCCTCTCCGTAGTCAACCCGGGCACCTACTCCGTCACCGTCACCGAAGCCTGCATCGAGCATACCGAGCAGTTCGTCGCCGACTCCGACGCTCCGCTGGACTACGCGATCGAGATGTCGCCCGAGCACCCCTGCGCCGGGGAAGTGGTCACCATCCGGGTCACTTCCAATTCCTACGCGCCTAAGTTCTACTTCCGCTCCCTGCCCGATGAAAGGATGTTGCCTTCCAACGACGGAGTCGTGCAGGTCGTCGCCGGTGAGACCAACGCTATCCTCGCCTTTATCGGCAACAAGTGTGCCCTGATCATGGACACGGTCTTCATCGATCCGGCCGACTCCTTTACCGTCTCAGCCCTGGAAGTCGAAGACATAGAGTGCCAGCGCGGCACCGGCCGCATTTCGGTCACCGTGAAGGAGGCTGCCGGGGCTACCTTCCGCTGGACAGACGAATTCGGCAACACCATGGGAAGCAATGCTCCCACCCTGGAAGTCGCAACCACCGGAACCTACACCCTAAGCATTACGGACGCTTCCCACTGCGAAAAAATCCTGACCGCCGAGGTGGGTTACCTGGCATCCTTCACCGCGGATTTTGCCGTAGCGCAAGGCAGTTGCGGTACCCCTGGCGCGATTCGCCTGACCGGGATGAACGGCCTCCGCCCGTATACTGTCGACTGGTACTACAATGGGGCACTTCAGCCCGCCTTTACCGACGCCGGCGAACGGGAAGACTTAAGCGCTGGCACGTATACCGCCGTGGTTACCGACGCCACCGGCTGCACCCTCGAGCAGCAATTCGAAATCCTCGGCACCACCCCCCTGAGCGTGGAAACCAGCCTCACCTTCGCGGACTGTGGAAATCCTAACAGCGGCAAAATTGAAGTGATTGCCGGTGGCGGTAAGGGCCCCTACCGCTATCGTATGAACGGAAGTGTGCCGCAATTGTCCCCCACTTTCTTTGGTGTTCTTCCCGGCCGCTACCGCCTCAGCGTCGAAGACGTCAACGGCTGCATGCTGGAGGCCGAACCGGTAACCGTCCATGCCCCAACCCCCGTCAACGTGAACCTGGGCAGTGACCACGACATCAGCTTAGGCGAAAGCACCGTGCTCAGCCTGGGCTACGACGAGCGCCCCGCGGGTTCGGGCACCTACCAGTGGAGCCCCGCCCAGGGACTTAGCTGTACCGATTGCCCCGCCCCGACGGTCATGCCCGCTACGACCACGGAGTACACCCTGACGTACACCAACTCCGATAACTGCAGCAGTACCGACCGCGTGGTGGTGCGGGTAGACCAAACCCCCCGCATCTACGCGCCGACGGCCTTTAGCCCCAACGGAGATAACCGAAATGACCGCTTCCAACTCTACCGGGGCCAGTCGGTGGCCTCGGTCACCGACCTGCGGGTATTCGACCGCTGGGGCGAACTCGTCTGGACCCAGGACAGCGAAGAAGACGGGGGCTGGGACGGCACCTTCCGCGGTAAGCAACTGACCAACGGCGTGTTCGCCTACGTCGGCACGCTACTCCTCAACAATGGCATGCGGATCGCGATCGAAGGCTCGGTCGCTATCGTCAACTAGCGTGCCGCGAGCCCGGCCCGCAGCCCCTCCAGTTCCGCCAATCCGCGCATCCGGCCGTAGAGGCTGTAGCCCGGATTGGTCTGGCGCTTACGGTCGTCAAAGAGGGTAAACCCGTGATCGGGGCGGTAGGGAATATCGGCATTCCGCTTCAGTAACTCGCCCATTACGGCGGCCATATCCACGTCGCCCTGCAGGTGACCACTCTCCACGAAGCTGTCGTGGGGCGCGCGGGCTACGTTGCGGAGGTGAATAAAGTTGATGCGGTCCACGAATTCCCGCGCCATGGCCGGCAGGTCGTTATCGCCGCGGGAACCCAGGGAACCCGTACACAGGCACAGCCCGTTCGCGGCATCGTCCACCATGCCGAGCAACTCCCGCAGGTCGTCTGCCGTGGATACGATGCGGGGCAGTCCCACTACCGGCCAGGGCGGGTCGTCCGGGTGAATCGTCAGTTTGATCCCTTCCCTGGCCGCCGTAGGTACCACCGCTTCGAGAAAGCGGCGGAGATTGTCCTTGAAGGTGGCCCGGCTGATGTGCAGATAGGGGGAGATCGCCTCCCGGAAAGTGGCCATGGTAAAGCTTTCCTCCGAACCCGGCAGGCCCTTCAGCATGTTGGCCGTGACCTCCTCCTTGTCTTCCGGTGACATGCCTTCGTAGTGGTCGGAGGCCAGTTCGACCAGCTCGGCGGGGTAGTCGTCGGCGGCGTGCGCGCGCGCCATCAGGAAGATATCGAATACCATCAGGTCCAGGCCATCCAGGGCAACCGTCGTCCCCCCCGGCACGGGCACCGCCAGCCGGGTCCGCGTCCAGTCCAGCACCGGCATGAAGTTGTAGCAGACGGTCGTAATGCCCTCCGCCGCCAGGTTACGCAGGGATGCCCGGTAGTTTTCGAGCAGCTGGGGCGTGTCGGCAGAATGCTGCTTGATGCCTTCGTGCACCGGCACGCTTTCCACGACCGACCACGTCATTCCCTGCAGCTCTTGCTTGCGCTTGCGGATTTCCTCCCGGCTCCAGGTGGCGCCGTTTTCGATGTGGTGCAGGGCCGTCACCACGCCGCGAATGTCGAGGGCGGAAACTTCATCGATGGTGATGGGGTCTGCCGGGCCATACCAGCGCCAGGTGGGATACATAAGGGGGGATTTACGAATTACGGTTCCAAAAGTACCATTTACAATTAGCTCCGCCGCCCCCTACGCTCCGCCGCCTCTAATTCCGGCGGGTCCGGGCGTCAGCTGGGATCCCCAAAAATCGTAACGGGTAACCCGCTATTCGCTACCCCTCTACCGCGACCTCCTTCCCGGTCGCTGCACTCTCGATGATGGCCCGGATCACTGCAATGTCGGCCTTTCCCATGGCGCCGGGAGCCATGACTTCCGTATCGTTGAGAATGGCCAGGGCGTCATCGTCCATCTGCAACGATTGCTGGTTGGGCACGGGTGGACCGAGCACTTTTCCGTCGCTGGTCGTCCCCTTCACCCCCGTATACGGCTGCATGGGGTCCATTTCGTACCACCCCGCTTCCGCCTCGATATGCAGTTCGTTGTATCCCTCTACGACGCTGGTTTTCCCTTCAGCCGTCATGCCGTTGGGATACCGCAGGGTATAGGTCGTAGTCAGGTCTACGCCATTGGGACGGTCCTGAAACCGCTGCTCGGCCTTCACAACGGCCGTGGGGGCCATCTGGGTACCGTAGCGCAGGCCATTTACGGTATACACGCCCATATCATAGATCGCTCCGCCGCCCATGTCCCGCTGACCGCGCCAGTAGTCTGCGGCCGGCGGGCTGCCTGCGTATCCCGCATAGGAATGGGCTGCCGTGAGGTCACCGTACGCCTTGTCTTTTGTCAGCTGGATCAGTTGCTGCGTGTTGGGCTCGTGCAACATCCGGTAGCCGATACTGAGCTTGGAGTTCTGTTTCCGGCAGGCGTCGATGATGTCCTGGCACTGTTCCGGCGTGAGGGCCATGGGCTTTTCACACCATACGTGCTTACCGGCGGCGGCGGCCCGTACGGCAAAATCACGGTGGGTAGCCGTCGGGGTGATGACGTAGATCACGTCGATATCCGGGTTATCCGCGATCCCGCCCATGTTGTCGTAGCTGTATACGTTCGCGTCCTTTACCCCATACTTCTGCTGCCACTCGGGCACTTTTTCGGGACTGCCGGTGATGAGGCCGCGCAGTTCGCAGTGCTGGGTAAGTTGCAGAGCGGGAGCAATTTGTCCGCTGGCGTATCCCCCAAGGCCGAGGATGGCCACCCCGATCTTACGGGCCTGATCGCCGGGCGCGGACGCCGGTGCAGCGTTTTCGGCGGAGGCGGCGGTGTTCGCCCGCCCGCAGGCCACCAGGCCAGGTGCGAGAAGCAGCCCGGAAGCAGCAACGGCGGAGCGGCGAAGAAATCGCCGGCGGGAAGCGGAGGAGGGGGGGAAATCTATCATCAGCTGATTTATCGAAAGCGGAATGGTACGCTCAATTTACGGGGTATCCCCATAAGGTAGGTTGTGCGATCGGGGTTCGAAAAAATGCCGGTCCGGCGCTCTATTCCCGCGCCCCGCCGTCACTGTGCCCGCCGCTTGACCAGAAAGACCAGCCCCAGGCAGACGACGATCAGGCCAATGTTGAGGAGCACGGGCAGCTCACCGCCAAATACGCCATACTTCAGGCCGAAGTAGGTCGCAAAGTAAATGGCCGTCATCAAAAAGAAGAGGCCGACGCTCGGCTTGTTGGGTTGGATGGGTTCCATGTCAAAAAAAGAGACCCGGGCTCAATTGCCCGGGTCCTTGTTATACGACTGTGTTGTCCACAGCGTCTCTCATGAAAAATAAACCTATTCTTGTACATCGGAACCTAAGTGGTGTGCCGATTACCTGGCGCTAAGATAGCGCTATTTGTCGTTATGGATAGTGGCGATTAATGCAACGTTACGCATATGTGATTATTGTATATCAATACAACAAATGTCCCTTACACAATCGTCACTAGCATAGACAGTCTTGTTTCCTAAATGTTTGCTGTCGATTAAGATTTATGAAAATTTAACAGCTTATCAAATATCGTGGCACTTAGAAGACGGCCTGGCTGATTTTGATGCGACTGCGGTACTGCTCGATCTGCGCGCGCAGGTACCCGAAGTACCGGGCGGCGTACTTGCCGGCCTCGGAATGCAGGGCGTTGCCGTGCTCGACCAGGTTGCCGAACCATTGCTCCACTTCCTGGCACAGGCGGTCGTCGGTGGCTACCACGTAACTGGGGTTGACCAGGCTGGTGAAGAGGAACGTGGCCATCCGGGACTTGATCAGCACGATATTGTTGGTATTGGAGAGCTCGTTGTGGTAGACCCGGAAGGCCGGACTGCTTTCCCGGGGCTCCTCTCCCATCGGAAAGCGCTTGCCACTCTGGGTCATCCGTTCCAGGTGATCCACGATCTGTAACAGCTCGTCGAAGAGTTGTTCGACGTATTCCCGCTGCTTCAACCGACCTACCTGGACCATATAATTGATCTGCCGAAGGGTTACGTCCAGGGCTCCGACCGACCAGATCTCCCGGCTTGGAAGGCTGTAATGATCACGGATCATCTGGTTGGCGGAAGCGTAGATCCGGTCACTGATGAGCGCGGGCTGGAACTCGACATTTTTCCATTTCTCGATGTTCCAGGAGGTGATGCCGTACATGAACGTCTTGAAACCGCACAGCAGGGGCGTAGACATTTCGTAATACATGGGCAGCTCCGGGGAGGCCAGGTGGATACTCGCTCCGGGCAGGCGCCGGAGCTCTGCCAATTGCTTTTCCAGGTTGGAAAAATGGTCGAATTCGGTTTTAATCGGGTTGCGGGTGCGGGGATACCGCAACATAGGCGCGCCGTTCGGTTCGGGGCGTGCCTCCAGCTTCAGTTGGAATGTTTCGGAGAGCAGCATCATCTCGTCGGCCGTGAGGGCAGTGTCTCCCCGCAACCGTCGGTAAACGGCGTCCCGCCCTACGTGAAGTACGCCGGCAACCTGGCGTACCAGTTCGCTCCGGGATGAAAATCGCTTAGCCAGGCGCTCAAGAAATACGTGTTGAAAGCTGCTGTTTGCTTGCTTCGTCATTTGATTTGTTCTTAGTGTTGCCGACCGCTAACCGGTTCCGTATAAGCGGAATCGCTCCCCGTTAATGCCGGCATAAACCCGCACCAACCGTCTCTAAAGTAAGGCATTTCTGTAACCCCGGGGAAACTGCAAACACGCAATTGCGTACGCACGTCCCCTGTCTAGCGGACAAACAAAAAAATATGAAATGTTGCTTAACGTTGTAATTTAAAACAAATAAGTTGTTTTAACGGAGCTAGACGTGTTCCTTTGTATCAGGATACCTACCTCTATCTACGCGCTCGCTCCCGAATCGGTTTCATTCGTACGCTTTTTTTCCTGCCTTTTTCATTTTGGCCTCGCCTTTTCTTAATTAATACGCACAAACCATGTACTCCACCCTCCGAACGGGCGGGCGGCCGCTACGGGCTTCGCCCGGCCCGGCCTGTCTTTCTCATGCCCTTTATGTCGGGGCACTACGCCGGCCCTGCTAGGCCGATCGTGCACCTCAACTGCCATACGTCCTTCAGCCTGCGCTACGGCGTGCTCCCCCCCGGTGCCCTGGTAGAAAAAGCCGCCGCCTGGGGCGTGGAATGCCTGGCCCTCACCGACAACAACAATACCAGCTGCGCCGTAGAATTTATCGCCCACTGTCGCGCTCACCACATCAAGCCCATCCTCGGCATCACCTTTCGCCGCGACCAGCAGTGGCTCTACACCGGTCTGGCGCGTAATGCCGAGGGCTGGCAGAACCTTTGTCGCTTTCTCAGCAACCATTCCCTCGACGATAAGCCCCTGCCCCTCGTGCCGCCGCGACTGGAGAACGTCTGGATCGTCTATCCCCGCCTCTGTAAACCCATTCGCGATTTTCGCGACAACGAGCTGCTCGGCATCCGGCCGCAGCACGTCAACCGCCTTTTCAGCCACGAGTTGCGGCATCACCAGGACAAACTGATCGTACTGGCCCCGGTCGTAGCCGTCACCGAGGAAGATTACCAGCTCCACCGTACCCTGCGCGCCATCGACCTCAATACCGTCCATACCAAGCTCACCCCCGCCGACCTGGCCAAGCGCGGCGACCGCCTGCTGCCCCCCGATACCCTGCGGCAGTTCTACAAAGCTTACCCGGCCATCCTGCGCAACACCCAGCGCATCATCGATTCCTGCACCGCGGAGCTGGAAACCGGCCTCCAGATCAACCGCCAAAGCTTTACCGGCTCCAAGGACGGCGATTACCACCTGTTGGAAAAGCTCGCCTTGGCCGGTGTCGCCCGCCGCTACCCGCCCGGCTCCCGCTTTCAGAAGGCCCGCCTACGCACCGAGCGGGAGCTGGCCGTGATCAGGAAACAGGACTTCTGCCCCTACTTCCTCATCACCTACGATATCATCCGCTACGCCCGCTCCGCCGGGTACCAGCACGTCGGCCGGGGCTCCGGGGCCAACTCGATCGTGGCCTACTGCATCGGCATCAGCGACGTCGACCCCCTCGAGCTCGACCTCTACTTCGAACGTTTCATTAATCCCTACCGCGCCAGTCCGCCCGACTTCGACATCGACTTCAGCTGGGACGAGCGCGACGACGTCACCGACTACATCTTCAAGCGCTACGGCCGCGAGTACACCGCCCTGCTGGCCACCTACTCCACGTTCCAGGGCCGGGCCGCCCTGCGCGAGGTCGCCAAGGTGTACGGCCTGCCCAAGGAGGAGATCGACCAGCTCGTCCGCGACCCCCACGGCCGGGCCGACGAAGACCCAAAGGCCCGCACGGTGCTCGACATCGCCCGTCGCCTCGTCGGCCTGCCCAACCACCTCAGCATCCACGCCGGGGGCGTCCTGATCACCGAGCGGCCCATCTACTACCACACCGCCCAGCGCCTGATGCCCAAGGGCTTTCCCGTTGCCCACTGCGACATGTACCACGCCGAGGACATGGGCCTGCACAAGTACGACGTGCTCAGCCAGCGGGGACTCGGCCACCTCAAGTCTGCCACCAGCCTCGTCCGCCGCAATCACGGCAAGACCATCGACCTCCAGGATCTCGACACCATTAAGAACGACCCCAACGTACGCGCCATGCTCAGGAGCGGCCGCGCACTGGGCTGCTTCTACATCGAATCTCCCGCCATGCGCGGCCTGCTTACCAAGCTCGGCTGCGACAATTACATCCACCTAGTAGCGGCCTCGAGCATTATCCGCCCCGGCGTGGCCAAGTCGGGTATGATGAAGGAATACATCCGCCGCTACCACTTCCCCCACAGCTTCGACTACATCGACCCCGTCTTCGAGGAGCACCTCGGCGAGACCTTCGGCATCATGGTCTATCAGGAGGACGTGATGAAGATCGTCCACCACTTCGCGGGCCTCGACCTGGACGAGAGCGACATCCTGCGCCGCATCATGTCGGGTAAGAAGCACAGCGGCGACACCTTTGAAAAGCTCCGCCAGAAGTTTTTTGCGGGCGCGCAGGTGCGGGGCCACTCGGCGGAAACAGCGGTGGAGGTCTGGCGACAGGTCGAAAGCTTTTCGGGCTATTCCTTCTGCAAGGCACACTCGGCCAGCTTCGCCGTGGAGAGCTTTCAGAGCCTCTACCTGAAGGCCTACTACCCCCTGGAATTCATCGTCGGCGTGATCAACAACTTCGGCGGCTTCTACAAGACGGAGTTCTACCTCCACGAGGCCCGCATGGCCGGTGCCCGCCTCCACGCCCCCTGCATCAACCGCAGCATCTACCTGACCGACCTGCGGGGCACCGACCTCTACCTCGGCTTCATCCACCTGAAGGGCGTATCGGAGCAGCTCATCCACCGCACCGTCCTGGCCCGGCAGCAGGAGGGCGATTTCGAGGACCTGACCGACTTCTGCGCCCGCGTCGAGGTCGAGAGCAACCAGCTCGAGCTGCTGATCCGCATCGGGGCCTTTCGCTTCACCGGCAAGCGGAAGTCAGAGCTGCTCTGGGAAAAGAATGCCGTTTTCAATCCCCGCCTCAGCCGGGAATCCTCCCTCGACCTCTTTGTCCGGGCCGCCCCCGACCACGACTTCCAGCTCGACGAAACCCCCAATCACCGCCCCGGCCACCGCCTCCACTCCCGGGCATTCGACCAGGCCTTCGATGAGCTGGAACTGCTGGGCTTCCCGCTCTGCTCGCCGTTTTGGCTGATCCACTCGTCCGACGAATCCTTTTCCCGGACGCAGTCGGGGAAAGTTCGTCCGACGAGTGAATGGGGTAATGAGCCCGCGCCCTCGTCAGACGAGCCGGCTATGGCCGGAACTCGTCGGACGAGGGATCCCAACTCTTGGGGCATCCTCCACTCCCCCACCCCTCCACTCCTCCCCCCATCCACTCATCCTTACCCCCCTCCTCCCCTCCATCCTCCCTCCCCTCACCCCCTATCCCACATCCCGGAAAACGGCACCATCACCCTCCTCGCCTACTTCGTCTGCGACAAGGTCGTACCCACCGTGAAGGGCGAACGGATGAGTTTCGGCTGCTGGCTGGACGAGGAAGGCCGCTACTTCGACAGCGTTCACTTCCCGGACGTCTACGCCCGCTGTCCGTTCCGCGGTACGGGCGTGTACCGGCTGAAAGGGCGGGTGACCCGCGAGTTCGACTTTCCCAGCCTGGAAGTGCACCGCATGGAGCGGCTGGGCTACGTGCGGGATCTGCGGTTCACGGAGTAGCCTACTTCGTACCCCGCGGGATCAGCGTACTCGGAAACACGACCACGCTCTCATTCCCGTCTTCGCTCACGCTGGAGACGCCGAAAAAGAAGTTGTCGACCACGATGTTGTCGAGGGTGTAGTCGAGCTGGCCGGCGGGCACGAAGCGCTTGTGCTCCCACTGAGGCGCGGTGGTGAGCCGCCAGTGCACGTAGTAGCCGGCGATGGGGGTATTCGTTTCGGGCTTCTCCCACCGCAGGCGGGTACTGGGCTCTACGGCACCGCCGATCATGACCAGGGGCGGCGGGGGCGGGGCGGCGGCCAGTCCGGCCAGGGTGATGGCGTTAACGCCGGTGAGCTTGGCGGCGTAGGGGAAGTTGACGTGCTCGAGCTTATCGCCGTACTCGATGCCGTCTTCGGTGCGGATGTCCTGGTGCTGCTGGGTATAATTTTCGTGGGTCTCCATGATGCGGACGCCGGGAAAGCCCGCGTCGTTGAAGGGCCGGTGGTGCCCCCCGCGGCCAAAGCGGTCGAGGCGGTAGACCATCATCGGGTTCAGGTTGGTGGCGTACTGCTGGGTCTGCGACTCGACGTAGCGGGCCAGCTGGCGACTGGGGCCGTCCACCTCTCCGCCGAAGAAGCGGCGGTAGATGTTCTTGCGCTCGTCCTGCACGTCGTCTGGGTAAAAGGGCTCGGAGAAGATGCGGAAGCTGGTGTTGTCGGTCACCCCGTCCACCCCGGTGATGTTGCCGATCATGTCGTTGTTGAGGGTACCCATGATGTTCCAGCCCTTTTCCTTGACCCAGTCGACCATTCCCTTGCCGCCGAACAGTCCCTGCTCTTCACCGCTGAGGCCTACGTAGAGGATGGAGCCCGGAAATTTATACTGGGTAAGCACGCGGGCAGCCTCCAGGGCACCGGCCATACCGCTGGCGTTGTCGTTGGCGCCGGGACTGTCGCTGGTGCCGTCCAGCGCGTCGCTGACGCGGCTGTCGATGTCGCCGCTCATCATGATGAATCGGTTAGAGTCCTGGGTGCCGCGCTGGACGGCGATGACGTTGACTACCCAGGTATCTTCCCGGATGCGGCTGGTGGAATCTCCCGGGACGAGGTTGCGTTGGTACATCACTTCCAGGCAGCCGCCGCAGGCCTCGCTGATGCGCTCGAACTCCGAGAAGATCCAGCGGCGGGCGGCGCCGATGCCGCGGGTATCGCTGGTCGTATCGCTGAGGGTGTGGCGGGTACCGAAGTTGACCAGGGTGGTCACGTCGGCTTCGATGCGGGCGGGGTCGGGGGCATCGGCAATGTCGTAAAGCCGGGGATCCGCCGCGGGGGGCGGGGCCGGACTGTCGGACTGAGCGGTCAGGAAGGTGGAAAGCGCAAGCAGGCAGGCGGTCAGAAAGGCAGGCTTCATCGGGATCATTTACGGAGTACGGATTAGAGGTACAAAGTACAACCCGCCGCGCGACCACCGCCCCCGATGGGTTTTCCCCGCACCGGCGGCCCCGCCAACTGCTTTACTTGTCGCCCGCTTCCTCCGGCTCGCGGCAGATCAGGGGCAGGACCGAATCGTACCAGTCGATCAGCGCGATCTCCCTGGCCAGGGTAAGGTCGCTGCAGGCCTCGAGCAGCCGGTTGTTGTTCATAAGGGTTTGACCGCGGAGGATACGGAAGCGCCCGTCGCGGGGAAAGGCTTCGATGGCCTGCCCCATCTGGGTCAGGCCGGCCTCCAGGGTAGTAGAGTCGCGCACGAGCAGTTCGGCTTCCCGCATGGAAGCGAGGGCCTGATTGTAGTTTTCGACAACGTACGCACAGCCGGGATCGGTGGGCGCGAAGTTGAAGGACACGTCGTAGGCGCTGGCCACCTTGCGCCCCTCGTACTCGGCGGGCCTCCACTGGCCGAAGGAGCCGGTGGCCGCGTCGATGGCCCTGGAGGTAAAATCGACACCTAGGTCGTTGTAATCGATGATGTCGTTGACTTCCACCAGGCCACTAGGCTGAATGATGAGCTGGATATCGAGCTGTCCGGTGGCACAGCTGTCCTGGGGAATATCCGGATAGGCGATTTTCTCGTCGAGGTAGGTTACCAGGTCGCCGTTGAAGGAAGCCGCCTGGGTGAGTTCCGTATATACGGTATCCTGATTGATGATTACGTAGGGTTTCGGCTCCTCGAGCCGGAAGCGGATCGGCAGCACCACCCGGAAACGCACGGGCATGCTGTCTCTGAAGGCGGGCCGCCAGAGGACCTCCCGCTGCATGCCGATGATGCTGCGCAGGGCGGAAGGGCCCAGCCCTCCCCCGGGGTCCCGCAGGACTTCTGGGCGATTGACCAGGCCATTGCGCTCGACAATGAAGGCCACAACGGCAGTTCCGCTGATCCCCTTTTCCCGTGCTTCCGCAGGATACAGGGCCCGCTTGTAGATGTAATCGAGCAAGTAGTTCTGGGCACATTCCGAGATGGCGGCCGCGGTGGTATCGTAGCGTTCGCACGGACTAGGGAAGCGGGCGGCTTCATCGGCGAAACTATAAATGGTGGTATCTCCCAGTGCGAGGGCGGTGGTATCCTGGCCGAAGGCCAGCAGCGGAAGGAAGACCAGAATGGCCAGCAGCGTTCTCATGCGTGTTTTTTAGGGGGTTAACTTACGTTGAATCCCGCAGCCGTAATGCATTGAACTCCAGATTGGGCGCTATCGACGAGACTTGGTAGTCAAAACGCTTGGATACGACGATAAGGTCATAGGGAGAATACAGAAAGATCATCGGCTGGTTGGCATAAATGATTTCCTGGAACCGACGGTACATCCGGGCGCGGGAGGTCGAATCCGTCGTCACCGAAATTTGCCGGATGAGGAGATCGGCTTCGGCGCTCTGAAAGTTCACCCGGTTGGTGCCGGTGGGGGGAACGGAGGTAGAGAGCCAAACCTGGGAAAAATCGTCGGGCGTGGGCTCCACTCCCTGCCCGTTGAACGCGGCCGTAAAGTTGCCGTCGTTGAGGAGCTTGATCAGCGCCCGTCCTTCCATGCGAATCACTTCAATATTCACCCCTACCTCCCGGGCGCCGGCAGCGGCAACCACCGTAAAGGCTTCACTGGTGGAGGTATTGAACGAAAGCAGCTGAAAGTTGAATTCACGCCGTTCCCCGTCGATGACCTTATCCAGGACACCGTCGCCAGTGGTATCCTGCCAGCCGGCCTCCTTCAGGAGCTCCGCGGCCTTCTTCAGATCGAAAGGAATGGGCTCCAGTTCCTTGTTGTAGTAAGGTTTGGAGGGCAGCACCGGCCCCACGATCCGGCGCGCCAGACCGGGCAGTGACCGGTCGATGATCCGGTCGACGTCTACCAGGTGGGCAAGCGCACGCCGGGTAAGCGAGTCGCGTAGCAGGGGGTCCTCTTCGTTCAGTAGAATAGAGAAGTACTTAAAGCCGGGTACGGCCACGAAATCGAAGCGTTCCTCCAGGTAAGGATCCTGCCGAAGTTGCCGAAAGACATCAACCGGTAGGTCAACCACCACGTCAACGGCCATGTCGCGCAGGGCATTCACGTTCGTGCCGGGGTCCGAAATGATCAGGTAGGTGAGGTATTCGGGGCGCGCAGCCAGCCGGTCCGCCTGACTGCCGCTTCCCCAGTAGTCGTCGCGCCGGCGCAGGGAAAGCTTAGTATTCGCTTCCCAGAATTCCAGGGCGTAGGGGCCGCTTCCCACGATACGGGCGGGATCAAAGCCGGTGGCCGGATCGTTGAAGCCGGTCGCAAACGTCTTCAGGTCCTGGTTCGCGGCCTCCAGCTGGCGGGAGGTGGCCGGATCGGTCAGGGCGGCCAGGGGAATGTCCCGCATGAGCTGCTCCGGGTCGTAGGCGTATTCCGGATAAATGTAGAGGTCTCCGATGGCCTCGGCGGCCAGGATATAGGGCCCGGTGGTCACTACCCGGAACGCCAGGGAATCCGTGGAGGAGATCTCCAGGTCCTTCACCATCTTATAGTAGAGGCGGTAAGGTCCGGAGTCGACGAGGGGGTTCATCACCACCTTCATGCTAAACAACACGTCGTACGCCGTCACCGGGCTTCCATTTGGCCACCGGGCGACGGAATCGATGACGTAGGAATAGGACATCGTACCGTCTGCCCCTTCTTCCACCACAGGCGTTGAGGCCAGCAAAGGCACCAGTTCGAAGGTGGCGGGGTCCTGATCGTTGAGCGTCTGGAAGATCTGCTCGTATACGTAGCGGGAGATGCTCTGGGTAGACAGCACGGGATTCAGCCCGTCAGGTTCCGCCTTTATACTGATGCGCACCTCCGGCTTCCGGGAAAACCCGGGCCCTTCCCCATTATTACTGAGCCCTGCTTCCCCACTCGTGCAGGAAAGCAAGCCGCATACGCAAGCGGCCAAAGTCAGCAAACACATTTTCATGAGGACAAGTGATGAATAATGAGGATAAATCCCTGGGTGAAGGTATCCAATTCCGGCTACTCCTACGGAAGATACTCCGTTGTCAACCCCCGTTGCTTCCTGAATGGTGTTAAAACATTTTACGAGCTACTCCTTCGTAACTGGTTTCCCGTTTTTCGCCGAGGAGGACCCGTTGGTGGCGGGAGGCTCCTGCTTCACGAGCGCTTCGGGAAGGCGCATCCCGCTCTGGCGAAGGAAATCGTCGAGCTGAGGAACCATGCCGTAGAGTCCCTGCACGAAATTGCCGACCCCCTTTCCGTTTCCGCTGTCGTAAACCACCACCTTATCGATGCTGATGTCTTTGATGGCCTCCGTCTGGATGCGGGTCAGTTCGGACAGCTTGTCCAGCATAAGGTAGTTGATGGCGCTCTGGGGGTCGCCGCCGGCGGCGGCAACCAGCTTCTGAAAGCCGTCAGCCTGCTTGCGCAGCAGCTCCTCCATGCCCTGGGCCTCGGCCTGGTAGCGCAGGAGGATGGCGTCGGCTTCCCCGCGGGCAATTTCCCGCAGGCGCTCCGATTCCGCCTGGGCGGCGATAATGGCTTTCTGCTTTTCGATGTCGGCTACGACTACTTGCTCGGCCTCCATGCGTGCCTTCTCGGTGGCGGCCCGGGCGATCTCCGCGCTCTGCTCTGCCTTGTAGGCTTCTTCCCGCGATTTGGCCTGAGCGACCTTGCGGGCGGCTTCGGCCCGGCGGCTGGCCTCGGCCATCGCCACGTCCCGGGCAGCGTTGCTTTCCGCGATCTTGACCTCCGAGGTGTTTTTGCCTTCGGTGGCTTCGGCGCGGGCGGCCGCTTCCCCGATCTGGGCGGTACTCTCGGCTTCGGATACCTTGATGCGGCGTTCTCGCTGGGCTTCCGCCTCCCCGATCTCGGCCCGGCTGTTCGCGGCGGCAATCTGGATCCGCTGCGACTGCAGGGCGGCAGCTTCCCCGATCTCGGCCCGGCTGTTCGCATCGGCCACTTTGGAGCGCTGGTCCTGCTGGGCCTCCGCCTCCCCGATGCTGCCGGTGCGCAGCTCATTGGCCACCTTGATCTTGGCGTCGTTGATGGCTTTGGCGGCGGCTTCCTGTCCGAGCGCCTTAATGTAGCCGGACTCGTCCTGGATGTCGGTGACGTTGACGTTGATCAGTTCCAGGCCGATCTTGTGCAGTTCTTCGCCGACGTTGCGGTAGACGCTTTCGACGAACTTGTCGCGGTCGATGTTCAGTTCCTCACTATCCATGTTGGCGATCACGAGGCGCATCTGGCCCATGATGATGTCGTGGCTGAGGCTGCTGATGCTCGACCGTTCCAGGGCGAGCAGGCGCTCGGCGT
>JBBSPZ010000058.1:0-25903 GCA_038258275.1 Chitinophagales bacterium | reverse complement strand
GCTGGAAATCTATACTGCTTTTCAGGAATCCAGCTTGGCGGAATTTCCTTACAAGATCTTGCTTCGGGATGTCCTGATCAACAGTGATCGGGTGGTGCGGTCGATTACAAAGTAAGATAAGTTTCCATCGTCCGTAGCCGGGGTTGAGATAACAAGGACAACGACTGAGCGCTTGCGAGCAAGTTTTTAACTTGTCTACAATTCCAATCCAAGTGCTGGTGCGAATAACTAAATGAGCCAACAAGGTGCTGTTCTTGCACGTCCGGCTAAAAGCTGACCCCCCGTCAGGGTATCAGCCCTACCCAGTTGAGCCAGCACAAACGGACAACCCCCGCACCCGCGTCCCCGCCCAAAAACTGGGTCAAATCCGCCGAGCGAAGTTGTTCGTTCAGTTGCGAAATAAAATCAAAATGAAGATAAAAAAAATTACCACCAAAAAAAACCGTATTTTGTGGGTTGGTAGAGTTAGTACGTTATTAATCTCGCCGCGTCACCAAGAAAAAAATCTACAATGACCAACGGAACAGTAAAATTTTTCAATCAAAGCAAAGGATTTGGCTTCATCACCCCGGATGACGGGGGAAAGGACGTCTTTGTCCACGCGAATGACCTGAATGTGGGCTCCATCAACGAAGGCGACAAGGTCACCTACGAAGTAGAAGAGAGCCAGAAGGGATTCAACGCCGTGAACGTCTCCATGGCGGAGGAATAGGTGTAGGACACCTTCCAACAAAGAAAGGCCCGTCAACTTGTTGACGGGCCTTTCCTGTTTTGGGCCATCCGGATCGGGGATGTTCTGCGTGGGTTACGGCAGTACCCGGACCGAGACGGCGATGGGTCCCTTGGGTCCCTTTCCCGTTTCGAAGGTTACGCGGTCGCCGTCGCGGATGGGCATATCCAGGTTGTCTACGTGGACGAAGAAGCTCTCCTGCCGCTCGTTTTCCGTGATGAAGCCGTAGCCCTTCTCGGTGTCGAAGAACTTCACGACGCCCTCCTTGACGAACTTGGACTCGCCGGATTTTTCCGAGCGGGGGGTGCTGATGTCGATGTCTTCGAGACTGACCTTCTTGCGCAGGGCCGGATCGGGGGGCTGGGTCGTCAGGTTACCATCTATCCCCACGTACATGAACTCGGGGGGCTTGGTGGTGCTGAGCTTTTTTTGCTCGCGGTCGTACTGCTTGTCCCGCTTCTTTTTCTGCCGCTTTTTATTTCGTTCTTTTTTATTGAAACTCTCTGCCATTGTGTATGCTTGCGTGATAAAATGCTATTTCCGGTAGCTACTGGTGGAATAGTAAACTGAGTTCCTGATTATTCGCCCGGAGGTAAAATCAGGAAGTGAAGAGCCGGGGGAGATCGTTGGGTAGCTACTAACCTTCCTGCGGCTGCTGATGATAGATAACCGGTGGGGTGCTGGTTAGTTGCGTGGGGGGCTGTTTGGTAGGGCTGATGCGGTAAGTTCACCGCGGATCGCCTGCGGCGCGCAGAGGCGCTACGCTTAGTCGCAGATTAGCGCAGATTTTCCAGTATAGCTGACGCGACGGGATTTGTGGCCTGACGCTAGATTACGCAGTCGGCCCCGGAGGGGACGTCCCCAATAGCGAGGCGGCGGAGAGCGGGGTCGAAGACGCTGCGCCGTCCCTCGCGATCTTCCCGGATACCCTGCCACCGGCTGGAATGCGAGCGGATATCCAGACATCCCATCTAGCCCAAAACCTAAATCAACGTACTGGGTAGGAGGCTGTTGCTAGATTACGCAGACGGGGCCGAACCTGCGGTTCAGGCCATCACGACGCGGCTTCAGTACTGCCTACCGGCCCCGGAGAGGACTTCCCTCGCGATTTTCTCCGCGCCCTCCGCGATTCCCTCAGCACCTGCGTCCCCGCCCCGAACACTTCCCGTACCGTGCACGCTGTACATGAACCCAGCAACCCGAAACTCAAGAACCCACCTCCCATGCCCAAAATCCTCATCACCGGCTCCACCGACGGATTGGGCGAAATGGCCGCCCGCCAACTGATCGCGAACGGTCACGACATTTACCTCCATGCCCGCAACGCAGCCCGGGCGGAGGATGCACGCAAGGCCCTGCCCGGCGCGGCCGGGGTATTAATCGGCGACCTCTCCGACCTCGGTTCCACCCGCAAACTCGCCGAGGACGCCAACGCCGTGGGCACCTTCGACGTGGTGATCCACAACGCCGCGGTGTTGCGCACCGACGCCAAGACCATCATGACGGTCAATATCCTGGCCCCCTACCTGCTCACCTGCCTGATGTACCGCCCGAAACGGTTCGTCTACATGAGTTCGAACGACCACAGCTGGGGACGGATGCAGATCGGGGAAATTGGCAAGGATGAGCCCGACATCCGCTACGCCGATACCAAATTGCAGGTGGCCGCCCTGGCGCTGGCCGTGGCCCGTAAGTGGCCCGACGTGCGGTCGAATACGGTGGATCCCGGCTGGGTCGCCACGAAGATGGGCGGAAAGGGCGCCCCCGACGACCTGCAGCAGGGACATACGACGCAGGTCTGGCTCGCCGAAGGGAAGGAGCGTGCGGCCGATATGACGGGAAAATACCTCCACCATCAAGAAATCACCGACCTCAAGGCGGTGGCCCGCGATCCCGACCAGCAGGACGCGCTCCTCGCCGCCTGCGCACGGGCGACCGGAGAGGAGTTTCCGGGCCGGGATGCGTGAGTTAGCCTGGTCGCGGCGGGCTCAGTGCGCAAGATCAGGTGCACCAGTGATATAGATCATGACTTCGGCGGGCAGGAAGGAGCATCTTTGCCAGGTACCCAATCTGCTCCCCATGTCCAAGACCATAGTTCCCCCCGACTATTCTCCGACCCCGGTGGTGGCGTTGGAGTACGCACGCTGCCTGGCCGATGCGACGAGCTATTTCCTCCCGGTAAATGCCGGATGCGCGCAAGACGACCGGCAAGTGTCGGATGAGGTACAGCAATACGAATCGGTGCTGTCGTCCATGGACGGCGCAAGTTCCGGACCACGCCCGGTAAAGGATGCCGGATTGCGCGTCCGGCGCATCCCCCTGGGGTTCGCGACCGCCAGTTCCGCGCCGATCGCGTTTGCCTCCGAAGTAGACTGTCCGCTCCGGGTGGTGCACGCGCATTTCGCTTACCGCCCGCTGACGTGGCCCGGCGTACCCCTGCACCGCCAATTTTGCGCGTACTTACCGTAGCCTCAGATTACCCACCGGGGCCGACGGCCCGCCAGACCAAGCATCCCATGAAACGCATCCTCGTTCCCGTAGATTTTTCCGATACGTCCGCCGCCGCCGTCCGCTTCGGCACCTACCTGGCCGAAACCATGAAGCTGGACCTGACCCTCCTGCATGTCTTCGATCCGCTGCTCAGTACTTCGCAGACGATCTCCACCCGCGCCCGGGAGAACGAGCGGCAACGCCTGGAGGTGCAGCTCACCGCGTTAGCTCACCAGCATGTAGAACCCGTCCTGGCGGCCTTTCGCGGGCGGGCGGAGGGAATACCCGCCGTCACTACGGCCGCGCTGGAGGGAACGGCGGCGCAGACCATCCTGTGGCAGAGTACGGAAGACGACGTCGCGCTGATCGTGCTCGGTGGAGTGGGGGCGGGAGCGGGATCCCATGCACCAGGCCTCTTCGGGGGGGTGGCGCGTACCCTGGCCCTGCAGGGAGCCTGCCCGGTCATCCTGATCCCCAAAGACTACGGCTCCCCCGAAGTGGAAAGACTGGCCCTCGCCTTTGACGGGGTCGACGATATCCGGCAGATGAGTGCGTTTGCGCGACGAATCATCGTGGCCCTCCGGCCGGAAGTGCATTACGTACACGTGTGCGAGCAAGGCGCGGCGGAGGAAGCGCGGCGAAAGGAGGAATTTATGGAACTGGCTTCCGGTCCGGCATTCCCCAGCTATACCTATCAGTTTGACACCATTCCCGCGGGAAAGGTGACGGAACAGCTCCTGCACTACACGAAGCAGCACTCCATCGACCTGCTCGTACTGGGCGGGCAGCGGCGGGGCTTCTTCGAGCGGCTGTTCGAGGCGGACCACCTGGGGCCATTGGTCAATCACTGTGAAGTACCCTTGCTCATCATCCCCTTTGGTCAGATAACCGATTGACGGGAGACAGCCGCCTAGCCGCCTCGCCCCGGTAGTTTACGCAAGGATCATCCACCCGTCCTACTATCCTCTCACTCCTTCACCTGCGGCCAGGAGGCCGGTAGTTGTCGCTTCGTCCATACAAGGTTAGGTAGCAGGGGCCCGCCCACGTACGGGCGCATTCGGGCGGGGCCGCTGGTGCAAGGAGGATTAGAAAATAGCGGTGAACGGCCGGGTGGCTCGCTACTCCGCCAGCTGTGCAAGATACCGATGGCGTCGTAGGGGTAGCTGCCGTCGCGTTCGCAGCCCTGGTGGTTGGCTGCCTCCGTGACGCGGTTGATGCGAATCTACGGGGAAGGGGTGGCGGGGAGGAGGTGTTTTTCGGCGCTTGGGGTACTGTCGATCTAGTGGCCACCTACGGTGCCCAAGGGAGTAGAAGGAATCATACCAGGTCAGAAAAGCTACCACGGTGGCTACTCCGGTAATTAACCAATAGAGCAAGGGCAAAAATTTCATTCGTAAGCGGGATGCGGTGTGAGCGACCAGGTCCAGTCACTCACCTCCGGCATATCGACGCCATGGGCTAATATGTGCTTGCGGTGCCGGGCAAGCTTTTCTACCATGCGCAGGGCAAGCGCGCTGCCTGCCTCTCCCTGATCGGGCAGGTGCCGGAGCGCGGACCTGACCAGGTGGAAGCGGTCCAACTCATTGAGCACCGTCATGTCGAAGTAGGTCGTGATGGTGCCCTCCTCCTGGTAGCCGTGGACGTGCAGGTTGGCGTGGTTGGCCCGGCGGTACAGGAGGCGGTGGATCAGGAAGGGGTAGCCGTGGAAGGCAAAGATGATGGGTTTGTCCGCGGTGAAGAGGGCATCGAATTCCGCATCGGACAGGCCGTGCGGGTGTACCGAGGGGGACTGCAGCTTCATCAGGTCGACGACGTTGACTACCCGCACGTTCAGTTGCGGAAGGGCGTCGCGCAGCATGCTTACCGCCGCCAGGGTTTCGAGGGTAGGTACGTCCCCGCAGCAGGCCATGACGAGGTCGGGTTCGGCACCGGCCGGGCAACTGGCCCACTGCCATACGCCGATGCCCCGGGCGCAGTGGTCGGCGGCGTCCTCCATATTCAGCCACTGGGGGGCCTGGTACTTACCCGCCACGACGACGTTGATGTAGTCCATGCTACGTTGACAGTGATCCCATACGGAAAGCAGGCAGTTGGCGTCGGGCGGCAGGTATACCCGCACCACCGAGGCTTTTTTATTCACGACGTGGTCGATGAAGCCCGGGTCCTGGTGGGTGAAGCCGTTGTGGGCCTGCTGCCAGACGTGGGAAGCCAGCAGGTAGTTGAGCGAGGCGATGGGAGCCCGCCAGGGGATCTCGGCCGTGACCTTGAGCCACTTGGCGTGCTGATTGACCATCGAATCGACGAGGTGGATGAAGGCTTCGTAGCTGGTGAACAGTCCGTGCCGACCGGTCAGGAGGTAGCCTTCCAGCCAGCCCTGGCACTGGTGCTCGCTGAGCATCTCCACGACCCGACCGTAGGGGGCCAGGTGTTCGTCGTTGGGGTGTATCGGCAGGATCCACTGCCGCTCCGTCGCTTCGAGTACCGGGCCGAGCCGGTTGGAGAGCAGCTCGTCGGGGGCGAAGATGCGGAAGTTGCGCTGCCCTTCGTTGAGCCGCACGATGTCACGCAGAAAAGTTGCCAGTACGTTGGTGTCGGACGCCTGTACGGCCCCCGGAGCGGGTACCGCGACCCCGTACTCCCGATATTCGGGGAGTTGGAGGGGCTGGAGCAGCCGCCCCCCGTTGGCGTGTGGATTGGCGCTCATGCGCCGGTCGCCCACCGGAGCCAGCTCCGCCAGTTCCGGACGGAGCCGTCCGTCCCGGTCGAAGAGCTCGTCGGGGCGGTAGCTGCGCAGCCAGCCTTCGAGCTGTTGGAGGTGTTCGGGGTGGTTGGCATCGACGGTGATGGGCACCTGGTGGGCGTGAAAACTACCCGTGGAGGGTACCCCGTCGACCTTCGCCGGTCCGGTCCAGCCCTTCGGCGTACGCAGCACGATCATCGGCCAGACGGGGCGGGCCGGGTCATTGCTGGTGCGGGCGTAGCGTTGGATATCCTGAATTTGGTGAATGACCTGGTCCAGGGTGTCCGCCATCTGCCGGTGCAGCGTGGCGGGATCGTCGCCCTCGACGAAGTGGGGCAGGTAGCCGTACCCCCGCAGGAGGTCACGCAGTTCCTGCCCGGAGATGCGGGACAGGATGGTGGGGTTGGCGATCTTGTAGCCGTTGAGGTGGAGGATGGGCAGTACGGCCCCGTCGGTGATCGGGTTGAGGAACTTATTGCCGTGCCAGGAGGTCGCCAGGGGACCGGTCTCGGCCTCCCCGTCGCCGATCATGCAGGCCACGATGAGATCGGGATTGTCGAAGACGGCCCCGAAGGAGTGGCTGAGCGAGTAGCCCAGTTCGCCGCCTTCGTGGATGGACCCCGGGCATTCGGGGGAGACGTGGCTGGGGATGCCGCCGGGGTAAGAATACTGCTGGAAGAGCCGTTGGAGTCCGACCTCGTCCCGCCCGATCGCGGAGTAGACTTCGGAGTAGGTGCCCTCCAGGTAAGCACAGGCGACCAGCGCCTCGCCGCCGTGGCCCGGCCCGGAGACGTAGAGCATATTCAGGTCGTGCTCCTTAATGACGCGGTTGAGGTGGACGTAGGTGAAGGTCTGACCGGGGGCCGTGCCCCAGTGACCGAGCAAGGTGGATTTGAGGTCGGCGGGCCGTAGTTCGCGCCGTAGCAGGGGGTTGTCGCGTAGGTAGATCTGGCCCACCGAGAGGTAGTTGGCGGCACGCCAGTAGGCATCGAGTCGGTCAAGGAGTTCAGGGGGGTAGGGCATAGGAAGGAAGTCAGGATTGTTCGGCGATCGCCTCGTGGGCAGCCCGGTCCGTTGCTGCCAGATCGGCGGCGGTGATGATCAGTAACGGCAGCCGCGCACGCAGGACGGCCTCCCGGGTATTGCTCTTCACGAGCAGGCGGTGAAACCAGGGCCGATCGGGACGGTGAAGTACGACCAGGTCGCACTGGTTCTCGAAGGCGTAGGCGAAGATCGCCCCCACGATATCCTCAGCCGCTCTATCGGTGAAACTGGCCCGTAATCCCCTCTCCGGGCGGTCGAATACGTCGCGCAGCAGGTTAAGGTCGTAATTCGTAACCTCCCGGTCGTCGGTGCGTACGTGGAGGAAGTGGACCTCCGGGGTAAAGGGGCGTAGCGCCCGTATGACCTTGCCCGCCTGGAAGGTGCCCACGTCGTGCAGGTCGGTGGCGAAGCAGACCGATTCCATGGACTGATAGCGGACATGTTGGGGTACGACCAGTACCGGGCAGGGGGCCCGGTTAACCAGGTAGGAGGCATTGGTGCCCAGAAAGTCGTCCCAGCCATCCTGCCGTCCGGCCGTGCCCATCACGACGAGTTGATTGCCTTCCTGCTCGACGTGGCCGCGAATGGCAAAGCGGAGGTCACCGATCGGGACAAAGGTCGCTACGCGGGGGGGATGCCGAAGCCGGTCCTTTACACGGGCGATCCCCTCGTTAAGGAAGGCAGCTAATTCCTTGCGACCTTCTTCCGGCATATGGGTAAGGAAGGAGCCGTATCCGGGGCTATCGGTTACGGGGGGTATGGCGTAGAGCAGATCGATACGCGCATCGAATGCATCGGCCAACTGCAGGGCGTAGGCGTAGGCATTCAGGGCTACGGGCGAGAAGTCGGTGGGCACTAAAATGGAGGTGATGGTCTTCATCGGGCAATTCAGTTGGTCAATAACGTAAAATAGGGGATTCAGCGCGCTTGATGGGGTGACATGAATCATTGGTGCCGTTGATTCTTTGCACCCGCGGCCCCGCCCGCCGTCCGCATCTTTGGAAGGTCGTACGAACCGTTACTCAAAAAATCACCTGATGGAAATTAAATCGTTCAAAGAAGACATCGACTTTAAGGGGCGCTCCGTGACTACGACGGTCCTCCTGGAAACTGCTTTCTCCAAGGAGATCAGGATAGCGATGAAGAAGGATCACCTCATTAAGGAGCACAAGAGCCCCTTCCCGATAATCGTACACTTGCTCTCCGGTGAGATTGATTTCGGCGTGGATGGAGAAACCGTTCGTTTACGGGCCGGCAATATCATCACCCTGCCCGGCGGCGTACCCCACGACCTGACCGCCCGGCAGGACAGTACCCTCCGCCTCACCCTCGCCAAGCAAGACCGGGCAGCGCGCGTGGAAGCGGTCGTAAAGGATACCCAAACCGAAGAGCGCCATGCAACGAATTGAGTCTCGCCAGGACGTCAGGCTACTGGTCGACGCCTTTTACGCCGCGATACGGAAGGACGGCCTACTTGGGCCCATCTTTAACGAGCGCATCCCCGAGCGCAGGTGGCCGGCCCACCTGGAGAAGCTGACCGATTTTTGGGAGACCAATCTATTCGGCATTGCCCGCTTTAAGGGCAACCCCTCCCGCAAGCACGTAGATCTTGATCGCCACCTGCTGTCTACCATCACCGCCCACCACTTCGAGCACTGGCTGGGGCTCTGGTGCGCGACCGTCGATGAGTTGTTTGAGGGGGAGCGGGCCGAGCAGGCCAAGTCTGCCGCCCGGCGGATGGCTTCGGCTCAGTTCGGGGTGATCGTCCAGCACCGGCTTCCCTGATCGTACGGACCACCGGTTCACAACTACCCATCCTATGAATGACCGTCATCCTGGCGCACAACCATTTTCCACGGGTATGTTCGTGCTAGTGGTGCTCGGGATCTCCTATCCGTTCCAGGGGGCCTACGTATACGGGCGTTTCATCGCTCGTGGCGGGTTCGCGGGTGCGGGGTGGGGCCGGGGGCGGGCCCGGCATTACCTGCTGGCCATGCTGCTGCCCCTGGTGTTCTGGCTCCTGCCCAGCCTGGCCGAGCGGGTTTTCGGCTCGCATACGCCGATGGCCGGGCTGGCGGTGGGAGAGATCCTGCTAGCGATCGGTTCGGGTGCCCTGCTGACGCTGCTGCCCGCTTTCGGGGAAGAGTTCGCCTGGCGACCGTTTACCACCTACTCTTTGACGAGATACGGGACGGCCTCGAGCAAACCATCGGGCTGGGCTTCTGGGGTGAAGGTGGGCAGGTCATCGCTATCTGCTTATTGGGTGGATGGCTGCTCTACCGGACGGGGTGGTACCGGCAGCCGCAGGCAGGACTAAAAACCGATTAGCATGAAGATTATACTAGCCGTCATTTTACTGCTGTTCGTCGTCGTGCTCCTGGCGTGGGCGAATACGATCTACGTAGCCCGTAACCAGGCATTGAGGAACGCAATGCTGAGCGCCATCGTTATCGGGAAACCCGGAACGACGCTAACCAACAAGCAGGTGCTGCCCCCACCGGTGCGCCGGTGGCTGGTGAATAGTGGTGCGCTGGAAGTAGGCAGGCCTGACTGGATAGACCTACGGCAGGAGCTTACCCTGAAGCTGGCGACCGACCAAAAAATTGGGTATCCGGCGCCGGCCGACCAGTTGTTCACCCTGAGTCCGCCAGCCTTTCACTGGGCGGTCACGGTACGCATGAACCTGCTGGCGAAGGTCTACGGCTACGATGCCTTCATCCACCGGCAGGCCGCCACCCATATGAAGCTGTGGGGACTGTGGCCCGTAGCAAGCGTGGAGGGCAACCCGAAGTCCGACGAGTCGGCCCTCCAGCGCTTCCTATCAGAGATGGTCTGGTACCCCCGTGCCGCCCTGGAACCCTACGTGCAGTGGGAAGCCATAGACAGCCTCAGCAGCCGGGCCACCATCACCCTCGCCGGCCTAACGGGCAGCGGGATCTTTCACTTCACGGAGGAGGGGAACGTACGCCAGTTTGTCGCCCAGCGCTACCAGGCATCCAGGCCCACCGATGAGCGGGTGGAGTGGGTCGTCGATGTGGAGGAAACCGGCCGGCTGGCCGGGGTCACGGTACCCCTCCGGGCTAAGCTCACCTGGCGGCAAGCCACGGGGCCGTGGACCTGGCTCCAGCTTAGGTCACCGATATGCACTACCACTCCTTAGATCCCAGTTGACAGCGCGTGCCGGGAAGCAGCCGCCGTGTCCGCACGCTTCCGCTACCCCCGTAGCAGGCAACCTATAAACCATTGATGCCTCGGGATGCCTGGACGTCTCTGATTGGTGACTAAAATATATCTGGTACGTATGAATGTTGTGAACTATCAAAAACACAATGGAGAGCGAGATGAAAATCTATCGCCTGTACGGCAAATTGAACTAGAGGGAATCTTCCATCAATCCAATCCCGATCAACCAAATTGCGGGAATCCCTAAAAATTCCACGTGTCCATTTTTTAGGGATTTTGCTTTAAAAGGAATGTTCCTCAACCGGGATCAGTAGCACATCGGCGGAAACGCCAGGTCCTGGTACACGCGGAAATCGACCGGCAGGACCGTATGCCAGCCCCGCCACAGCAGCAGCAAGCCACTGAGCGCTACCAGGACCGGCGACCAGCGGGCCAGCAGCTGGCTGCCCCCCGCCAGCAGGCGGTGGCCCGTCAGGAGGGTGATCAACAGCAGGGGCAGGGTGCCTAAGCCGAATGAGGCCATCACGGCGGCTCCCGACAGCGGGTCGCCGGCATTGGCGGCCGCTACGACGGCCAGGTAGACCAGCCCGCAGGGGAGCAAGCCGTTGCAGCAGCCGAGTCCGAACCGTCCCAGGGTACCCCGCCGGGCAAGCAGCCCGGATACCCACCCCCGTAAGCGGAACTGGAAGCGCCCGTAGGCCGGCACCCGCAGGAGCCACCGCTCCGGTTGCCAGCGCAGGGCGGCGATGGCCAGCAGGATCACGCCCGAAGCCACGGAAAAGTAGCCCTGGGCGTGCCACAGCTCGGCACCCAGTCCGAGGGTGCCCAGGACTCCGCCCAGCAGCACGTACACCAGGATGCGTCCCGATTGGTAGGTGATCACTCCGTACCACTTCCCCCCGTCACTACCGCCGGCGGCGAGCATGAGGGGTCCGCACATGCCCACGCAGTGCAGGCTACCGAATAGGCCCAGGGTGAAAGCGGCGATCAGTTCGGGGAGCATGAGAGCGGGGGTTAATGGTAGATTTCCAGTTCGTCGTAGTAGGGCGTACCGGCGGCCGACCACTCCAGGATGGCCTGGTAGCGGCCCGGGGGCAGGCCGGCGAGGGGGAGGTCCATCCCGTCGTTCTCATCCAGCTTTAGCGACAGGTGGCGGTCGTACTGCTTGCTGCTGGGGCGGTAGAGCAGTACGCTGCCGCTGACCGGTTCCCCCGGCGCGGTCGGGAAACTCAGGCGGCAGGTTCCCGAGGTACACTGCACCTGCGGCCCCGCATCCCCCAGTTGCCGGCTGTTGTTGCGGCGCACGTATTCCTGCTGGTAATTGATGTCGCGGGCGTAGTATTCCTCGGTCACGAGGCTGTTGTCGAAGCCGGTACTCTTGACGAGCACGATCACGACCGCGCAGACGAAGAAGCTGTAAAAGACGGCGATACCGCGACCCCAGTGGAATGCCATGATGGGTGAATTTTAGGGATGAAGAAAGGAGGTCGTGAACGCCTGCTGCCCCCGCTCGGAGGTCACCGTGAGCGTCACTTGGTCGGGATAGTCATCGCCCGACCAGCGGATAAACAGGGCCCCCTCGGTCACCTCGCCCGGCCGGGCCACGGGCGGCGAGCCGACCAGCTCCACCCGCGCCTGACTACCTTCCGCCACCGCGAATTCGAGCGGCAGCTCCTGACCCGTCTTGTTGACGATCTGGTAGGTGTAAAGGTTGGAGATGCTGCCATCGGCCCCGGTGTGGTAGAGTTGTCCGGGAGCGCGCAGCAGGATGACGTCCAGGCTGGTGCGCCCGCCCAGCAGCACGACGTTCAGGGCGATCAGGGCGACCAACAGCCCGGAGTAGGCCATCACCCGGGGCGTCCAGAGGTGGCGCTTGCGGCGGCTGACGCCGTTTTCGCTGTCGTAGCGGATGAGTCCCCGCGGCCGGTCGATCTTGTCCATCACCGCGTCGCAGGCATCGATGCAGGCCGTGCAGTTGACGCACTCCATCTGGATGCCGTTGCGGATGTCGATGCCGGTGGGGCAGACCTGCACGCAGAGGGTGCAATCGATGCAGTCCCCAATTTTAGCGGGCTCCAGGCCGGTGAGGGTGGCCTGCATGGTTTCCAGCATGCGGTCGCCGCAGGCCGCGCCGCTCTCCCGGCAGGAGGCGCAGCTGTCGCAGCCGGTCCGCTTGGGCTTGCCCTTGCTGAGCTTGCCGCGGGGCTCGCCGCGTTCGTAGTCGTAGATGACGTTGATGCTGTCGCGGTCCAGCATCACGCCCTGCAGGCGGCCGTAGGGGCAGATCACGATGCAGACCTGCTCGCGCATGTAGGCGAACACGGCGTAGAACACGGCGATGAAGGCGACGATCGCCAGGAAGCCGCCGGGCGCTTCGAGGGGGGACTGGCGGACCGTCTCCAGCACCCGGTCCGTGCCGATGATATAGGCCAGGAAGGTGTGGGCGATCGCGGCGGCGACCAGCAGGAACAGCCCGTGCTTGAAGATCTTCTTGCGCACCTTGTCGCGGGTCCAGGGGGCCTTGGCGAGTCGTTTCTGGGCGCCGGCGTCGCCCTCGATCCAGTACTCGATCTTGCGGAAGACCATCTCCATGAAGATCGTCTGCGGGCACACCCAGCCGCAGAACAGCCGTCCGAAGACCGCCGTAAACAGGATGACGAACACGATACCCGTGATCATGAGCAGGGCGAAGAGGTGGAAATCCTGGGGCGTGAACGAGAGGCCGAAGAGGATGTAGTGACTAGCGAGCACGTCGAAGAGGAACAGCGGCTCCCCGCCCATCCGCAACCAGGGCAGGCCGAAGAGCACCAGCAGCAGCAGGTAACTCACGTACGTACGCCAGCGGTAGTAGCGTCCGGTGGGCCGCTTGGGGTAGACCCAGCGCCGCTTGCCCGACGCATCCACCGTGCCGATGGTATCGCGGAAGCTTTCCGTACCGAACTGCTCGTTTTTCATGACTTACTTGCTTTCTTCGCTGGCGTAGTATTCGCCCTGCGGATCCTTCCCGTTGGCCGGGTCGGTGCCCTGCAGGCTGAGGATGTAGGAGGCCAGCTCCTGCATGTCGCGGGGGCGCAGTTCGTTTTTCCACGGGATCATGCCCTTCTCCGGCACCCCGTTTTTGATGGTGCGGTAGACCTCGGTGATCGAGCCGCCGTGCAGCCAGTAGTCATCGGTGAGGTTAGGCCCGATCCCCCCCTCGGCCGCCTTGCCGTGGCAGGGGGCGCACTTGGCGGTGAAGATGACCTGTCCCTTCCCGAGGGCGTCGTTATCGGCCAGCAGGGGCACGTCGCTCTCGTCAAGGGTGTTTTCCTGTGTTTTCAGGTAGGCGATTACTTTGGCTTCCGCGAGCGTCATTTCCGTGGCGTATTCCTCCTGGTTCGTCTGGGAGTAGTCGCTGAACTCATAGAAGTACAGGTAGATCGGCGCAAAGGCGATGGTCACGTAGAAGAGCCCCTTCCACCAGGGCGGCAGGTTGTTGTCGAGTTCGCGCACCCCGTCGTAGTCGTGGTCGAGCAGAATGACCTGCTCCTGGGCTACGGGTACGGCATCGCTGAGGCGCTCCCGCAGCAGGGACCACCAGGATGCCGTGGGAGGCGCTGCTGCAGCGAGGGCCTTCTCGACCAGCAGCTCGGGGTGGTACCTGGCCAGCAGGCGATGCCGTTGCAGGGCCATCAGCTGGAAGCAGAGGTCGAGCAGGGCCCAGCAGCCCAGCACGAAAATCAGGACCATCATCGACAGGGCAAAGAACTCCAGCTCCGAAAAGCGACCGAAGAAGGTGGCAAAGCCGGGCAGGGTGGTGAACGGGATACTCATCGGGACTTCGGTTCTTCGGTGGGGAGGGTCGCATCGTCCAGCGGTTGGCGTTCTACCTCGGAGTAGCTGTCCGCCCGGCGGGCGAACACCATCACGAGGGCGAGGACGAAAATGATGACGAAGGTGAGGAGGGCCAGGATGGCCAGCCAGTTGATGCCGGCGTCCTGGAGAAGGTATTTTGCCATGGGTTCGGACTATTTTTTAAGTTGGACCTGCGGTTTGGGTTTGATGTCGGTGCCGAGGCGCTGCAGGTAGGCGATGATGGCTACGATCTCCTTCTCCTCCAGTGCGTCGTCTTCCACGCCGGCTTCGCGGAGGTTGTCGGCGATGTCCCGGGCCTGGTCACGGAGGTCTTCGATGGCGTATTCCTCGTAACCCGCCGGATACGGGGTGCCGAGCAGGCGCAGCATGCTGATCTTGGTGGAGAGCTGACTTACGTCGAGCTTGTCTTCCAGCAGCCAGGCGTAGGGCGGCATGATGCTGCCCGGGCTGGTCGACCGGGGGTCCTGCATGTGGCGGTAGTGCCAGCTGTGGAGGTACTTCGCGCCTACGCGGTGCAGGTCGGGACCGGTCCGCTTGCTGCCCCAGAGGTGGGGACGGTCGTAGATGAATTCGCCCGACATCGAGTACTGCCCGTAGCGGGCCGTTTCCGAGCGGAAGGGGCGGATCATCTGGCTGTGGCAGTTGTTGCAGCCCTCGCGGATGTAGAGGTCCCGCCCCTCCAGTTCCAGGGGCGTATAGGGAGTAACGGCGGCGATCTTGGGCACGTTGCTTTCGACCAGGACCATGGGGAAGATCTCCAGCAGCCCGCCGATCAGCACGACGATGGTGGAGCCGATAAGGAGCTGTACGGGGCGGCGCTCGATCCAGCGGTGCCAGTATTCCCCCTTATGCCCGGCGGGGCTGGCCGCCAGGGGCGGCGCGGCGGCCGCCTCGTCAGCGATGAGGGTGCCCTGGCGGGTGGTCCGGATCAGGTTGTAGACCATCAGGATCACGCCGGAGAGGTAGATCGCCCCCCCGAATGCGCGGAGGGCGTACATCGGCAGGATCGCGTCGACCGTTTCCAGGAAGTTGCCGTACTGCAGGATGCCCTCGGGCAGGAATTGTTTCCACATCGCGCTCTGCGTCCACCCCGCCCAGTACAGGGGTACGGTGTAGAAGACCACGCCGAGGGTGGCGATCCAGAAGTGGATGTTGGCGAGCCGGCGGCTGTAGAGGGTGGTGCCGAAAATCCGGGGGATGATGAAGTAGAGGACGCCAAAGGTGAGCATGCCGTTCCAGCCCAGGGTGCCGACGTGTACGTGGGCCACCGTCCAGTCGGTGTAGTGGGTGATGGCGTTCACGCTCTTGATGGCCAGCAGGGGCCCCTCGAGGGTCGCCATGCCGTAGGCGGTCACGGCGACTACCATCATTTTCAGCACGGGGTCTTCCCGCACCTTGTCCCAGGCGCCGCGCAGCGTCAGGAGCCCGTTGAGCATGCCGCCCCAGCTGGGGGCGATGAGCATGATGCTGAAGACCACCCCGAGGCTCTGCGCCCAGTTGGGCAGGCTGGTGTAGAGCAGGTGGTGGGGCCCCGCCCAGATGTAGATGAAGATCAGCGCCCAGAAGTGGATGATGGACAGCCGGTAGCTGAACACCGGCCGGTTGGCCGCTTTAGGCAGGAAGTAATACATCAGCCCCAGGTAGGGCGTGGTGAGGAAGAAGGCCACCGCGTTGTGCCCGTACCACCACTGGATGAGGGCGTCCTGTACCCCGGCGAAGACGGGATAGCTTTTCCACATGCCCACCGGGATCTCCATGCTGTTGCCGAGGTGGAGCACGGTGACCGTCACCCAGGTAGCGATGTAGAACCAGATGGCGACGTAGAGGTGCCGCTCGCGGCGCTTCATGATGGTGCCGAACATATTGATGCCGAACACGATCCAGATCAGGGCGATGCCGATGTCGATGGGCCACTCCAGTTCCGCGTACTCCTTGCTGGTGGTCAGGCCCAGCGGCAGAGTGATGGCCGCGGCCAGGATGATGGCCTGCCAGCCGTAGAAGTGGATCTTGCTCAGGACGTCGGAATACATCCGCGTCTTCAGTAAGCGCTGGAGGCTGTAGTACACCCCCATAAAGATGCCGTTGCCGACGAAGGCAAAGATGGCCGCGTTGGTGTGGAGGGGACGAATACGCCCGAAGGTGGTCTCGGCGGTGAAGTTCAGCACCGGGAATACCATCTGCAGGGCCGCCAGCAGGCCTACGCTCATGGCGATCAGGCCCCAGAAGGCCGTCGCGTAGGCAAACTGTTGCACGATCTTGTTGTCGTAGGCAAACCGCTCGAGCTCGGTGGTAGGGGGAACGCTAAGGTTCGACGTCATCTGAGGGGATTGGGGGATCATCAAAGAGAATTCTGATGGAAGGCGTTACCTCATCGTCATACTGTCCGGTACCGACGGCCCAAAAAAAGGCCACCAGGAAGCCCCCCGCGATCAGCAGGCTAAGCAAGACGAGAAAGACGATGATCAACAAGGTGTAGTGAATTAGTAGGTGCAAGGTCATTACCCCCCGGACCGGAAAAGGTGACGTACATCACTCCGGCAAATGATCTATCTCACGCCGGTAGAGCACCCAGCTGCCACCACTGGCCAGGGCGACCACCGTGACCGAGCTCAGCGGCATTAGGATGGCGGCAACCACCGGGCTGAGCGTGCCCGTGACCGCAAACGACAGGCCGATCACGTTGTAGAAAAGGGCAAAGCCGTAGCTCACTGCCAGCACCCAGCGGATGCGGCGGGCCGCCCGCAATACCGCCGGCAGCCGCTCCAGCTGCCCCGCCGCGATGATGCCGTCGCAGGCCGGACTGAAGTTGCTGTCCTGTTCACTGACCGCCATGCCGACGTGGGCCGTGCGCAGGGCACCGGCGTCGTTGAGGCCGTCCCCCACCATCAGCACCCGCTTGCCGCTCGCCTGCAGCTTCGTGATGAAGTCCTGCTTGCCGAAGGGCGTCATCCGGAAGTGGATGCGGTCGGGCCGCAAATGGTCCTTCCAGAAGGGCTGCCGCGGCGGCGCATCGCCGGAGATCAGGTACACCGGCCACCGGTGGCGGAGCCGTTCGAGCAGGCCGGCCACTCCCGCCCGCAGCCGGTTCCGGGCCGGGCCCAGGGAGAAAATTTCCCGGCCATCGACCGTGGCGTACGTCCGGTCGCCGGGGGCGGACAGGCCGCAAAAAACCGCGCTGCCGATACCGTAGGCGCTCCCCCCGTAGCTTAACCGGAGCCCCGCACCGGGCACTTCGCTGACCGGACCGATCCCGGCGGGGGCGATCCCCAAGCCGGTGAGCTGGCTGACGATCGCCCGGCTCTTCGGATGTCCCGACTGTCCGGCCATCGCCAGGAGGACGGCAAGCTCACCGGGCGGCTCCGTTTCGCATAGGGTGAGCGCCGCTTCGCCATCCTGCTCGACCAGGGTGCCGGTCTTGTCGAAGGCAAAGGCGTCCACCTGCCCCAGGCGGTCGATCACGGCGGCGCTGCGCAGGTAGCAGCCCACCCGCCCGAACAGCCGTTGCAGGGTGCCGTAGGCGAAGGGGGCGGCCAGGGCCAGGGCGCAGGGACAAGCAATGATCAGTACCGCCGTCGCGGCCCGGTACGCCAGGGCGGGATCGGAGGGGTACCAGTAGGCCAGCGTCAGGGAAGCCACCAGCACGATGCCGAGCGTAAAGTAGCGCACGACACGATCCGACGGAGCGACCATCTCGGGTTCGCTTTCTGCTCCTCCCCGCCAGAGCTGCAGGAGGTAACTCTCGGCCGCCGGTACACTAACCGTGATGGGCAGTGCCCCGCCCGTAGCCCGTCCGCCGGCAAATACTTCGGCTCCTTTCCCGGCCGGCCGGGTCTCCGCTTCCCCGGTGACGAAGCTGTAATCGATACCCCCGCCCGCGTCCGCTTCCAGGATGCCGTCGGCGGGGATGAGCTGTCCCGGCTTCACCAGGATCCGGTCCCCGGGCCGGAGGGCGCTGACCGCTACGGCCCGCAACTCACCGCCAGCTCCCACCCGGTAGGCCCCGATGGGAAAGTAGTCGTGGTAGTCGCGGTCGAAGCGCAGGCGTGCAAAGGTGTAGGTCTGGAACCAGCGCCCGATCAGCAGGAAGAAGACCAGCCCGGTCAGGCTGTCCAGGTAGCCCGCCCCGCTGCCGCTCCCGATTTCGTAGACCGAGCGGCTGAAGAGTGCCACGATACCGAGCACGATGGGAAAATCGATGGTCAGCCGCCCCGCCCGCAGGCCCCGGTACGCTCCGCTGAAAAAGTCCCGGGCCGCGTACAGCAGTACCGGCAGGCTCAGCAGGAGGAGCAGGTAGCCGATGCGCTGCCCGATGAACGTTGCACTGGCGTCCCCGCCCAGGCCCAGGTATTCCGGAAAGCTCAGCAGCATGATGTTGCCGAAAAAGAAGCCGGCCACGCCGATGCGGTAGAGGAGTCCCCGCTGCTTCCCCGGGTCCTGGTCGGTCGGCTGGCTGCGCAGCACCGGCGGATAGCCGATGCGGGCCAGCCCCTCGGCCACCTGCCGCAGGTCGATCTGCCGGGGATCGAAGTCGATGGTGGCTACCCGCCGCGTGATGTCGACGGTGCACGAGCGTACGCCGGGGAGTAAGCGCGGCAGGCGCTCCAGCAGCCATACGCAGGAAATGCAATGGATCGCCGGCAGTTCCAGCAGCACCCGCCAGCGGTTCCCGTCGCGGTAACTGGCGTAGGTGGTGGCCAGTGCTTCCACCTCCAGCCAGGCGTAGTCGCCCTCCCGCACCCGGCGCTGGCTGGTGCCCGCCGCCCCGTCGAGGGTGTAGAAATCGGTCAGCCCCGACGCGGTGATGATGCCGTACACCGTCTGGCAACCGCTGCAGCAGAAGACGTGCGCTTCACTCCGGTAGGACGCGCTGGGGCAGCGGTCGCCACAGTGGGCACACAGCTGGGTTATGGCTTCGGCAACCATCAGATCGCCTGGCTGAAGGTGGGTACGCCGGGCTGCTGCTGCCAGTAGTGGTCGTCGAGCGGCAGGCAGATGTTGCGCAGGAAGGGTCGCCCCGCCGGGGTGACCTCCACCGAATAGGGCGAGCGCCGCAGTAGTCCGTCCGCGGCCATGTCGTTCCAGTGGGTTACCGCCCGGTCGATGGCCGTACAGCGCAGGTGCTGCGGATGCCAGTCGGTACGGCCGTGGCACATGAGGTTGAGGATGTGCCGGCGTACGGTCTGCTCGTTAGCGGTGAGCGTATGCCCCTTCACGATGGGCAGGCGGTGCTCCTCCAGTACGGCGCGTTGGTAGTCTTCTACCTTCTTTTCGTTCTGGACGTAGGTGTCCCAGCAGTCGCCGATGGCTGAGCAGCCGAGGCCGATGGTGACCGCAGCCTGACTGGTAGTGTAGCCCATGAAATTTCGGTGTAGATCCTCCGCCCGGTGGGCCACGGCGAGCTCGTCGTCGGGCAGGGCGAAGTGGTCCAGCCCGATGTCGTGGTAGCCCGCCGTTTCCAGCAACTGGCGGCCGCGGGCGTAGAGGTCCCAGCGGTCCTGCCCCCGGGGAATGTCCGCCTCGGAGTAGGCCCGCTGCCCCGGACTGAACCAGGGCACGTGGGCGTAGCCGTAGTAGGCAATGCGGTCGGGCCGCAGGGCGTCTACGCGCTCCATGGTATGGACGACGTCCTCTACGCCCTGCCCCGGGAGGCCGTAAATGAGGTCGTAGTTGATGCGGTACCCCAGCTCCCGCGCCTGCCGGGTGGTGCGTTCGACTTCCTCCGCCGTCTGGCTCCGGTTGATGAGCTGCATGATGCGGGGACTGAAGTCCTGCACCCCGATGCTGATGCGGTCGAAGCCTCGGTCGCGCAGGGTGCGCAGGTGATCCGCCGTGGTGCTGTGGGGGTGGGCCTCGAAACTAAAACTGACCGCCTCGGCCACCTCCACCCGTTCCAGGATGCCGTCCACCAGCCGGGCCAGGGCATCCGGACTCATAAACGTAGGCGTGCCGCCCCCCAGGTGTAACTCCGTCAGGCGGGGCCGCGGGTGCAGGGCCTCCCGGTAAAGCGAAAGTTCGGCCAGGACGGCGTCGATGTAGGGGGCTTCGACCGTATGGTTTTTGGTGATCCGCTTGTTGCACCCGCAGTAAGTGCAGAGCTGCTCGCAGAAGGGCAGGTGGACGTACAGGCCCATAGCGCGACTTTCGGCCAGGCGGCGATTGACCGCGGCGATCCACTGCTCCTGGGTAGGGGCTACGATCTGCCACTGGGGCACCGTCGGGTAGCTGGTGTAGCGGGGTACGGCACGGTCGTATTTCTGAAAGAGCGTCACGGGGAGGAATATTTGCTCCCAAGATCACCCGGTGCGGAAGCCGATGACGTGATGCGGGTCATCCCCGCCCGTGATTTTTGTCATTCAAGGGAATCATAGAGCCCCCCGGGTAGAGGGCCTCCCGGCCCGAGCGTCAGCCCCGCACGCAACATATCGGGCCTGGAGGCCTTACACCATCCGCGCAGCCCGTTGAGCCACGCCAGGAACCCGGCGGACAATTCGTTTTGGGCAATCGCTGCCGGTGGCCGAAGCGGAGAATAGACTTTAAGTTTACCGGACAACTTGCCAACAGGGAGGGTACATTCGACTGAATTTTGCCAGCAGCACCGCCGGCCTTTTACCGGCGGTTCTCCTGTGTGTCAAGCTCATCCACTATGGTACTTTCACTGGGGTTTATTCTGGTCGGGTTTGTCCTCCTGGTCTTCGGTGCCAACTGGATGGTGGACGGGGCCTCCAGCCTCGCCAGAAAACACAATATCTCGGATCTGGTGATCGGACTGACCATCGTTTCCTTCGGCACCTCCGCTCCCGAGTTGGTGGTCAACCTGATCGCGTCGTGGCAGGGGCATTCCGACATCGTTTACGGCAACGTGGTGGGGAGCAACAACTTCAACCTGTTTTTAATTCTCGGCATTGCCGGGCTTATTTTCCCGATAGCCGTACAGCGGAGCACGGTTTGGAAGGAAATACCGATGTCGCTGGCCGCCGCAGTCCTGCTGCTGCTCCTTTCAAACGACTTTTTTGTGGGCAGCGACCTGCTGCTTTCGCGACCGGATGGCCTGCTGCTACTGGGACTGTTCGCGGCCTTTCTCTGGTATATTTTCCGACAGATGCGGACGGAACGTCCACTGGAGGAAAGCCCGACCGCCACCTACCCTTCGAGCCTGAAAATTGCGGGCCTGATCGTTTTCGGGCTGGCCGGTCTCGTACTGGGGGGGAAGTTGGTCGTGGACCACGCCATTACCATTGCCACCAACCTGGGCGTAAGCGAGAAGATCATCGGGCTGACCATCATTGCGGCGGGCACCTCCCTGCCCGAGTTGGTGACCTCGGTGGTCGCGGCCATGAAGAAGAACAGCGATATCGCCATCGGCAACGTCGTGGGGTCTAATATCTTCAACGTGCTGCTCATCATTTCCCTGAGCGCGGTCGTCAACCCCATCGGCTACAACGCCTCCTTCAACCGCGAGATCTACCTGTTGATCGGGGGTACGCTTTTTCTCTTCGTTGCCATGTTTTCCGGCGGGCGCCGTAAGCTCGACCGGTGGGAAGCTGCCGTGTTGCTGTTGGTATATGTAGCCTATACCGGGATGCAAATTGCGGATGAAGTGTAATGGAGCTACTGAAACGGTAGTCGTTCTTCCAGCGCACCAGGGTGGAGGGCCTCCCGGCCCGAGCGTCAGCCCCGCACGCAACTCATTCCCTGACCCGTGCCCTTTCCACCTGCTGTACTCAGATTCACCACAGAGGCACAGAGGGGCCCGCAAAGGCAAGGGTAGAGGGCCTCCCGGCCCGAGCGTCAGCCGCGCACGCAACTCCGCATACGCTACGGTTTACCCCTTCCCCAAGTACAGCGCTATCTTACCCAACCACCCAAGTCGATCATGTCCACCACCACCCAAGAAGTAATCATCGTAGGTGCCGGCCTCTCCGGCATCGGCACCGCCTACCACCTCCAGCAAAAGCACCCCGGCAAGCCCTACACCATCCTCGAGGCCCGCGACGCCCTCGGCGGCACCTGGGACCTCTTCCGCTATCCCGGCATCCGCTCCGATTCCGACATGTTCACCTTCGGCTACCGCTTCCGGCCCTGGCAGAACCCCCAGTCGCTATCGGCCGGCGGGGACATCCTGACCTACCTGCGGGAAACGGCCGAGGAAAACGGCATCGACCGCCACATCCGCTACGGACACAAGGTGATGGCGGCCGACTGGTCGAGCGCGGATAAACGGTGGACCGTCACCGTCGACCAGGGCGGAAAGACTTTGCACCTGCGTTCCCGCTTCCTCTACCTCTGCACCGGCTACTACAACTACGAGGAGGCGCACCGGCCCACCTTCGCGGGGGAGGAGGACTTCGGCGGCGCGATCGTGCACCCCCAGTTCTGGTCCGACGACGTGGACTGTACCGACCGGCGTGTCGTAGTTATCGGCAGCGGGGCTACCGCCGTGACGCTGGTCCCCGCCCTCGCCACGCGCGCCGCCCACGTGACCATGCTGCAGCGCTCGCCCACCTATGTGATGACGCTGTCCAACCGCAACCGCATCTACGAGCTGCTCCAGGGCCGCATCCCCGACCGCTGGGCCTACCGCCTCACCCGCTGGGCCAACCTTACGCTGGGCATGACCCTATACAGCCTCTCCCAACTCTTCCCCGGTCGCATGCGCCAACTCCTCATGAAGGGCATCGCCGCCCAGGTAGGCCCCGACGTGGACGTGAACGAGCACTTCAACCCGACTTACAATCCCTGGGACCAGCGCCTCTGCCTCGTCCCGGACGGCGACCTCTTCCACGCCCTTCGCGAAAAGCGGGCGACCGTCGTCACCGACCACATCGACCGCTTCACCCCCAGTGGCATTAGACTGCAGTCAGGCCAGGAACTCCCGGCCGACCTCGTCGTAGTCGCCACCGGCCTCCAACTCAAGCTCCTCGGCGGCGCCACCCTCTCCCTCGATGGCGTGCCTGTGTCCCCCGACGAGACGATGATCTACAAGGGCACCCTCGTCAGCGGCGTCCCCAACCTGGCCCTCGCCTTCGGCTACACCAACGCCTCCTGGACCCTCAAGACCGACCTCACCGCCGCCTACTTCTGCCAGCTCCTCAAACACATGGATAAGCACGGCTACACCACCTTCGTCCCCCGCCCCGAAGCCGACGTAGAAGCCCGCCCCTTCCTCGACCTCAGCGCGGGCTACATCCGGCGGTCGGCCCACCTGTTGCCATCCCAGGGCTCCCGGCGGCCGTGGCGGGTGTACCAGAATTACCTGCTGGATGCCCTGATGACCCGGTACGGTAGGGTGGGGGATGGGGTGTTGGAGTTTGGGTAGGGGGCGGCTGGGTACTGGTGCTGGGGAATTAAGGCATTCTTCGGAGGTGGTATAGATCTGGGGTTAAGCCAGGTCTTCCAGGGTATAGGCGCGGTAAGTAAGCTCAAACCCGCCGAGGTGCTTGCTGATGGCTCCGGTCTTTTGCCTGAGCTTCTCCAGGTCTACGTTTTTGGCCTGTAGTTTGACTTCGCCGATGGTACAGGTCTTGTCTACTTCGTTGAGGGCAATGACGTCGATCTCGTTCTCGCCGTTGCGCTGCCAGTACTGCCCAATGGCAGAATACAGCTGGGTCTCGGCGAGTTGCTGGCGGATGAATTTCTCGAGGAGATGACCGGCGTAGGTCGTGAAATCGCGGTCAATAAGCTGGCGCAGGTAATCGTAGTTGCCCAGCTCGACGGTGCCGTTGTACTTGAAGATGAAACGAAACCAGAAATTAAGAAAGTTGTCGTCTATGGCGTACTTGATCGAACGGGTACCCACCTTGCTGAACATAGGCCGCTGCCGTCTGATGATCAGGTAGTCCTCCTCCAGCCGCTGCAGATAGCCGCCGACGTTTTTCTGGATGACGCTTTCTACTTCGGCCCGGGAGGTCTTGCCGGCCGCGATCAGGGTAAGAATCGAGAAATACGTACCGTATTCCTTGCCAAACTCCTGGATGAGTACGTCCTGTCCTTCCTGAAGAAAGATCTCGTCCGGACTAAGGAACAGGTCGAGCATTTTCGCGTGCGTAAGCGCCTGCTTATCTACGAAGAGTTCGACGTACTTGGGCACCCCGCCGGAGAGTACGTACAGGGTAAGCAGATCCATTGCGCCGTGACCCGGGGCGTGCTGCCGCATGATGCTACGCAGGGTGCTGGGGGGGAAGGGGCGAATGTATAGGTAGCTGGTCGCCCTGCCGTAGAGGGGCTCCCCGTAATCGCGGAAGATCTTTTGCATAAGGGAATAGACCGAGCCGCTGAGGATCAGATTCAACTTCATCTGCTCCCGGTTAGCGTCCCAGTGATTCTGCATCTCGCTGTAGACAGAGGGGTTGATGCGGAAGAACTCCTGAAACTCATCGATCACGAGGTTTACCTGTCGCTGCTTCGCCAGCTCGATGACGTAGCGAAAGATGTCGATGAAGCGGGTGATCGTTCCGATCAGGGATACGCCAAAGGTCTCCTCGACGTGGCGGCTGAAGCCTTCGCAGAGCAGGGGTTCGTCCATTCGCGCTACGAAGAAGTAGAGGTAAGTCTCTCCCATCAGGCTTTCCTTGATCAGTCGGGTTTTCCCGATGCGGCGGCGGCCGGTAATGACGGTCATCTGGCCCCGGGTGTAGCTCTGTTCCCGGATTTTGGCGAGGGCCGTGATTTCTTGTTGGCGGCTGGTGAACTCCATACGGTTGAAGATAGGGTAGGTATAGTAACCGTGGTTGCCGTAACTGCGGTTGCGGTAAATAGCTTTTGGAACGGCCACTTTGGTCAAAGCCGGGATTGCTTTGTCAAAGTCTGAGTATTCTACAAGAAAAGGAAAGTTCCAAAACATAATAGTTGGCTGGATGTCAATTGGTTAAGGGGAAACGTGCTGTAAGATCAACCATTGAGCTGAGGCACTATCTGGGATTTTGGCCGACCTCGTCGTAGTCGCCACCGGCCTCCAACTCAAGTCCCTCGGCGGTGCCACGCTTACGCTCCGCCAAGACCGACCTCACCGCCGCCTACTTCTGCCAGCTCCTCAAACACATGGATAAGCACGGCTATACCACCTCTTTCCCCCGCCCGAAGCCGACGTGGAAGCCCGCCCCTTCCTCGATCTCAGTGCGGGCTACATCTGGCGCTCGGCCCACCTGTTGCCGTCCCAGGGCTCCCGGCGGCCGTGGCGGGTGTACCAAAATTACCTGCTGGATGCCCTGATGACCCGGTACGGTAGAGTGGGGGATGGGGTGTTGGAGTTTGGGTAGGGGGCGGCTGGGCGCTGGTGCTGGGGAGGCGCCCGAAAAATTGGCGTAGTTGGCTTTCCCGATTATCTTGGTGAGGTGATATTTGACCTCCTATGGGAACACGTCCGCCAGCGCCGAGAACCCCCGACGTATGGAGGGCGAAGCCGTAGAGTAAAAAGCCGGGACCAGGTTGCGTCTTTTGCACTGACCGGGTGCGCGCACCCGTCACTCGGCGTACACCCGTCACCTGTGGCGTAGGCGGACGGTCCGAGGTGCGTATTTTGTGCAACAGGGTTGCGCACACCCGTCAATAATAGCGAGTCTATTGTGGGCGTATGCGCAATGCGTATGCGTCGTTTGTTGAACTAAACCGCTCGCGCGGTAGCCCCGCATTCCGGCTTGCATAACTCCCTGTTAGTTATTATTTTATAGATAGCCCTACCCCTCAGCTATCATGTACTACCAAAATAAACTCAGCGAGTGGATGCGTCAGAAGCGATATGCCGCTACTCCGCTGATGTCCTACATTTCTCAGGTCCGCTGCTTCTACCGGTGGCTCGGCATACGACCCCGCAAAACCAAGGTGTAGGATATCTCCGATTACTTCATTCACCTGCGGGAGGAGCG
>JBBSPZ010000057.1:0-26791 GCA_038258275.1 Chitinophagales bacterium | reverse complement strand
TATAAAGCCCGGGGGGAAGGCCGTCGACCGCAAACCGGACCTGCTCCCGCTGCTGGGAGATGTCCAGCCGCCGCGCCTCCCGTCCGTCGGCCGCATACAGGATGGCGACCGTAGGGGTGGCTACTTCCACAACGGGAAAGGTGAAGGTGGAGCTGGCGGGATTGGGATAGACGCCCAGCTGCCCGGCGATCACCTCGCGGACGGGCGTGAGGTCGTAGCGAAGGGGCCAGCCCAGGTCTTCCAGTATCCCGAGCGTGACCGGGCCGGGGTCGTGGATCGATTCTCCATTCGCCACCGACGGCGTCATGAGGGCATTTGGGGTGCCGGCACGGAAGGTCGCCTCGTCGAGGTGACTCACGCTGCTGCCCACGTCGAAGGTCTGGGGTGCGAAGAGGGGAACCAGCTCGCCCCCGTATTCGCGCCTAGCATTTTCACCGTTGAAATCAAGTCGCTTGATGACGGCCGCCAGTAATTCTTCCGACGGACTGGAGAACAGGGTCACGTCGACCAGCGACCTGCCGGGCGGAGTTTCCAGGAAGAGGTCGTAGATGATGAAGCGGTTATCGAAGCCGATGCTCACCGTGGTATCGCTGGTACTGTCGATGCTGCTCAGGAAGCCCAGCCCGTGCCCCAGCTCGTGCAGGACTACCGTGGCCAGGTCGATGCGATTGCGCGGGACGCGGCCAACCGTATCGTAATTCCAGTTGGCGGTGCTGTTAATGACAATGTTGATATCCGGTTCGTCCACCTCGTTCAGGTCTTCGCCAACAATGGCCTCCGCGAGGGCTACCGGGTACCAGACGTCGTCGTCCGCCGCCCCTTCGAAGGAGCGGTAGATGGTGCTGGGGCCGGCACTGGCCAGCAGGTCCTCGTCGCCCTGGTCGCGCCAGTCGACCATCACGCGTATGGGGACCGCAGACTGTAAATAACTGCCCCAGATATTGGCGGCAAAGCGGATGCTTCCTTCGGCATCGGCGGGTACGTCGTCCGTCAACATCAGCTCAAATTGGGTCAGGATCTCTGCGTTCCCGCTCCGGAATTCCACGGGGGTAGACACGACCGCACTGCTGGTATCCCCGTCGGTCCAGCAGGTGATGGGAGGGACAGGCTGACTGATCTGGGCGCTTAGGCCTGGGCTGCACAGCAGGTAGGAAATTAACAGTATGGCAACGCGCATAGGGAATTATTCAAAGATCTTCTCGGTTTCGCTGTAGTCCAGCGCTTCGGACTTGGCGTGCTCGATGGCCAATCGGGCGGTACGTTCTGCCTTTTGCTGCTGGCCGGTCTTCTGGTAGAGCCAGGCCAGGGTGTCGAGGTTAGGGTAGTAGGGGTTGATGTCTACCGATTTTTCGGCCCATTGGATGGCTTGGGCCAGTTGATCGGGATCGGTGGCGTGCTCGTAAAAGGTCCAGGCAACGGAGTTGAGTTCGGTAAAGTCCTGGGAAGGGTAGGCGGAGTAGTAAGCCAGGGCGGCGGGTAGGTAGCGCTCCATGTCGTCTTGCCGCTCGTAGTAGATCAGTACGTACTGGAGCAGGAGCTGATCCTTCAGGGTACCGGCATTTTCGGCATAAAAGGCCTCGATTTCGTCGGGCGGCACCAGGCTGCGTTTCCGGTTGCTGCGGTGGTAGCCGTTGACGAGGGCCCGTTGGACGGTGCCGGCAACGGACCCCTTACCCACCTTGCCCTCGATCGCCTCGGCGTGCTCGATGAGGTATACCATCCGCTTGTCGCCCAGATCGCCCGGGCTGGCCAGGATGAGGGAGAGGTTGTCGGGGATTGACCAGTCGGACTGCCCGTCGAGGTAGTCGCCCACCACTTGGTCCGCCCGCACCTGCTCGTAGTTGTCAGTAAGGATCTGGGCGTACGTCTTTACAAATGCCGGATCTCGCTCACCGGCCGCATAGCGCGCGTTCAGGGCACCGATGCTCTGATCGGAGACGGCCGCGTCGGCGAGTTCCAGCAAGGCGGGGATCGGGATGTAGCCCAGCCCCTTGTGCACCAACTCTCCATCGCCGTTCACGAAGAGGTAAGTCGGATAAGCGGAGACCGCATAACGACTTGCGAGTCCGGGACCTTCGCCCTTCTCCATGTCGAATTTGGCGTTGATGAAGCGTTTGTTGTATACCTCCCCGACCCGCTCATCGGGGAACACCTTGGTGGTCATCATCTTACAGGGCCCGCACCAGGTAGTGTAGGCATCGATGAAGATCAGTTTATCCTCCTGTTTGGCCTGGGCAAGTAGGGCGTCGAAGGGCTTTTCCACGAAGGTGATGCCCGTAAGTTCCTGGGCACCCAGGGTAGTGGCGAAGAATAAGAGAAATAAGAGAGGCTTCATTGCGAATCGGTTGAGAATGGGAGAATTGGCCGCTGGTACAACGCAGGAGGGGTGGGGGTGGTGTTGCGGCTAAGGGATTAGATTGTCGTGCACCGGCGTCCAGCCCAGGGCCCGCAGCCGGGCGGAGTCGATGCGCTTACCATTGCCGCCCCCCGGTTGATAGCTTTTGGGGGGGAGGCCGGCCCGCTCCAATAAGGTAGCGTAAAATTGTTTTTTGGGCGGATGGGCCGCGGCGCTCACGTTGAAGATGCCGGTGGCACCGGTAGCAAGTAAGAGGCGGATGGCCCGCAGCACGTCATCGAGGTGTACCATATTTACCGGGGCATCGCCCTGGGGGATGAGGGAGGTGTGGCGGAAAAAGGTCGTGGGATCCCGGTCCGGCCCAAACAGTCCGGAGAGCCGCAGGACGGTCAGCCGGTCGGTTTGGGTGCGTAGCCACTGTTCGGCCGCCACTACGGCGCGGCCCGAGGGGGTGTCGGGATTGGGCGGCGTGGCCTCGGTGACGACGCCGGTCACCGCGCTCCCGTAAATGCCGGTGCTGCTGGTATAAATAACGTGTAATCCTCCGAGCATTCGCTGCAGACTCTCCAGCGCGGAGAGGTACACTTCTTCCGCCCGCTCCCCGTACCGACGCCCACCGGGGGGCAGGGTGATCACCAGGGCGTCCACGCCGTTCAGGAAATCGCCCAAAGAGGACCGCAGATCGGGTAGGTCCAGCAGAAAGGGCAGGGCACCCGCATCCTCCAGGCCGGCGTAACCCGCCTCCCGCCGGTAGCTGCCGTGCACTACCGTACCCGCGGCGGAAAGCGACCGAATGAGCGGCAGCCCGAGCCACCCTGCGCCGAGAACGGCAACCTTTTTTGTATCCATAGGAAGTAAAAGTAAGGAAGAGGACAGCTATAAAGTGTATGTAACTAATGTGATTATATAATGGGTAAATAAGGAAAAATAAACTTTTTTTGCTTGTATTATAAGGGGGGAATCCGTACATTTGTGGACCGCAGCGCGCGGTAAATTATACGGATTAACATGTTTTGAGTGAGTATTTACGGGAGGAGGGCACGTGGTCCTCCTTTCTTTTTTGCAACCTTTTTCGGGAGTCCTGGTGTAATTACCGGGGCTCATTTTTTTGGGTGCCTTCCGGAGCGGAGTTTTCTCCTTCGACTTACGGAGTGCGGGGAAGCTGGGAAAGGGACAAAGAAACGTGGTATGAATAGTGAGTTGACGGAACGGTTTAGGGAAGTTACCGGTAGCGGGTACTTTCTGACGGTGGAGGACCCCGGCACCGTGGAAGCCTACCTGCTCGACCGCGGTTACCTCATTCCCGGGGAGGCGGTCGTAACCGTGACGAAGGCCGGGGAGGGCAATATGAACGTTACGCTGCGGGTGGCGACCACCCGTCGCCGGTTCATCCTCAAGCAAAGCAGGCCGTGGGTAGCCAGGTTCCCGGAGCTGGAGGCGCCGGTCGCCCGGGTCCTGATCGAACGGGATTTTCACCAGGCCATTTCCGGAGATCGCTTCCTGGCCGCCCATATGCCGGAAATGCTGAAGGCGGATGCCGGAAACTACGTCTTGCTGCTTGAGGACCTCGGGCCGGTCGGCGATATGAGCACCATCTACGCCGACGACTTCGCCATGAGCCGGTCCCAGCTGGGCACCCTCCTGGAGTTTGCGGGTAAGTTGCACTGGCTGCAGCCGACCGACTTTCCCGCCAACGAAGCGCTCCGGGCCCTGAACCACGCCCACATTTTTGACCTTCCCCTGCGGCCGGATAACGGCTTCCCGCTCGATGCGATCCACCCGGGACTGGCCACCGTGGCCCTGCCCTATCAGCACGACGTGCAGCTGCGGGAAGCGGTCGCCGGGCTGGGCCGGGCCTACCTGGCAAAGGGGAGTTCGTTGATTCACGGTGATTTTTATCCCGGCAGTTTTCTCGAGGTGGACCATGGGGTGTTTGTCATTGACGCGGAATTTGCTCACCTCGGCCGGCCGGAATTTGATATCGGGGTGCTGATGGCCCACCTGCTGCTGAGCCGGGCACCCGAAAAGCGTATCCTGCAGATCGACCGGGATTATCCGAAGCCCCCGGGATTCGATACGGGGCTCACCCGAAAATTCTGCTATGTCGAGATCATCCGTCGCCTGATCGGCATCGCGCAGTTGCCGGTTTCCCTGACGCTCGACGAACGGTCCCGACTGCTGGAGCGGGCGCGGGCGGGATTGCTCTAGTTCAACCGGCCTTGCTGTCGGTTCGTTATAGTGATCCGGTGACAGAATGTCACGCGAGCTCCTTTGGCTCAAAATTCGCGCGAGGAGGGTGGGGGGGAGCGGTATCTTCGCCTCCTGTCATTCGCGCTGCACCTGCGACCCCGCCCTTTCTTACAGTAAAGCTCTTCAGATATGTTCAAGGCCCTCAAGAAATTATTCGGTTCTAAACAGGACCGCGACGTGGCGGCGTACCAACCGGTCGTCGATCAGATCAATGAGATTTACGGGGGGCTGGCCGGCCTGTCCAACGACGCCCTGCGGCAGCGTACCGACACCTTTCGCGCCCGGATCGCGGAGTACCTCTCGGGCATCGATGAAGAAGTGAAGCACATGCGGGAGGAAGCGGAGGCGGAGCCCGATTTCCGGAAGAAGGACAAAATATTCAAGGAGATCGATCGCCTCGGGGATCAGCGTAATGAGGAGCTGGAAACGGTACTGAAGGAGATCCTGCCCGATGCTTTTGCCACGGTGAAGGAAGTCGCCCGACGGTTTACGGCCGGCCCGCTGACCGCGACGGCGACCGACGCCGACCGCGAGCTAGCCGCAACGACCGACTACGTCACGATCGACGACAACGGACAGGCGACCTACGCGGACAAGTGGATGGCCGCCGGCGGGGAGATCGACTGGCAGATGGTGCACTACGACGTACAGCTCATCGGCGGCCAGGTCCTCCACGACGGTAAGATCGCCGAGATGCAAACCGGTGAGGGTAAGACCCTGGTGGCGACCCTGCCGGCCTACCTCAACGGACTAAGTGGCCGCGGGGTGCACGTTGTGACGGTCAACAATTACCTCGCCCAGCGGGATGCCGAGTGGATCGGCCCCGTCATGCAGTTTCTCAAACTGAGCATCGACTGCATCGACAAGTACCGCCCCCACAGCCCGGACCGCGTCAAGGCCTACGCTGCCGACATTACCTACGGCACCAACAACGAATTCGGCTTCGACTACCTGCGCGACAACATGGTGCGCACGACCGCCGATAAGGTGCAGCGTCACCACCACTTCGCCATGATCGATGAGGTGGACTCGGTGCGAGTAGACGACGCCCGTACCCCGCTGATCATCTCCGGCCCCGTGACCAACAACGTCGACGACCAGGATTACCTGGAACTCAAGCCAGCCATCGAGAAGCTCATCGCCCAGCAGCAGCGGGTAGCCAATAAGTTCCTGACCGAAGCCAAGCGACTCTTTAAGGAGGGCTACCTCGGCCCCGAGGAGGGAGAGGCCGGACTGGCCCTGTACCGCGCCTTCCGCGCCTACCCCAAGAGCCGGCCGTTGATCAAGTTCCTTTCTACGGAGGGCGCCCGCGTGCTCCTGCAGAAAACGGAGAACACCTTCATGTCCGAAAACAACAAGCGGATGCCGGAGGTGGATAAGGAACTGTACTTCACGATCGACGAGAAGAACCGCCAGGTGGACCTCACCGACCTGGGTACCGACTACCTCAGCAAGTACAATGAAGACCCCAGCTTCTTCATTCTCAGCGACCTGGCCACCAGCATGGCGGAGGTCGATAACCGGAAGAACCTCAGCAAGGAGGACAAAGCCCTGGAAAAGAACAAACTGGCCCAGGACTTCGGCGTAAAATCCAAACGCCTCCACGCCATCTCCCAGCTGCTCAAGGCCTACGCCCTCTTCGAGCGCGACAGCGAGTACGTCGTGATGGAAGGGCAGGTCAAGATCGTCGACGAGCAGACCGGCCGGATGATGGAAGGCCGCCGCTACTCCGACGGACTGCACCAGGCCCTAGAGGCCAAGGAGAACGTCAAGGTGGGCGAGCTTACCCAGACCTACGCCACGGTGACCCTGCAGAACTACTTCCGCATGTACCACAAGCTCTGCGGTATGACGGGTACGGCCGAAACGGAGGCCGGGGAGTTCTGGGAGATCTACAAGCTGGACGTGGTGGTCATCCCCACCAACCGCCCCGTCGTGCGCGACGACCGCAACGATAAGATCTACAAAACGGACCGCGAGAAATTCAACGCCGTCATCGACGACGTGGTAGCGCTGAGCGAGGCCGGCCGCCCCGTGTTGGTCGGTACCACCGCCGTGGACATCAGCGAGAAACTGAGCCGCATGCTGCAACTGCGCGGCATCGATCACAACGTACTGAACGCCAAGCAGCACCAGCGGGAGGCCGACATCGTCGCCGAGGCCGGACGGCCCGGTAAGGTGACCATCGCCACCAACATGGCTGGCCGGGGTACGGACATTAAGATCAACGACCAGGTGAAGAAAGCCGGCGGTCTGGCCATCGTCGGTACCGAGCGCCACGACAGCCGTCGGGTAGACCGGCAGTTGCGCGGTCGTGCCGGACGTCAGGGTGACCCGGGTTCCAGCCTCTTCTACGTCAGCCTCGAAGACAAGCTGATGCGCTACTTCCAGAGCGACCGCATCGCCAAGTGGATGGACCGCGCCGGCCACAAGGAGGGCGACGTGATCCAGGCGGGCATCGTGACCAAGTCGATCGAAAACGCCCAGAAGAAGGTCGAGGAAAACAACTTCGGTATCCGGAAGCGCCTGCTGGAGTACGACGACGTCATGAACATCCAGCGGGAGGCCATCTACCGCAAGCGCGATAACGCCCTGAGTGGACAGCGCCTCAACCTGGACCTCAACAACTCCTTCGAGGGGCTCATCGACGACATCGTCTACGCCCACAAGCAGAACGGTACCTATCAGACTTTCCACCTGGCCGCCCAGCGCCTGCTTGGCCTTGAATCGGAAATCAAGGAGGAGGAGTTCCGGCGCAGGGAGGTCAACGACCTGGCCGACCGGTTGTTGGTGGAATTCCGCAACTTCTACGAAACCAAGATGACGACGCTCATCGACCGCGTGCTCCCCTTTATCCGCAGCGTGCACGAGCAGCAGCCCGGCCGTTACCGCCGTATCGTGGTGCCGTTCACCGACGGCAGTACTCACCCGCTGCCCATCAGCGCCGACATCGAGCGTGCCCTGGAAACGGAAGGAAAGAGCATTAAATCCGATATCGAGAAAGCCGTCACCCTGGCCATTCTCGACGAGAACTGGAAGGAACACCTTCGCTCGATGGACGAGCTGAAGACTTCCACCAACATGGCCTCCTTCGAGCAGAAGGACCCGCTGGTGGTGTACAAAATGGAGTCGTACAACCTCTTCGAAGAGCTCATCAGCCGCATCAACGAGAAGACGACCAGCTACCTGGCCAAGGGAGACCTACAGGTGGCCGCCCCCTCCGAAATTCAGGAGGCCCGGGTGCCACGTCGGGTAGTGGCTCCGCCGGTTCAGGTGAACCGCAGCCGCGAGCAGGAACCCGTCAGCGCTGCCGCCACCGCCGCGCGGCAGGCCGCCGAATCGGTGAGCAAGCCCGAGAAGGTGCAAACCTTCCAGCGGGAAGAAGCGAAGGTGAAGCGCAACGATCCGTGTCCCTGCGGCAGCGGGAAGAAGTTTAAACACTGTCACGGGAAGTAGCAATTCCGCGCTGCGGCGGTGTGGCATGACGTATATTGTGGCCCTTACCCCACCTTGCCCTTTTTCCAAAGACTTTTCGGTTTGAACAAGATCATAGATCACACTTTCCTCAGTCCTCAGGCGACTGCCGCCGATATCAGGCGGCTGTGTAAGGAAGCGGTTGAACACGGCTTCTATGCCGTTTGCGTCCCGCCTTACTTCGTCTCCCGCGCGAAGATCGACCTACAGGACAGTACAGTCAAGCTGGCCACCGTGATTGCCTTCCCCTACGGCTATTCGGAAACGCCCATTAAGGTGGCCGAGGCACGGCGGTCTATCGAGGAGGGGGCCGACGAGCTCGACATCGTGATCAACATCTCCGCGGTGAAGTCCCAGGAATGGAACTACGTCAAAACGGAGATCGAGCAGATGGCCACTACGGTGCGCCTCAAGGGGAAGGTCTGTAAGCTCATCCTGGAACTCGGTACACTGACCGACGAGGAGCGCGACCGCCTGGTCGCGATCTGCAATGCCGTACGGCCCGACTTCGTGAAGACCTCCTCCGGCACCCAGGGCGGTGCGACGGTGGAGCAAGTCCGCTATCTACGTGCTAACTTACATCCAGAGATCAGGATCAAGGCCAGCGGTGGTATCCGTACCGCCGAAGCGGCCCGGGCCCTGATCGAGGCCGGTGCGGACCGCATCGGTACGTCTTCCGGTCTCGCCATCTTTCAATAAGCATTCCATGCGCGCGTACCTCGTACTTTTTACCCTGCTTTTCGCTGCCGCCCTGTCGGCCCAGCGCAACGTGATCGTCACGCCCGACCCGGATGTTTCCCGGGTGCTCGACCTCTTCGCCGAGGTCAGCGAGACCCAGGACAAGGTGGAGGGCTGGCGCGTCCAGATCCTCGCTACGACCGACCGCCAGCAGCTGGAGACGACCGAAACCCAGTTTAAGGCCAGCTATCCGAGCGTGCCCGTCGATTGGGTACACAATACGCCCTACTACAAGCTGCGCGCCGGTGCTTTCTTCACCCGGCGGGAAGCCGACCGGCTGCGTCAGACCCTCAGCCGCGAGTTTGAAGGCGTTTACCTGGTCAAGGACGAGGTCACCGAAACGGAGCTGCTGGACATGTACTAAGCCGCCGCCATGGCCAAAATTTCCCTCAAGCGGGCCCGGACGGACGTCACTACCATTATCCTGTACATCTTCCTGGTGTCCACCGGACTCCTCATGATCAATTCGGTCGGGGCCCCGCCCGAGGGCTACGACCTCAGCCTTGCCGGATGGCTCGAGACCCCCTTCGGAAAGCAGCTGATCTGGGTGTTCATCTCGGCCATCGTCTGGCTGTTCATCAATTACCTCATCGATCGCCGGGTATGGGTGGTTGGGGCTTACCCGATCTATGCCTTTACCGTGCTGCTCCTCTTCCTCGTACTGGTGGCGGGAAAGGAGATCAACGGGGCCCGCTCCTGGTTCAGCGTGAGTGGCCTTACCTTCCAGCCCAGTGAGCTGGCCAAGTTCGGTACCTGCCTGGCGATGGCGGCCTTCCTGAGTCAGTACAGCGGCAAGCTCGACAGCTTCAAAACGGTGGTCTACGGCTGCCTCATCTGGCTACTGCCGGCCATCGTGATCCTCGGGCAACCGGATATGGGCTCCACCCTGGTCTTCACCGGGATGCTGCTGGTCATGTACCGCGAGGGACTCAACCCGCTCATTTTCGTGCTGGGAGGCTTTACGGCCTTCATGGTCGTGCTCGGCATCCTGTTTCCGTTTGACGTGCTGCTGGTGGGGCTGATGGCCCTGTGCCTCATGCTGTATGCCTTTGCGATGCCCACCCGTGCCAAGCTGTACGGGATAGGGGCGGTGGCCGCGGGTGCAGCGGCGTACGCGGGCCTCCAGGCCGGATACGGCTGGCAGACGATGACGGGCCTGGCGACCGCGCTGATCGGCCTGGTGGTGTTCCACCTCGTACAACGGAATACCCGACTCATTGCCATCAGCCTGTTCTTCATGCTCTGGGGCCTGGCCCTGACCTTCACGGCCAACTACATCTACACCCAGGGCCTACTCCCGGTGCACCAGCACGAGCGGGTAATGGTATGGCTCCATCCCGAGGACGCCGATCCCCGCGGGGCCTATTACAACCTGCTCCAGTCCAAACTCGCCATCGCCGCCGGCGGCGTAAGCGGCCGCGGCCTGCAGCAGGGCACCATGACGAAGTTCGACTACGTCCCCGAACAGCAAACGGATTTCATCTTCTCCGCCATCGGGGAGGAGCAGGGCTTCGTCGGGGCCGGCACGCTCATTCTCGTCTTTGCCATCCTGCTGTGGCGCATCACCGTCATCGCGGAACGGCAGCGCCGCACCTTCGCGCGGACGTATGCCTACGCGGTCGCGGGTATCTTACTGGTGCATTTCCTGGTGAATATCGGCATGACGATGGGCCTCATCCCGGTCATTGGTATTCCGCTTCCCTTCATTTCCAAGGGCGGATCCTCTCTGCTGAGCTTTACGATGATGCTGGCGGTGTTGCTGAAGCTGGATAAGCACCGGGGGGAGGTGTAGGATTTGTCATTTACACTATTCAATTTACAATTGGCGGCGCTGCCCGCTTTCCTCCTCCGACGACGAGCGGGCCAGGAACACAGCGAACCCAAACGCACACAAAAAAACCCCCGCCAGCACACGGCCGACGAGGGTTGATCTTTTACAGTGACCAGAACTTAGAAGTTAAAGCGGTAGCCACCCGTCAGCTGATTCACGCTGAAGAAGTTGCGGGTAGAGAAGTCAACGAAGACGCGTCCGCCGCCTACGGGCAGGTAGGTACCAACGAGCAGGTTGATCGCGGGGCGGAAGTTCAGCTGGTCGCTGTTGTCCTGATCCTTAATCTGCATCGCGCCGATACCGATACCGGCGTAGGGGATGAGTCCGTTGGACTGCGACGTTTCGGTGATGATGGGGTAAACGATGTTGCCGAAGATACCGAAGGTCGTGGGGCTGCCGATGCCGAAGTAAGCTTCGGGCATGAACTCGGCCCGTTGGTCGGGACCTAGTTTGTAGTGCCAGCGGAGACCGAGGCCAAGGCCGGTAGCGTCGCCGAAGTTGAAGCCGGCGGTACCGGACATTCCCGTATAGGTGAAGTTAGAGAAGAAGCCTTCGGCGTTGCCATCGGCGAGGTATACGCCACCGGTGTTGATCTCGAGCTCATCCAGGCTACGCGTACCGGGTACGATCACCTTATTGCCGGCGGAGTCCACCGTAACGATGGTCGCGGCAGCGAGGCGTGCGGAGCGACGCTCCTGCCGGAGGCGGTCGCGTTCGATGTCCAGGCTTACGTCAAAATTGTCCTGCCGGGCTGTACGCTGCGCCAGTTCGCGGTTGGCGCGGTCCAGGTCGCGCTGGAGCGACCGGATCTCCCGGGTCATTTCGCTCTGGTAGTCGGCCATATCCCGCATCATTTCGGCGCGGATAGCTTCCGTTTCGGTGGGGTTGCTGTTTGACCGCAGGTCATCCATCCGGTTCATCATACGGCGCTCCAGGTCCTGGATGCGTTGCTCGCTGTCGGCATCATTTCCGGTATCCGTATCCTGATCGTTGGTGTCGTTGGCGCGGGTATTGCGCAACTGCCGCTCCAGGTTGTCAATGCGGCGCTGGACGTCGTTGGAGGGCGGGTTGGCGGTTCCATCGCTGCCGGTGTTGCGGTTATTCATGTCGTCGATCTGCTGCTCGAGGGCGCGTAGACGCTCCTGCTCGCTGCGGTTGGCGTCCGGATTACCGTTGTAATTCGGCTGACGGGACATGGAGTTCATCTGAAACATCATATCCTCCATGCGCTCGATGCGCCGGGTGATCTCCTTATACTGGTCGGTGGTCGGAGCGGAAGGCTGCACGGATTGGGGCTGCTGCTGAGCGGCTGCGGGATCGGGAGCGGCATTGCGCTGGCCGATCGCGTCGATGATGCGATCGATCTGGGGCGATTCGAGCACGATGACACTGCCGGAACGGTCGTAGGTACTTGTGCGCTGGTTGGACTGTGCCGGGCGACCGAGCGCCACATCCACTTCGGCGCGGTCCCGCTGTTGGCGCTGGGCATCGCTTTCCATGCTGCGGGCATTGAGTTCGTTCTGGCGATCATCAAGTTCCGCGACGATCGCTGCGGCGTTGGCGCGCTCCTCCTTAATATCGGCGGCCGATTCCACATCACCGGCGTCCAGGGCGTCGATCAGCTCCTGGTCGAGGGCGGCGATGCTATCCTGGTACCGGTTGCGCAGCTCGGCAATCTCCAGCTGGTTGGCGGTGCGAATGCTGTCGGCACGGCGATCGAACTCACGCTGCTGGGCGTCCAGGCGGTCTTCGAGGGTGGACTGCCGCACTACGTCGGGGTTATTCCGGTTGTTGCCGCCCAGGGTGAAGCCGAGGCCGGCATTGTACATATAACTGGTCGTGATCTGCTCGGTGCTGTTGAGGTCTTCCAGATCGGAACCGCTGGTCAGCATGGCCCGCACGCCACCGTTGAGCTTGACGCGTTCGCCGAACTTAAGGTAGATACCACCGCCGCCGGAGGCGAATCCCTGGCTGGAAGCGAACTGCTCGGCTTCGGTCACGCCATCGTTGTAGCCGTCGGCCAGGTCGATGTAACCACCGCCGATGCTGAGGTAAGGGACGATACCCGAGGAAGCCTGGCTGAGATTGAAGCGGAAGTCGGCACCGTAGAGGGAAATATCGTCGAAGTCAAAGTTGATCTTCTCTTCGGTCATGCCCCGGTAGTAGAAACCGCGCAGGCTGATGAGCGGACCGAAACTGAAACCGGCCGTTCCACCGGCAAAGTACGCGTTACGGTAGGGGAGGGAGTTGTCCCAGTCCACCCGAGCCAGGCCCACTTCGATGGGCAGGGAGAGACCGGTGAGTCCGCCCTGGAAGTTTTTCATATACTCTTCGTCAATGGCGCTGAGCTGGCCGGGCCGGCGTCCGCCGAGGTAGAACGAGAGGTTGGCCGCAACGGCAAAGGTGCCGATGTTGCGGGTACTGAAGTTGGTCAGGTCGAGGTTGTTAGCCTGGCGGTCGATGGAGTCCAGCAGGTTGCGCACCACATTGCCGGAGTAGGCAATGTATTTGCCCTCCACGCCGAAGGCGTAGCGGTCGGCGGCACTCAGGGTAAGTCCCAGGCCCACCGTACCGAAGATGTTCTGCGACTTATCCAGGCCTTCCCGCTTGGTATCCTGGATGCCACCACCGAGGATGAGGTAGGGCAGGAGCGTACCCCGGCCGATATTCAGTTTGAGCTCCGCCCCGTAGCGGGAGAGGTCTACGCCCTTATTGGCGAAGGTGGAGTCGATGTTGAGGTCGAGCCCGGCAAAATTAGTCTGTTGATCAATGGTCTGTAAGTAAGTGGCCCGCAGTTCGACGTACTCGCCGAAGCCAAAGCCGAGCCGCCCACCAAACATGAAGGCATCTTCAAGACCGGATTCGTTACCAAACCAGTTGTAACTTGCCGAAGGGGCGATGGTGTAGCTCACGCCCCGGACCTGACCGAAAGCGGCACCCGTCAGGAGTAAGGCTAGTGTGAGGAGTAGAAAGTTGCGCATAAAATTGGGTTTGTATTAATGGTTTTTCTAGTAGTTGAATGTCGATTTTGCTGACAATTGTTCGATTTTTTGGTGGCTTTACCGGTATTTAGACCCCACCAATCGCCTTTTATGACCCCAGTAGGAGCTAGGTCGCCGCGGCGGCCGTTTGGACAGGCAAAATCAGGCCGGTCACCCTTTCGGTGTTGTGGAGTTAATTTTTCCCGCCGGTAGTTCCCCGTGCAACCCGCCTGCCGTAGGCTCGTCTTTACCGGTACACCAGCAGCAGAATCACTACCGTGGGAATTCACCCAATCATACCAGCCATGACGACCGCAGCCGACTACCGCGACACCCATCGTGCCCTTGTACTCGGGTGTCAGCGGAAGGACCGCACCGCCCAACGGCAGCTCTACGGTCACTACGCCAAGCCGATGTACAATTTGTGCCTTCGAATGCTAAAACACCCGCACGATGCCGAGGACGTGCTCCAGGTGGCCTTTGTCCAGATTTTCTCGCGCATCCATACGTTCAACTTCGAGGCCTCCATCAGTGCCTGGATCAAGCGCATCGTGGTCAACCGCTGCATCGACCACCTGAAGAAGCGCCGGTTGCTGACCACCGCCTTCGACCCCGTCCGCCACGACGCCGTAGCTACGGACGACGCCCCCGAGCCCGCCGCCGAGGCGCCCTACACCGTGGAAACGATCAGGGCCGCCGTACTTAAGCTTAGCGAAGGGTACCGGATCGTGCTGACGCTCTACCTGTTTGAAGGATACGACCACGAGGAGATCAGCGAAATCCTCTCCATCAGCGTGGGCACTTCCAAATCGCAGTACAGCCGGGCGCGCCGCCGCCTGGCCGAATTACTTACCGAAAACTAAACCGCCATGAACAACGATAAGCTGGAAAACTTTGTCCGCAATCATCGGGCGGAATTCAACGACGCACCCACCCCCGAGGGGCTGTGGGACCGCATCGCAGCCGACCTTCCCGAAGCGGAAGAAACGGCCGACCCCCTCGAACAATTCATCGCTGCCCACCGGGCGGAGTTCGATGACCGTACGCCCCCGCCGCTGGCCACCCCCCGCTCCGGCCGCGGCATCCGGCGCACCCTGCTCTACGTGACCGCCATTGCCGCCTGTCTGTTGCTCCTGTTCACGGCCTACAACTTCGGAAACCGCGCCGGATTCCAGGCCGGGAAGGAAGATCGCATCGCCCAGCAGGTCGAGAAGATGAATCCCGAACTCGCCGAGGCCGAACGCTTCTACCAGCAACGCATATCCGTGGAGTTTACCAAGGTACGCCAGGTAAACGACGACCCCCAACTGCGCCGCGACTTCGATCAGCTCGACGCGACCACGGAGCAAATCCGTGCCGAACTGCTGAAGGTGCCCGTGTCTCAGCGCCCCGTGCTGGTCAATCAGCTCATCGAGACTTACCGCACCAAGCTGGATATCCTCCTGCGCATCCAGCAACATTTCCCCAACCCCGATATTCCCGGGAACTCTCAGTCCCGCCAAACCAACCAAGACGATGAAATCTAATTTAATCACCCTGCTCTGCCTTGCCGCCCTGCTGTTGCCCGGCTTCGCTACGGCCGGCGCGCCCGTCGCAGACTTCGAGAAGCGCCTGTCGGAAACCTTTTCGATGGGCCGCGACGGTCGCGTGCGCCTCGATAACCGCTACGGAGAAATTAAAGTGGTCACCTGGAACCAGCCCCAGGTAAAGGTCGACGTCCTTATCCGCGTCAACGCTCGCAGCGAAGACGACTTCAAGCAGGTGCTCGAACGCATCGACGTCCGCCTCTCGGGCAGCAACAACCTGGTATCGGCCGTCACCTCCATCTCGACCTCCGGTGGCCGCGGCGGAAGCTGGTGGAATTACCTCTTCGACGGCGGGGGCAGCACCGACGACTTCAAAATCTACTTCACCGTCACCCTGCCCGAAAGCGTGACCCTCGAAGTCGCCGCCAAGTACTGCGACGTGGAACTGCCCAACCTTACCGGGGAAACCTTCCTCGACGTAGCCTACGGTGACCTGGCCGCCGGACGTCTCACCAAAGCCAGTCAGGTAGAGGTCAGCTACGGCTCGGCCCGCATCGAGCAGGTCGGCGACAAGAGCAGCGTCAAGCTGCGCTACAGCGAGGGCACCTTCCGCAAGGCCGGCGACCTCACCTACGACGGCCGCTACAGTGAAGTGCGCTTCGGCCAGGTCGGCGTACTGCGGCTCGACGTCGGGTACGAGGAGGTCGATGTGGAATCCGCCACGGCCGTCTACCTCGAAGGTAACTACAATGACCTCTCCGTAGGGCGGGTCGCGGAGGCCTACCTCAACGGCAGCTATACCGACTTCAACCTGGGCACCGTCACCCGCGTCCTGGAAATGGACGGCAACTACGGGGACCTGGAAGTAGCGTCCCTCACCGCCGGCTTTCAACGCGTAAAGATCCGGGCCTCCTACACCGACGTACAGGTCAACGTAGACGACTCCGCCGGCTACACCCTCGACCTCAGCACCCGCTACGGCGATATCGATGCGCCGACGAGTAACCTCAGCCCCCGCAACGTCGGCAGCGATAACGGAACCGAGTACGTCCGGGGCACGAAGGCCGGCACCGGCAGCGGAACGATCAAAATCACGACCAATTACGGGGACATCGAGCTCTACTGATCCGCCCGGCGGAGCAAGACCAGGCGGGCGCTCCCGACTTCCTCTCCGGAACGGAGGCGCACGAAGTAAATGCCCGCCGGTGAGTTGACCGGTAACGCGACGCCACGCTGCTCCGGCAAGGCCTCCACCTCCCGGCGCAGCACCTGCCGCCCCGCCCCGTCCAGGACCACCACCGTTCCCGGCCGCCCGACCAGGCGCGTCGGGACGGCCAGTTTACCGGCCAGCGGGTCGGTGATGGGATTCGGATAGGCAACCAACCCCTGCACCTGCGGCCGCGCCTTTTCGGGATAGATGTAGCGCAGGTGGGCCCGGGCCTCGGCGTCGAGCGATCCTATCGCTACGCTTCCTCCGTTCATGTAGAGGTCCAGGTAGGCTTCTTTCTTGTTCCAGCCCGAGGTGAGGAGGGCACTAGGTCCGAAGACCAACCGGCTTCCCGGTTGCAAATCGACGGCGGAGGAGGTGGGCCCCCAGACGGCGTGGTGCTGCAGTTGCACGTGGTTGTCAATCACCAGGGTAGCGCCCTGCCCCAGTTCCACGCGGCTGCCGGGGCGCAATGCCAGCATACCCGCTCCCTGGAAGCCGTAGTTCAACTGACTCTCCGGTAGCACGCGTATCGCTGCACCCGGCTCGAGGATGAAGCAGCCGAGCCCGGCGCCAAAGATCAGTTGATTGGTCTCGAAGGTCACCGTTACGCCGGGCGGAACGGGGTACTCGATGATGTAGTGCCCGCAGAAGGTGAAATCCTGGTATCCCTCGAGGTACTCAGCTCGAGGCGATGGCGTAGGCTATCCTGGCCGGCTACCAGCCCTCCGCGCAGGGACGTAAAGGGCGGCATTTCGAGGCGCCCGAGCCCCGGGTAAAAGACGAGGCGGATCGTAGCCTGGGTGTCTATATTTGGACTCAGGTTGACGTCGGTGTAGGCAACATTGTCCGCTGCGGGAATTCCCTCCCGGGCCTGCTCGAGGTAGTACGTCGAGTATTCATTTACCTCCGCGTTCGTCAGGGCATCGAGGAAGGAACTTTCAAATACGCCCTCCGTATCGGGCGTTGCGGAGGGTACCTCGAGTCCCTCCACCGGGTCGAAGGATGCATTGTTGTAAACCTCGATGCTGTACAGCCCGAATACCCCGCCCGGACCAAAATCCTCGATCGCCACCCGCAGGGTCACGGCCGTAAGCCACTGCTGCTCAAAGCGCTCGGTCACAAGGCAGATCTCGGTGAGTCGAAAGTCGGGGTCAACGGCGGAGAACTCCCGCTGGCGCAGGGCGGTCTGCCCGGTGGCGGAATCCCGGACGGTGTAGTCCAAGCGCAGGCCGTTGCAGAAGTTTTCCACACAGGGCGCGTAATTGACCTGGTAATCCCCCACAGAGGCAAATACGAAATAACCCGTGTACGGCAGCAGGGGCAGCGAGTCGCCTTCCGGATAGCGGTAGCGGATATAGAACGGGCGGTTCCGGGGCAGACCGGCGGTGTCGAGCCGGCCCAAATACCGGTTGTTTTCGGGTAGCGAGAAGCTAACGCAGTATGCGCTGTCGATCGGACCGTCGTAGGTATCGTCCCGGGTGTAAAACAATTCGTACGCGGTGGGGAACATCCCCGTCACGGTAGAGTCGTAGGGACAAGTGCGCTCAGCCAGGTCCAGGGTAAAGCTCGGCTGGCTCCACAGCAGGGTGGTAAACAGCAGGGCGGAGCAGAGCAGGTAAAGTCGCCTCATCCGGAAAGTGGTTTAGGGTGGTCTACCGTAAGATAGCACCACGCGCTCACTTTCCCACTAGAGGCCCAGCAGCAGCAGGTTGGGATCCTCCAGCAGTTGCTTCACCTTTACCAGGAAGGTGACGGACGAGCTGCCGTCGATCACGCGGTGGTCGTAGCTCAGGGCGATGTACATCATGGGCCGGATCACGACTTGGCCGTCGACCGCCACGGGCCGCTCGATGATGTTGTGCATGCCCAGGATGGCCGACTGCGGCTTGTTGATGATCGGGGTGCTCATCATGCTGCCGAAGACGCCGCCGTTGGTGATCGTGAAGGTGCCGCCGGTCATCTCCTCGATGCTCAGCTTGTTGTCGCGGGCCTTGGCGGCCAGGTCCTTCAGCTTATTTTCGATCTCGGCGAAGTGCAGCGATTCTACGTTATGGATAGGCGGTACGACCAGCCCGGTGGGCGTGGAGACCGCGAAGCTGATGTCTACGAAGTCGTGGTAGATCAGCGACTTACCATCTTCTCCGATTTCGGCGTTTACGTCGGGCATCTCCATGAGTACCTGGGCGCAGGCCTTGGCGAACAGGGACATAAACCCGAGTTTCACACCGTGCTTCTTTACGAACTTGTCCTGCACCTGGGTGCGGAGGGCCATGACGGCGCTCAGGTCCACCTCGTTGAAGGTGGTGAGCATGGCCGTCTCGTTCTTGGCGCTCACCAGGCGGTCGGCGATGGTGCGGCGCATGCGGCTCATTTTCTCCGTGCGGGTGCTGCGGGAGAAGGATTCCTGGCCGGTGGAGGGGGCGGGAGCGGGTGGCGGGGACGCGGGTGCGGCGGTTTTGGTGGCGGGAGCCGGGCGCTTCACGGCCTGCTTGGCGTCCTCCTTGGTGATGCGGCCGTCGCGGCCGGAGCCGTTCACGGTACCGGGCGCGACCTTGCCTTCGCGCAGGATCTTGCCGGCGGCGGGGCTGGGGGTGCCGGTGGCGTAGGTCTGTTCGCCCGTTGGTGCACTGGGGGGTGCTGCCGCGGCTGGGGCTGGTTGCTCCGCCTCGGCGGAGGCTGGGGCGGCTGCGCTTTCCCCGTCGGTGGACGAGCCGGAGGCGCTGGTGTCGATCTTGGCCACCAGGGCACCGATCTTCAGGTCGTCGCCTGCGCCGGCGACGTAGATAAGTTTGCCGGAGGCTTCGGCGGGAAACTCGAGGGTTGCCTTATCGGACTCGAATTCGCAGATGGGCTCGTCGAGCTCCACGTACTCGCCGTCGCCCTTCAGCCATTCGGACAGGGTGACTTCGGTGACAGATTCCCCGATGACCGGGACTTTCATTTCGACGATGCTCATGCTATGCGGAAGATTGGTATGGGATAAACTGCTCAGGTAACACGGTACCCGATGCGGGGTTGACGCGAAGATAGTACGCCCCGGCTACTGATTACCCCGGGTGGAGGACCACCCGGTCCGGAGCATCCGTGCTGCACGCCGGCAAGCCGGTCCCGGAGGCCCTCCACCCGGGGAGTTCGTTTTACCTTTAGCGCCGCATGAGCAAACCCGCCAACGTTTCCCGCTTTCGCTACTGGCTGAGCTTTTTGTGGGAGCAGACCCTGGAGGAAACCGCCTCCGACCACAATGCCTACCTGCAGGTTTGCCTCGTACACGGCCGGCTGCAGCTGGTAGCGGAAGACGCCATCTACAGCTTTGGCGACTTTTACCTCAATTTCCGCAAGGTGTTCGAGGTGCTGGACTACGGCAAGCTGCCGGAGCAGGCCTCGGTGCTGGTACTGGGCCTGGGGCTGGGCAGCATTCCCGATTTGCTGGAAAACTACATCGGGGTGGACTACGATTACGTGGCCGTAGAGATCGACCCCGTTATCATCGAGTTGGCGAGCACCTACAGCCTGCCGACGCTGGGGTCGCCGATCGAGGTGGTGCAGGCCGACGCCCTGGCCTTCCTGCAGCTCGACGAGCGGCGATTCGACCTGATCTGCGTAGACGTATTCCAGGATGCGACCATCCCGGAGCACCTCAACGGGGAGGCCTTTCTCGCCCTGTGCCGCGAAACCCTGCTGCCCGGCGGGGCCCTGATCTACAACCGACTGGCCTCGAGTATTCCGGACCGGAACGCGGCCCGGGCCTACTTCGAGGAAATCTTTGCACCTGCGTTCCCCGCCGGATATTTGTACGACACCGGAGGCAACTACCTGCTGGTGAACGACGCTACGTTCCTTAATTTACCGGCATGAAACGGATTTGCCCAGAGTGCGGGGAGGAGTATACCGGAAGGTCGGACAAGAAATTCTGCTCGGCGTCCTGCCGATCGGGGCACCACAACCGGCAGAAGGCCGAGGAACAAGCCTTCCAGCGCACGATAAACAACATCCTGAAGCACAACCGCAACGTGCTCGCCGAACTCAATCCGGACGGCAAGGCCAACGTCCGCCGCGACCGCATGATCGACCGGGGCTTCAAGTTTCGCTACTTCACGAATGCCTACGAAAGCCGCAACGGCAACGTGTACCACTTCTGCTACGATTTCGGCTACAAGGTCGAGGAGGGCGAGTGGGTGCTGGTGATCAAGCGACAGGAGTATGTGGAGTAGAGGCTACGCTGGGGTAGTCGGGAAGAGGCGCTGGATGGCGGCCTCGCGGGCGGTGAAGATGCCGGCGACCTGGCGGTGGACGAAAATTTTGTCGGCTACGGTACCGAGGAGGCCGAGGGGAGCCTGGTAGTGGAGGATGTCGTGTATCTCGGTGCGGCCGTCGTCGAGGGCGCGGAAGTGGTGCTGGTGGTGCCAGAGGGCAAAGGGGCCGACGCGCTGGTCGTCGACGAAGTATTCGTGGTGCCTGATCTTGGTGATCTCGGTGACCCAGTCGGAGGTGAAGCCGCGGAAGGGGGAGACGCGGTACTGGACGATCATTCCCTCGTACATTTCCACGCCGGCGACGGGGGATTTGATCTCGAAGCTGACGTCGGGTGGGGTGAGCTTTTCCAGGTTTTCGGGGCGACTGAAAAAATCCCAGGTGTCGGCGAGGGAGCGGGGGACGACGGTGGTGCATTCGAGTCGGCGGGGAGACATCGGGTGAAATTGAGAAGAAATAAAAGGGCGCGGGGGCGCGGTTGCGCCCGCAGGAGTAACCGGGAGGCCGGACTTGGGTTGCGCGATAATTTGGCCGGGAAGAAAATATAATCAGTCAAACAGAAGAATGTAAAATCACTGACCGGATCGGCCACACATTGTTATGATTTGCTTAAATATAGCAAAGATAGATGCTCTCTGGTGGCAGCAGAAGTATATTTGTGCGCGAATTGCACACGACGGTTTTACTCTAAAAACGCGCTATCATGCAGACACAGCTTCAAACCCGCTACACCGACGCCGAACTGGCGGAATTTAAAAAGATCATTGATGCCAGGCTGGACGAGGCGCGGCGCCAGCTGACCTTCTATTTGCAACAGCTTACCGAGCAGACGAACAGCGAAGACGGCAAGTTACGTGGGCTGGACGACGGCGTCAGCACCATGGCCAACGAGGAGACTCACCGGCTGGCCAGCCGGCAGCAGCAGCTGATCCAGCACCTCGAGAACGCCCTGTTGCGGATCCAAAATAAGGTATACGGCATCTGCCGCGTCACCGGTGAGCTCATCAGTGCTGAGCGCCTCCGCATCGTGCCCCACACCACCCTGAGCATACACGCCAAGCAGAACCGCTAGGCACAAGGTATACAAAGTCGATTACGTAAATTGCCAACCTCCATCGCCACTGGCGTGGAGGTTGTTTTGTTTCCGGGCCATCCATCTCCCGCTCCATGACCCGCAAGGCTACCCTTCTGCTGCTCCTCCTATCGGTGCTCCTGCTCGATCAGGGGCTGAAATTCTGGATCAAGACCCACCTGCATTACGGGGAGGAGTTCGGGATCCTGGGGGCCGATCGCGCGCTGATCCACTTCGTGGAGAACAACGGCATGGCCTTCGGGCTCAGTTTCGGTGGCCGTATCGGGAAGCTGGTCCTCAGCCTGTTCCGGGTGGCGGCGGTCGTACTGCTGGCCTATTACCTCCTGGAGCTGCTGCGGCGGGGGGCCTCGCGCCTGCTGCTGGCGGCCTTTGCCTGCATCGAGGCCGGCGCGCTGGGCAACATCCTCGACAGCGTTTTCTACGGCGTGCTCTTTTCGGAATCGACGCCCCACGGCGGCGTCGCGGAATTCCTTCCGCCAGGCGGCGGCTACGAGTCGCTCTTCTTCGGACGAGTGGTGGATATGTTTTACTTCCCGCTGTTTTACGGGGTATACCCGGACTGGCTCCCCCTGTGGGGCGGACAGTCGTACCTCTTTTTCCGGCCCATTTTTAATGTGGCCGACGTATCCATTAGCGTGGGCGTGGTGTTGCTACTGGGGTACTACTACCTTCGCCGCTGAGATTATGCGCCGACCCGCAACCCTGCGGGGCGTATTTCCTTTGTAGCTGAACCGAAACTTTGCGCCCTTGCTTCGTCTTTCCTCCAACCTCACGCTTTTTCTCAAGCTGTTCATTCCGGTGTTCTGGACGACCATCCTCGTGGGGCTGACCGTGGTAGTCTGGTTTGGGGCGGAGAACAACTTCGGCAGCGTGCCCATCCAGTCGCTCCGGTACGCCATGCTGTTCATCCTGGCCACCGGACTTGCCGCGATGTACCTGGTGCTCTGGCCACTCAAGCGGGTAGAAACCGACGGGGAGTTCATGTACATCAGCAACTACTTCCGCACCGCCCGCTACCACTTGGTCGAGGAGGTGGTCGCCATCCGCGAAAGCCGCTGGATTTTCCTGAAGGTCTGTACCCTCGAGCTGCGGGGAAAAGGGGCCTTCGGCCGTCGTATCCGCTTCGTTGCCTCGCGCACCCAGTTCCGGATGTTTCGGGAGCAGTTCGGGGCGCTGGTGAAGAAGAACTAAAGGCGGGTGTTGATCACGTTGTTGTAAAGGGAACCAAACGTATAGCTGAAGCCGAAGCTGATGTCGGCACTGTAGTTGGTAGCCAGCTGTACCTGTCCCAGCAGGCGGTCGGTATCGCTGATCTCTCCGGCCGGGAGGCTGATCTGGTCGTTGATGATGTTGTAGCTGCCGCCGACGTTGAAGGACAGGCCCTTGATGATGCGGAAGTCGGCACGCGCGTCCAGGGAAAGGCGGTTCTTCTTGAAGTCGTTGAGGTAGTTTCCGGCGGAGATACCGGCAAATACCTGTCCCCACCGCTGCCGGAGACGAAGGTCGATGTCGAGGCTCTGCCGGGCCAGGCTTTCTTTGGTTTCAAAGAAGATGGTCTCTTCGGTGTACACGTTCCGTACCCAGCCCACGCGGTAGGCTACCGTGAATTCCTTGAAGGGCACCTGGTTGTAATCGAAGATGTTGTACTCTATGGCCGGTGCCAGGAATACGCCGAGGTTGATGTTCTGGTAAGTGGAGGAGTTGACGTTGGTGAAGAAGCCCAGGGACCAGTGGTTGCTGATGCTTTTCACCATCCGGCCGTCGAACCACTGATCGCGGCGAACGACTACCAGCGGCTCCTTATTGGTTTGGTCGACCGTTTCGATGCGGTAGAAAAAATTGGGGCTGAAACGCAGGCGCCAATTGGGAGTAGTGCGGTCGGCTTCGAAGCCCAGGCGCACCTGGCTCTTGCTGCGCTGGCTCTCGGTATTGGCGCTGAAGCTCGCGGTGGTTTCAAAGATCCAGTTGTTCCAGCCGTCCCCGCCGTCCCCGCCGCTACTGTCCCCGTCTTCTTCGGCGACTTCGACTTCCGGCGGGGCCTCGGCGGTGAGGTCGACCAAGTCGGCGTAGCTGGTGCCGGCCAGGAAACCGGCGAGGCCGAGCTCGATGCGTTTGTTGAGGTATTCGTCGCGTTCGAGGCCGGTCATCACGGCCGTGGTCGACACCTTGAAGTTGAGGCTGTTGCCGGCCAGTTCCTGCTGCCCCTTAAATTGGAGGTCATATACCCGCCCCCCGTTGCTGAGGTAATTGGTGACGATAAAGAGGTTCACCTGGGCCGTGACGGGATCGATGGTGTGGTTGACGTAGTTGAGCTCCTGCTTGAGGAGCGTCTTGTTGCATTCACAATCCGTGTACAAGTTTAGCCGATTTTGCCCACGAACGGCCTGGGCAGCCAGCAAGGACAGCGCCAGCACAGCGGCAGTCATAAAAAATTTCATCGGCTGGTAGTTAAAACGCGAAAATATAAGAAGGGGGGAGGGAATACCAACCCCATGGCCACCCCATTGAGAGGATAACTAGGAATTTCGGGCTTCGGCGAGCGCCTGTTTGTACACCCGTAACGCGCGCTCCCGACCAAACTTGTGTTCGACGAGCGGTTTGCCGGGATACGCCGAGGTACCGAATTCCGGCACCCAGGCACGCACGTAGGCATAATCGGGATCGAACTTCCGCTGCTGGCTCGCATAGTTGAAAATCCGGAAATAAGGTTGGGCATCGACCCCGCTGCCGGCCGCCCACTGCCAGCCCCCGTTGTTGCTGGCCAGTTCGTAGTCGAGGAGCTTCTCGGCGAAGTAGCCCTCCCCCCAGCGCCAGTCGATCAGCAGGTGCTTGGTCAGGTAGCTGGCCACGATCATACGCACCCGGTTGTGCATCCAGCCGATGGCATTCAGCTGCCGCATACCCGCATCCACGATGGGCACCCCGGTCTTGCCGGCGCACCAGGTTTCAAACTGTTCCTCGTCGTTGATCCAGGGAATCTGGTCGTATTCCGCCCGGTAGCTTCGCTCGACCACGAAGGGGAATTCCTGTAAAATATTCGAGTAAAAATCCCGCCAGATCAGTTCGTTCAGGAAAGTGGCGTTCAGGCCAAGCGCCTTGCGCGCCTTCTCGCGGATGCTCACCGTACCGTGACGCAGGTGGTGGCTCAGGCGGCTGGTGCCCTCGATGCCCGGGTAGTCGCGGGTCTGGTCGTAGGTCCGGATCACCCGGATGGGCACGGTGGGTGCCGGGATCTCAATAGCGGTCGGCGCAAACCCCATTTCCTCCAGGCTGGGGATCGGTTCGGGTGCCGCCTCCTGCAGGAGGTTGCCGGCGTACTTCTCGGTGGGGTAGGGCTTGAAGTAGAAGCTGATTTCCTCCCCCGCGTAAGTGCTGCTGCGGGTATCGAGCAACTGCCGCCACTTGCGCATGTAGGGGGTGTAGACGGTATACGGTCCGCCGGCCTGCTTCTGTACCTCCGTACTCTCGAAAATCACGTGGTCCTTGAAGTGGCGGAAGGGAATGTCGTGTTCTTCCAGTAGCTCCTGGACGGCCGTGTCCCGGACAAGCGCGTAGGGTTCGTAGTCCCGGTTGGTATAAACGGCCACCGGATTGAGCGTGTCGGCCAGGCGTTTCCATATTTCCAGCGGCTTCCCGTAGTACACCCGTAGGTCGCTGCCGTAGGTCTGGTAGACCTTCGCCAGTTCCATTACGCTTTGATGAATGAACTCCACCCGCACATCTGTACGCGTGGGGAGCTTGTCCAGGATATCCCGGTCAAAAATAAAGATCGGCAAAACGGCATCTCCTGCCTTCAGGGCGTGGTAGAGGCCTGCATTGTCGGGGAAACGTAGGTCTCTGCGGTGCCAGAAGATGGTCATTTGGAGTGGGTAGGTCGTTCGGTCGTTAGCGCGTTAAACAAGCATTGGAGGAAGCACTGATGCGGGGACATCGGCTGTCTTCCGCAGGGGACATCCGATGTCTTAAACCTCGTCGGGGTTCTCGTACTCCACGCGGAACTTCTCGATCATGTCGGGGGAGAGGCTGTCAGCGTATACGCCGTAAGCGTCGACCAGCAGGCCCTTCGTACCGTCAGCGGCTTCGATGCCATAAAGGACGGAGTTGTCGCCGGCACTGCTCATGCCCTCGAACCGGTAGGCGTGGGTGATGGTGAAATCTTCCGGGGCGTAGTGCTGCTTGTTCTGGGGGCATTCGAGGTGCTCCTCTTTCTGGTTAAAGTCCTTGTCGAAGCCCTTTTGCTTGAGGTCTTCGATGGCGTAGGACAGGCTTTCGTAGGAGTTGTCTTGAATGATAGGCACGGGCAGGTAGTTATGTATTGTTGGTATAAGTCTGCACTACCCTTACCGGTTCGCTTAGTCCAGCGCATAAAAAAGACCCAGGTGCCCCCCGTAGCTCCGGCGGATACTGGTGGCGACCTGGCTTTCTCCGGGTTTGAGGAGGTTGCTGAAGCCCTGGAGATAGCGGCCGTCTACCTGTAGGGTGACCGGTCCGACCTCGAAATTGAGGCCCAGGCCTGCCCGCAGGCCGTAGTTGAGGCGGAAGGGGAGTTCCCGGCCGCGGTAGGTAGTGGCGGGCTCCTGATCCGGATCAAAGCCGGGCGGCAGCGTCTCGGCATCAGCGATGGGAACCGATAGGAAAGGGCCCAGCTGCAGCAGCGGCTGCACCACCCCGCGCCCCACGCTGAACTGGGTGAGTAGCTGGAGTTCGACGTAGTCGGTGCGGCGTTCGTAAACGGCTTCTTCCCCGTAGTTTTCCTGCCACCCGGCCGTCTCGTAGGCGATCTCCGCCTGAAAGCCCACCAGCTGCTTGTCGAAGTAGCGCAGGGCCAGGCCGTAGCTGCGTCCCGCTAAGGGGAGCACATCCACCGGGGGCGTGAAACCGACCTCGTATTGCGCATAGCCGCCTACTATTCCTACTTGCAGGCGTCGGTACTCGCTGCTGTCTGCCTGGGCACACAGCACCTGCGGCAGCGCCAGAAGAAAAAGGATGCGGAAAAGGTAGGGCATAGGACGGAGTCGCGGGTGCAAGGTACGTCGGGGGGCGCACCGAGGGGGCCCCGGAGGGGAGCGCGGGGGGGGGGG
>JBBSPZ010000056.1:0-27278 GCA_038258275.1 Chitinophagales bacterium | reverse complement strand
TAGTTTTGCGCTCGAGGAGGTCGCGCAAGCCGTTCTTCGACACCAGCGTTTTGCCGTTAAAGTTGAGCTTGAGTCCGGCGTTGAGGTAGGCGTAGTTCCAGAGCTGATTTTCCACGAAGTCGCTGCGGAAGCGGTACTTCTTGAAGATGTTGCCGTCGGGCACGAAGCTCACGAAGGTCCCGTTCTGCTCCTTCGTATCCGTGGGCTTGTGGTCCTTCACCAGAATACCCTCCGAAAAGTCGGCCTGCTTCAGCTTGCCCTCCCGCACGGCATAGACCCGGAAATCGTCGGAAAGCGCATTGGTGGCCTTGAGCCCGACCCCGTTGAGTCCGACGGCCTTTTTGAAGGCCTGGCTGTCGTACTTGCCACCGGTATTGATCTTGGAAACGACGTCGACTACCTTACCCAGGGGGATGCCCCGGCCGTAGTCGCGTACCTTGACGATCCCGTCTTCGATCACGACGTCGATCTGCCGGCCGTGGCCCATGACGTACTCGTCGATGGAGTTGTCGATGACTTCCTTCAGCAGGATGTAGATGCCGTCGTCCGGACTCGAACCGTCCCCCAGCTTACCGATGTACATGCCCGGCCGCAGGCGGATGTGCTCCTTCCAGTCGAGGGAGCGGATGTTGTCTTCGGTATAGGTTACTTCTGCCATGAACTTACTTGCTTACCCGGCAAACATACGAAATGCCGGGAACAGTATCAAACAATTTGTTTCAGCGAACGGTCCCGCGGTCCGCAAACAAACGATTGGCTTCCGACTTTTACCTCCAATGAATATCCTTCACCTCCAAGGTACTCACGTTGGCCGCCCTTAGACCGCGATTTCACTGGTGGTATCTGGTGATCCTGGTGCCGGTCGCGCTGTACCTCGGCGCCCGCTGGTACGTCGGCTACCGTATCGACAACGCCATCGCCAGCGCGAACGCGGACGGAAATACCCTCGCGGTCGCCGACTATTCCTACGGATTTTTCCCCATCCACCTGACGGCAACACAAATTTCCTTCGGTCAGGACCGGGAAACCTTCGCGGCCAGGGGCCGCCTCCACCACCTGGAAGTTTCCGGCCTCAACCTCTGGAGCCTGGTCAGCGCAGACCCCATTCAACTGGATCACCTCGCGCTCCGCGGCCTCGATGCCTCCCTGATCCGCCACGCGGCCACGCCCGGCGATACCAGCCAATCTTCCCCCCTCCACCTGATCGTCGAAGCCGTCACACTCGACAGCACCTTCGTCACGGTGGAGGACGAGGTCAACCAGCAAGAACTTCGTCTGGCCAATTTCAATCTCGAGCTGCGGTCATTGCACCTGCCCTTCCGGCCGGCGGCCCTTACGCAACTGCGCGTCGTCGCCGATTCCGCCAGCTACCGCGATGCGAGGAGCGACACCCGGATTTCCGCCAGCGCAATTGGTTACGCTACCAGCACCGCCTCCATCCAAATCGCCTCTGTGGAAGTGAGCCGCGACACCTCCGTTGACCTGCGCGCCTCCCAGCTCACCTTCATCGGCCTCCGTGGCGAGGATCTCCAAAACGAAATGTACGTTGACAGCATCTCCATCGCAAGTCTGGGCGGCAAGGCGCGGGTGCCCGGGAATTCGGGTAAGGCAAAAGATACCACTTCCACCACCCCCATCGGCGTCGGCACCCTTTCCCTTCCGGATATCGACCTGACCGTGTCCGGCAAGTTTGGGAAGGTGGATTTCCGGGGCCAGGTCACTTCCGAGTCCCTACGGTACCGCGATACCCTCTCCCTCCGATCCCTGAAGGTAAGGGGTGAGCACGTTCATTTTACCGGTGCCGGGGGACTAAGCGTGGCGGTACAGCATGCCCTGCTCGACCAGGGGGAACTGCACTACCCCCTGGTTACCGGCGAAACGGGCCCTACGCTGGTGCGGATCGGCGAAATACAACTAAATACGGAAGATCAGCAGGTGTCCGCCCGGGGGGGCCGTTACGACAGCGATAACCAGGCCCTCACCGCAGGGGAGGTGCAGTTCAGCGGACCTAAGCTGAGCGGTTCCCTTGCCAGCGTAGCGGTCAGCGGCGTCGACCGTGCCGGACTGTTAGCGGGAGATCCCGCCACCGCCCGGGAAGCCGTACTGTCGAATGCCCGGCTGGTTCTCGCCCAACCCGACGGTGGGAACTACCGGATCGAAGTCCCGGAATCGCGGGCTACGGGTATTCAGTTCGGTCGGGACCTACGGATCGAGCGGGTGCAAATTGAGAATGCTGGCGTCCGCCGGCGCAGATCCGACGGAAAGGAAGATCTGGTCGCTACGGGCATTTACGTAGATCAGTTCGCCGTCACCAGCCCGGTGACGGTAGAAAATCTGGGGCCCGCCAGGCTGCGGGTGGCCGACATTCGGATGACCAGTGGGGAGGTGCCGGTGGACTACCGCTTTCACCAATTGGCCTACGATACCCGGGCCGGAATCCTTACCCTGGATAGCCTTAACCGAACCAACCAGCTTTCCCCTGACGAAATGTTTACCCGGGAGGTCGGCAAATCCTGGCTGGATTTCAGCTTCGACGGCCTGCGGGCCAGCGGCATTGACCACGACGAGCTGGTGGCCGGAAAAACGATCGACATCGATTCCCTCTCCGCCAATGATTTTCGGCTGATGGTGGTCGAGGACCTTTCCCTGGACCTGCCCAGCGGGGAAAAAATGATGCCCATCGAAGCGCTTCGCCAGGTGGGTCCCCGGATCATCCTCCGGGCAGCCCGCCTGTCCTCCACTGAAATCGCTTACGGGGTGGTCGACTCGATCCTGGAACCCAAGACCATTCACTTCAACGACGGAACCGTGGAGCTCTCCGGCCTGGATACCGAGTGGAGTACTACCGACTCCATCTTTATCAGCTACGACGCGACCTTCGAAGGCACCACCCCACTCCACGCCGAGTTCGTACTCGCCCGCGACAGCAGCGGCCGCAATTACGCCGTACGCGGCGAACTGGGCAGTTACGACCTCAGCCGGGTCAATCCGCTGATGGAGGTGGCGGCCGAGGCCATCGTCGAGACCGGCGTAATCGACCGCATGCGCTACCGGGGGGCGCTAAAGGATGAGGTGATGACCGGACACATGGAGCTCCTCTACCACGACCTCGACCTCCAGGTAGTCGGACGTGGTGCCTGGATCAAGAACTTAATTTCCGGTCTCGTCGTGAAGGAGGAAAACCTGCCGGGGGAAGACTTCCGCCTGGGCAAGATGTACCACGAACACGATCCCAAAAAGAGCTTCTTCAACGCCTACTGGAAGGGGCTGGTGAGCGGGATGCGGTCGTCCGCCCTTGCCGACATCGCCCTGGAGAAGGAGCTGGATTAGTCGACCTGATCGATGGGCTGCACCTCCTCCACCCGCTTTTTGCGGCCGGGGCGCCGCAGCTTATCGGTGTTTACGTCGCCGTTGCGGCTCAGCAATATGGCAATGGGACGGGTGGAGGGAAACTGGGCGCAGATAATAATGATGGCCACCGTGATCGGTACACTGAGGAGCATGCCCACGATCCCCCAGAGCATCGACCAGAGGATGAGCGCGAGGACGACCACTAGGGGGCTGATGTTGAGGGTGCTGCCCATCAGGCGGGGCTCGACGATGTTGCCGACCAGAATCTGGACCACGGTCACTCCGAGCACCACGACCAAAAAGGGCGTCAGGGTATCGTACTGGACCAGCGCCAGCAGCGCCGGCAGGGCCGTAGCCGTAATGGAGCCGATCGTAGGTACGAAGTTGAACAGGAAAATGAGGAAGGCCCAGAAGAGGGCATAATCCAGCCCGATCACCTCGAACACCACGAAACTCAGCAGGGCCGTAGCGATGCTGGTGATTGTTTTCACCCCCAGGTAAGTACGCATGGCGGCATTGATTTCCGCCATGACGTAGGTGAAGCGGGTGCCGCCGTGGGCGTGCAGCCCGAGGGCGCGCATTTTGCGGGGAAAGCTGCCCTGCTCCACCAGGAAGAACAGTACGTAGAGGAGGACGAGGGCCACCCCCTTCGCGGCGCTGGTTACCCCGGCGAAGACCAGGGCGAAATTGCCGAGCAACTGCTGCCCGATTTTAAGGTCTGAAATGGTCGGCGGGGTACGGTCGATGTGAAAGCGGGTAAACACCCGGGCAATCTGGGCTTCGATCTTCGGCAGGTAGACATCGCTCTCCTGGACGAAACCGTTGACCGTATTCACGATCATGTCGGAGATCGCGTAAAGCGTAAGGCCGATAAAGATGAGGGACATGACCAGGGTCACGGCGTTCGGCAGCTTGGTCCCTACGAAGGGCAGGTGGCGAAACTGGTCGTTGAGGGCATTGACCAGGTACCACAACACGAGGGCGACACAAATAGGCACCAGGTAGCTCTTGCCGACTACGATCAGCGTAAGAATAAGTCCGATGGAAACGAGCCAGGCGGCTACGCGAAAGATCGACATGGGCGTGCGTTCGGAAGGTGGAGTGGAGTGCTAACGAACGAAGGCCGGGGAATGTGTGGTCGGTGGGAAGATGACGGCGAACTTCGCACCTGCGCGCGCCGACCGAAGGGAGCAATATGAATTGTCGGTGCGACCGGTGGTTAGGGAAAAAAAGCTATTTTTGCCCGCCTGCCCCTTACCGGGGCTAAACCCACACCAAAAATCAGACTCCCACAAATGAGCGGATCCAAGATTACCATTGCCAACGGCAAACTGAACGTTCCCAACGACCCCATCCTCCCCTTCATTGAGGGCGACGGCATTGGTCCAGACATCTGGGCTGCGGCCAGCCGGGTACTGGAGGCGGCCGTCGAGAAGGCCTATAACGGCGAGAAAAGCATCGTCTGGAAAGAAGTACTGGCCGGCCAGAAGGCCATGGACGAGACCGGAGAATGGCTACCCCAGGCTACGCTGGACGCCATCGAGGAATACCTCGTTTCGATCAAGGGGCCCCTCACCACCCCGGTCGGCGGCGGCATCCGGTCCCTGAACGTGGCCCTGCGCCAGAAACTGGACCTCTACGCCTGCGTGCGCCCCGTTCAGTACTTCACCGGCGTGCCCAGCCCCGTGAAGAATCCCCAGGATGTCGATATGATCATCTTCCGGGAGAACACCGAGGACATCTACGCCGGCATTGAGTTCGCCGAAGGCACGGAGGAGAACAAGAAGTTCCTCACCTGGCTCAGGGAGAACTACCCCGACAGGTACGCCAAGGTCCGCTTCCCCGACACTACCGGCATCGGCATCAAGCCCGTCAGCCAGGAGGGCACTCACCGCCTCGTGAAGGCCGCCATCCAGTATGCCATCGACAATGGGAAGGATTCGGTGACCCTCGTCCACAAGGGCAATATCATGAAGTACACCGAAGGCGCCTTCCGCGACTGGGGCTACGAGACCGCCGCCCAGGACTTCGGTGCCGACGAGCTCGACGGTGGACCGTGGCACATCATCACCCTCGACGACGGCCGCAAGATCACCATTAAGGACGTCATCGCCGACGCCATGCTGCAGCAGATCATCCTGCGCCCGAAGGAATACGGCGTCATCGCCACCCTCAACCTCAACGGCGATTACATCTCCGACGCCCTGGCCGCCCAGGTGGGTGGTATCGGCATCGCCCCCGGCGCCAACATCAACTACACCACCGGCATCTCGATCTTCGAGGCTACCCACGGTACCGCGCCGAAGTACGCCGGACAGGACAAGGTCAACCCCAGCTCCGTCATTCTCTCCGGGGAGATGATGTTCCGCTATATGGGCTGGCCCGAAGCCGCCGATCTCATCATCAAGGGCATCGAAGGTGCCATCTCCAAGAAGCGCGTGACCTACGATTTCGAACGCCAGATGGACGGAGCTACCCTGCTCAAGTGTAGCGAGTTCGGAGACGAGATCATCGCCAATATGTAAGAGGTGAATCTGAGCTGATTTAGATTCTAGGGAGGGTCGTTGCTGCGAGGTAACGGCTCTTTTTTTTGGTTGCTGGTTGCTGGTTGCTGGTTGCTGGTTCCTGGTTCCTGGTTTTGCGAATTTCGTTTAGAGTTGGATAATTGCAACTTTTTGTTTTAAGTTAGCGGTTGATGATCGTTTAATTAATTAGCTCCCTTTAGAGAGATGAGTCAGTCCTACAGAGATTTGGAGGTGTATAAGCAGTCTTTCAGCTTATTCCTGAGGCTTCACCGGTTTAGTCTGCGCTTACCTAAATACGAAACCTATGAGCTGGGGAGTCAAATACGGAGGTCGGCAGATTCCGTCAACAGCAACATCGTGGAGGGGTATGGACGGCGGCGCTACAAGCGAGAATTCATCCGGTTTCTGATCTTCTCCCAGGCCAGCAACGATGAGACCATCAATCACCTGGAAATATTAAAGCAGCTCTATCCTGATCTTACCCAGGAAGCCGATGCCCTGAAACAAGATTATGAACGGTTAGGCAAGCAATTGAATCGCTTTATCCAGTACGTTGCCGAAAAATGGAAGACCTCCGCATAAGCAGGGCCGCAACCAGTAACCAGTAACCAGTAACCAGTAACCAGCAACCAGTACCTATTCCAAAACCAAGGCAAAAATTCGCTCCATCACTGCCTTAGACTGCGTCAGCTCATCCAGTAATCCGTAGTTGCCGTTGGCCGCCCAGGAAATGGTGATGCCGCGCTCCGGGAAGTGGACCATGGTCGCGAAGTAGCCGATCGCGTCGCCGCTGTGGAGGTAGGCCGGGCCAAGGTCGGTATCGACGCGAAAGATGCCGAGGCCGTATCCGGTACGGAAGCCTTCCGGATCTTCGGCTTCGGGGTAGCGCAACTCGATCATGTGGGCGAGGGCTTCGGGCCCCAGGATGCGGCCGGTGAAGAGGAGCTCCATAAAGCGGTTGAGGTCGTAGGAATTCGAGAGGAGGCCGCCGTCGGCCGTGTAGTAATCCCAGCCGCTGTAGTCGGTGGCTCCGATGAGTTGACCGTTCGCGTAAAAGTCAACGTAGCCCCGGATAAGGCCGGTAGGGATGGGGTCTTCGGCAGCGAAGCAGGTGGCGGTGAGCCCGAAGGGCACGAAGATCTCCCGTTCGAAGTAGCGGTAAAAGGGCTCCCCGGTGACGGACTCGATGATCAACCCCAGGAGAATGTAGCCGGTGTTGGAGTAGTTCACATCGGTGCCCGGGGGGAAATCGGCGTCGACGCCCCGGGAATAGGCCAGCAACTCGTCCGGTTTCCAGATCTTGGTGAGGTCGTTGAGGGAGGCGGTCTGAAAGCGATTACTTCGAATGTAGTTGTTGATGCCGCTGGAGTGCTGGAGCAGTTGGCGGACGGTGGCCCGTTTTGCGTTGGCTAAGCCATCGAGCACCTCCGGGGACAGAAAATCGGTGATGGGCGCATCAAGATCTATGCTCCCCCGTTCCCAGAGTTGCAGCAGGGCCACGGCGGTGAACGTTTTTACGGTGCTGCCCACGCGGGTCAGCTGGCAGGGTCGGAGCGGCACGTTACCGATCAACTCTGCCTTACCGGCGGCGCCGGACCAGCGCCCCGTCGCCGGATCGTGGACCGTCAGCATCATGCCCGGAACGCCGGCCGCCACGGTTTCCTCGAGAAAAGCCTGGAGGGGGGCGGCCAGGGGATGATCAGAAACTTGCTCCCCGAGCTCAGCGGGGCAAGCGTAGAAGTCCGCCGGTTTAGGCTCATCCTGCTCGCATGCCGCAAGCAAAAGGTACAGGGAACACAGGGATAGCCAGCGGATCATTGGTGGGAGGATTTTGGGGTGAAGGGATAAAAGGTGGCGCCGAAGTGGAGATTGGTGTGGCTCATCAGGGGAATGAAGTCGCCGGCGTAGGGATACTCCAGCCAGGTCTGGTGCAACATGAAGAGCTCCGTCGACCGCGGGTCGCCTGGTTTGAGCCGGTAGCCCACTCCGAACGTGAGGGAGGGCATGACGCGGTGATTGCCACGGTCTTTGCGTACGACCAGTTGTCCGTCCACCGGCACGTATTCGGTACGGGTGGTGAAGGTGAGCAGGTAGCCGGTACCTAGTTTGGACCTCAGGGTCACTCCGGAGGAATGACGGTAATCCACCCCTACTTCCACGTTCGCGTACACCCCCTGAAATAGGTTCCGGTGAAAGAGATAGCCCAGGTTGACGGCGGGATATACGTGGAGGGCCCGCCGGGATGCGCCGTGGAAAGCGGTACCGACCTGTATGCCGGGGTGTACCGGATCGGACCACAGGGTGGTGAAGGGCAGGCTGGTGGATTCACTGAAAACGGAAACCGTAACGGGCAGGTCGCCCTGGGCGCAGGTCCACGGGGACAGCAGGCATCCGCAAAGAAGGAAGAACCAGCGGCACTGGAACAGCATGGCAGAGGGACTTGGGTAAATGATACCCCAAACCTAGCGGTGGTGCCGGTCCACCCCCAAGTAGTGCTTCACGTTTCCTGCCGAAACGGACCTAATTCCGGCTGAAGCGGACCACTAGTGGGCAAATTCCTTCTCCTCCAGCCAGCGCAGAAAGGCGCCGGCCTTCACCTTGGAGACCGTGGGGGTGGCATCCGGAGCGGGATGCAGGTCGACGGTAAGTTTGCGGGTACCGGTGCGTGCATACCCGGCGATGCTGCGGCGGTGGGCGACGACCTGGCGGTTGAGTCCGAAAAATTGCCGGGGATCGGTCGCCACCTGTACCTCCCGCAGGGGCTGATCGAGGAGGTGGCGACGGCCGGCCGCAGTTACCAGAAAGGTCGTTTTCTCCACGACCTCGAAAAAGGCAATCTCTTCGACGGGTACGCGGAAGGAGCGGGCGCCGGCGTGAACCACGAATCCGCCCGGGAACGCGTCGTACTCGTCCCGCCCCCGCTCCTTCCCAAGCAGGACTTCCGTTGCGGCCGCCCGTTGCTGGAAGATCAGCCCGGTGTAGATGACGTTAATCAAAACGCTGAAGAGCAGCACCAGGGGAAGCTCCAGGTAAAACACGGAAAGCTCCCGGAACGGGATACCCAGCAGCAGCACTACGTACAGCAGTTCAATACCGATGACGAGAGCGATGGGGAGGACCAATAGGTTGACCAAATGCCCGATGCGGCCACTTGCGGGTTCCAGCAGCAAGGGGTGAAGGCGGTAATACCGGTGATAATAATAGCCCATACCGAAGGTGAGGGCCAACGCAAGCACGAGGTCGGAGTAATAACTGGGGATCCGCAGCAGTTGGGAGAGGGAGTTCTCATTGCCGATGTGAACGATGGCTACCGCGATCACGGGATAGACGTAATAGAACAGCCAGCGGTCATTCAGGGGGGCGGCGTGCTTCATCCCATCGGTCGTTGGCTAGCTGGGTAAGGTTCGTGCCACCAGTTCGCGCATGGCCAGCGACATCAGCAGTTGCTCTTCCTTGTCGTTGAGGTCGTCGGGAATGAACTCGAAGGCACGCTGGCTGAGGGGATCGTCGGACTTACCGCTGTTGCGGGTAAGGGCGCCGACTTCCCGGTTGCCGACGCTGACGGGGAGGTAATTGTCCTGGCTCTCGGTAGCGATGCGGGCCAGCTCCTTGCCGGTGCGCTCCCCCACCAGGGTACTGCCGGTGATGGTGCCGACGGGCTGGTTGTCGATCTCGAGTTTAGTCTTTCCCTTCTCCGTCCAGTAGACAAAGTCGTGCTCGGCCGTGCGGGCGTAGAGCAGTTCGTTCACCTGCTTGCCGAGGTAGCGACGGTAGCTGTAGCTGACAACGGGCTCCTGGAAAATGGTGGTGAAGGTACCCTTGGCGGTGGTGCCGGTGCCGGACTTGACGACCTGCTTGTCCTGGGTCAGGCTGAAGAGGTCGAGTTCCTCCTTGTTCATTTTGACGAGGTCGGCGCTCCAGCCGTCCATGTCTTCCCTGATCTCGCGCAGCACCTGGGCGCGCCGCTTACGGGAGGGCATGCGGTGGCGGTTGTACTGTCGCGCCAGGTAGATCAGGGCGAATAGCAGGAGCAGCGAAAGAGCAAGCAGGATGAACATGGGCATAAGTTATACCTAAACAAACAACCGCGGCCGGCAATGGGATTTAGTGCTTGGTAGATTCCTAACGGGCCTTGGTCGATGGAAGGGGAATTAACCTTCGCGAGGAATACGGGGGAAAGACCTAACCCCCATTTAATCATCAGTTAATCCTCTCTTTTGACCTTTGCAGTGTGGCGAAAGGTAAGCAATCGCCCTGCATTTTCAACCGACCGTAACGTAGACACCCCACTCACGATGTATAGAAAACTTACCCGCGTCCGGGCGGGCATCCTCATGCCTTCCCTTCCCCTTCTGTTTCTCCTTTCTCTCGGTACGTCCCTGACGGTCGCCGCCCAGCAGGCCGTAACCGGTACGGTAGTAGCTGCCGAAACCGGCGAGCCCCTGATCGGGGTAAGCGTGGTGGTGGAGGGAACCACCGCCGGTACCATTACCGAGGTAGACGGAACCTACCGGGTCTCCCTTCCCGAAGCGGCCACCCGCCTGGTATTTTCCTATATCGGGTACCGCAGTCAACAGGTGGAAATCGGTAGCCAAACCGTGGTGGACATCTCCCTCGCGGAAGATGCCGCCAAACTGGACGAGGTGGTGGTCATCGGCTACGGACAGTCCCGAAAGCAGGACCTGACCACCGCGGTATCCACCATCAGCAGCCAGGAGATCGCCGACCAGCCCGTCACTTCCTTCGAACAGGCGCTGGTGGGTAAACTGGCCGGCGTCCGGGTGCTGCAAACCTCCGGGTCCCCCGGGGCCGGACTTTCCGTGCGCGTCCGTGGGGTGGGCTCCATCACGGCGGGCAACGAACCGCTGTACGTCGTCGACGGACTCCCCATCTCCAACGACAACGCCCGCGCCACCGGGGAAATCGACACCGGCGACGGCAACTACCCCGAGCAGACCCTCAACGTGCTCAGCACCATCAATCCGGACGATATCGAATCCATCCAGGTATTAAAGGATGCCTCCGCCGCGGCCATCTACGGCTCACGGGGTTCCAACGGCGTCGTGCTGATCACCACCAAGAAGGGCAGCACCGGCGCACCCGTCGTCTCCTACAGCGGCTACTACGGCAGACAGGAAACGACCACCCGCTACGACATGCTCAATGCCTACGAGTGGGCCCAGGTCAACTTCGAGGGCCGCAACAACGGCTACCGCGACCGCTACCCCGCCGGCCTCGACTCCGACGACAACACCACCCGCGCTGCCAACGTTCCCGGTCAGCCGGCCGTGCTCGTTCCACCACAGGTGCAGCCTTACGTCGATGGCGAGACCGGACTGACCGACACCGACTGGCAGGACGAAATCTTCCGCAACTCCCCTATCCAGAGCCATGCCCTCTCCGTTTCCGGCGGCACCACCCAACTGCGCTACTACGCCTCCGGCGAGTACATGGACCAGCGGGGCATTGTGATCTCCTCCGGCTTCAAGCGGTACAGCGGCCGCCTTAACATGGACCTGACCAGCGGCAAGCTCAAGGTAGGTCTCAACCTCAACCCTACCCTCACCGACCACGACCTCGTCAATGCCGAGGGCCCCTGGTTCGATCACGGCGTTATCGGCCTGGCGCTGCACAGTTCGCCGATCTGGCCGGTCTACAATCCCAACGGCACCTACAACTTCGGCGGCAACGCCTGGGGCTACGCCATGACCGATGCCGTCAATCCCGTCGCCCTGGCCAACGAGATCCAGGACAACCTCCAGCAGCTCCGTCTGCTCGGCAATCTGTACGCCGAGTACAGCCTGCTCGACAACCTCTCCTATCGCATCAACCTGGGGGCCGACCTCAACCGCTTCGATCGCGATTATTACTGGCCGTCCTTCGTTGAGCGGCGGGGACAATCCGGCCCCCGTACCCCCATCGGCATCGGCCGTACCCGCAGCAGCACCAACTGGCTGGTGGAGCATTTGCTAAATTACCAACGGGAATTCGGCAAGAGTAACCTCGCGGCCGTAGCCGGCTTCACGGCCCAGCAGGAAAGCTTTAACAGCAAGGATCTTTTCGCAACCGACTTTCCCAACGACCTTGTGCAGACGCTCAACGCGGGGCAGGTGACGGGGGGCGGTTCCTTTCAGGAGGAGTGGTCGCTGCTCTCTTTCCTCGGCCGGGTGCAGTACAATTTCAACAACCGGTACTACCTCTCCGCCGCGGTACGGGCTGACGGTTCCAGTCGCTTCGGGGACAACAACAAGTGGGGCTATTTCCCCTCCGCCTCTGCCGCCTGGCGGGTCTCGGGCGAGCCCTTCCTGGCCGACGCGGGTGTACTCAGCAACCTCAAACTGCGGGCCAGCTTCGGCACCACCGGCAACTTCCAGATTCCGAACTACGGATCCGTCGGCCTGCTCGGCTTTACCGATTACGTCGTCGGCGGCAACCAGCTGGCCATCGGCCTTGCCCCCAACACCCCCTCCAACCCCGACCTGAGCTGGGAGCGCACCACCATGGTCGATTTCGGTATCGACGTGGGGCTATTCAACGATGCGATCTACCTGGAGCTGGACTACTACAACGCCGATACCCGCGACCTCCTGCTCAACGTACCGGTACCCATGTCGTCGGGGTTCACCTCCGAACTCCGCAACATCGGCGAGGTCACCAACCGCGGTTTCGAAGCCTCCCTTACCCTGCGCAACCGCCTTGGGGAGCTGGGGTGGTCACTCAACGGCAACTTTGCCACCAACACCAATGAGGTGAAAAGTCTGGCGGAGAACGTGCCCCAGATCATCGTCGGCGGGGGCACGGGCTCGGCGCAGTGGATCACCAAACCAGGGGAGCCCATCGGTTCCTACTACAATCCGGTTTACGACGGTGTCTTCCTGAACCAGGCCGAGATCGACGAGTACCCCCACGTTCCCAATGCCCGCCCGGGTGACTTACGCTTTCTCGACCTCGACGGCGACGGCGAGATCAACTTCGCCAACGACCGCCGCATCCAGGGCAACTACCTGCCCGACTATACCCTCGGGGCTACCCTCACCCTGGATTTCCGGGGACTTGATTTCTCCGCGGCCCTGCAGGGAGCCTATGGACAGGAGGTACTCCACCTCTTCCGCCGTTACATCTTCAACCAGGAAGGAAATATGAACCTGATGCGCGGCGCCCTCAACCGCTGGCAGAGCGAGGCCGAACCCGGCGACGGACAGACCAACCGCGCCAACCGGCTCCAGACGGGCTCCAACGGGCAGACCTCCAACTGGCACCTCGAAGATGCTTCCTACACCCGCATCAGGAACCTGGCCCTGGGGTACTCCTTCCCCGCAAGCCTACTCCAACGGCCACGACTGAGCCGGCTACGGGCCTACGTTTCGGTGCAGAATCCCTTCACCTTCACCGACTACCTCGGTTACAACCCGGAGGTGAACTCCCGGCCCGACAGCGCTCTAAACCCCGGGGAGGACTACGCCTCCTACCCGCTCGCCCGCATTTATTCCTTCGGCCTCAACGTCTCCTTCTAAGATGAAACGCATCCTCACTACCCTCTTCCTTGGCGCGTTCGTACTCCCCTCCTGTGGTGACGAATTCCTGAACCTCACCCCGGTCTCCTCCCCCAACGTCGCCAATTTCTACCAGACCGAAAACGACCTCCTGAATGGGGTCAACGCGGCCTATTCGACCCTGCAGTCCGGCAACCTCTACGGTGGGCGCGACCTCAGCGACCTGACCGAGTACCGCGGCGACATTGCCTTCGACAACGACCCTTCTGCCAGCTCCGGCGTGCGCTTCAACGTCGACCGCTTCCTAGCCGGCTCCACCAACGAGATCGTCGAGGGCGTCTGGGAACGCCTCTTCCAGACCATCTACCGCGCCAACATCGTGCTGGACGCCCTTCCGGAAGTGGAAATTGATGCCCAGCTAGCCGATCGCTACGCCGGTGAACTCCGGTTTATCCGTGCGCTGTGCTACTTCCACGCCGTCCAGCTCTGGGGTGCCGTGCCACTCGTACTGACCGCCGATGATCCGGAAGCTTCCCGCATCCACGTGCGCAACTCCGTAGACGAAGTCTACTCGGCCATCGAAACCGACCTCAGCTTCGCCGCCGACAACTTACCCGCTGCGTATTCGGAAAACGAAACCGGTCGGGCTACCTCCGGCGCTGCCCGGGGCCTGCTCGGTAAGGTGCTGCTTACCCAGGGCAACTGGGCCGGGGCCGCGGGTGCCCTGGAAGCGGTGACCGGCAGCAATGCCTACGGGCTCATGCCGACGGTTGAGGAAGTTTTCGATCCGGCCAGGGAGTACAACCAGGAGATCCTCTTCGCCGTAGTCTTTACCGCCGACAACACCTCCGAAGACCACGGCTACTATTTCAACTCGGCGATTGGCGACTTCATCGAGCCGAGCTACCGTGCCAGCTTCACCGAAGGCGACCAGCGGGCAGCCATGCTCGAGCTGATCACCCCGCCGGGGACCGCAACCCTGGTACCCGCCAAGTACTACGAAGCCCCGGCCTCTACCGGGAACGTGGGAACGGACTTCCCGGTGCTTCGCTACGCAGACGTACTCCTCATGCACGCCGAGGCCCTGAACGAAATAGGCTACCAGCCCGAAGGCGGTGCCTTCACCAGCCTGAATGCCGTACGGACCCGCGCCGGACTGCCCGCCTACACGGCCGGTGACCTGCCCGACCAGGCCGCCTTCCGCGAGGCGGTGCTCCGGGAACGCTGCTGGGAACTACCCCTGGAGAATCACCGCTGGTACGACCTCGTCCGCACGGGACGGGCCATTGCCGCCCTGGCTGCCGTAGGGATCACCATCGACCCTTCCGACTTGCTCTTCCCAGTTCCCAACTCACAGGTCCTGATCTACAACAATCCCGCTGGATTCCCTCAAAATCCGGGCTACTAGTGGGCTGTCAACCTTAAATCTTGGGATTATCTGCGGCATCTTTCGGCGGGAGGCTTCGTTCCAAAATCACTCCCGTAGCTACGGCTATGCAAGCCATTTTGCGCCTCGCCTTCCACCAAAATCTACCGGCACCTAACCCCAATCTTAAGGATTGACAGCCCACTAGCCCTGCGTCTCCCCCCTTGGCCATGCTCTTCCTTTCACGCTAGTGGTTTAGTGGATGCGTTGGGTATACCGTCTCGACGGGCGCCCTGCGCGTATCCTGTTTTAACCCTTAACTTATAACCCGATGCGCAAGCTGTTGCTTTTCCTCCTATTGGTGTCCGGAAGCCTGGACGGACTCACTGCTCAGGGCCAGGTTACCCCGCACCGGCGCTACGCCGCCCCGAATGCAACACAGGCCGTTGCCGTGGACAGCCTCCACTTTTACACCATCAGCAACTCGCGGATCGTGAAGCGCCGCAAAAGCGACGGGGAAAGCGTGGGCGAATGGAGCGGTCCGCTCAAGCACCTGAACAGCGGCCTTGTCCTGGACGGTCGGCTTTACTGCTCGAATACGAACTTTCCGGATACCCCGATGGCAAGCTCCCTGGAAGTCTTCGACACCGAGACCATGGAGCACGTGGGCAACCACCCCTTTGGCCACTACCTGGGTTCCTTCACCTGGATCGACCGCTGGCAGGATAACTGGTACCTGATGTTTGTCCACTACGCAGAAACCGGCCGCGAGCGGGACCTGGGGGTCGAGTACACGACCCTCGTAAGAATGGACGACGAATTTCGCCGTACCGCCGGCTGGACCCTCCCCGACAGCCTGGCCGCTCACCTGGCCCCCATGAGCATCTCCGGCGGTGCCATCCTGGAAGACGGGAACTTGCTGCTGAGTCCGCATCATTTCCCCGAGCTCTACCTGCTCAGCTTCCCCGAAATGGGGTACGAACTGGAGTGGAAAGCGACCCTGCCAGCCCCGATGGTAGGTCAGGGTATCGTGGTAGATCCCTTTGAGCCCGGAAACGTCTGGGGGATCGACCGCCAGGCCCGGGAGGTGGTCGTCGGCCAGATGGACTAACACAGAAAGTGGATGCATACCCGCCGCCGTAACGCGTCACCCCGGACGATCTGGAGAAGTCGTTATCCCATCACCAGTGTGGAATTCACCAGTGCTCCGGTTTTGCCGCCCGAGCCCACCGCGTAGGCGACTGACCGCATCATAGTCGTGAAGTCACTGGCCACAATAATGCCCGGCACCGCGGTCATATCGCGGGCATAGCGAGCGCCCCATGGCCGGGGTATACTCATTTTTTCGAGTAGGGTTGGTGGCCGAACACCAGCTGTAGCGATTCAGTTGCTCACCTCGAAGACCCTACCCGCCTGTACCGCCCACGCCCAACCCCTGATTCGATGACCCTACATCTTCTCCGGACCGACATTACTACCCTGCCGGTCGACGTGATCGTCAACGCCGCCAATTCTTCCCTTCTCGGTGGGGGCGGCGTCGACGGGGCCATTACCGCGCCGGAGGCCCGGCCATCCTGGAAGCCTGCCGGGCGATCCGGGCCCGGCAAAGTGGGTGGTCCACACCGTCGGCCCCGTCTGGCAGGGCGGCGCATCCGACGAGCCGGAATTACTTCGCAGCTGCTATACCAACAGTCTCCGCCTGGCCGAGGAAGCCGGAGCCACCTCCATCGCCTTTCCCAACATCAGCACTGGCGTCTACCACTACCCCAAGGAACGGGCGGCTAAGATCGCCCTGGCAGCCGTGCGCGACCACCACGCCGGCACCCTGACCGACGTCGTTTTTGCCTGCTTCGACACGGAAAATTACCAGTTTTACGCATCGCTTCTCTAAGCGCGGGCGCAGCGAGCTCTACCGGCTACCGCTTCCCTTCATAAAACTGCACCACCTCCGGGTCCACCAGCACGTCGCGCAGTCCCAGCGGCTGCCGCAGCACGATCCCGTCGAGGGTACGGCAACGGCTGAGGGCGACGTAGGTCTGCCCGTGGGCGAAGGCGCCGGAGCTGCCGAGGTCCACGATGATGCGGTCGAAGGTCTTGCCCTGCGACTTGTGGATGGTGACCGCCCAGGCCAGGCGGACGGGCAGCTGGCGGTAGGTACCGAGCGTCTCGGTGCCGATCTTTCTGATGTCTGGCCCGTCGGCGGTGTAGCGGATGATGTCCCACTCGTCGTATTCGACCTCGACATCCACGGGCTTGCCGTTCTCTACAATTTCCAGCTTGACGGATTTGGGTTTGCACTCCACGACCGTGCCGATGGTGCCGTTTACGAAGCGGCGCTCGGTATCGTTGCGGAGGGTCATCACCTGGGCGCCGACCTTGAGCTTCAGGGCGGCGGGCACGGGAAAGAGCTTCTCCGGGAAGTTGCCCTTGACCTCGGCGAGGTAGAGGTGTTCCGGGGTGGTGAGCTGCGCCAGCTCGGTGGCGTTGATCTTGGTGACGGTGGCGTTGCGGGCGGCGAGGGTGAGGTAATTCATCCCCCCCTCGGGCTCGAAATCCGGGATATGCCGCTCGTTAAGGTCGTCGAGCTCGTCGCGGTCGATGGTGGCATTGCGAATGCTTTCGAGGAGGCGGAGGAAGTGGCGGCTGTCCTGGCGGTACACCTGGTGCAGCTCGATCATTTCCAGGTCGATGTAATCCAGGCAGTCGGCGCTGAAGAAGTAAGCGCTGGCGTAGCGGAGGCTGAAGAATTCGCGCTCCGTCTCGCTGCTCACTACCGGTGGCAATTGAAAGAGGTCGCCGAACAGGATCAGCTGCACGCCTCCGAAGGGTTCGCTGCTGTCGCGGTTGAGGCGCAGGCCGTAATCGATAGCCTCCATCACGTCGGCGCGGACCATGCTGATCTCATCGATGACCAGCGTCTCCAGGTTCATGAAGAGGCGCTTGTTGCGGCGGTTGGGGCGGATGTCCTTCGACTGCAGCAGCCGCGGCGGGAAGTTGAAGAAGCTGTGGATCGTCTGTCCGCCCACGTTGAGGGCCGCCACGCCGGTAGGGGCCAGCACCACGACATTCTTGCGGGTGCTGCGCTTAAATATTTGCAGTAGGGTCGACTTTCCCGTGCCCGCGCGACCCGTGATGAAGAGGTGGGCCCCGGCTTCCATCCGCTGCAGGGCGTAGTCGAATTCCGCGGAAAGTTGGAGGGGTTCGGGCATGCGGCGAAGGTAGGGAATCGGGCGGCGGCGGCGGCAGGTAGGCAGCCCACCGACATGGCCGCCGTAGGACCTACATTTGACCCCACTTACCTTCGCCCTACCCGCCATGAAACCCATCCTCTTCGCTTTGCTTGTTTTGCTTTTCGCGCTCCCCGCCGCCGCCCAGGTCGACGCCAAGCTCAATGCAGGCTCCGCCCTCACCCTGGGCCTGGGGGTTGCCGCCGAATTCCCGCTGGGGGCCCAATCCGCGCTTTCCCTGGGACTGGGCTACTCCTCCCTGGGCCTGACGGTCAAGGAAAACGACTATACCTACCGCAACCTCCGCCTGGTGCCCGAATACCGCTACTACTTCGCTCCCCGCGACGGCATGGACCGCTTCTTCGCCGGCGGCTACGGCAAGGTCGGCCGACTCGTGGGTGTCGATAAGTCCAACGACCAGCGGGTGGATGCCATTCGCGCCGTCCTCGGGGTCATGGCGGGCCACAAGTGGGTGACCCCGGGCGGCTTCCTCTTCGAACTGAACGCCGGTATGGGGCGCGCCCTGACCTTCGGCGGTGGGGACGGCGATGCCCTCTATGCCCGTGCCATCAGCACCCTCACTTCCTTCGATCTCCGCCTGGGCATTCTGGTGGGCTGGCGCATCGGCGGCTGAGCGGGACGCTCCCACCCCGGCAGCGTACTTTTGCACCATGCTGACTTCCCGTTTTCTTCTCCTCCTGGCGGCCGTGACCGTGCTGGCCGTAGCGGGGGTTGCCGCCTGCCATGCCCTGCTCCCCATCGGGTATGCCCTGCCCTTCTCCATCGCTACCCTGCTGCTGTTCCTGGTCGTCAGCGTTGTCATCTTCTTCCTCGGGCGGCGGAGCGCGGGTGCCACGAACAAGCACCTCTTCAGCAATGTGTTCATGGGCGCCACGATGGTCAAAATGCTGCTGTGCGGCATGCTGGTGGCGGGTTACGTCATCCTGGGGGAGCCGGCCAGTAAGCTGTTTATCGTACCCTTCTTCTGGCTTTACCTGGTGTATACCGGCTTTGAGGTGTATTTCCTGATGAAGCTCTCGGCGATCGTGGCCCGGTAAGTACTAAGGTCCTCAACCCGGGCCGAGGTGGCGACCACACATAACTGATGCATCGGACCGGGAGGTCCTTAACCCGGGCTGCATCGGACCGGGAGGTCCTCAGCCCGGGTCCGGGAGCTGGCAATTTGAATACCTTTGGGGCAGCCATAAAAGCGATTCCCCCATGAGATTTCTTTCCCTGCTGCTCTTTACCGGATTCCTGAGTTGTACGGGCCAGCCGGAGGCCACCGCTTCCCCGGCCCAGGTTCCTGCGCCCACCGCACCCGCGGCCCCGCCCAAAATGGCCATTACGGACAGCATCCCGGCCATTCCCAGCTATACCTACCTCACGGGAAAATTTGACCCGACGGAGCACCCGGATTTCGTGAAGGTGGATGCGAAATACACCGACGGAGACCCCTACCTGCTGCACAAGGATACCTACGCCGCGTTTGAGAAAATGCACGCGGCCGCGCTGGAGGAGGGCGTGCAGCTCATCATCGTCTCGGCGACCCGCAACTTCGCGCGGCAAAAGCAGATCTGGGAAGCGAAGTGGCGCGGCGAACGGCTGCTCGAAGGAAAAGAAAAGGCCAACGAAGTATATCCGGACCCCGCCGAGCGCGCGCTGGCGATCCTGCGGTACTCGAGTATGCCGGGCACGAGCCGCCACCACTGGGGCACCGATATGGACCTCAACGCCCTCAACAACGAATACTTCGGCGCGGGCGAAGGCAGGAAGATCCACGACTGGCTGACCGCCCACGGCGCGGAGTACGGTTTCTGCCAGCCCTATAGTCCCAGGGGATCCGACCGCCCGACCGGCTATAACGAGGAGCGCTGGCACTGGAGCTACCTGCCGCTGGCTACCCTACTGACCGACTATGCCGCCACCCAGCTCCACGATCAGGACATCAGCGGGTTCGCGGGAGCGGAGGCCGCGCCCCGCATCGAAGTGGTGAAAAACTACGTGCTGGGCATTAACCCCGCCTGCAAGAACTAGCGCCCCGTTGGGGCGGGAGCTGGCTGCGCACCCATCTAAACTTATCCCGGGGTACCTTGCGTTCACACCACTACAAGCATTTCTTATGGAACTCTATGACATCAATCGCTATGCCCTAATTGTCACCCCCAGCGAAGCACTGCTGCGGTGGGCCATCCGCGAGGACGCCAGTATCGAGGAAGATATAGATTTCGAGGACACCTCCGACCTCACGACCGTCTACCTCCTGCCCGATTTCGACCAGATGGAAGAGGCCGAAGAATGGCTGGAAAAGAATTTCATGACCATCCTCGAAAACCTGCTGGGCGAATGGGTCGAGGACGACAGCAACTGGCCCAGCAACCTGGCCTTTAATCATTTCGAAAAGTTCAGCGACTACACGATCACCAATATGGTCATCGATACCCAGGATGCGAGCTACGACGAAGAGGATTAGCGGTCGGTTTTCTGTAGTCGGGTAGCACGGTAGCGGAGGCCCCTACGGCCACCCGAACCCCAATTTACCCCCCACTGACTACCCATGACGTACCAACGCCCGCCCGAAGCCATCGCTGATCTGGTGAACCTTAAGCCCGATCCGCTGATGCTGTTCGGGCCCGACGCCAACTACATTATCATCGCCGACCGGCCCATGTACCCCGCCATCGCGGAGCTGCGGCACCCTAAGTTGAAACTGGCGGGGCGGCAGATCAACCCGGACAGCTTCACGCCCTACGGCAGCCGCGGCTTTCACCATCCACGACTCCACCACCTGCCCACGGGAGAGGAACGCCCCTTCAACGGCCTGCCCGAGGGGGGGAACTACCGGTACTTCAGCTGGTCGCCGGACGGCCTGAGCATCGCCTTCTGCCTAGTCACCCCAACCGGCCTGCAGCTGTGGACGGCCGGCCGGAAAAGCCTCAACTGCCATCCGGTCGGGGCTAACGACATCAACAACAGCCTAGGGGGCGTGCCCTACGATTTCATCGACAACGACCGCTTCCTGATCAAGCGCCGCATCGCCGGTGCCCGCAAGCCGGAGCGCTCGGAAGCGGTCGCCGGTCCCACCGTTCAGGATTCCTCCGGGAAGGAAGGCGCCAACCGGACCTACACCAATCTGCTGGAAAACGAGTACGACGTCGCCCTTTTCCGCTACTATGCCATGGGGCAGCTCTACCTCCATGACCTGGCCTCCGGGCAGGAGCGCAGTTGGGGGGAAGCCGGCATTATTGCTGGGCTTGGCGACTCACCCGACCGCGAATACTTCGTCATCACTTACGTCGTGGAGCCCTTCAGCTTCAACGTGCCGTACGACAAATTTGCCGATCGGGTGCTGCTGCTCGACCGCGACGGCGACCTGGTCCGCGAACTTGCCACGCGGCCGACGGTGGAGCACCTGCCGCCTGCCTTCGGCGCGGTCATCACCCAGCCCCGCCGCTTCAGCTGGCGCAGCGACCACCCCGCCCAGCTCTACTGGACGGAGGCGACCGACGGCGGCGATCCCCGCGCCGAGGCCGAATACCGGGAGCAGCTGTATTACCTGGAAGCCCCCTTCACCGGGGAGCCGAAGAAGAGCATCCGTCTGCCGCTCAGGTTCGGGGCCCTGCGCTGGGGACGGGGAGATCTGGCCATCGTAGTAGACTGGGAATGGGCCAGTCGACGGCAGGTTACCCGCCGCTGGTACCCCGACGACCCCAGCCGGGAGCCGGAAGTACTCTTCGATCACAGCTGGGAGGACAACTACAACGACCCCGGAAACGTGGTGACCGTATCCCTGCCCAGCGATCACAGTGTATTACTGACCCGTGACGCGGGGCGTACCCTGGTGATGGTGGGCAACGGGCACAGTCCGGACGGCCCCCGGCCCTTCGTGGACGGCTTTGACCTGGCAACCCACGAGAAAACCCGCCTCTGGGAATCGCAACCGCCCTACTTCGAGCGTCCCTTATTCTTTCTCGACAAGGACCCAGACTACTTCCTCCTCGCGCGGGAGAAGGCCGACGAGCGACCCAATTTTTACCTGCATAACCTGGTAGCGAGCGAAGAGATCCGCGTTACCGATTTCCCACACCCTTACCCCCAGATGCAGCACACCAACTTCGAGCTCGTGAGCTACGAGCGGGAGGACGGCGTACAGCTCAGCGGTGAACTGCATACCCCGGAGCACTTCCGGCCCGGTACGGATGCCCCCCTGCCCATCCTGATGTGGGCCTACCCCCAGGAGTACAAGGACGCCGATAAGGCCGGGCAGGTTACGAGCAGCGACTATCAGTTTCGCCGCATCAGTCCGCTTTCTCCCCTCCCCTTCCTGGCGGTGGGCTACGCGGTCTTTGACGACTTCGCCATGCCGATCGTAGGCGAGGGCGACGAGGAGCCGAATGAGACCTTTATCGAGCAAGTACGGATGAACGCCGCGGCCGCCGTGAAAAAACTGGTCGGCATGGGCGTCGCCGACCCCAACCGCATCTTCGTGGGCGGACACAGTTACGGGGCCTTCATGACCGCCCACCTACTGGCGCATACTGACCTCTTTGCCGGCGGGATCGCCCGCAGCGGTGCCTTTAACCGGACGCTGACGCCCTTCGGCTTCCAGGCGGAGGAACGCACGTTCTGGCAGGTGCCCGAAACCTACTTTCGGCTATCCCCTTTCGTCCACGCCGATAAGATCGACAGTCCCCTGCTGCTCATTCACGGCGAGGACGACAGCAACAGTGGCACCTACCCCGTTCAGTCCAAGCGCATGTTCGCCGCCCTGGACAACCTCGGCAAAACGGCCCGCCTCTGCCTGCTGCCCCACGAGGATCACGGCTATGCAGCCGAAGAAAGTATCTTGCACATGCTGTGGGAAATGCACCGCTGGATGGAACGGTACGGAATGCCCGTTACCCCCGCCGATGCAGAACGGCCCCAGGAAGCCGCCCGCCCCTAGCCTGCCCGGTGATCGACCGGGCAGGTTAACTAAAAGTTTATACCCGTGCGCCACCATGTCCTTCCGCTTTTACTCCTCCTCGTCCCGACGGCCTGCCGCACACCGCTGGCGTATACCCTGCCCGACGTAGACAAGTGGGAAAAGATGACGCTCTCCTTTCCCGGGCCGGCGACGAGCGAAGCGGCGGAGGAAAATCCCTTCACCGCGTACCGGCTGGAGGTCACCTTCACCAATGAAGAGCATAGCCTCACCGTGCCCGGTTTCTATGCGGCCGACGGCAATGCCGCACAGTCCGGTGCCGAATCCGGCAACGTGTGGCAGGTACGCTTTCGCCCCGACCTCGAGGGAGAATGGACTTATGCGGGGGAGCTAAGGAAGGGAGACAAACGCATCGAGAAGTATAGCGGCGCCTTCTTTGTCGGAGCGGCACGGCCGGGGGAGACCGGCCGGCTGGTACGTGGCCATCCCCGCTATCTGCGCTGGGCGGAAACGGCCGACTACTTCCTGAAAACCGGCGTCGACAGCCCGGAGAATCTACTGGGGTACGCGGACTTCGACGGGACCTACCGTCACAGCGACACCTTCCGGGACGGGGAAAGCAAAACCGAGGGACTGCACACTTACGCGCCCCACCTGGCGGATTTCGGGCGGAAGGGCACCACCTGGAAAAACGGAAAGGGGAAGGGGCTACTGGGCGGCCTCGACTACCTGGCCGGCGCGGGCGTCAACAGTATCTACTTCCTTACCCTCAACATCAACGGCGACGGCAAGGACGTGTGGCCCTACGTCAACCACGAAGTGTACGACCGCTTCGACGTCAGCAAGCTGGACCAGTGGGAAATTGTCTTCGACCACGCGGACAGCCTGGGCATGATGCTCCACTTCGTCCTCAACGAAACCGAAAACGAGACCCTACTTGACGGTGGGGAGACCGGCCCGGAGCGGCAGCTGTACTTCCGCGAACTCGTTGCCCGCTTCGGCCATCACCGCGCCGTCACTTGGAACCTGGGGGAAGAGAATGGGCCCAACGACTGGTCAGAAAGCTGGCAGGATACCCGCCAGCAGCGCGACGTTATCGCCTGGTTTGCCGAAAACGACCCTTACCACAATTACGTGGTGCTGCACACCCACCCCGGAGAAGAAGCGCTCGCTCAGATTTACGAGCCCCTACTCGGCAACCAGGAGCTCGGGGGACTGGCCCTGCAGTTGGGCGACCCCTTCTCCGCCAACGCGGCTACCCGCCGCTGGATCGACCGCTCGGCCGAAGTCGGGGCCCCCTGGATCATGACGGTGGACGAGGTGGGGCCGTGGTGGCGGGGCATCGATCCCGATGATGCCGTACCGAATAACCAGGACAGCCTGCGGGCCCTCACCCTCTGGGGCAGCATGCTGGCCGGGGGCGCGGGGGTGGAATGGTACTTCGGCGCGAAAAGCCCGCACAACGACCTGAACCTCGAAGACTGGCGGAGTCGCGACCGCGCCTACCGGTGGTCGGCCCACGCCCGGGAATTTTTCGAGGATCACTTGCCCTTCTGGGAGATGGAAGGCCGCAATGATTTGACGGAATCCGCCACCAATTTCTGCTTCGCCAAGGAGGGAGAGGTATACGTTGTTTACTCTTCGTTCGGCCAGCCCGCTTCCCTGGACCTGAGCGGTACGGTCGGTGAGTATACCGTGCAGTGGTATAACCCACGGGAAGGCGGTGAGCTGCAGGACTACGGAGAATTGGTCCGTGCCGAAGACGGCAGGGTTGAGCTGGTACCGCCGGGTGAGGGCGATTGGGTGAGTTTGCTGCGGCGGCGGGAAGTGGCCAAGCGGCCGGGGAGCAGGTAGCGGCGGGGAGGGGGGGGGGGGGGGGGGGGGGGGGGCGGGGGGGGGGGGGGGGGGGGGGTGCGGGGCGCCCCCCCCCCCCCCCCCCCCCCCCCCCCCCCCCCCCACGACCACTTTTGCGCGGACGACCCCCCAAAAGTTTACATACAGTTAACGGAACCGCAAGCTCAGTACGCCAAGCACGGCCTCCCGAATAATCGATTTGTGCATTTTGCTCTTGCCCGCTACGCGATCGGTAAAGGTGATCGGAACTTCAACGAGCTTAAACCCCAGTTTGCGGGCGGTGTATTTCATTTCGATCTGGAAAGCGTAACCAATAAAACGGATGGTACTGAAGTCCATCGCTTCGAGCACGGGCCGGGAGTAGCACATGAAGCCAGCGGTAGGATCCTTGATGGGCATCCAGGTGACCATGCGGGTGTACAGGCTGGCGCCGTAGGAGAGGATGATGCGGTCCATCGGCCAGTTCTCCACGCTGCCCCCCCGGGTGTACCGGCTGCCCACGGCAACGTCAGCGGGCCCGTCGTGGCAAGCGGCGCGCAGGCGGATGAGGTCGGCCGGAGTGTGGCTGAAGTCCGCGTCCATCTCAAAAAAATACCGGTAGTTTTCGGGGCGCTTTAGCCCCCAGCGAAAGCCGTCGAGGTACGCCGTCCCCAGCCCGAGTTTACCCGCACGCTCGAGCAGGTGAAGGGCGTCGGGGTACCTTTGCTGGAGCTCCCGCACCAGGTCCCCGGTTCCGTCGGGCGATCCATCGTCGACCACCAGCAAGTGAAAGGGTTGCGACAGGCCAAAAACCGTGTCCACCATGCGCGTAATGTTATCGCGTTCGTTGTAGGTGGGAATAATGACTAAACTGTCGCTCAAGGGAGGTAGAATTAGGCCGCCAAAGATAGGTTACCGCTATGAGAACGAATTTTATGGCCCCGGTGCTGGAATGGCTGCTGCCCGCTGTGCTGTGCCTGGCGGGCAGTTGGTCCCTCCCGGCACAGGGGCCAATCGGCGGTTTTCCCGTCCCGCAGGGCGAAATCGCCCTTGCCCCCGCTTACAGCATCGAGCGGTACACGAGGTATTACGGTGCCGGTGGAGTACCCGAAGACCGCCAGGTCACCACCACCAGCTACAGCCTGTTCGTGGAAGCCGGCCTGAGTGAGCAGACCGCCCTGGTCGCTACCCTCCCCTACCTGCGTACCAACGACCGGCCCGGCAGCCTCCAGGATGCTTCCCTGTGGATCAAGTACCTCAATTCCGACCGCCGGGATAAGCAGGGGGCCCACCGCGTCTTCACGGCGGTCGGCCTCAGTTTTCCCGTAGGCAATTACGAAACGACCGGCATTGCCGCCCTCGGACAGAAAGCTACCGTATTCCAGGGCCGCCTCGTTTACCAGTACCAGTTGGATAGCGGCTTTTTTCTGCACGCCCAGTCGGGGATCGACGTTCAATTTGCCCCCGACAGCCGCTCTTCGTGGCCCCTGCTGCTGCGAACCGGCTACGGCACCCGCTACGTCTACGTCGAGGGCTGGGTGGAATTCATCACCGCACTGGAAGCCGGCCCCGCCGTGCAGACCGCCACGGCCGGCAGCGGCAGCAGCTGGCGGCGGTTCGGCGGTACCGTATACCTTCCTCTCCGGCCGTGGGTGGGTATCGTGACCGGCGGAGCCTACGTACTGGGCGGAGAGTACATCGGAAAGAGCAACCGGATAAACCTGGGCCTGGTGTTCAAGCTGTAGTAGGCTCGGCATTGCCCCTGCGGCCCCGCAAAGTAGAGAAGACCTAACCGGCCACCCCACCGTTCAGGATCTCGGCGACGTGCATCACGCGCAGCGGAAGGCCGTCGCGGCGGATCAACCCCTCCATGTGCATGAGGCAGGACATATCCCCGCTCGTGATGACCTCGGCGTCGTGGCGCAGGTGGTCGGCAATGCGGTCCTTGCCCATTTTGGTGGAGAGTTCGGGCTGGTTGACGCTGAAGGTGCCGCCGAAGCCGCAGCATTCGTCGACGCGGTCGAGCTGCACCAGCTCCACGCCCTCGACCATATTCAGCAGGTAGCGGTAATAGCTGAAGTCGGCGCCCACCCGCTCGGAGCCGGAGCCGAGGCGCAGCCCGCGGAGCCCGTGGCAGCTGTTGTGAATACCTACCCGTCCGGCAAATTTGGCATCCAGGGATTTCACGCCCACGACGTTGACCAGAAAGTCGGCCAACTCGAAGGTGCGCTCGCGGACGCGAATCACTTCCTCCGTTTGCTCCAGTTTATCGTAATGGTGGGCGACGTGGTAGACGCAGCTGCCCGACGGACATACGACATAATCGAACTCCTTAAAGGTGTCGATGAAGTGCGCGTAGATCGGACGGGCCTCCTCCTCCATGCCGCCGTTGGCCAGGGGCTGTCCGCAGCAGGTCTGGTCACGTGGATAGACCACCGTGCAGCCTACTTTCTCCAGCAATTGCAGTGTAGCCATGCCCGCCTTGGGGTAGAACTGATCGACGTAACAGGGAACGAAGAGGCCAACGGTCATGAGCAAGGGGTTAGGAAGTTGAGGGGC
>JBBSPZ010000055.1:0-27364 GCA_038258275.1 Chitinophagales bacterium | reverse complement strand
CCGTCCTGAGTCTGGAGCGGAGGAAGTGGTAGCCGCATGTGGTGGGCTATATTGCACCCGCGTCCCCGCCCGTATGTCTACTCCCGAGCAACTCCTTCAGCAGTACTGGAAATATCCCGCCTTCCGCCCCCTGCAGGCGGAAATCATAGGCAGTGTGCTCACGGGAAAGGATACCCTGGCGCTGCTGCCCACCGGAGGCGGGAAGAGCCTCTGCTTCCAGATCCCCGCCCTCGCCCTGGAGGGGGTGACCCTCGTTGTGTCCCCCTTGATCGCCCTCATGAAGGACCAGGTACGCCAGCTGCGGGAGCGGGGGATCGTGGCCGACGCCGTGTACAGCGGGATGCGGAACGCCGACATCGACCGGATCTTCGATAACGCCGTTTACGGCAACACCAAGCTGCTCTACCTGAGTCCCGAACGGCTGCTGACGGACCTGGCCCGCGAACGCATCCGGCGGATGAAGGTGGCCCTGGTGGCGGTAGACGAGGCGCACTGCATCAGCCAGTGGGGCTACGATTTTCGGCCGCCCTACCTGCGCATCGCGGAGCTGCGGGAAGTACACCCCGATGTCCCCTTTATCGCCGTGACGGCAACGGCCACCCCGGAGGTCGTGGAGGATATCCAGGAAAAGCTGGAATTTAAACGGGGCAGTCAGGTGTTTCAGCAGAGCTTTGCCCGGGAAAACCTGGCCTACATCGTACGCCGGCCACCGGGCAAGGAACAGCAGCTGATCGACGTGTTGAAGGGGGTAGCCGGCACCAGCCTGGTGTACGTGCGCAGCCGCGGACTGACCAAGGAAATCGCCCACAAGCTCAGCCGCCGGGGCATTCCCGCCGCCGCCTACCACGCGGGACTGGAAACCGAAGAAAAGGACCAGCGGCAGGCCGAATGGCTCGGGGGAAAGCTGCGGGTGATCGTGGCGACGAATGCTTTCGGGATGGGTATCGATAAGCCGGAGGTCCGGACCGTGATTCACTACGGTCCTCCCGATAGCCCAGAGGCTTACTTTCAGGAAGCCGGGCGGGGCGGCCGGGACGGACTTCCCAGCTACGGCGTGATGCTTTACCACCCCTCCGACGGAGAGCGGCTCATCCGCAACTGGGAGTACAGCTACCCCCCCGTACCGGAGATCAAGCGCATGTACCGGGCGCTGGGAAGTTTTCTCCAGCTGGCCGTAGGCGGCGGACAGGGCGAGGCCTACGATTTCGACCTCACGCGCTTCTCCAACAATTTCGGATTCGACGTGCGGCAGGCGTATAGCGGACTCAAAGCCCTCGAACAGTCGGGCTACCTACTGCTTACCGACCCCATCCAGCAGGCGGCAACGCTACAATTCATCGTCAACAAGGAGCAGCTTTACGATTACCAGATCAAACACCCGAAAGTGGATAAGCTGGTCAAGTCGGTGCTGCGGACTTCGCAGGGAGCATTCCTCAATCCCGTACAGCTACGGGAAGGTTCGCTAGCGAATTTCCTGAAGATCACCACGGAGGAGCTGCAACGCACCCTCCTTAAGATGCAAGCGGAGGGCATCCTCGCGTACACGCCCGAAAAGGATGGGCCCCAGTTGGTTTTTCTCGAGGAGCGGATCGATCCGGACAACCTGCGCATCGACGAGAAGCGGTACCGCTTCCTGAAGGAAGGCGCCCGCCACCGGATCGATACCATGATCGCCTACTGCGAAAGCGATGGCAACTGCCGGTCCCAGCAACTACTCCGCTACTTCGGGGAAGCCGCCGCACCCGAATGCGGGGTGTGTGACGTGTGCAGAAAACGCCGCGTGAGCCTCCCTACCAACCGGCAGGTTTACGAGCGTTTGCTGGAGTTGTTTTCCCAGCGGCAGGAAATACCGGTCCGCGAAGCCTACTCCGCCTTCGGCAACCTACCGGCCAGTGAAGTGGCGCGCACCGTGCAGCACCTCATCAACGAGGGGTTGATCGTAAAAGATAGCGACAACCTCCACCTCCCGTGAGGATCATCTGCACCGTAACCAATGACCTGACCCACGATCAGCGGATGAACCGTATCTGCACGACCCTGCAGGAAGCGGGTCATGAGGTAAGCCTGGTCGGCCGTGAGCTACCCGACAGCGCGCCGCTACGCGAGCGATCCTACCGACAGCACCGGATACGCTGCCGCTACCACACCGGTAAGCGCTTCTACGCTGAGTTCAATTTTCGAGTGTGGCGGGAGCTGCGGTCATGGAACTACGACGTCATCTGCGCGGTCGATCTCGATACCCTGCTGCCCGCTTACTTCCTTACCCGCGGCAGGGCTAGGCTGGTGTACGATGCCCACGAGTGGTTCAGCGAGACCCCCGAAGTAGTGATCCGTCCGGTCGTTCGCCGGGCATGGCGTACCCTGGGACGTACCCTGGTGCCCCGCGCTGATGCCCGCTATACGGTAGCTTCGGTCCTTGCCCGGAAGCTGGAGGAAGACTACGGTGTACCCTTTGATGTCGTCCGCAACCTTCCCTTTAGGAAACAAATTCCAAAAACGGAAAAAGCTGGAGGAGTAATATTGTACCAGGGTATGCTCAATCCCGGTCGCGGGGTGGACACCGCGATCGAGGCGCTTTCCCTGCTCTCCTGGGCACGGCTATGGATAGTTGGCGACGGTCCCGAACGACCGGCACTGGAGGCCCTTGCTCAGCGCTTCGGAGTAGCGGACCAAGTGTGGTTTGCGGGCTTCGTATCCCCAGATAAATTACCGGAGCTCACTCACCGTGCCTGGCTGGGTATCAATCTATTAGCTGGTGACAGTCCGAACTATTACTACAGCCTCGCCAATAAAGCGCTGGATTACGTTCAGGCCAGCCTGCCCAGTATCCAGATGGATTATCCGGAGTACCGGGCCATCAACGAGGAGCACCACTGTTTTCAGCTCCTGCCTACTCTTTCGGCAGCGGCGCTGGCTGCCCTACTTGTAGTGCTGCAGGAGGATACTGCTCGGTATGCGGCGTTACGGAGTGGCTGCGAGCTGGCCGCCGATGTCCTCTGCTGGGAAGCGGAAGCCCCGAAATTACTGGCGATCTACCGGACGCTGGAATTGCCTACACCGTCAGGCTGATCTTACCCCCTTCGATGCGCATCTTGAGCTGGTCGAAGTGCTTCAGCCATTCCACGAAGTCATCTCCGAGGAGTTCGCGCCGCCAGCCGGATCCGAGTAGGGCCTTGCGGACGGCTTCGTCCTGCTTCATGCGCCGGATGGCATTGCGGGGCATGACCAGCGCATGGCTGATGTCGGCCTCACCCGCCCGGTACTTCATGAGGAGGTAGAGCAGCTCGATCACCATGTCGTCTTCTTCGTCTTCCTGGCTGCTGCGCTGGACTTGATTGACCACTTCGAGTTCGGCGTCGGTGGCCTCCTCGGTGTAAAAGCCGACGAACAGGTCGCCGTAGCGGCTGATGGTCTTGCCGGGCAGCCGGCGGTTTTCCTGCATCGATTCTTTGCCGCCGCGTACTCCGCGGACCAATTGGCTGATGATTTTGCTGGGCAGGATCATCTCCTTGCTGTAGTTCTTTTCCTCGGCCAGCGCCCGGCGCCATTCGTAGAGCCGCATGAGAAAGACCCGGTCTTTGGTGCGGCTGGAGCGGGCGATGTTGCTGTTGAGCAACTCGTGATTGGGATCGCGGTAATAGGTATCCGAATCGGCCATCAGGGCACATTCCTCCAGGGCCCAGCTCAGGCGGCCGTTTTCCTGCAGTTTTTCGGTGATCTTGTCGTAGAGTTCGCGCAGGTAGACCACGTCGTAGAGCGCGTACTTGATCTGCTTTTCGCTCATTGGCCGCCGGGACCAATCGGTGACCGCGTACCCCTTACCGAGATTGACCCCGATTTCCGCTTCTACCAACCGCGCGAAGCTCGTGGGATAGCGGTGGCCAATGAAGCTGGCCGCCACCTGGGTATCGAAGATATTGGCCGGCGTGATTCCGTAACCGCGGTAAAGCAACCGGTAATCGTTATCGCCGGCGTGGGTGATCTTGATGATGTTCGGATCCTGGATCAGGGAGAGAAAGGGCCCCAGATCGTCGATCGCCAGTGGATCGATCAGGAACAGGCCATGGACGCTGCTGACCTGGATCAGGCATAGCAACGTATGGTAGCGCTTTTCTCCGATGAATTCCGTATCGAAGCCCATCCATTCGATATCCCGGTGCTCCTGATGAAAGGCTTTCAGGTCTTCCTGGGTGCTTAGTAATGTGTAATCCATGCCAGAGGCTGTCATAATTATGGGTTCAGTTAAACGGGAGAGACCGTGGAAATACTCCGAAAAAGTGTGACGCTACCAAAGGTATAGCGTCACTTAGGTAGTAAAACACTACACAAACGGCCACTCCTGCAAAGATGGAGCCCAACCACCCACCCCGCAAAGCTGTTTTTAAGAAAATTTACTTTATGAAAGTTGTCAAACGCGTATTTATTGGTCTGGCGGTGTTCCTGGTTCTGCTCATCGCCTTCCTCCTGGCCGCACCGGCCATCTTCAAGGAGGAGATCATTGCCCGTACTAAATCCGGAATAAATTCCTCGCTCAACGCGGAGGTGGACTTTGCCGACGCCAGTGTCAGCTTTCTGCGCAGTTTTCCCGACATCGCCCTCACGATCGATGATTACCAGGTAATTGGGGTGGACACCTTCGCGGGCCTGCCGCTCGTTACGGGCAAGCAGGCGCGGGTCGACCTCGGCTTCTGGTCAGTGGTGGCCGGAAACGGGAACTACGAAATCGACGCGGTGACGCTTGATGCGCCCGCTATCAACCTGCTTGTGCTAACCGGAGAGCTCGCCAACTACCTCGTCGTGCCGAAAACGACGGGCGCGGACGCAGGTGCAGCGACCGCGGAGGAAAGCAACGTACTCATCACCCTCGACCACTTTGAGGTCAACGACGGCAGCCTGGTCTACGACGACCGCACTACCGAAACCTACGTGAAGCTTAGCGGTCTGAATGCCACCGGCGACGGGGACTTCACTGCCTCCGTTTTCGACGTGGATACCCACGCCGAAGCCGACGCATTCACTTTCAGCCAGGGGGGCATCACTTACCTGAACAAAGTGGACCTGGTAGCCGACGCGGTGGTGAACATCGACGCCGACAACCTCAAGTATACCTTTAAGGACAACCAGGTCCTCCTCAATGAGCTCGCCCTCGAGTTTGGCGGCTCCATCGACCTGGAGGACAACGATGATATTCTCCTCGACCTCACTTACAGTGCCCCGGCCAACGACTTCCGCCAGCTGTGGAGCATCATCCCCGCTGCTTACACCGAAGGTTTCGAACGGGTACAGACCGGTGGTACCTTTACGCTGAACGGTGACGTCCGCGGTACCTACAACGGGGATCGGGAAGTGTACCCCGCCTTCACCGTCAACAGCGAGATTGCGGACGGCAGCGTCCAGTACCCGGGTCGACCCGTAGCCATCACCGGTATCGATGCCGCCCTCCAGGTGAACAGCCCGGGGAGCAACCTGAACCAACTAGTGGTCGCCTTACCCCGATTTAACTTTAACCTCGGCGGCGATCCCTTCGCGGGCAGATTCCGCTTGTCCACTCCCCTATCCGATCCGAACGTGGATGCCCGTCTCCAGGGCACGGTAGACCTGGCCAAGTGGGCCTCCGCAATCCCGCTCGAAGGCGTGAGCGAACTGGCCGGACGCATCGTGGCGGACATCACGATGGAAAACGTGCGGCAGAGCGCTCTAGACGCCGGCCGCTACGCGGACGTGAATCTCGCCGGGGACCTCCTGGTCAGCAACCTGGTCTACACCGCGGACGGTACGCCTTCGGTACGGATCGCACAGGCCAGTGCCGACTTCACCCCCCAGAACGTGGACATCCGCCAGTTCACCGCCACCCTGGGCCGCAGCGACGTCTCCGCCACCGGGAAAATAAATAATATTCTAGCCTACTTCAGTCCTGAGCAAACCATGCGTGGCAGTGTAACCCTGCGTTCCAACTTCTTCGATGCGGATGAGTGGATGACCGAGGAAGGATCCGACGCACCCACCAGTCCGGCCGAATTGAATGCCGGCACCTCGCCTGCGGCCGGGGAAACGGAGATCTTCAATCGGTTTGATTTTGACGTCGACGCCGAGATCCAGCAGCTCGCCTACGGGGAATACCGGCCGACCGACCTGAAGGTAGTCGGTAACGTGAAACCCAACCGCCTGGATATTGCCACTGCGGCCGCCACCCTGGAGCAGAGCACCTTCAATGCGTCGGGCACCATCAATAACCTCTTCGATTACAGTTTCGGCGAGGGCGTGCTGACCGGCGACCTCGCCGTGCGCTCCGGCTTCTTTGACGTGAGCGACTTCATGAGCGACGGGGAGGCAGCCGTGGCGGATTCCGGGGCATCCCCCGCACCCGCGGAAACCGCCCCGATCCCCGTTCCTCGCAACATCAACCTGACGGTGGATATGGCAGCGGACCGCGTGCAGTACACCGATATCACGATGAATCAGGTGAACGGCGTACTTCGCATCCGCGACGGTGCCGTGGTGATCGAGAACGGAAATGCCAACCTGCTGGGTGGTTCCATGGGATTCACGGGCGCTTACGATACGGCCGAAGGGGATGGGCCCGCCTTCCGGTTCTCCTATGACCTGCGGAACCTCGACTTCGGTCAGGCCTTCAGCTCCCTGAATACCTTCGCCCTCCTGGCTCCCGTTGGAAAATTCATTTCGGGCACCTTCAGCAGCCAGTTGGTCATGGACGGCAAACTAGGCAACGACCTGTTCCCGGACCTGAAGAGTATAAACGCCAAGGGCTTGCTCCGGACCGCCCAAGCCACTATTGCCGCCTTTAAGCCCCTCCAGGTGATCGGCAACGCGCTGAACGTGAACGAGCTCAAACAAAATGCTACGCTCCGCAACATCATCGCCCCCTTTCAGGTCCGGAACGGCACCGTAACGGTAGAACCGTTCGGCTTCCAGCTGGCCGGCGTCGGCATGCAAATGGCGGGAACCAGCGGCCTCGACACCGATATGAACTTCAGTCTACGGGCCGCCGTACCCCGCTCCATGATCGAGGGCAACATCGTGACCGGTACGGCGCTTTCCGCCCTCGACAAGTTCGCCGGTCAGGCGGGCAAGCTCGGGCTCGATATTACCCCCGGCGATACGCTCAACCTGAATATCCTCCTGACCGGATCCATCGCCAATCCGCGCGCTTCCTTTGACCTACTCGGTGCCCAGGACGGCGGTAGCGGTTCGGTGGCTGGAAACATCGCCGACGCCGTGAAGGACCGCCTGCAACAGGAGTTGGATACCCGTAAGGAAGAAGTACAGAATAAACTCCAGGGTCAGGTAGACTCCGTGAAGGCCGTGGCGGGCAACTCGGCCCGCGCCATAGAGGATAGCCTCCGCAGCGCCGCCGCCCAGCAGGCCAACCGCCTGGAGCAGGAAGCCGCCAATCAGCTAAAGGGTGCGCTGGGACTCGGTCGGGATACCCTCGCTCCGGATTCCTCCTCCCTCCCCGGAGCCGCCCGCGATGCCGTCAACGACGTGAAAAAGGAACTGGAGAAGTTTAATCCGTTTAAGCGGAAGAAGAGTGGCGGCGGAAACTGATGCCGCGGAAGAATTAACCTGACTCCACCTTTAGTAGAGTATGGGGATGGATTTTGTGCCGGAGACGCGGGCAACCACGAAGTGGTTACCCCGTATCTACCAGGTGCGATAGCTCCTGGACAACACCCCCGATCACCTACCCTGCCCTTCGCATGTCTTCCTACGTCCAGGTCCTCTACCAGATCGTCTTCTGCACCAAATACCGCCATCCGGTGCTGCTCAAATCGGGTCGGCAACTACTCTACCGCTACGTCTGGGGGATCTGCAAAGCGCGCAACTGTCACCTGATCCTCCGGATCCACCCCTCCGTCGCCATAGCGGATCTGGTGAAGGAGATCAAGGTGGGGTCCTCGAAGTACATCAGGCTAACCGGGATCTTTCCGGAATTCACGAACTGGCAAACCGGCTACGCCGCGTTTTCCTACGCGCCGAAGGCGCTTCCGAATTTAGTACGCTACGTCAAAAACCAGGAACGCCACCACGGCAGGGAGTCCTCCCAGGGGGAACTGTTGAGGCTGCTGAACGAGCACGAAGTGACTTACGACCCGCGACAGGTAGAGTGAAACGGAAACCTGTTTCCCCAGGTTTCACCCGGGGACGGGGGCTGGGAAACTGCTCTGCGGTTGACGCAAAAAGCCGTCATCAACTTTCGTCGATGACGGCTTCCGCTCCTGTAGCGGGGGCAAGACTCGAACTTGCGACCTTCGGGTTATGAGCCCGACGAGCTACCAACTGCTCCACCCCGCGATGTAATTTTTACCACGCTACCTTCGTAACGGGATGCAAAGATATAGACAAAACTGAAACCGCAAAAGTTTACGTCCCCTTTTGATAAATTAAATTCTAGTCCTCTGCCTCCGGGGCCAGCTGGATGCGCAGGCCCTCCAACGCATCGGTAATGCGGAGCTGACAACCTAGCCGGGAATTGTCCTCCACAAAGAAGGCCTGATCCAGCATATCCTCCTCGTCGCCTCCCATTTCCGGAAGCCGGGTATCCGACAGAATGTAGCAATGGCAGGTGCTGCACAGGGCCATCCCGCCGCAGGTTCCCTTCACGGGGAGCTCGTAGGCCTTGCATACTTCCATCACGTTCATGTTCATGTCCGTAGGCGCTTCCAGTTCGTGGGCATCGCCGTGACGATCGATTACGGTGATGATGACATTTCCTTCTTCGGGCATGGGTTCCTTATTTCGGGGCGAAGATAACCCGCCATTTCCTGGCCTGTGCCGCTTTAGCCTTACCTTTGCGGCTTCGTTGAGGGGACAGTCGATCCAACACATCTCCCTAGTTACCACAGTGCCCCAGGCCGTGTGGATAATCCGTTGTAAGACAGATGGAAAAGTATATCAACTTTTTTGATTTCAATCAAAAGGTCAATTACCGCATTGAGATTCTTTCCGGACTTACGGTAGCTCTAGCCCTGGTTCCGGAGGCCGTGGCCTTCGCTTTCCTTGCCGGATTGCCGCCGTTGACCGGCCTCTACGCCGCTTTCGTGATGGGCATTGTGACCGCAGTGTTCGGCGGCCGGCCGGGCATGATCTCCGGCGCTACGGGTGCGGTAGCGGTAGTGATCGTATCGCTCGCACAATCCCACGGGATCGAGTACATCTTCGCCACGGTGGTGCTGGCCGGCATCTTCCAGGTAGTGGCCGGCGTGCTGCGTCTGGGAAAACTCATGCGGCTGGTCCCTCACCCTGCCATCTTCGGATTCGTAAATGGCCTGGCGATCATCATCTTTATGTCTCAGCTCGACCAGTTCAAGAACCCGGCTACGGGCGATTGGCTGACCGGCTTGCCGCTCTATCTCTTCGGTGGCCTGGTCGTGGTGACGATGGCCATCATCTGGGGATTGCCCAAGGTGACCAAGGCCGTTCCCGCATCGCTGGTAGCCATTCTGACCGTCTTCGGGATCGTCGCGGCGATGGGCATCGACACCAAGACCGTTGGCGACCTGGCCAGCATTTCCGGTGGCTTCCCTCCCTTCCACATTCCTCAGGTGCCCTTCTCGCTAGAAACCCTGCAGGTCATTACGCCTTATGCCCTGATCGTGGCCGGTGTCGGACTGATCGAGAGCCTGCTGACCCTCAACATCATCGACGAGATCACCGAAACCCGGGGGCGTGGCAACAAGGAGGCGGTGGCGCAGGGTGCAGCGAATATCCTGTCGGGCTTCCTCTCTGGAATGGGGGGCTGCGCCATGCTCGGGCAGTCGCTCATCAACATTAGTGCCGGTGCACGGGCGAGGCTTTCCGGTATCGTGGCCGCGGTGATGCTGCTGGTCTTCATTATGTTCGGCAGCAGTTTGATCGAGGCGGTCCCAATGGCTGCCCTGACGGGACTGATGATCATGGTCGCCGTCGGCACCTTCGAATGGGCGAGTCTGCGCACCTTCGGAAAGATGCCGAAATCGGACATCCTCGTGATGGTGCTGGTGACCCTCGTCACGATCTTCCTCCACAACCTCGCCCTGGCCGTTATCGTGGGCGTGATCATCGCAGCCCTGCGCTTCGCCTGGGAGAGTGCCAAGCGCATCCGGGCCCGCAAGCACATTGACGAAAACGGAGTAAAACACTACGACATCTACGGTCCCCTCTTTTTCGGCTCGGTGGCCGTGTTCACCGAAAAATTTGACGTGCTGGACGACCCCCAGGAGATCGTCATCAACTTCGAGGAAAGCCGGGTAGTGGACATGTCCGCCATTGAGGCCCTCAACAAGCTGACCGGACGCTACCACAAGGTGGGCAAAACGGTTCACCTGAAGCACCTGAGCGCCGACTGTCGCCGCATGCTCAACAAGGCTGACGCCATCATCGAAGTAAATGTACTCGAAGACCCTACCTACAAATTAGCGATAGACGAGCCGGTGTAGTCACTTTTATCTGCATCAACGCAACCCCATGGCAAAACGGATCGGTATAACGGGCAACATCGGCGCGGGTAAAACGACCGTTTGCCGGGAATTTGAGCGCCTCGGTATCCCGGTATACTACGCCGACCAGCGGGCAAAAGGCCTCATGTCTGCCGATCCGGAATTGCGGGACGCCATCGAGGAGTCGTTCGGATCACAAGCCTACCACGGCGACGGACAACTGAACCGCAGCTACCTCGCCGAGCGGGTATTCGGCGATGCGGCGGAGCTTGCCCGGTTAAATGCCCTGGTCCATCCGGCCGTTGCTCGGGATGCAGTACGGTGGCACGCCGAGCAGACGACTCCCTACTCCCTCCACGAGGCCGCCATCCTTTTCGAAATCGGTGCCGACCGGGAATACGACGCCCTCATCGTGGTCGCCGCGCCGTACCGGGTCCGCATGGCCCGCGTCATGAACCGCGACCACCTCTCCGAAGCCGCCTTCGCCGCCCGTGCCGACCAGCAGTGGCCGGATGCCCGCAAGGAGGCCGCGGCCGACCACCTGATCGTGAATGACGGCCGCCGCTTGCTGCTTCCCCAGGTATTGCGCACCGACCGGACCCTCCGCAACCTGCGCACTTAATCGGCCGTTCCATCGTTTAGCGGAAACCTAAGTCCGTTAAGCTATGCGTTACCTCCTGTTGCTGGCAACCGCCATACTCCTCACCTACTGTGCTCCCGAAATGACCGCGGAGGAACTGGCGGCCGACTCGACCTACGCCTTTCCCGGGCAAACTGCGGAAACCGAAGAATTCCCGATCGCGACCCCGGACACCAACAAACTACCGGATGCCGGAGCGAATAATGTCGTTGTGCCGCCCGGCGCTGCCGCCCCAACCCCCTACGGAATGACCATCAAGAAAGGCGAAAGCTATGCGGGTGCCAAGGGCGTCGACCCTTCCAATAACACCGCACCCGCGCTCGCCGCCCAGAAAATGCTGACCGGCAGGTGGGAAAATGCCGACGATACCCAGGAGGTGGTAGAGTTTACCCCGACCCACTACAAGACCTTCTACAACGGGGAACTCCTGGTCGAGGAAAACATGAGCTTCCACGGGGTGTGCCCGGAAGCCTGCAGCGGAGGCACCTCCACCGGCAAACCCTGTTTCACCATCAGTGGACCGGCGCAGACCGATTGTTATGGCATCGTGCGTCTGAACGACAACGTTCTGGAACTGCAGCTGCTCGGCGTGAGCAACGAAACGGTGATTTATCGGAAGGCGGACTGATACCCCCAGACCAAAATCGCTTGCTTGTTGGTTAATAGATTGATTGCGCAGCACGGACCTCTCCGTCCTCCCGCGAATGTCCCATCTACCCTTCCATGCGAAAGACCTTTACCCTGCTTTGCCTGCTGATCGGTGCCGCCCCCCTGTGGTGCCAGCTCAACGTTACCCTCCGGTCGAACCTGGATTACGAACCCGACGTCAACGACGTGTGGGGATACGTAGCTCCCGACGGGACGGAATACGCGATCGTCGGCATGAACACCGGCATATCCTTCGTGTCGCTGGCCGATCCGGACCACGCCGTGGAAGTGGGCTTCGTAGCCGGTGTCGAGAGTATTTGGCGGGATATGAAAACGTACGGGGAGTATGCGTATGCCGTCGCGGACCAAGGGGCCGACGGCCTCACCGTAATCGACCTGAGCGAGCTGCCGGCGCGGGTAACCTCCGTCAACTACCAGTACGAGGTGCCCGGTTTTGCTGCCCCATTCGTGCGTGCCCACAACATTTACGTGGACACCAGCAGCGGCCTGGCCTTTACCGCCGGCGGAGATGGCAACGTGAATAGTGGAGGGATGATCATTTTCGACCTCCAGGCCGACCCCGCCCATCCCCCCATCGTGGCCCTCGGGCCGCCGGTGTACAGTCACGATGTGTTTGTCCAGGACAGCATCATGTACGCCTCGGAGATCTACCGCGGGGAGCTGGCCATTTACGACATCCACCGCTTAGACAGCATCGTGGAGATCGGACGGACGCGCACTCCCTCCGCCTTCACCCACAACGCCTGGGTAAATAAGGAGAATACGACCGTCTTCACCACCGACGAAAAAGCCGACGGCTCCGTAGCTGCTTACGACATTACGAACCTTTCCGATATCCGTCTGCTCGACGAGTATCGCCCGATCAGCAGCCTGAATACGAAGTCGATTCCGCACAATGTCCACGTTATCGACAATTACCTATCGATCAGCTCCTACTCCGACGGACTCCGGGTCGTCGATGCTTCCGACGCCGCGAATCTGATCGAGGTGGCCAACTACGACACCTACCCGGGTCCGGACGGCGGATTTAACGGCGCCTGGGGCGCCTACCCCTACCTGCCGAGCGGACTTACCCTCATCAGCGACCGCTTCACTGGGCTCTACGTGTTGGAAGTAGACTACAAACGAGCCGCCAGACTGGTGGGGACCGTAACCGACCTAGCCTCCGGCCTTGCCCTTAATACCGCCACGATCACGATCGAGACCGCGCAAGCCAATAGGGGTCAAACCGACGCTACCGGGGCCTACCAGACCGGGGTGGCCGATGCGGGACTTTATACCGTCATTGCCGAGCGGGAAGGCTACTATCCGGACACGGTAGAAATTCAACTGGATCAGGGCCTTACGGTGACCCAGGACTTCGCGCTCTCGCCACGGCTTACCACCTCCGTAAGTGTCACCGTGCTGGACGGCCGCTCCGGCGCACCGATAGCGGGCGCATTCATTACCCTGATCAATGCAGGCGCGACATACTCCACTGCTACCGACAGTAGCGGTCTGGGAGAGCTGCAGGAGATATACGATGAATCCTACGACTTGCTGGTCACCGCATGGGGGTATCAGGAGAAGCTCATCGAAGGAGTCCGCGGGGATGATTTCGTGGGGCAGACGGTGCTTCTGGAACGCGGCTACGAAGATTCTTTCACTACGGATTTAGGATGGACGGTGGAAACCACTGCCAGCGCGGGAGCCTGGGAGCGGGGTACTCCCGGGGCGATTTTCAACAGTTCCGGAACCCTACAACCGGGGACGGATTCCCCGAATGACATCGCGGAGTCCGCCTACTTCACGGGACTGGCAGGCGGGGAACCGAACTCCGGTGACGTGGATCGTGGAATGACCGTTCTGATTTCTCCCTATTTTGACCTGACGGACTACGGAACGGGCGTTGAACTGTCGTATGATTACTGGTGGGGGAACTACGACGACGCGACCCCACCCGCCAACGATAGCCTGAAAATTGAGCTTTCGAACGGAGATACCACCGTAGTGATCGCGAAGTATACGCAATCCGTGATGGCCTGGACCCGCGATACCATACGACTAGATGGCCGATTGGCCCTTACCGATTCGATGCGGCTTTTCGTCACTGCTGCCGACCAACAAGCACACGATAATGCCGTCGAGGCAGGATTCGATAATTTCCGCTTATTAGATTCCCTCCTGCTGTCCCCCGTCGCGGGAGTGGCTGTTGACCGGGACATCCGGGCGGACCTTTACCCCAACCCCGCCACTACGGAATTCAACCTGGATTACGACCTGAAGGGGTATCCGGCCGGGGTACTTGAAGTGTTCTCAATTCGCGGTGAGCGGGTCTACCAGCAGCCGTTGGGCACGGCACAAGCTTCGGTTTCCTTCGGTTACGGCTGGAAACCAGGTCTATACCTGTTGCGCATCACCGCCGGCGGCTAGTCGCTCAAGGTGGCCAAGGTGATCAAGCTGTAAGCTTACTTAACCTGATCGACCACTACGCGGAGGCCCAGGTATTCGGTTTCCGGGACGTCGTCGCCCGCGGCGGGATCCACGTAGTCGTAGGCGCTGTAGCCATAGTGTAAGGTCCCGGCCGCATACTCCGCCAGGTTTCCGCCAAGATCGTACAACTGGGCCTGCCCAACCTTAACGGGAGCGTAGCTGCCTACCGGCCTGAGCAGCGATGATTTCAACTCTTCCACTTTGCGGCGCAGGTCGCCGACCTCATCGCGGGTAATGGAATAGCCCGCCCAGTAATTAAGGGTATTCTCCTTTTCGGCTACTGCCCGGGCCTTCTCCTGCAGCGCTTTGGCCTCGGCTGGGTTGGGCATTCGGACCTGATGCCCCAGCTTACCGGAGAGCCACTGCAGGTACCCCTCGGCCTGCGGGCGGGTGATGCGGGCGGGATAATTTTCCTCCCCTGCCAGGAGGGTGAAGGCTGGATCATAGGCCGCAAACTGCGCATTCGTCAGCTCGAAGCGGGCAATCGAGATCGTATCCTTTCCGAGAGAAACCACTTCCGGCAGCAGCGCACCGTCGGTAAACGCTCCATACAGGGCATCGTGCATCGCGGCCGTATCTTTTTGCAGCAGGAGGGCTAACGGGCTGTCCTCCTTGAAGGCCGGGTTCGCCGTGGGCTTTGTGCCGAACAGGTAGGTGTCGATCCAGGCGAGTTCCTCCTCCATTTTCCGTTTCTGGTGGGTGATCTTTTGCAGGCCGTGGGGCTGACCGGGAAACCACAGGAAGCGAACGGGTGCCTTGGCGATCTGCTGGAGGGCACGGTAATACTCCCAGCCCTGATCGCGGGGAACGGACCGGTCCTCGCTGCCGTGAAAGATGATGGTGGGCGTCCGCACCTTCTCCATGTCGAAGAGCGGCGACTTGATGATGTAATTCTCGTTGTAGTTCTTGCCGTTGGTATCGTCCCAGGGGGCACCGCCGAAGTAGCTCTGGTCGAAGCTGACGCCGAAGCTACAGGTACCGAAATCGCTGGTCCAGTTGACGTCCCCGGCACCCGGGCAGGCCACCTTGAAACGCTCCGGATAGCGCACCGTTAGCATGGTGGTCAGTATGGCGCCGTTGCTCCAGCCCATGCTACCGATGCTGTCGGGGTGTACCTTTCCTTCCGCGATCAGGCGATCGATGCCGGCTGTGATGTCTTCCATCTCCGGCTCGTAGTAGTTTTCTTTGATGCTCTCGACGTACGCCAGGCCGTGGTTATTGGAGCCATGGTAATTGGGCTTCAGCACAAAGGCGCCCCGCTGGCTCAGGATCTGGGGATAGGTGCTCCACCGCTCGCTCCAGCGGTCGAGATCGGCACTGGAGGGTCCGCCGTGGATGCTCAGCATCAGCGGGTACTGGCGGCCGGGCTCATAATCCGCCGGGTAGTAGAGGATTCCGGAGACCAGTTCACCCTGGTAGCCCTTCCATTCGATCACCTCACTTTTGGTAATCTGCTTTTTCTTCAGTTTCTGGTTAAGCGCTACGAGCTCGACCGGATTGCGGACCGCTTTACCCGTGAAGTCCGCAACAAAGTACTTCGGCAGCTGGCTCGCGGTAGAGTACTGGAATACTACCTTCTTCCCGTCTCGGGAGAACGCCAGGAAGTTCACGTGGTCCTTCATCGTATCCAGTTCGATCTCCTGCCGCTTGCCCCCACGGGCAAAGAACGCTTCCCGAAGGGTAGCTCGATTGGAGAGGCTGGCGACCACGTCGTTGCCGACCACCGTAATGTCCGACACCCCGTTTTCCCAGTCCAGGTCGATCTGCCGGGGCTGGCCGGCCACGGGCAGGTAGTAGAGTTGACCGATGCCGGCGCCGTCCCACTCCGGATTGCTGCTTTTGGTAGCCGTAAAGAAAAGACCGGCCCCGTCCTCCGTGAAGCCGATGTTGCCCGGCTCCTGCAGGCCCTGTAGAATCTGCTGTTCACTCCCCTTCTCCAGGTCCAGCAAAAAATACGCGCTTTTGGGCTGGGCATCGGAAGCCTGGTGGGGACTGCCTTCCAGCACGTAGGCCAGGTAGCGGCCGTCGGGACTCATCTGATAGCCCGCGATCGGCTTCTTGTTCACGGTGAGCCGGTGGCTCTCCTTTTCCTTCAGGTCGTAGGCATAGATCCGCTCGCTTTTCCAACTGCTGGTGTCTTCTATGACGATTACGTCGTCGTTCTTTTCCTCCAGCTGCTGCTCGGTGAGTGATTTCCCTTCGTTACTGACGTACGCCAGCGTGGTAGAATCAATCCACTGGATGTCGCTGATGCCGTTCTTGAACTCCCCGGCTTCCTGAGCTTCGCCCCCGTACACGCTCATCTTCCAGAGTTTCTTGCCCCCGTCGCGTCCGCTGAGAAAATAAACGTACTCTCCGTCCTTGCTAAAGAGGGCCGAGCGGTCGCTGTCGTCTCCCGTAGTGAGGCGCACCGTGCGGAATTTTCCGTCCTTTTTGTCGTTGAGGCGCGTCAGGTACAGGTCGCTGACGAATTTGTCCTTCTTCTTGTCCTCCGCGGCCCGTTGCTTGCTCCACACCACCATACTGCCGTCGGGGGAAAACTTCGCGTCGCTGAGGTATTCGGTGTGGATCACGTCGTCTACCGTCCACTTACCCGCATCCTCCTGGGCGCGGACGCAGGTGCAAAGCACTAATACTAATAAGGCCGTCAGGACTTGGTTCATCATCGTCGGTTTGTAACAAAGGTAGTTGGCGTCACGGTAGTCCGGCCCCTCGAAACGTGGAGAAATAATCGAAAACTATTTTTGTTTACTATTACTAATAAAGCCAACAATTTGTATTTTTGCGTAACAATCAACTGCCATGACAACTTCCGCTCCCCGGTTTACCTCGGCCCACCTTTTACAGCCTGCTTCGGGTAAAAATTCCTCGGCTGCCTTGCTTCGGCTCGCTTCCGACCGCCAGGCCAGCCTCAGCAAGCTATTGCCTGCCGTTGACCGGACTACTAATTCCGCGGCGTAAAGCTAGTGCTGCCGGGGGACCAGGAAGAGCGCTTCCTGCCGCCCGTTGATGTAGCGGAAGGTTTCACCATCCCAGTACCCGTCCTCTTCGAGCATGATACGGATGTCCTTTCCCCAGGCGTCCAGGTAGATCTCGTGATTGAGCTCGATGCTGTAGGCGGTGGATGGATACAGGGGATAATCGCCGTTTACCGGTACCCCCTCCTGCATATCCCAGAGCCCGATGGTCGGCCCCGCACCGTGGCCATGGTACCCGATCGGGTGGCTGTAAATGTTCGGGCGCAGTCCTTCTCCTTTGGCCTTGCCGATGGTATTGAGCAGCAGCTCGTTACCGGTTTTTCCGTTTTCGTATTCTTCCGTGAGTAGATCCATGAGCCGCAGCCCGCGCTGGTGGGCCTGTACGAGGTAGTCCGGCGCGCTGGTCTCCCTCGGCTTCAGGATGTAGGCGTTTTCCTGGGTGTCTGTATTCAGTCCACAATAAGTGATGCCAAAATCGCAGTGGAGCAGGTCGCCGGGCAGGATCACGTCCGCTCCGGGTCGTTGATCGAAGCCGTACAACTCCGCTGACTCGGCACGTTGTACGTCGACGGTGGGATGAAACCAGGTACCGAGGCCGAGCTCCCGGGTGCGCTCCCGCAGGAACCAAACTACGTCTTCCGTAGTCGTGAATCCCGGCTGGATGACCCGCTCGCTGAACGCCTCGTCGATGATGCGGTGGGCGACCTGCATGACCTGGCGGTAGACCACCATTTCGGCTGCGGTGCGGGTTTCGAGCCAACCGATGGCCAGGGCCTCGCCGGAGACTACGCGATCGTCCAGTTCATCCGGCAGGGCCTCCAGCAGGCGTTCGTAGTGGTAGCTGCTGATCCCGTCCGCCAGCCCGAAACTTTCGCTGCGGTTAACCGCAATCTTTTGGGGGTTGCGGGCCTCGATGAGTTCGGCCAGTTGCTGCCACTGATCGGGCTGCTGCTCCGCATCCCACGCCTTTTTGAACACCTCCCCGACATCGTAGCGCGCGCAGGCGAGGGTCTCCAGGGGCCTGCCTTCCCCCGGATCGTAGACCAGCAACATCGTGGTGCGCCGGGCCCCCATCCAGGTGCTGGGCAGCATGGTCTTCACTACCGGGTCTTCGTTATACTCCCGGGTGATCATCACCCACATATCGATGCCTTCCCGGCGCATAAGTTGCGGCACGACGGTTGCGAAGCGTTCGCTGAGCCAGCGATCGTGGAGTTGACCCTGTTCACGCAGGGAAAGGATTACGGGCATATCCGACTGCGCAAGCAGCCCGCAGGTACAGCCGAACACCAGCATCATCAGGGGAAATAGAACAACACGCATGGGAAAGGGGGATTGGTGAGCCGGGGCTAATGTACTACCTGCCCATCTTGCTTACCTTCGTCAACGTGCGACTTACTCCCACCGCCTCCCTGCTGGTCTGCTACCTCCTGCTGGTAGCCACCCACCTTTACTACCCGAAGTGGCAACAAGGCCACGCAGAGGCCACCATCAGTTACGACGTCTCGGGCTACTACCTGTATCTCCCCGCCGTATTCATTTACCACGACCTGAAGGAGGTGGCCTTCCTTCCCGACATCATTGAGCGGTACCGTCCGACCGACGATCCCTACCAGACGTTTGCCCACGCGAGCGGCCACCAGGTGATGAAGTACAGCCTGGGGCATGCCCTGGCTTTCTCGCCCTTCTTCGCCCTTGGGCACGCCTACGCGCTGGCTTCCCCCGACTATCCGGCCGATGGATTTTCCCTACCCTACCAAATCGGGATATCGGTGGGCAGTTTGTTGGTAGGCTTTCTGGGGCTGTTCGTGCTGATGCGTGGCTTGCGCCATTACTTTACCGACGGGGTTACAGCCGTCACGCTACTGACGGTCACCTTCGCCACCAACTACCTGAATTATACGGCCATTGACGGGGCCATGACCCACAACTACGTCTTCACCTATTACGCCCTGCTGCTGCTGGCAACCCATCACCTGTACGACACCGGCAACCGTCTACGGCGGTGGCTTTTCCCCGCTATCGGCTTGCTGATCGGACTCATGGCCCTGACCCGGCCTACGGAAGTACTTGCCGCGATCCTGCCGTTGGCGTGGGGACTTCCCCTCACCCCGGTAGCAATCCGAGACCGCGTATATTTTCTACTCCAGGAATGGCGGTGGCTGATCGTGGCGGTCGCGTGCTGTGTGGCGATGGGATCGATCCAGCTCTTTTACTGGCACTACGTCACCGGCGACTGGATCGTGTACAGCTACCAGGATCAGGGATTTGACTGGCTCCACCCCCACCTCGTGGATGGGTTCTTCAGCTACAAGGCCGGGTGGCTTACCTATACTCCCGTCATGTGGCTTGCCCTGCTTGGCTTTCTCCCGCTCTATTTTCGACGCGACGGGCTATTTACCGCCCCCTTTTTCCACTCGCTCCTTTTCATCTATGTCGCCTTTGCCTGGAGCATCTGGTGGTACGGGGGAAGCCTGGGCCAACGCACCATGGTGCAGGCCTATCCCGTGCTTGCCTTCCCCCTGGCGGCTTCGCTCAGCTGGGCCGCGCAACGGAACGGGTGGATCAGGGGAATCCTTGCGGCGGTGCTCCTCTTTTGTGCGGCCCATAATACCTGGTTTACCCACCAGGCCCATCGCGGCGGGCTTCTGGTCAGCGAATGGATGAATCGCGCGTACTACTGGCGGACCCTGTTCACCTTCGGCGTAGACCGCGACGACCAGCTCCTCCTGGATAACCCGGAATTTTACCGGGGCACTCCGGAGCAAATCGATACCCTCTACGTGAATAATTTTGAAGATCAGGATCCCGGTCCCTGCGGGATGGAGGCCCTCGCCGGCACGGGCTCCATCTGTTTGGTGAACGAAACGCAGGGGACGGAAGAGTACCGGATCCGCGGGGACTTCGCCGACCGTCAGTGGATCCGGGCCCAATTTTCCGCCCGGATCGATGAGCAGCGGTGGTACGTCCACGCTTCGGCGCAACTGATCCTACGCTTCTACCGGAATGGGGAAAAGGTGAAGGAGCGCATCGTCCGCATTCACCGCGTACTGAACGAGGATTTTGCCCGGGACGTAAGCATTGAGGCCGGCGCGCCCAGCGGCGGAGCGGACGAGGTGTCCATTTCGGTGTGGAACGGCGGCGCGGACAAGCCCCCCCTGCTCCTGGACGACCTGGTAGTGACGACACTCGAGTAGGGTCATTGCTGCCCGTAGTAGGCTTGCAGGAGTGCACCCGCTGGTTTCCCCCCGGGTACGTAGCCGGAATTCGCTTCGCCGCGTCCCTCCCGGTGGCCTAGGTAAGAGGGCCACTTCCAGACGAACATCCCTTTCAGCCGGTCGGATGCGCCGGCGGCAAACAGTAAAGCCTGGTAGCATCTCGCCTGGGCTTCGTAGCTGGCCGAACGATCGGCGGACTCGGCGTGGGGATTAGTCCAAGCCCCCTCCACCGAACGGTACCCCACTTCGGTCAGCCAGAGGGGACGATCATACGCGCGGCTGATGCTGTCGGCCAGCTTCATCCACCGGCTGGCCCCCGCGCGTAGTTCCCCGTCGCTCGGATTTTGAGACCCGGCCAGAGGGTAGTACCCGTTCAGGCCGATGGCATCCAGGTCCGCCCAGAACGTGACGTTCTCAAACTCCGTCCCCCAATTGGCGGCATAAGTCAGTTTACCGCTGTACACCGACCTGATCGCGCGGATCAGTTGTCGCCATTCCTCCGGGTGGGTAAGGGTGGTCTGTAGCAATTCGGTTCCAATACACAGGGCTTCTACTCCCTCTTCCTCGGCCATTTGCGCGTAGTGCCCGATCCAGCTGGTATATTCCCCGAAAAAACGGTCCCACTCGTTCTCCTTCTCGAAGTGGATGTCTCCGGGCCAGCCTCCACCCACCCAGATCTGGGGCTTCAGCAGAACGAACATGCCCCGTTCCCTGGCCCGGCGGATGGCGTGGCGGACTGCGGGATCGTTCTCCGACCCCGCATCATCGGGCACCGGAAGTTCCGTCATCTCATTGCCGCTGCGCATAAAGGTGTAGGGTACGACCGCGACGGCATTGACGTGCATGCGGCAGAGGCTATCCAGGGAGGGGCCTACCCCCGCTCCCCCGTAGCCGTTATAAACCCGATAGCCTTCGTGGGCCAGGGTCATTCCGGCCAGAAAGGCATGATCGGCGGCCGTCCGGGACCTTGTCCCGGGCAGGGCTTCCCCCGCAACGAGGTGGAGATCCATCCCCTCCCGCTGGATCGGGTCCATATCCCCCCGCCGCAGGCCGATCCGTTCGACGCTCGGATACATAAAAACCCGGCGGACCGCTCCATCCTTTTGGAGCTGATCGTTTACAAAGCCAGCGATGTCGGCAAGCTGCTCGGGTGACCATTCCACGTCGACGGCGAAATAGTCCGTTTGCTGACTGGTATACACGGCCGGACCGATCGGGGCCAGGTAAACTTCTTCGTCCCGGGCGAACGTCCACCCGGGTTCCGCGTACGTACCCAGCGTAATCCCCCCGTCCGCCATACGGTATTCATAGGCCCAACGGCTGCGGAAAATTCCGCCGCCGCCGCCGGGATCAATCCCTGACAGCACATGCAACAGGGTATCCGGATCAGGACTAAGGTAGAGCGTGAGGGTAGCGGGCATACTGTCCCTCGCTGTCAGGGGATTGAGGTAGTTGTTCAGGATAAGCAGCTCACCCGGCCTGAGATCGAGCATGCGCGCTACGGCTGAATCTTCCCTCATCCGTTGTGAAAGGTCCTGCGGCAGTCGGTCACCCAAGAATAGGGCCGGCAGTTTTGGCTGGTAGTCCGCACATTTAATCACGGAGACGGCTTTGCCAAAGGGATTCCGGCTTGCCAGTTCCTCCACAAACGCCAAGAGCCTCGCATCCGGGGAGCAGACAACGAATTGCCAATTTTCCGCCTGCATGGATGACTGCTGTACGGACCACCGGCTGGGATTAGGCAAGCTAGCGGTCGATTCCTCGCTTCGGTGACACCCCACGGCACCCGCGAGCACGCAGCCGAGCAGGAGAAGGAAGGAGGTCAGCCTCATGGTTGGTCGCTTAGCCCCGCAATCCGGTTCGGGTAATCGGTAATGATCCCGTCCACGCCCAGGTCGATGAGCTCCCGCATCCGGGCGGGCTCGTTGACCGTCCAGGGGATTACGCGCATACCCAGTTCTTTTGCTTCCCCAATCGTGCTTGCGGTTAATCCGCGCTCCCACGGACTATAAATAGCAGGCACGAAGCCCAGGGCCTTCATTTTATCGCCGACGTTACCGGGCTCCTCGTCCAGGTATGCCAGAACCATAGCGGGCGCTTTGCGGTGAATAACCTGCAGCGTGGGTGGGTCGAAGCACTGCAAGTTCACCAGTTCGGGGTGGCCCCAGTCCTGGATGTCGGCCAGCACCAGATCCACGAAGCTGTCCCGGTCGGGCACCAGCTCCGGTTCCCATTCGGCCTGGTATTTCAGCTCGATGTTGTAGCGGGGAGCGGGGCGCTCCTGCTGGATACAGTAGCGATCCACCGCGGCGAACACGGCCGCCAGGGTGGGTTTGGCCACCGGTCGCGGTACCTGCTCCGGGAAGCGGGGATTGCCCAGCTTCCCGCAGTCGTAGGCCTCGATTTCCCGGGCGGTGAGCTGGCGCAGGTTCACCTGCTCGGTAAGGCGCTCGCCCCCGGGGGTCAGACAGAACGATTCTTCCATGAAGGGATCATGACTGACGATCACGCGGTCGTCGCCGGAGATCACCACGTCCAGTTCCAGCGTAGTCACTTCGGGGTAGCTGAGCGCGCGTAAAAACGCAGGAATGGTATTTTCGGGAAGCAGTCCGCGCGCCCCCCGGTGGCCCTGCCAGTCGAATCTTGTGTCGCTTGGTTTATCTTGCATGAGTTTTGGGGTGCAACCGGTGATCAGGAGTAAGCCGAACAGACTATATTTGAGAACATGAAGCAACTGCTCGTAATTTTAACGTTAATGTTCCTCGCCCCTACGGTGCAGGCGCAGGCAGATTCACTGGAGGCAAAGATAGTGCGGTTACTAGAGGTTTCCGGCGCGCGCAACCAGTTCCTCGGAGCAATCGACAACATTATCGCCCTGCAACGGAACGCCGCCTCGGCCGACCAGTATCCCGAGGGCTTCTGGGAAACCTTCAGCCAGGAGGTGCACCAAGAAGGATGGAAGGATATTCAGCCCTTACTCGTGGAGATCTACCGTAAGAATTACACGGGAGAGGAGATCGAATTCCAGCTCGCCTACTTCGAGGATCCGATCGCCCAGGGCCTGGTGGCCAAGCAGGGGGATATCATGCAGCAGAGCATGGTCGTCGGTGCGGCATGGGGACAGGCCCTGGGCAACAAAATCACCCGCAAGTTGTCCGAAGCCAGACAGGACAAAAACTAACTTATGCTCGGCCACTGGCTATTCTGGGTAGGCGCCATGTTTGCCGTCATCTTTCTCCGCTACCTGACCTTTAGCGGCCTGTACCATTACGTGTTGCGGCTCCGGCTGCGGGATCGCTTCCGGCACCGCATTTTCCACTACGAGGTCGGGGCGGGCGCGCAGGTGCAACGGGAAATCCTTCGCTCGGGCATCGTTTCGCTCATTTTTGCCGCCTTCGGTATCCTGGTGCTCTACCTCTGGCAGCGGGGAGATACCCGGCTCTACCGCTCCTTTGAGTCCACCGGCGATTATATCTGGCTGTTGGCCGGACCGGTCGTTTTTCTTTTCGCCCAGGAAACCTATTATTACTGGGTGCACCGCTGGATGCACCGCCCGGGCATATACGAACGGGTGCACCGCTGGCACCACGAGAGCATCGAGACCACGGCCTGGACCGCCTTTAGCTTTCACCCACTGGAAGCAGTATTGCAGGCGGCCTTTCTTCCACTCAGCGTACTGCTTATACCGATGCACGCCTTCGCCTTCCTTACCCTGCTGGCGATCATGACCTTATCCGCCACGATCAACCACGCGGGTATCGAGGTTTTTCCGGCGAGCTGGGGCCGGATACCCCTCGTCCGGGGCCTCATCGGAGCCACCCACCACGACGCCCACCACAAGCAGGCGCGCTATAATTTCGGCCTCTACTTCACCTTTTGGGATAAGTGGATGGGTACGGAAAGCCCCCGCTTTGCGGAGCGCTTTCGTTCGGTCACCCGGCCGGAGTAAATTCACACACCCAGGCCCGGTACTCGAAGATGAGTTCCTTCCGCAGGACGCGTTCCCGCTCGATGTGCCAGCCGCGCCGGCGCAGTGCCCGACGGTACTCCGCGGCGGGGTGCTGCTGGGGGTGCAGCGCATCACCCGGAAGAACCCGGAAAATTGCCAGCAGGAAGGGGTGCCGGTGCACATCGCTCGACAAAATCATACGCGTACCCGGGCGGGCGAGATCGGTCAGCACATCGAGGCTGCGTTCCCAGTCCCTCACGTGATTGATGGCGTTGAAGCAGTAAATGGCGTCAAAGGGGGGGAGGTTTACGGAATCTTCCAGTGCCTGAGGCAGGAAATTTACGCGGGGATAATGAGCACGGGCAAAGATGTCCAGGCTTTCGTAGCGGGGCAGCAGGGGGTCCAGGGCAGTGACGCGCTGGTGTGCACCAACGGTGATGAATACGCCCGCCGGACCACAGCCGGCGTCCACTACCCTGATATGGGGTTCGACGGTCCATTCGAGTTCGCGGAGCACGCGCTGCCAGTAGGCATTTTTGTCCCTTAGGTACGCGGCGGCGGACTGCCCCCGCAGGTAGCGTTTCCACCACCGCAGCTCCAAAAACTGGGCGATGCGCCATCGCAGGGAGAAAGAAGAACCTTTCATGCCCGCAAGGTATCCCGTCCGTGGCAGCCCTGCTAATTGGGACGCAACATCGGTCCCCGTTCACACCTTTACAGCAGGTAACCAACTATCTATTTATGAGCTTCCACGTAGGCGATCGCGTCACCATGCTGCGCACCAATAAGACCGGCACCATTTCTTCCCTGCTGGGCAACGACCTCTTTCAGGTCAGGCTGGATGGCGGCATGGGGTACCTCCCCGCACCCAGCCACGCCATTGCGCTGTTGAAGGGGGAACCCTCCGCACCCGCGGCCCCGCCCGCCACCTCACGCCCCTCCACCCAGCAGGGCCAGCACGATACGGGCGTCCAGCTGGCCTTCGACCCCCTGTTTAATCCCGACGGAGACCCGGAGAGCTACCAGCTTTACCTCCTCAATGGCACCAGAAACCGCATCCTCTACGAGCTCAAGGTAAAAACCGGGGTGACCAAGCGCAGCTCGAAGTTCGGCCCCCTACCCGCCTACGATAAACTGAAGTACGAACTGATCCCCTACCACTGGCTCAACGAGCGGCTGACGATCGACCTGGACGTGCGCGCGGCCGTGGAGGGGGGGACCGGGCCGCGGCATTTTCACCAGCTCAAGATCAAGCCGAAGCAGTTTTTCAGCAGCTACCGGGAGGTTCCCGAACTGAGCCGGGGGGCGCACCTGTTCACCATTTTCGCAAAGGTCGACGCTTCCTCCGTCGCCGATCGCGAGACCGGTCCCAACCTCCGCGAGCTTACGCGGGCCCAACTCAAAAAACAACCCGAGCAGGCCGCCGCGAAACCAAGTCCCGATACCGCCCTGAAGGACCGCACGGAGTTTAACGACACCCTCGATCTTCACCTGGAGGCCCTCGTCGACGATCCCTCCCGCGTACCGAAAGATAAGGTGCTGTCTACCCAGCTCCAGGCCTTTGACCTGTACATGGACCAGGCCCTTCGGCTTGACGTCAAGCAGGTCTACGTTATCCACGGACTCGGCGACGGCGTGCTGAAGGCAGCCGTACACGAGCGGCTGAAACACGTCCCCTTCGTGCGGAAGTTCCACAACAATTACCACCCCCGGTACGGGTACGGTGCCACGGAGGTCCTGTTCGAATCCTAGTCCGATGACGCTAATTCCGGTCACTATCCCGTTATTGCCGCATAAACGTATACCAAATGAACTACCTACCCGGCGTCTGCTTCCTGTTTCTCCTCCTGACTTCGTGCAATAAGGGAAAGATTACCGAGCTGGAGACCCAGCTCACCGGCGCCCAGCGCGAGAACCAGTTGATCCGTGATCAGCTCGAAAGCGTACGACGCACCAACGGCGACCTGCTCAACCGCATGGAAGACCTCTCCGTCATTTCCAAGGAGGGCGCCACCAGCATCCGCGAGAGCCTGCAGAGCCTTACCGGGCAGACCAGTTACATCAACGAGCTCAACCGCAGCATCCAGCGAAAGGACAGCATCAACCTGGCCCTGGTGACCAACCTCAAGCGCAGCCTAGACAACATCAACGACGAGGACGTGAAGGTGGAAGTCCGCGGCGGCAAGGTACACGTCAGCATCAGCGACAAAATGCTCTTTGCCAGCGGGTCCAGCCAGCTCAGCGGCGCCTCCGCCAACGTACTCGATAAGGTCAGTAAAGTACTGAATGACCACCAGGCCATCGACGTCATCGTGGAGGGCCACACCGACAACGTGCCCGTCAACGGCCGGGGCGTCAGGGATAACTGGGAGCTCAGCACCCTGCGTGCCGCCTCGGTGGTGCGCCGCCTGGTCAATGATTTCGGCGTAGACCCCTACCGCCTCACTGCCGCCGGCCGGGCCGACAACGATCCCCGGGGCGACAACAGTACCCCCGCAGGCCGGGCGATGAACCGCCGCACGGAGATCGTGATCACGCCCTCCCTCGATGAGTTCTTCAACCTTGCGCAGGATCAGGGGACGGACGGGTAAGCACAGGAAGCTGCGGGATCGCGGGTGAAGTGATCCGCGGCACGGCCAGCCGGGCGGTGACCGGGCGCCGGCACACGCTGTATCCTTCCTTGACGGGCATGCAGAGTTGGGCACTCATGGAATAGGTGCGCATGGTGCGGTCGTCAATCATCTTGAGCGGCCAGCTCCGCTCACTCTCCAGGATGATGTTCAGCACGCCGCGTCGGGGGTCGTACACGGCTTCCGTCACCCGGGCGTCCAGGGTGTCTCCCTGCACCTCGATCGTGACCAACTGGGCGTCGAAGCGGCCGGCTGCATCGAGGGGATTTTCGCGGTCCTCGACGTTCACCGTCAGGTGCCACTGGAAAGCGTACTGCCCGGTGTTGCGCCGGTGCAATTCAAACCGGGTACCGGCGAGATCGACGAGCGGAT
>JBBSPZ010000054.1:0-27859 GCA_038258275.1 Chitinophagales bacterium | reverse complement strand
GTAAAGTCACTGACCGAACTGAGGCATGCGATCAACGCTTACATTGATTATTACAACGACTGCCTAGCAAAACCATTCAACTGGAAATGTGACGGCTTCAGTCTGGAGCGGCCCTTACGCAGTAGTCAAAGCTGATGCAAACTTTGATCTTGAACCACTAGTGGTACCAGACCTGATGGAAGTGTTCGTAAATCTGGAAGAACAGAAGAACTATTCCCGCGACTACCAACCCCCAATTGACGACGGTATAGAAGGTAGTATAGCTCTCTTTTCCTTTCCACCTTGAGATCACGAAGAGGATAGGTACCAGAGCTAACACCTGACCTACCTCTACCCCAACATTAAAGCAGACGATCTTCCCAAGAAACTGCTCTACACCCAGGGGGAAGGACTGCAACCTGGTTGACAGCCCAAATCCATGGATCAATCCGAAAAGGAATACCATCCGGAGTAAGTTGGGTGACTTTGCGTGGAAGATTCTCTCGAACCCACCCAGGTTCTCAAAGCCCTTGTAGAGTACGCTCACTGCAATCAGGCCATCGACCAGGTGTTCATCCGCCGTCACTCCCAGATAGGTAGCCCCGATCAGGGTGATACTGTGACCTATCGTGAATACGGTGATGAACCGGAGGATGTCTCTATACCCACTCAGGTAGAAAACAACCCCCACCAAAAAGAGGAGATGATCGTATCCCGTAACCATGTGTTTGGCCCCCACGTAAACGTAGGCGAACAGCCCGCCCTCACTCAGGAGGTGCTGATCCGAACTACCTATCCCGTGTGCCTGTAAAGCTACAGGCAGCACGGCCAGTAGGGTACAGTTGAGTACCGTGATTAAAAGTTGCTTCATAAGTTGATCTGATTGCGTTCACTCGCTGAGCGGTCTGGTGCGGAGCGTGCGCCATCACCGGATTCAGCAGTGCCCGGGGGGACGTAGCCCGGGATCCGTCCGCTGGAGGGACCCCGGGCTTACGTGCGGGCTGGACAGTTTTAGTGACTATGATTAATCGCAGGCCGTGGTTCTTTCAATGTCGCAGTAAGTTGCCCACCACGGATTGAAGTTCGCATCCTCTGCATCGTTGCTCATCGCCAGCAGGGCTTCTACATCTGCTCCGTACCGCAGGTGCATGTGAATAGGATCGCCGTGGGGGGATCGGGAGATCACGTAATTGTACTGCATACAGTCTCCGGAATAGTCCTCCACTTTTTTGAAAACGTCCCAGATTGAGGTCTTGGATTGTTCGGGGAAGTAATGGGGGTCGGGACGGCTACCGATGAATTCGTATCCGCACTCCGCCAGTTTTTTGTCCATATCGTCGTGTGCGTAAAAGACCATCTTGGTGAGCGACCCGGCCTCCTCGTCGGTGGTCAACTGCAGGCGGCTCGGGTTTCTGGAATCGTTTTGCGTGAGGGAGTCACCCGGATTAAGGTGAAACTCTCCATTCATGGCTAAGTAAGTAAACGCGGGATTTTCCGTGGTGGCAGTATAATGACTGTGGCCGTCCCCTCGTTCATCGGGCCCGTGAGCGTGCGGAATTTCTTCCCCATCCGGTCCGTGGGTGTGCGTGTCGGGGCTGTGCTCGTGGCCACAGCCAGCGAATAGGGCCGAGAGGGTGATGAGGGCGGGATAGAGGAATGCCCTGCGGAGAATCGCGTATTTCATGGTTGCTGATTTAGAAGTTATAGGTTACTCCGGCCATGAGGTTCCGGGTCGGAGCGGGGGTGAAGATTTGTGAACCGACATCCCCGAAAACGGTCTCGGAGTAGCTTGCATCGAAGAGGTTACTCACCTCCACGAAGAGTCTGCCCCGGTTGGCGGAGAATTGATTGAAGTTGTAGAAGAGGGTGAGGTTAGCGACGGTATAACCATCGTATCCGGCAGAGTTATCGGAGTTTGTGAAATAAGGCCCTACATCTCTGATGGCAAACCTGCTACCTAGACCATTTTGGAAAGCGTAGGACACATCGAAAGTGGCAATCGTCTGTGGGATATTCACCAGTGATTTTCCCAGCAGGTTCTCTTCCGGGTTCTTCTTCACGTCGGTCTCGGAATAAGACAATGTACCCCTCATTCTCAGACCCGGCATGGGTTCAACCGTTGCCTCGGTTTCGATGCCCGTCCTCCTGGTTTCACCGACGTTCACCAGATTCCCGGAACCGGGAGGGCTTTCCAGAATTTCGTTGGAGGTGTTGAGGATATAGCCCACTACGTCCAATTCCAACCAATCGATGCCGGTACATCCAGCTCCTAATTCGTACTGCCAGAGTTTGACGGGTTTCAGGTCTAGGTTTTGCTCGTACTTGAGCGCGCTGTTGGGCAACGAAAATCCGTTGGAGGCACTCAATCTTATGTCCACCCCTTCGAGGATGGTAGACCTCAGGCCGAGCTTGGGAGTGACGTTGGAAAGTTGACCGATCTCATTGGTAAAGGGCTGTTGCCCGGGGTCGTTGCTGTTGAACGAACCGAAGAACTTGTCGTACCGCAGTCCGATGGACGGCCTTAGGTAGCGACTGATGTTGAACTCTCCCTGGAGGAAAAACGACAAGGTCTGAACGTCGAAATTCCTGTTTTCAATCTGCTCCCCCCTTACCCGCTGGCTTGTCCTCCACCGCATCCGCTCCGTTCCTTCCGTATAAAACTCTGCTCCGGCAATCCAGTCCATACCAACCGGTCCGAGGTTATTACTGCCATTCAGACTAGCGCCGGTAGCATAAACGTCTCGCGTGTTAAACCTTTCCGACTGGCCACCGGGAGTAGTGCCGAATTTAGCGAAACGCGTAAAATCTTGCTGGACCGCATAGCCAAAAACAAGTAACCTAAGGCTATCATTGAAGGTGTGATTTACGTCAAGCTTTTGTGAGTAGAACTGCTTTGCACCTCCATCATTCTCAGCATTGGTCTCCTGGGTGTTCCGAAGTGCCTCATTATTTATGCGCGCTTCAGAGATATAGCCGGCAGCATCCCACTCACTTCGGTGCCCACGCAACGAAAGTGCCACATCAGTTTTATTCGTTAGTTGATAGGCAACCCTCCCGGCTAAATTTCCACGAATATTGTCCGAATTTTCTGAGTAGCCATCCGACTGGAAGAACTGAAAAGCCAGATTTGTCTGGAGCTTGCGTGCTTGCTCTCCAAGCGGGACGCCTTTACCTAAGGCAAACTGCGCATTTAAGGTGTTGTAGGAGCCCCCACTGATACTGATATCCTGATAATCACCGCCCTTCCTGGTTTCCATGGCCAGGGTACCACCTTCCGCAAATCTGCCGTAAAGCACGGAAGAAGGTCCCTTATATACTTTGACCTTCTCCAGGTTTAGCGGAATGAGAATGTTCAGATCCGCGTAACCGTCCGCGTGCCCTTCCGCTTCATTCAGCGAAACACCATCGATCTGCGCCCCCGCCTGGCCCTCGTGGCCGCCGCCGCCGAAGCCTCGGATGGAAAACTGGTCCGCGACCCCGCCCTGGTTATAGGACAGGAGATCGACTCCGGGAACCTGCTCGATGATCCGAATCGGTGAATCCAGGTTAAGCGTCTGAATTTGTTCGCGGTCGACCTCATTGACCGTAATCGTCTGATTTTTGGGGTCTAGCGCCGCGCCACGAATCGTGATTTCACTCAGCAAGGTCATCGAAGTAGCCAGCTGGAAGGCGAGCTGCTTCGTTTCGCTGGCCCGGAGGGTGACGATTTGGGTACTTCGTTCAAAGCCGATGGAGGTGACCACCACGGTGTAGTCCCCGGGGGTCAGGTTTTCTAACACGAACTGGCCCTGGGCGTCGGTGAGGGTACCCCGGGTGGTGTACTGAAGCGCCACGCTTGCGCCCTCCAACCTTTCGTCGGATGCAGCGAATACCGTTCCCGTAATGGACGCATTTTCTTGCGCCCGCAGGCTGCCGAAGAGAAGGAGTAGGGCAGCGAGTAGCATGCCTCTTTGGGATAAAATTATTTTCATTTTATAGTATTAAAACCATAGCGGTGCTACGGTCGGCTGGGGTAGAAGATCTACCCGCAGATTTTTGTGAGTTGATTTGTTAAATCGTGCAATGAAGAGGCTTTGCGGCTCGCTTGCCGCCCGGTAGGACTGCACTTAGCAGCGCCTATTTCCGGAATGCTCCGTGGGACTATCCTACCAACCAGGTTGCTCCTAGCTCGGAGTAGCGGTACCCGACAGGAGTGGAAGAAAACGCACTGGTTACCGGGGAGAAAGGGTAGGGCTACTCAGTCGTAGGTAAGGCAGTCCCTACACCAGTGCAATCCACCGTTTTGGTGCTTTGCCCGGTCGATCAGTTCGTCAGCCATCCCCGTGGAGTGATGAGTTACTTTGGACCAGACCCACGCCAACTACGGCCATGGCCGGTGAAATCGCATCCCGGAGCGAGTGACCGCTCTCCTTGTCCCGTAGTTTATCGCCCACTCCCCAGCGCGCTGGGACGCATTGAAGTAACCATGCCCCGTAGCCCAGCCAGCTGTATACTAGGCTGCTTAACCCAGGGAGTAGTGGCAAACCTAGGCTGGTTTAGACAGGGTTATGGGAAGGGTCGAAATACCAACTGAAGGTGGACCATCAGCGCGGACCTTTCCTAAGTGAAGAGTCAAAGTGATTGGATGTTCAATCAATCACACAAACCAGGTCCGCTGTATTCTATCCCTGCTAACTTGCTCCAAAGAGCAGGAGTTGCTTTTTGAAAAACGACCGGGAAAATGGGCTTAATGACGTAATAAGCGGTACTAAGCGATGAAGTCGGGGGGTGGGGTAGCGGTCTGCATGACCGGAGTGGTCGGTAACTCCAGATCAAATAAGGGGATTTTCTTGTTATCCCACTCAACCGACATAATCTTCCAAGCTGGTGGAACGAAAACGTGAAGTATCCTGTCGTAGGAAAATTCCAACCGATCATCCGGCACAATCGGCGCATCGTCGTGTACTTCAAACGCTTTTTGGGAGATGTCTAGAATCACGTGCTCGTGGTCGGACTCACCCCCGCTGCTCGCATGGTGAGAATGGTGACCGTGTCCGTCCGTAAAATAATGGCTGAGGGAATGCGCGACCTCAAATATTCCCGGACGGAATGTTCCCACCAAAAGAACCAGCAATGCCACACTTAGCAGGCATCTTTTCAAGGTGAGGTGTTTGAGATCAGGTTGACAGGATGAGTTGGAGGTCTAAAACCTACTGGACAGAGTTACGGGGAAGTTGGGGAGCTTGGTTTACCGTTAAACGAAAAACCTCCAACTATTGTGTTCAGCGGTAGTCCCTAAGCCGGTTTACCCCTTCCGCTCCGTTAAAAACTTACTCTCCTCCGGCGGACATAGCCAGGCGGGGGGCAGATACTGATCGGCCCGGGCCGCGTTGTCCATGATCCGTACGGCGAGCGTCCCGATCGCCCGGCCATTTCTACTTCCCAGTACACCTGCTCCCGCGTCCGGAGCAAAAAATTACCCTTGCCTAGGTCGGTCGCCGAGTAGGCGAGGGCCAACTCGTCCGTAAAGTATAGCCGCGCGTTGGTTGGCCTGGGGACTAGCGTAGCCACTTAACTATAGTATTGGATGGGTGAAGCCGCCACCGGTCTAGCAGCTGAACAACGCCAAGATACGGACCGAAGGATTCTGGTAAGCGTTGATCTGGCGGCGCGATTCGGTGCCGGACCACCTCATCAAACCCTCTACTTAACATAATGAACGCTAGGGCCTGTCACTTTCCGTGCCTGGAAAAAATGCACTCGCCGGCTCAGGATCTTCCTCAAATCAGGCCCTCCTCCACGCGGACTCGCCAGCGCGAAGGCCCATCTACGAATCCGATCCGACGGAGTTGTGGCGCACCGTCCAGAAGGGGTAGGGGAAGGCAACCGAGCGGCAGTAGCTGTTGCACCCATCAGGAGTGTGAATGCTGGCAGCCCCTCCCGCGACGCATTCACGTTCAGTCGGCTTATTTTGCTGAAATTTTAGGATAGCATGCTCAAATTGGGTATGTTGTCACCCATAATGTTGTTTTCACAACGGTATAGTGAACCTAGTACAGGATCGTTGTGAATCTTCACGTACAAAATTAGTCACCTAACTACCCAAAGCGAATACTTTATGCTAATCAAAGAAGTACCTTTTTTCACCGAACGCCTTACGAGCCGGGCGCTTCGGGCGCTACCTGCCTTATTACTCTTTCCCCTGCTATTCACAGCTTGTTTGGAGGATCCTCAGGAGATCGCCATCCCGCAGGCGGAGACACTTCCGCAGCAGATCATCCAACTCGCTCCCACCCCCTCCAACTGGATTAACATCAAGGGAAGCGCAGTTGAAGACTTTGAACAGAAGGCAAAGGATAATAGAGCAACCCGCGCCGCGGGCAACGATCGCGGCAGATTCAACATCGATCTGAAATTCCTCGTCCCTGCTACGGACGAACAGATTGCTGTCTTCGAAGCCGCCGCTGCCCGCTGGGAGCGCATCATCATTAAGGACGTGCCTTCCATTACCGCCACCGTTCCCTCGGCCTTCGCCGGTTTCCCCCCCGCCGTTGATGGGACATTAGACGATATTGTGATCGAAATAGTCCTTGCTCCTATCGACGGACCCGGTCGTATCCTGGGCCAGGCGGGCCCCCGCTTCGTGCGGACGGCCGATGGCCTGCCCCTTTCGGGTGTCATGTTCTTCGACGTCGACGACTTAGCTTTCCTCGACGAGCTGAACCTGTTCGAAGAGGTTATCGTGCATGAAATGGGCCACGTACTGGGTGTAGGTACGCTGTGGGATTACGGCGAGCGGGACCTGGTACGCCAAGACGACACGAACCCTTACTTCGCCGGTCGCAAAGCCAACGTCTTCTGGAACGCGGAAGGCGGCACCTTCGAGTTGCCCGTAGAAGATATTGGAGGCCCCGGCACCAGGCTGGGTCACTGGCGAGAATCGGTACTGGAAAATGAGTTGATGACCGGTTTCTTAAACCTCGGGGAAAATCCGCTGAGCCGCATCACCGCCGGGTCCATGCGTGACCTGGGCTACGGCGCTGCCATGGTCGGAGAACGTTACGACCTGCCCGAGGGCGCTACCGGAGTTGACCCCAGTGCCGACGATACTGCTACAGACGACGAAAACCCCACTGCTGGAATAGACATCGCCGCAAGAGAAATTACCCTTACCCCTATCGGGTCGGTGACGACTCAATAGCCGCGGTAACCACAAAGGCGCCGGAAGACCGCGCGCCAAGGCCCGTACCGGCTAAAATGAAAAGACCCCTGCACGGAATACACTCCGTGTGGGGGGTCTTTCAATTAAAAGTGGGGTTGGGAGCAGCAACAGGGTCTCCATCTGTGCTTAGCAACTAGCAGCCAAGTGTGCTGCGCACCAGCTTTAGTTAATTTTCCAGTTGCTGAAGGGTAAAATAGTAGGTGTCTACGTTTAGTTCGGATGGTCTAACAGTGTAATCAGCCGCTCGATTAGATCATATGCTGGCTCAAGCACTGAATCCAGATTTTCCTTGGTTACCTCAAGGATTTCTCCATAGTCCCCTTGCTGGCGGAGATCAAATAACTTAGAAAATAACTTCCCCTGATCTCGCGATAAAACACCAGTTTTTACGAAGGTCCGATTGAGTTCATTACGCACTCCTGTATGGGTCTTGATTTCAAATTTCCTCTGAGCAAGTAATGCCGATGAGGAATAAAATGCAGCGTAGTAGAGCCTGCTCGCTGCCGTACTGTAGTGCCCGATATCATACAGCACTTTGACCTCTTCGACGGCCTGGCGAGTTTTGGTGACTCGATGATCTATAAACTGCTGCCTCTCTTCTTTATTCATATCATTACTCCCTCTTTGCGAATATTGTCGTAAAGTGGACTCGGAGAGGCGCCTAAATTCCAGGCCACCTTTGAGAAGAGGAAAAGTGAAAATACCTGTTCATATTCAAGCTCGAGGTCGTACATCACATCACGGAACGCGTCTTCTAACTCAATTGATAGTTCCTTTTCGGCCAAAATCAAAAAGTCCCAATCAGAACTATCATTGTTGTCCCCCCTGGCTCTTGAACCAAAAAGTATAGCCTGAGAGCCAGCGTCGACTGCTTTGATCGCAACTTTCACCTCCTTGAGTATTAAGCCGGTGTCCATAGGTTTAGAATGTACCTCAAGGTAGAAAAGTTGCCCATGAAGCCCTGCCCAAACATGGATAGTATTAAAGCAACCAGTTTGCGCCAAACCGCGCTGCCCAAACTCCCTGGGCGGTGATCCTCCGCTGTCGGCATGGGGGGAATGCCAACTGCAATCCAGGCGAAATCGTTCGGCCACCGCGTTGAAGTGCGGATGACGCCCCCGCTTTTCGGCCACCTCCACTCGTTGGCGAAAGACCCGCCGGGCGGGAAAGCTTAGGGCTCCGTGGCAGGTTAGTCCCTCGCGGATCCAGTCAAGTCTGACGTTCAGCACCCGCATTTTACGGCGATCTTCCCGCCGTGACTGCAATGAAGTCACTACGGTAGCGGCGGTTCAGTTCCGGGGGCTGCTCCGGCGGCTGGGCAGGTCGATCACTTAGTAGTTGCTCGATCGAGTAGCGCCTGACCAGGCCCAGAATACGGTAGATGCGCAGTAAACGCTTGCGGTTCCAACCGTGGTTCTCTCGGCGAATCCGATGGTAGTACTCTTCGAATCCGTGGCCTGAGTAGGCCCTCGGCCAACTCCAATAACTTGGTTTGTACCTCCTCAACGCTGGCTTTTTCCGAGTATTGAAAGGTGGAACGCGCCAACCCGATGGCCTGCACGATCAGGGTTCGACTCGCTGGGTACGTCGTCCTGAGGGAGTGCACCAGTATACGTTTGGCCGAGGGGCCTAGTGGACTGTCAAGCTATTATTTTGGGGTAGACGGATTTGAATTTAATGCGGGCATCATCAATCTTCATTTGCCAGTCTACTCCGCGCTGCGTCGTATTTACATCCTTTGCCCAGGTCGCAATTTCCCGTTGTAGTGTCGCTAAGTCCGAGATTCTTCGTTTCAGGCACTGCCCCGTCATCGCACTCAGTTCGTTTTCGGCAACGTTGAGCCAGCTGCCGTGCTTGGGCGTGTAACAAAAATGGATTCGCTTAACGTATCCCCGCGCTTTGTCCGCCGGGAAAGCCTCGTAGAATGCTCCCTTCGTGTGGGTGTTGAGATTATCGCAAACGAGCGTGTGCTGTTTACAATCGGCATATCTGCCATCGAGTAACGCAGCCACCTCCTCGGCCCAGTCCGTTTTCTTTCGTTGCGGGCGTGCCGTGGCGCTGCGCCACCCGCCCAGGGGCTCGCTAAACATAAAGATGCAGGCCGTTCCCGTCCGCTCGTATTCGTAGCCCACCCGCCGGGGGCGCGATCACCCAGTACTCCATTTTGCGGCGCGTATTCATGGCATTTTTTTTAGCGTCTGCCGCAGTGTCTCATGACTGACCGCATCGACGATGCCCAGCTCGACCACCTTACGGGACAACAGGCGTAAGCTCCAGTTCGCATAGCCTGCCGGTGGCGCACCCAGGCGGGTGGCGATCACCTGGGCTTCTTGCCGACCGTCCAGTAGGCGGGCACGCGTGGGTCGGCTGCGCTGGTCCCCCTCCAAACACCGGGTAAATCCTCTTTCCACTAAGCGTTGGCGCACATAGGCTACGGTTTGGCTGCGACAGTGATAAGCCGCCGCAATCAGCTGGTCCGTCCAGCCCGGCCCCTGCTCCATATCGGCTTGCAACAAAATCTGCGCGCGACGGACTTTTTGACTGCCTCCGCTCAGCCGCTGAATTACACTACGCGCCAGGGCGCATTCTTCCGTAGTGAGGCGAACGATGTATTTCTTTACCATACTCGAACCGGGGATGATGTGCCATACAAGATCGTCACTTCCCCGCATTGGCCCATCATAAAAGTTACCCTTGACAGCCCACTAGTAAAAGTGTAAAATTTGTTGCAAGCAAGCCGTCAGGACCAATCAGGTCAATCACGCCCGTGAGCCCATACCCCATGGGTATGGGCGGACCCGCACAGGAGCACGGCGGGAAGCGGGTGATGTTGGTGGACCGGTAGAAAACCATCAATCCATAAACAAGCGCGGCAGGAAAAGCGAAAGGTCAGGAATGAGCGTAATCAGGGCCAATACCAGCAGACTGACGAGTAGAAAAGGCAAGCCCGCCCGGCTCACGGCACCGATCGACACCTTCCCGATACCGGCGGCGACGAAGAGGCAGACCCCCAGCGGCGGGGTGGTCAGGCCGATCATCAGGTTTAGTAGGGCGATGACCGCGAAGTGGATGGGGTCGACGCCGACCTCCAGGGCCACCTTCAGCAGGATGGGGAAGAGGATCAGCAGGGCTGCGATCGTCTCCATAAATGTGCCCACGAAGATCAGCAGCAGGTTGATCAGGAGCAGTACGACGTAAGGATTGCTGGAAAAGCCCAGTATTTGTCCGGAAACAAGTTGGGGCAGCTGCTCGGTGATAAGAATGTAGCCAAACAGGTTCGCAAAGCCGATCAGTACCATCAGGGCAGCGGAGGTCTTCATGGAGTCGAGAAAGACGACCATGGCCCGTCGAAGACTCAGTTTTCGGTACACGAATATTCCGATGACCAGGGAGTAGAGTACGGCAATGATCGAGGCTTCCGTGGGCGTGAAGAGCCCCCCGATGATGCCGTAGAGAATGATGACGGTCATGAGTAATGACCAGAAGGTATCCAGGAAGCTCCGGCCGATCTTCCGCAGGTTGCTTCGCGCCAGCTTGGGGTACTTCCGCTTGCGGGAGATGTAGTAGGTGATGCCCATGAGGCTCAGTCCGAGCAGCAGTCCGGGCAAGGCCCCGGCCAGGAAAAGCTTGCCCACCGACAGTCCGGTCAGCGTGGCCGCAATGATCATCGATACGCTGGGCGGAATGATGGGGCCTACGGTCGAGGAGGCCGCCGTGACCGCGCAGGCGAAGTCAGCATCGTAGCCTTCCTTTTTCATGGCCGGGATCATCACCGAGCCGATGCTGGCCGTATCCGATATGGCCGTACCGGAGATGCCGGCGAAGAGCATGGAGGCCGCGACGTTAGCCAGCGCCAGCCCGCCGCGGACGTGGCCGACCAGGTGATTGCAGAAGGTGATGATCTTCTCCGTCAGTCCACCGTGGTTCATCAGGTTGCCCGCCATGATGAAGCCGGGAATACTCAGCAGCACGAACACGTCGATGCCCGAGTACATCTTCATCGGCACGATGATCAGCGGAGTACCCTCCACCAGCAGGTACAGCAGACACGAAAGCCCCAAACAAAAGGCGATCGGGAAACGCAGCAGAATGCAGACGGTAAAGGAGCCGAGCAGCAACCAGATCATCGGCTGGGGGACTTGGTGGTGTGTCTCCGCAACCGGTCGATGGCGTACACCAGCAGGGAAAAACCCATGATAAGCATACCCGCAAAGGGAATGGCCATGGGAAACTTCAGACTCGGCGAGCGCTCAGCCCAGCCCAGTATGGTCAGCTGCACGGAGTAGTACACGAACAGGACGAAGAGTACTACGGTAAGGAAGTCGATCAGGAAGGCTACCCGCTGCTGCCAGTTACGGCTCATACGTTGAAACAGAAAGTCGAAGTGCACGTATTCCCCACTCCGCAGCGCCAGTCCCGCCGAGCAGCCGATCGCGATGACGAAGAAAAGGCGAGCGGCCTCCTCCGTCCAGGAGGGCGCGGTGTTCAGGAACAAGCGCGCATAGATTTGGAGCAGGATGCAGGCCACGAAACCGAGGGTACTCAGCAGCGTACCCCACTTCATGGTCGTACTGACCGCCTTTACGAACCGCCTCATCGAATGGGGTTTTTCAGCGAGCGGTACACCTCCTGCATGGCGGGACTCAGGGTATTGTAGATCGCATCCCCGTGTTTCTTGACGAAGGCGGGCCGATCTACCTCAATGAATACCATGCCCTTCGCTTCCAGGTCCGCGCGGATGATTGCTTCGTTCTCCAGGAACAGCCGGCGCTCGTAGGCCTGCATTTCCCGCGCGCAGTCCAGAAAGATCTGCTGCAAGTCCTCCGGAAAGCGCTCGAATTGCTGCTCTCCGATCACGGGATAGGTCCAGCCAAAGACGTGGCTCGTCAGATTCACGTATTGCTGCACCTCATACAGGGCGGCCATCCGGGTCAGGGGCAGGGGGTTTTCCTGGGCGTTGATGACCCCCTGTTGTAGGGAGGTGAAGAGTTCGGAGAAGGCCATCGGTGTGGCCTTCGCCCCCAGCGCCTCCCAGGTCGTTACGAAGGCCGGAATACTGGGGATGCGTACGATCAGGCCCTGTAGGTCGTCCGGGTGGCGGATCGGCCGGTTCGAGGTCAGGTGCCGCGCCCCCGCCTGGAAGTAGCCCACGGGCCGCAGTCCGGTCTTGGTGACCATCTCGTTGCGGATGCGCTCGCCTACGGGTCCCGCCAGCAGTTCGTCCACCTCATCCATGGATTCGGTCAGGAAGGGCATCTCGCAGAAGGTCATGATCTCGGTCCAGTTGCTCAGCAGTGCGCTGGTAGTGGTCATGTCGATCACCCCGGACTGGATCATCCGGATGGCCTCGATCTCCTTGGCAAGTTGTTCGGAGGGGTAGGTCTGCAGCAGGATACGACCGTCGGAGCGTTCCTCCAAAATTTCGCCGAAGTATGTAAAGGCCTTAAACCAGGTATGGTCTTCCGCTACCAGCAGACTGGCGCGTAGCAGGAAGTCGGGCGCGTCGGGTGACTTGCAGCTCCAGCTGCCCGTTAGGGTCAGGCAAATGAGTAAGGGGAATAGTCTTCGCATTGGTTGGTCGAAGCTAGGTATTTGTGGACTTTCCAGCGTACCGATCAAAGGTAGGGCGGGATCGCGGGTGTGGGGTACATTCTACCAACGTGCGAATGGGGCGTCCTTACGCGAACATAGATCGGGGCTGCCGCTGTACGGGCACCTCAGTCAAAGGAAACCGATTATAATTAATTTTCAGCTGCAATTCAGGCGGGCCAGTGGGCTCAAAACATTCTACTTTACCTACGACAAAATCGGGCCACCGAATACATCTTACCGCACACAACGGCAATTGATCGACCGATTATCATAGCTGGCCGAGCCCACCTCCCCGCTTCCCATCCGTACGGTAAAGCGGCCGTACTCGGTTCCCGTATGTAGTCCGGTACTCGTCCAAATGGGGTTGAAACTAGTCGCTGCCGTACCTACGAACTGGCTTAGCTGTTCCATGCTAGTGACCACCCAGTCCGTAAAATTTCCCTCCGTCAGGTTACGGCAGCGGGTGGCACAATCCCCAAAATTATCGTTCTCGGACTCACTACTTAACACCGAGGCGAACAAGCCTTCCTGATCGAACTGCTCGGCCACGAAATTTTCCAAATACCCCTCAAGTGGATCTTAGCTGCCGGAACGACAAAGTCACCGACCGCCATCCACCCGACCGGGTTGATAGATAGTACGCCCGCGCCTTCCTCATTGCCAATGTCCCGCGCCGTTCGGAAAGTTATGGTCCCCAGATGGTTAACCATTCGCCAATCGCTATTCGAGGCCCCCTGGCCCCGCAGCAGATCGATGTAGGAATCCTGCGTTCCGGTGGAACGAATGCTGAGGCCTACGTCTCCGGAGTCATGAAGTGACAGCTTACTCTCCGGGTCAAGCGTGCCGATGCCCACGTTGCCGGAGGAAGCGACTGCCAGGTGGTCACTCGGCACACCGGTGAAGTTGTCGATCGCCGACTGAAATTTGAGCCTGCCGCCGTCGTTGATCATCCGGAAGTCGGTGGCGGAAAAGGCACTGCCCCGAATCAGTTCCAGGCCGGCGATGCTTGTGCCAGAAGAAGTACTTCCCAGGCGGAGAAACTGATCGCCGGGTCCGGCTACGTGTAACAGACGGTCCGGAGTATCGATGCCGATACCAACGTTTCCGTCTTCGTAAACGGCATTGTCACCTGCCCTTGTCCATACTCCGCCGTCCAGGCTAGTGCCCGCGGCCATGGCGTAGGGGATACTCTGAAAGGGTGTTGCCGGGAGAGTTACCAGGTCACCCGCCAGGTCCAGTGTCAGATCCATAAACAGGGGCTGGGCCGTCCAGTCAATAGCAGCAAATGCCGCAGGACTACCGATCCCCTGGCCAATTACCAGGTGCAGCAGTCCGAAGTTGTCCGTCATTACATCGATGAATTGCTCGGAATAGATGGTCGTTCCGTCTTTGGGCGCATCCGTGATCCTGAGCCCTACCGTTCAGACGATTGCTGCCAAAATTTCACCGGCATCGTCACGCGCGATAGCCTGGTAGTTGATGCCCTGAGGGATCTGGGCGATTGCCATCAGGGAGGCAGGGAATAAGGGAAAAACTATCAGATATTTCATGGCTGTTCAATATTGCTTTACCGAAGTAGAATAAGGCCGTTTTGGCTGCCCGTGGAGGTGCGAATTCGGTAGGGTTAGCTGCCCGCCGGTAGCTCGCTGAGGTTAATTTCGGTAGTGGCTTCACTGGTCAGGTCGTGTTGTCGGAGCAGTCGACCGGTGGCATCAAAAAGCTGCCAGTTCAGTGGACCGGTTTGGCCGGCTACCGAGATGTTCCACCGTAGCAGCCCAGTGGTTGGATTGGGATAGAATTGGACGAGTTGTCCGTTGCCATCTCGCGAACGATCAATCGCCTTTATCGAACTCCGGGTGACGGCACCCTCGAAGTCGACCTGCCGGATCCGGTAGTACAAGATCTGGGGCGGAAAGTCTACGTCGTACCATTCATAGCTGGCTTGATTGCGCGTGATTGGCTCTAACCGGCTAAGAAATTCAAAGTCGGTTCCGTCCAAGCTTCGCTCAACCTCAAAGTGGGATTCCTGTCCCGTTTGCACAACGTTCCAGTCAAGACGGTTGCGTTTCTCCTCCGCACGGATAGTAAAGGACAGCCATTCGACGGGTAGTGCGGTGAAGAACGCCTCAGGCTGTTGGAATCCCTGAGTCAGGAATCTTACGTCGCCAGTCCCCAGTGTTCTGAGGCCGATGATGGGCTCGCCGAGGGAGAAACTAAGGTGGATACTTCCGGCATTCACCCTGCCGCCTCCACTTCCAATCAGCACCGGGGTCAGCATCTGGGCGCGGCCGCAGGTGCAAAGGAAGAGCGGTAAGAGCAAAGATTGGACCGTGCGAAGTCTACGATCAGTTGGCATGTGCTGCAAGATTATCTAAGGTATACGGATTGTTATCCGCTGACCTGAAACGGATGGTTTCCAGCGTCTCCAGCTGACTGCCTAGCAAGGGCATCTGGCCCCATTCCTGGCCGTCACCAACTGCTTCGCTGACGGTGATGTCGGCGTAGGATGTACTACCGTTGGTTCCCCGGACGGTAATAATCACCGTGATCTGATGGACGGCATTGGTCTGAAAACTGAAGGGTGGGGAGTCGCCGAATAGTCGGATTGGACCTCCAGGTCGTCGTTTTTAAAATGCAGCGTAAGGACGATTTCATCGTCCTCATTCAGGAAGTCGATAAAGGTGTTGGCCGATGGAGAGGAGGACTGAATACCCTTCCAGCTTTCCATGTAGCGATCGAAACCATCGTGGTCTGCAAGCTGAAAATCGACCCGGTTGCTGATGTGTAACGACCGCTGGGTAAGCTGGGATTCCTGCACGGAAATCACGGTTGGGAGAACAAAATTGATTCGATAGGTGCAGGGTGTAAATCTTGTACCGTCAAATCGGTTGATGCCGTACTGGGTGGCTATCCACAGAAAACCCACTTCGTCCTGTTCAATATCGGCGATCCACTCGTTGGACAGGCCGTCGGAAACGTCGAAGTGTCGGACGGTGTACTCGCCGGCGGCTTGGGCGGAAAGCACGACTCCCATCAGCATGATCAAGCCTACCACCGAGATCACGGATTTGAGTTTCCACACCATCCGCGACGAGCGAAGCTACCTGCCCTCGTAGTCGTTATAGATCGGCACGCCGTTGAGCGCCATGCCTACTTCACCGGCCACGGCGTCCCCCGCCGCGGTGATGTTGTCCTTCTGACAGGTCACTAAACCGATCAGGGGGATCAATAAAATGAATTTGCTCCTGGGTAGCGGAAGGACAGTTTGCTCCTTAGACCGCCACCGGCGGCCGATCTTTTGTTCTGCCAGGGTTTTTTCACTGCACCCGCGTTCCCGCCACCTCAGACGTCCTAAGCGCGGGGAGAGTCCGACCGGGAACACGACGCAACCCAAGTGACAGTATCCCGCAGCTACGGTCGGTACGGTGTGCGCACTGGTACTTGAGGGGAAGGCTCCACGATCCGTATACTTGGGAGCACATAATGCCCTGACGATGTCCCGGGAGGTAACTTCATGCAATCCAACAGTCAGCAAAAATCAATACGAAATGAAGGACCCGTACGAGGTAAAAGCAGCCCTTTACCGTGCCTGTACCGAAGACGTGGCAAAGCGGATCCGTACAATCAGGGAGATCCTTACGGCTATCGATGCGTCAAGGAGTAGTGAAACGAAGAGTAGCGCGGGGGATAAATTCGAAACCGGTCGTGCAATGCTGCACCTGGAAGAGCAGAATAACCAGCGCCAACTCGCCCAGGTTCTCCAGCTGCAACAGGACTTGGACAGGATAGACTCCAGCCGAAGGTCTACCCGGGTGGAGGGCGGTAGCTTAGTGATCACCAACCGGGGAAACTACTACCTGTCGGTCGGACTGGGAAAGGTCACCCTTGGCCAGGACTTGTACTACTGCATCTCCTTGCAGTCGCCCATAGGAGCGAATTTGGTCCATAAAGTAGTAGGAGACCGGGTACACTTTAATGGGAATGCCTTCCAGGTAGAGCAAATTTACTGACCGCCACGGAAGGGAAGACAGCGCGCGCGAGCAAGTGACAAGCAAAGCCTGCGTATTGAATACCGGGTCTTTGACCTTGACACCGATGAGTGGATTGAAAAGGTCTGGGCCGGTAACAGGCAGAAGGGTTGATGGTGCCTTGAGCATTTTGACTTACTGATCGCGCCCAGAAACGTCATTACTTCGCAGAAAACTTTGAAGGTCTACTTAGCATAACTAAAATTATGACAATTGACATACCACCATACCACTGCCGCCATCGGTACAACCAGGGTCGTCAGCTGCATTTCGCTGGGAGAACGGTATCAGCTTTCTTATCACCTGATTAACCCGAACCGTCAGAAATTCCGATTGATGGGCGGGTAAATTAGGGCAGGGCCAACGGGGGGCCTACCACCCGCATGCCGTTCGCTGCGAATATGTTTTCAATTTCCCGGGGGCTCGGAGCGTGGTCCAGGCCAGCCATGGTCACGAAAAACTGCTCGAGCTGCCCCGCCGGTTGCACCGTTACCATCATTTTGCCCCGTTCGGAGCGTTGCGTCCAGGCATGGGGGACTTTCCGCGGCAAGAATATGACGTCGCCGGCCGTCATTTTGTAGGTTTCTTCCCCAACCTGAAAATAGTAAGCTCCTTCCAGGACGTGGAATACCTCATCCTGCGAGGTATGGACGTGTAGGGGGGTTCCCCTGCCCGGCGAGAGGGAGGTCTGCTCGAATATCGCCAGGTCGCCTCCCGTGTCCTTTCCCGAAACCTTTACGTAGAGGACATTAGAATTTACACCCTGCAGGGTCAGGGGGCCATGGATACGGCCCTCGCCAGCCTTTACCTTAAACCCCTGACGCATCCTGCTTACCAGCCAGGATTGCGGGATTGAGGCGGGCAGCGGGGTAGCCAGGAAGGCGCTCAGGGCGGCAATAAATCCCATTCTTTTCATATACTGGATAGTTGTGACCGTCGACCCCGTGCGTTGTAGACTGCCTCCACTATGAAATAGACCTTCTACGAAGCGCCGTCCCCGCTTAGCAGCGGTGAATCCAGTTGCCATACGCCCGCGTCCACACCGCCGAAGGGGCCGTCGTGATCACTCAAAAGTACCCCGTTCCGCCCCCGCCGTGCTAGTAAAAACCCGCCAACCTTCGGATCACCGCTCTACCCGGCTGAGGTACTGCTCCTGGCTTAGCGGGGTATGGTGAATAAAGTCGGATGGACTGCCCCCGGCAAACCGATTAAAGTCCTTCACCAGGTGCATCTGGTCGAAGTAGCCGCATTCAGCGGCGATCGTCGTCCAATTCAGGTCGGGATAGCTCAGCCGCATGGTCAGGGCCAGGTTGAACCGCTCCACGCAGGAATACAGCTTGGGAGAGATACCCACCTGCTCGAGGAACTTCCGCTCGAAAGTCCGCACGCTCATGGAGGCCTCACTGGCCATCCGGTCCACGTTCACGCTGCCCCGCTGGCGCAACAGCCAGGAGGGATTGGCGCAGATGTGGTCGTGGCCGGTGCGCAGGCCGCCCTGGTCGAGGTAGCCCAGCAGGAAAGCGTTTGCCAGTTCACCCTTGGCGGGAAGGCCGTCCGCCGCGCTCAACTGCTCGAACAGGCGGTCGACGGGAGCACCCATTACCTCCCGTGCGCCGTGGATTTTGTTCGTCATCTCATCCGAAGGGATGTGGAACAGCCGGAAAAAGCCCCCGGCCCGGAAAATGATCTCGAATAAAGCGTAGCGGCCCTGGAAGACCATTTTCCCGTTGTAGCGGGTGCCCGGCCCTACGATATCGACGTGGCTCCCGCTGGCAATCACCCGGTAGGTGACGGGATCCAGGAGGTGGAGCGGAAGGGCGGCGAAGAAGAAGTGCATGGAAAGCTCGTGGCAGGCATGCCACGGTCGCACGAGGTCCGTCTCCAGGGTATCGAACTCGCGCCAGGAATAACAACGCACGATATGCGCCAGCGCAAGCGCCGGCCGGATTTCCGTGGTGGTGATCATGAATTAGCCGCTTGCCTTTCGTAAGGTACGCTCCGGACAGAAGCCGTATGCGGCCATTTCACGCTCCTAAGTTTGCGCGGGGGACCAGCAACCGCTCGCACCGGCCACGCACACTCAAGCAGAGGAGGCACAGGAACAGTGGGTAACTAATTTTTGCTTTTCCCCCCTTTGGTTAGTTTATTCTCAATACACTTGGTGCTATCGTATAACGAAGGCATGCCGGTCCTATTTAAGCGTCTGCTCCGCGGACAGTTGCAGCTGCACGGCCATCACCACCATCGGCAACCCGCTGGTTTCGGTAGGGTGGGTGAAGACGACATAGAGGTCCTGGGACGCCGCGGCATCCGTCCCGGCGGGCAGGGTAACGGGAATATGGAGGGGGGCCGGCATGGCCGTGGGATCCAGCTTGTCTACCGGCGCGAGGAAGTCCGATTTGCCGACCAGGGGGCCGTCGGGTGTGTTCAGGTGCAGTTCCACGACGCCGCCGATCGCGTTGACCATGGGCTTGGGGGCCATGGCGACCACGTTCATGGCGCTTACGCCGGCCAGGTTGACGTCCTTCAGCATCAGGTAGGCGCCGGGGGCGTCGGGCAGCAGCAGGTCCCGGCCATCGTTGGTGATCTTACGTACCCGTTCGTAGGTATCGAAGCCGAACACGTCGATGTTGGCATTGCGCAGCACCACCGTCTGTTCGGTGGTCAGGCCCGGCAATCCGTTCGCTCCCTTATCCTGATAGGCCGCCCGCAGGATGTATACGCCCTTACCGGCGTCGCCCTCCGGCAGTTGGATGGCGTAGTTACCCCGTAGAGGAAGGGCGGTCTGGGCGTCCTGCGTCAGGCCGAGGATGTAGCGCACCATCGCGGTGGCGTCGGCGGTGGCCAGCTCGGGGTGGGCGGACATCACGTTCTCCCCCCAGTTGCCCGTACCGCCGGAGATGATCTTGCCGGCCAGCATTTCCCGGGCACCCGCGTCCCCGGCGTAGCGCTCGGCGATTTCGCGGTAATTCGGGCCTATAGATTTTTCGGCCACCTTGTGGCAGGAGAGACAGTCGCTCTCGCCAATCAGGGTTTCGCCGCGGGAGGTCGTGGCGCCGGCATCGGCCGTGCGGTGGCCCTGGGCGATGGCGACCTGGTCGTAGCCCTCGGGCAGGTAATCTACGGTGAAGGCCACGCGGTCGGCGGTGATACCATTCTCCAGGCTGCCGTCTTCGGCGTCGTTCACCTCCACGTCGTAGCGGATGGGCTGACCGGAGGTGTAGAAGGAGCGGCTGCCGTTGAGGGCGAGAGCGACCACGGGGGCGTCATTGCCGACGGTCAGGTCGGCCGTTTGAGTAGTCACGCCGCCGTTGCCGTCGTCGACGGTGAGGATGGTACGGTACAGGCCGACCTCCGTCAGGGTCACTTCGGTGTCCTGCCCGTCAAACTCCTTGGCGTAGCCGTTGTCGGAAGTGATCTTCCAGCGGTAGGAGAGATCGTCTCCATCGGCGTCCGTGGTGCCGTCGGCGCTCAGGTCGACGGTCAGCGGTGCCGCGCCGCCCAGCGTACTGGCGGCCAGCCGGGCTTCCGGCACCCGGTTGCCGCCGTTGTACTCGATGCGGATGAGGCGGGCGTCGTCGTTCTGGGTAAACCAGCCGGAGCCGTACTCCAGCATATACAGGTCGCCGTTGTCGGCGAAGGCCATGTCCATCGGGTTGCTGAAGGTAAAACCGGGCAGGAAGCGCTCCATGGAGGCATAATTGCCCTCCGCGTCCGTGGTCACGGCCATGATCCATCCGCGTATCCAGTCGTAGGCGAGCAACTTACCGTTATAGTAGTCGGGCAGCGCGCGCTCGGCCCCGTCGAAGTCGGCGGAGTAGAAGACCGGTCCGGCCATGGCGTTGCGCCCGCCGCTGCCCACGAGGGGGAATTCCGGGGAGGCACCGTAGGGGTACCAGATCATCGCCTTCTCCGCGGGAGGCAGGGTGGTCAGGCCGGTATTGTGGGGAGAGGTGTTGGTGGGGGCACCAGGGTTCCAGGGGTCACCGGCGCGCTGGGCGGCGAAATCGTACTTGTGGTAGGCCTTGTTGTTGCCGACGAAGTGGGGCCAGCCGAAGTTTCCAGCCTGGCGGGCCTGTCCGACCTCATCGTGACCGGCGGGGCCGCGGGTGGAGTCGGGGTCGTTCGCATCGGGCCCAACCTCGCCCCAGTAGACGTAGCCGGTATGCTGGTCGACGGAGATGCGGTAGGGATTCCGGTGACCCATGGAGTAGATCTCGGGGCGGGTCTTGGCGGTGCCCTCGGGGAAGAGGTTGCCGGCGGGAATGGAGTAGGTACCGTCGTCCTCGGGGTGGATGCGGATGATCTTGCCGCGCAGGTCGTTGGTGTTGGCGGAGGACTTCTGGGCGTCCCAGGGGCCACGGCCGGGCCGCTCGTCGCTCGGACTGTAGCCCGCGGACTCGAAGGGGTTGGTGTTGTCGCCGGTGGAGAGGTAGAGGGTCCCCGCCGGGTCCCAGGCGATGGAGCCGCCGGTGTGGCAGCACTCCTGCCGCTGGGTGGGCACCTCGAGCAGGATCTTCTTGCTGTCCATCAGCAGCTCATCCCCGTTCATCGTGAAGCGGGCGAGCTCGTTCCGGGAAGCGTCCGGGGCGGAGTAGTAGAGGTAGATGAAGTGGTTCTCGGTGAAATCAGGATCCTTGTTGAGGCCCAGCAGTCCGTCCTCAGCCTCCTTCTCCACGCCTTCTGCATTGGGCAGGTACTTGGTGTTGACGTCCAGGGTAGCGATGGTCTTAAGCTCCTCGGTCTGCGTATCGTAGAGGCGCACCTCCCCCTTGCGCTGAATAAAGAGGATGCGGTGGTCGTCGAGCAGCGTCAGTTCCATCGGCTCGTCGAGTCCGGAAGCCAGGACAACTTTCGCGAAGCGGTTCTCCTCGGGGCGCGACTTTTTATAGTCCAGCGGCTGAGGATCCGTGCCCCCGGCGGCGTAGTCAATACCCGCCCAGAGGTGCTGCAGGAAGGCGGAGTCGGCAAAAGCCTCCTCGGTGTGGCCCAGGGCCGTATAGAACGACCGGCCCCCGTCGAATTCCTGGTACCACGCCATGGGGTGGTAGTCGGGGTTCTCGCCGCCCTGGTAGCTGGCGTCGTCGAGCGCGAGCACGGGAGTGATCTTATCGGAAATGTTGCGGAAGCTGTAGAACTCGTCGGTGCGGCGGAAGGTGTCGGGGAACATCTTGGTGGCCCACATGCCTTTTTCCATTACCGTGAACTTGCCCTCCTGCACGTTACTGGGCACGCTGGGGTGCATCAGGAAGTAGGCACCGGCCAACTGCCCGTACCACGGCCAGTCGTACTCGGTGTCCGTAGCGGCGTGGACGCCCACGTAGCCGCCGCCGGCCTGGATGTAGCGCTCGAAGGCCACCTGCTGTTCGGCATCGAGTACGTCGCCGGTGGTGCTGAGGAAGACGACGGCCCGGTATTTGCTCAGGGTATCCTCGTTGAAGCGGTCGGCGTCCTCTGTTACGGTCACCCCGTAGCCGTGCTCGGCGGCCAGTTGGCGCACGGCGGCCTGTCCGGCCTCGATGGATTCGTGGCGGAAGCCCTCGGTCTTGCTGAAGACGAGCACTTGCGCCGGGCCGGCCTCGCTGGTGGAGCCGGAGTCGCAGGCCGTCAGGGTAAGCAGCGACAGGCCGCAGCAAAAAAGCAGGTAGGAAGCGAAGCGGAAATTATGCATAGGGGCAGGATCGGTATATCATCCAAAGATAGGCGTTTACCAATTAATGTCTACAAAAAAGACAATATATTACAATTACCCTATCTTTAGCGATGCTTACCTCACCCATCGCTACCACCATTCTTCCCCGATCATGCGTCTACTCCCTTTCCTTAGTCTGCTGCTGCTCGGCGGCGGCCAGTTCCTGACGGCTCAGGACTTCCCCCTGTCCGATCCCGCCCTCATCGCGCTCTACCCCCAGCAGAATGCCACCCGCAGTACGCTGAGCCTGAGCGGTGTCTGGAGGTGGAGAAAGGATTCCCTCGGGGTAGGGGAGGCGGAAAACTGGCAGAGCGGCCTCACTGATTAAGCCGCCAGGCCAGGGGCTCATATGCTTCAACGGCATGAACTACAAGGGCGTATTTACCCAGGACCGGGAGCCGAAAGCGGCCGCCTTTTACCTTCGCTCCCGGTGGGGCGGTAAATACCCCCCCTTACCTCTCAATTTCTCATCCCCGATGCAGGACCCCGAGGCACCTCCCGACCTGAATACCGACTTCATCCGCCAGCTCTCCATCGACTGCGTGATCTTCGGCTACCGGGAGGGGGAGCTCCACGTGCTGGTGCCGAAGCTGATCTTCCCCGGCGACATCTACGCCCTCCCCGGCGGCTTTATCCGCCAGACGGAAAGCATTGACGACGCTGCCCGCCGCATCCTCGAGGGGCGCACCGGCATCAGGGACATCTACCTCGACCAGTTCCGCGTCTTCGGGGGCACCGACCGCGACAACCGCAGCCACCTGGAAGAAGTCATGCAGTCCCAACCGGGCGGGGCCGCGGGTGCGGAGTGGATCGCCCAGAACCTGGAGTGGCTTACCCAACGCTTCATCTCCATCGGTTACTACGCGCTGGTGGACATGGCCAAGGTCATCCCCGCCCGTACCGAGATTGACGCTACCCTCGCGTGGTACCCCCTGACCGGCCTCCCCGCCATGATCATGGACCACCAGCACATCGTCGAAGCCGCCCTGCTCACCCTGCGCCGCCAACTCGACGAGCAACTCATCGGCTTCAACCTCCTCCCCGGAAAGTTCACCATGAAGGAACTCCGCCTCCTCTACGAGGCCGTCTACGATCGCCCCTTTGCCCGCAACAACTTCCAGAAGAAGATCCTCGACCTCGACGTACTCGAGCGGTTGGAAAAGCAGTATACCGGTGCCTCCAACCGGGCACCCTACCTGTACCGCTTCCGGCGGGGAGTGGCGGGGGAGGGTACATTGTAGAGGGTTATCCGCCTAGAGAACGGTTGCTTCAGGAGGTCAGGAAGCTGTACCCGGAGACTGGAGTTTTGCAACCCTCCTTATCCCCAATAATCGTCCAAATCTCCACCTCAGCCGGCTGGTCGCCGCTAGGTTTTGGTAGCGTACTACCCGGGCTTTTCTTGCGGAAGGCGCGCGCCTGACTGGCAGCGGTCGGGGTAGTCAGCCGAGTACTCGAGTACGAAGTGGTGGAGCGGGGCTGTAGGGGCGGAGCGTTCGCTGGCCGGACACCGGCGGCGGTCGGGCGACCAGGGGTGACATTGGGGTGCCGATACTGGCCGTTCGCCGAAAACTGCCCCCGTCGTGTATTAAGGTGGCTGACATTTGCAACCATGATCCCTAAACGTCAGTATATCCACCGATGAAACTACCCACTACTATTGCGCTTCTCTTACTGCTGTGCACCGGCGTCCGCGCCCAGAACGTCCTGCAGGGTCAGGTACAGGATGCGGAAGGGATGGCCGTGGCCTTTGCCAACGTCGCCCTTTATGCCGCCGCAGACTCTTCGCTCGCTAAGGTAGAGACCACCGACGACGCCGGCATCTTCCGCATGCAGAACGTGCCACCGGCGACCTACGCGCTCAGCGTAACCTATCTGGGCGCGCCGGAGCTGCGTAAAGTGATCGTCGTAAACCGGGATATCGACCTCGGCATCCTTGTCCTCGCATCCGCCGCCGTAGAACTCGCCGAAGCCACCGTCACCGCCACCCGCGCCCTCGTGGAAGTGAAGCCCGACCGCACCGTCTTTAACGTCGAGGGCACCATCAACGCGGTGGGTAATGACGGCCTCGAGCTGCTGCGCAAGGCCCCCGGCGTCAACATCGATAACAACGACAACATCAACGTACTCGGCCGCGCGGGCGTGCTGGTTTACGTAGATGGGAAGCGCCTGCCGCTGTCGGGTCAGGACCTGAGTAATTACCTGCGTAACCTCACCGCCGAGCAGATCGACCGCATCGACATCATCACGAACCCGGGCGCGAAGTACGAAGCCGAGGGAAACGCCGGCATCATCGACATTCGCCTGAAAAAGGCCGAGAATGAAGGGGCAAACGGTACCGCCACGACCGCCTTCAGCCAGGGCCGCTACGCCCGTTTTGGTGGTGGACTGACGGGTAATTACCGCAACCAGCGCTTCAATACCTTCGGTGCACTGAACTACTACCAGAATCAGGCATGGAATAATTTTGGCTTTAACAGTTTTCAGAATGGATTGCGGATCGAGGAAGACAATACGATCTATAACGATATCGCAACGCCCTCCTACCGCCTGGGCACGGACTTTTTTATCCACGACAAGCACACACTTGGCTTTTTAATCGATGGTCAATTCAGTAAGGTGGCTTCCTCCGCCGACAACCAACAAGACATCTACGGCAACCCCGGGGCCGCGATGCCCGACAGCCTGTTGCGCGCCAATAACACCTCCCGTAGCGACCGCAACCAGCAGACCTACAACCTCAACTATCAGTACCGCATGGGCGACCAGCAACGCCTGACGGTAGATCTCGATTACGGCCGCTTCCGCAACGAGGCCCTGCTGGACCAGCCTAACCGCTACTTCGCGCCCGACGGGGAGACACCACTGAGCGAGATCATCAATTACTTCGACACGCCGACCGATATCGACATCTACACGGCCAAGGTCGACTACGAGCAACCCCTGGCGGGCGGGCAGTTCGCTGCCGGCTTCAAGACCAGTCGCGTGGCCACCGACAATACCTTCCTCTTCTACGATGTGCTGGCGGGGACGCGGGTGCTGAGCACCGCCCGTTCGAACCGGTTTGATTACACGGAAAACGTGTACGCCGGCTACCTGAATTTTCAGTCCAGCATCAACGAGCGCATCAGTTACAGCCTTGGCGTACGCAGCGAAATCACGGACGCCACGGGTAACCTCCGGGCCTTCGAGGTAAATCTCCGGGAGGAGCCGGTTGAGCTTAACTACATCAGTTTTTTCCCCAGCGCGGGCATCACCTACCAGCTCGATCAGCAGCAGGGGAACAGCCTCTCGCTCAACTACGGTCGCCGCATCAACCGTCCCGATTACAACGTGCTCAACCCCTTCCGCATCCAGCTCACGCAGCTCAGTTACGAGAAGGGTAATCCCTTCCTTAATCCCGAGATTGTCGACAACCTCGAACTGGGCTACACCCTGGCCTACCGCTACAACTTCAAGCTCGGCTACAGCGAGACGGCCAACCAGATCACGCGACTGATCGGGCCCGACGAATTCGATCCTCGTGCCGGGTTCATCTCCTGGGATAACCTCGCCAGCCAGCGCGTCATCAGTTTTAACGCCAGCGCGCCCATCACGATCTCCACGAAGTGGGACCTCTACGTCAACGCCTCCGCCAGTCACCTCAACAACCAAGCCGACTATGGCGACGGCGTCACGATCGACTTACAGGCCTTGACGTACAGCATCTTCCTGCAGAACACCTTCAAATTGCCCTGGTCGCTCACCGGCGAGATCAGCGGCTACTACTCCGGTCCGGGCGTCTGGGGTGGGGTATTCAAGTACCAAGACAGCGGGTCCCTCAATTTCGGTCTGCAGAAAAAGTTCCTCCGTGACCAGCTCAACGTCAAACTCAGCGCCAACGACGTGCTCTACACCACCGGCTGGCGCGGCCAGAGCGAGTTTGCCGGCCTCCTCAGCCGCGGCCGCGGCAACTGGGATAGCCGCCGGGTGGGCATCAGCCTGAGTCACAACTTCGGCAACCAGAAAGTGAAGAGCCGGGAGCGAAAATCCGGATTGGAGGATGAAGCGGGCAGGGTAGGGGGGTAGACGGGCGCTTCGCTTGTAGCGGGGTGCGACGTCCGGAGCATGGACGCATGTGTTGTTGGCTGGTGGTGGTTTACGCTTCGTAAAGTTTGGCAAACTTGATCATCTCGTCAATTAAGGGCTTTATCCTCTTTCCCTTTTCAGTCAGCGCGTATTCAACTCTGGGGGGAACTACACCGAAATTTCGTCTGCTTGCGAGTCCACTTTCCACGAGTGTTTTAAGTTCCTGAATGAGCATTTTCTGACTTATGTCTGGAATCAAAACCTGTAGTTCACTCAACCTCAACGCGCTGTTACTGTAGAGCTGTTGCAGAATTATGAGTTTCCATTTGCCGCCAATTAATTCTAACGTTGTGCGGATTGGACACCGTGGTGTTACGTGTATTTTATCTTTTCCCATACACACAAAAAGGTTAGTACTGTACTGCTGGTTAAGTTCGCTGAAGGTAGCTTCCTTTGCGAAGGAAATCAAATCAACACCTCTTTTTACGATGAAGAAGATTGCATTATTCGGTGCTTCAGGGCAAACAGGCAAGGAATTTTTGAAGAAAGCGTTAGAAAAAGGCTATCTAGTCAAAGCCCTGGTAAGGTCACCAGAGAAAATTGAAGTAACACACCCCAATTTAGAAATTTTGAAGGGCGATGTGCTAAACGCACCAGATGTCCAATCTACGGTAACGGGTTGTGAAATAGTGGTGAGTCTCTTTGGCCACGTCAAAGGCTCTCCCGATTGGCTACAGACCAACGGAACAAAACATATCGTTGCGGCAATGAAGCAAGAAAAAATAAGTGAAATCATTTCATTATCAGGGGGAGGACTTCCATATCCGGAAAAGGATCAACCAAAATTTGCTGATCAAGCGATTCGCTTTATCATGAAAGTCGCCGTACCAAAGGTATTAAACGATGCCATTGAACATCACCAAGTACTAAAAAATAGTGGCTTAAAGTGGGTGATTGTTCGAGGCCCAAGACTTACGAATGACGTTAAAAAGGGCAGCTACCGGGTAGGTTGGGTTGGCGTAAATGCAGGCACTAAAATCGCAAGGGCCGATTTAGCAGATTTCATTCTCAAACAGGTCGAAGACGAACAGTTTCAATATCAGATGCCCTTTGTAAGTTATTGAACGGGTGTTGAGTCTCGTTTATGCTGTAGCTGTAATATACATACGTTTAAAACAATAACATTACACTGCTATACATGAGCCCATGGGATAGTGTGAATTCGATCGTATTCTCGGTCAGCCAGCAGGGTCATGCCGCTCAGATCGTACCGTTCGCTGGCTTGGTTGAGCAACTCCCTGC
>JBBSPZ010000053.1:0-28681 GCA_038258275.1 Chitinophagales bacterium | reverse complement strand
CCGCGGCGGCCCGCGGCGCCATCCGTCAGGGGCTGCCCGCGGAACACCCGGTTGTTGCCGACGATCGGGCGGGCGACCGGGTTGGGCGCCCCGGCCGTAGCGGCGGCGATCACCTTCGGTTCGTTGCCGATGCCCTGGGGCAGGCTGTTCAGGGTAAAGTTGACCGAGCGCAGGGTGTCCACCACCGCGTCGTAGCGGTCGGCCGCGGCCGCCAGGTCCATGCCCTGGAGAGCTTCGGCGATCTTACGGCCCTTTAGGCGGTTGCGCACCGTCCCGTCCAGGCTTTCGCGCAGGGCGGCAACGGGGGCATTTCCCTTGGGCAGGACATTCTCTACGGCTGCGACTACGTACTTGTCTTCGTAAAAGAAATTCGGGTCGGTAAAGGTGTACACGAAACTGCTGACGTCACCCTGGTCGGCCCCGAAGGCCCAGCAGATCATGTCCCGGACGTCCTGACCGTTGCCCAGGTTCGGGATGAAGTAAGTGCCTACGTTAAGAGGGTTGGTCGTCTCTACGGTCAGTCCTTCCGCCTGGGCGGCGGCCCGGATTTCTTCCAGGCTGTTCTTTCCGGTCAGAAACGCTTCGGCGCGTGCGCGGGCAGCATCCTCGGTATCGTTGCTCGGGATCATGGGCTCGGTAGCGTAGGCCACGTTGACCCGGGGGGTGGTGCCGCTGCTTCTCCGTACGATCTCCAGCAGCTGCACGCCGGTGGGGGTGGTCACCTTGTAGAACTGACCGGGCCGCCCGCTGATGAAGGCGATGCGGTCGACGGATGGGGCAAGCTGACCGGGCTCCACGTTGTCCAGTACACCGTTGGTGGCGATGCTGCGGCTGTCGCGGTTGAATTCTGCGGCCAGGGCAGTGAATTTACTGCGGTCGGACTCGAGGACGGTCCGCAGGCTGTCGATCAGCTGGTTGGCTTCGGTAAACTGGGTGGGGATGGTGGCGTTGCGCACGATCCGGCGCAGGGTCACGCTGTCGGCCATCTCCTGGCGGTCGATCAGCTTGGCCACGGCCATGAGCTGTCCTTCGACGAAGGGGCCGTACACCTCCCCCACAGCTACCTCGTTCATCAGGGCGCCGGCGATGGAGGGGGCGATCTGGTCCTCGGTCACGTAAGCGCCGGTATAGGATCCGTTGGCGGTTAGGGCGAACAGGCTGTCGTCACGGCTCGCGGTCTGCCGCCAGTCGCTGGCGACCTGGTTCATCAGGTTGCGCACCGCGGTGGAGTCTTCCTGGGTGGCATTCACGGGGAAGCTCACGTAGGCCAGCTGGCGGGTTTCCTCGAGGTTGTTGAAGTTGCTTTCGTACTCGCTCACGTACGCTTCGATGTCGGCGTCGGTGACCTCCACCTCGTCGTTGTCGAGTTCGTCGAAGGGGATACGGACGACGGCCACGCTGCGGTTGCTCCCCTGCTGATCGGCATACTCCTGGGCCATCCAGCTCGGGGCATACATCGCCTTCGATACCAGGGCACTCAGTTTTTCCTGCAGGCGCTGGGTGCCGACCTGGCGGTTCTGGTACTTCCAGATGTCTACGAAGTTGGGGGGGAGCTCGCGGGCATCGATGCCTTCCTGGATGGAATTTTCGTCGATGCGGGCACGCACGCGGTTCAGTAGCTGCGCGTCCACCTGACCGGTCTGGGGGTTGCCGTAGCTCTGGCGGATCACGGGGCTGAAGCGCGGACCGTAAGTGAGCTCATTGAGTTCGGGCTTCGTCACGGTGAGACCGATGCGGTCTGTCTCGTTGCGGATCAGGCCCTCGCTGAGGTAAAAGTTCCAGAGGTTGTCGCGGCTCTGGTAGGCGTCGGCGTTGTCGCCGGCTACGGCCAGGGTGCGCTCGAAGTCGGTGCGCTCGATCTCTACTTCTCCGACGCGGGCCATCATGGCTTCGGCCGGGCCAATGGGCCCACGGTTTCCGCTGTTCATGATGTCCGAAAGCACGAACAAGGCAATGCCTCCTCCGATGAACAGCAGTACAACAAGGGGGTTATTTCTAATCTTACCAATCAGTGCCATAAGGAAAATGTCTGTAGTTATTCCGTCCGCAGGCGGAAGGGCCGCGAAGATAGCACATTTCTGTTTCTCTGCTTTCCTTCCCTCCGCCACGGTCGGGGCGGCGGCGCGCAGGTGCCGGGATCAGAAGGCGAGCAGCCGGGCGTAGACCAGGTCCACCGGCAGCCCCATAATCGTCGGATACGTTCCCTCAATGCGGTGAATCTTGGCCAGCCCGATCCACTCCTGGATGGCGTAGGCTCCCGCTTTGTCGTAGGGCTGGTAGCGATCGACGTATGCTGCCGCCTCCTCCGGGGAGATGGGGCTCATGTATACGTAGGCCACCGCGCTAAACACCTCTTGCTTTTCCCGCGATCGTAGGCAGCAGCCGGTGACTACCGTATGGCGGCGTCCTGACAGGCGTGCGATGGTCGCCAGGGCCGCCGCGCGGTCCCGGGGCTTGCCGTAGATCTCGTCGTCAATGATCACCACGCTGTCGGCGGTGAGGAGGACTTCGCGATCACCGCGCAGCAGGTGGGCCGACCCTTCCGCCTTAAGGCGTGCCAGGTAGGGAGCCACGTCCAGCACCGGAGTGTCTGCGGGGTATACCTCCTCCACCTCGGCGGTACGAAGGGTGAAGGGGATACCGGCCTGCTCCAGCAGGTAGCTGCGCCGGGGGGATTTGCTGGCCAGGATCAGGGAAAGGTCGGAAGGAAGAAGCATGCTCAGTGGGGTGTTCCAAACAGCTGACGTTCTACGTCCTCACACAGGATATGGCCGAGCAACATGTGACCCTCCTGGATACGCGGCGTGTCGTCGCTGGGGATGTTGATAAGGATGTCTACCAGAGCGCCCAGCTCGCCGCCCCGGGCTCCGGTCATGGCCACCAGGGTACAGCCGGCCTTCTTGCCGGCGACGGCGGCAGCCAGCACGTTGCGGCTGTTGCCGCTGGTGCTGAGCAGAAAGAGGACATCGCCGGGGCGGGCCATGGCCGTCGTGAGGCGGGAAAACGCGTGGTCGTAACCGTAGTCGTTGGCGACGGCCGTCAGGAAGCTGGTGTTGACGTGCATGGCCTCGGCAAAGAGGGGCGGACGGTCGAAGTAGAACCGCCCGCTCAGTTCCGCGGCCAGGTGCTGGGCATCGGCGGCGGAGCCGCCGTTGCCGCAGAACAACACCTTGCCGCTGGCCCGGAAGGTAACCACGCAGGCATCCGTGGCGGCCCGGAGCCGATCGAGGAGACCGGGATCGGAAAGGATGGCGTGCTTGACGGCGATGGCCGCCTGGATTCGGGCGTGGGGCATGGTGACGCAAAGCTACGAAGCACCGCCCCGACACAAAAAAAACAGGGCCACACCGTGCGGCGTGACCCTGTTCATAAACTATACACTAAACGAAAATTACGGTAGTCTTACATCTTCACGAAGGGCTTCACCAGTTGTTGGTTGCCTTCGATCACGCGGATACGGTACATGCCATTGGGCAGGTCGCTAACGTTGACCCCGGTCTGCAGCTGATCGCCCACCTTGTCGAAGTGGAACTCGCGGATGCTGCGGCCACTGACGTCGATCAGGTATACGTCCACCCGTCCTTCGTAGCTGCTCGTGAGCTGTACCGTCAGGTCGTTGACGGCCGGGTTGGGGAAAATGCTCAGTTCGGCTTCGGCCACGAACTCCTCTTCCATTGCCGCCTCTTCGGTAGTCTGGGACTGACTCTGGGTCGAATTGGAGAACGTAGTGATGGGCTGGGAGGTCGAGCTGCAGTTGGTCGCCTGACCACCTAAGCCGTCGGGCAGCGTGGCGGAGCGGGTGAGGTGCAGCTTATCCAGGCGGGTGCCGGCTTCGCGGTTGGCCACCGTGATCGTATGGGTGCCGGTGCTCAGGTTAAAGGTAACGTCCTGGCCATCGTGCTTCACCTCACGCCACTGCAGGCCCTGGGTATTCAATTCGCTGCCGTCACCGTTCTTACGGAAGTTGACCCACTTACCGTTATCTACACGCACCCAGAAGGAGTTGTGGCCGGAGTCGGCGGCATCCAAGCGGAGGTACAGGTGGTAGGTGCCCGATTCGGTTATCGAAACACTGAACTTTATTTGCTGGCTAGCGTCGGTACTGGGAGAAGACGTGTTGTTCGGCCCGGTGAAGGCAACGTAATTGTCTCCGGAAGCGGAGGTGGAGGAGTAGCTGTACCAGTCACTGCCGAGGGAGGCACATTCTGCTTCCATCCAGATGTCCACTGCCGGGCCGGTGCCGGCGGTTGCGCCACAGTTGGTGGCATCCTCCCCCATGCCGCTGGGTTTGGTTCTCGTGGTAGTGAGGAAGATTTTATCCAGCTTAGTGCCGTCTTCGCGGTAGGCGAAATCAATGGTGTTCGATCCAGCTTCCAGCGACAGGCTGTTCCTCATTTTATTCCACTGGAAGCCTCTGCCCTGTTGCATGCCTTCGGCCCACCGGATCCAGTTTCCCTCGTTCACGCGCACCCAGTAGGAGTCATCCAGGCCGTTGGCGGCATCGATCCGTGCGAAGAGGTTATAGTTGCCGGCCTTCGCAGAGGAAACTTCGAAGCGTACGAGGTTTTTCGACACATCGGCTGGAGCGGCGCCGTAGGAGTCGCCGCTGCGAACTACCACATACTTGCCACTGGAAGCAGCGGAGGAAGTTACGGTGCTCCATTTGTCGCCCACTGCGGCACATTCCGCTTCGAGCCAGAAGCTGTTCTGACCGGATCCAGAGGATGGGGCAGGCGCCTTGACCTCAATGGCAACCACGGCGCTGTCTGTGGCACCATCGTTATCCGTGACCGTCAGGGTGATGCTGTAATTTCCTTCCGCAAAGGTCAGGTTCGGACGCATACCCGAACCTGAGCCGCCGTTCCAGGCCCAGCCGTAATTCTGAATGGAGCCGTCGGGGTCGGAAGAGGCACTGGCATCTAGGGACACGTTGAGCGGACCGGTACCCGAAGTGGGGGTCGCGCTTACTCGGGCGATGGGCGATTTGTTGCTGACGCAGTTCGTGGCATTTTCGCCCATGCCGGTGGGCAGGTCAGCGCCGGTGGTCACCACCAGTTTATCCAGGCGCGCGCCGGCCTCCCGGAAGGCGAAGTCGATGGTGTTGGTGCCCGAACGAAGGGCAAGGTCCAGGGGGGCTTCGTTCCAGTTGAATCCTCCGCCGTTCGTGATTCCGGTGTACCATTCGTACCAGGAGCCGCCGTTGACGCGCACCCAGTAGGAGTCGCTGGTGTTGTCCGCAGCTTCAATGCGCGCAAAGAGGCTGTAGTCCGCCTGTACCACATTGTCGATGGTAAACCGGATCCGGTTCTCCGGCTGCTCTTTCGTGGGGGCGGAAAAGGCATTGCGGTCCGCCACGACGTAGTTGCCGCCGGAGGCAGCACCGGTCAGGCCTACGGACCAGTTGCTTCCTACGGTGGCACATTCAGCTTCCAGCCAGTAGGCGTGGAGATCGACAACTTTCTTAGAGGAAATGCTGAGGCGGTCGGTCGATTTGGCGCCCGTGTTGTCGGTTACGGTCAGCATCACCTCGTGGGTGCCTTCGGGAAAGGTTACCACCGGCTTCGCACCGGAGGCATAGCCGCCGTCCCAGGAAAGGAAGTAGTCGACAATGCTTCCGTCAGGATCGGAGGAGCTGGTCGCGTCGAAGCTAACGCGGAGGGGAGTGTTGCCGGTCGTCCGGCTGGCCTTCAGGGTGCCGACGGGAATCTTGTTGCTGGAGGTGTTTCCGCTGCAACCTGCGGAGGTGGGCAGGACTTCTACGATGCTTTTCCGGCCACAGGAGGATTTGTCGGAGGTGGTGAGGGTGTACAGGCCCGGCGCAGAAACGACGGGCTCCTCAGCGGAAGAGGTAAAGCCATTGGGTCCCGTCCAGCGGTAGCTGTCGGTAGATGAATAGCCGCGCAGTGTTGCTTTTCCGCTTTTGCAATCCAGCATCCGGGCGAGGCCGTCCGTGTTAGCGTCCACGCTGCAATTGAAACTGCTGTTGTCTACCAGCAGGTAGAAGGTAGCGCTCGCACCGGCATTGCCGTCTTTTGCGGTCACCTTGATCTCGTAAAGTTCACCAATGACACTCGACGGTGCGCTAAAGGTGAACACCCCGGTAGCAGCATCGATGCTCATCCAGGAGGGGAGGGAACCTCCACCGTTCAGGCTGGCCGAAAAGGTGAGGGGGTTGCCGCCCGCGTCAAATGATCCGTTGACGGTGAAAGTCTGCTTAGTATTTGAAAAAATCGTCAGGGCCGGAATCGGACTGGCGACGGGGGTTGCAGCCACACCGTAAACGGTGGATGTTGCTGCCAGGGGGTGAGTGGGCGTCAGCGTGGCGTGCAAGGTCCCGCTGTTGATGCCCGAAAGTATGAGTAGGAGGATAAAAATCCTGAGTGTCCGCATGGAGAGGTCCCCTACGGCTGTGAGCGTATTCCTTAACATCATCCTTCTAAATTCCTTTGTTGGTTATTCCAGTAGTAAAAGCAGCACGAAGATACTCGTGTCTGGCGGATCATGGGGTACCCATGGGGTGGAAAAACACCCCGCCTAATGTTAAATGCCGGCTGCCGCCCCGTTCGCCTTCCGGAAGAAGGTACCCCAGTCCTGCGCTATGCCTGTATTTGCCGCCTTGTAGGCCCCGGGTAACCGATAGTGATGGCCGGCCCATCACTTAGTGTATGTTCAACAATATGACGAATTCATGACAAAAATGGACCCGGTAACCTACTCGTTAAGTCCGTGAACGTCGTCTGGGCGTCTTGTTTTTCGCTCAATTCACCTAAGCTACTGGGACCAATTCCGGCTACCGGTACGGTTTTCCGGGACATCCGCAGCTCGGAATACGGATGCATCTCCCTGGGTTTATTGAGAAAAAAAGGTCGATTTCCAAAAAATCAGACCGACTGCGAATGTTCGTTTACAAATGTTCGGGTTGGGCCGCCTTCCGGCTCCTGAGGAGTTCAACGCTGCACCCGCGTGCGCGTCAGGAGATGGATTGGCAGTTGCCTGTTCCCTGATTCGTCCAATTAAAATGGGGCCACCTCCCTGCGGAAGTGGCCCCATTGCGTGCGGTCAGGCGGAGTCGGTAAGGAAGCGCTACAGTTTGATGAAGGCTTTGACCAGTTGATGATTGCCTTCGATCACCTGGATACGGTAGATGCCGCTGGGGAGATCGGCGACGTTGAACTCGGCCCGGAGGTTGTCTCCCGCCTTGTCGTAGTGGAATTCCTGGATTCTCCGCCCGGTGACGTCCATGAGCAGGATATCCACTCGTCCACTGAAGTCACTGCTGAGATCCAGCCGCAGCTCATCCGCAACGGGGTTCGGATACACACTCAGTTCGCGCGGAATGGGGACCACCTCCGCCTTTTTGCTGTCAGCCCGGTCACCCGTGTCCAACAGCGTGGTTACTGCCAGTGCCGTGGGGTTGCTGTTGCAGTTGGTCGCGGCTCCGCCGGTTCCGACGGGTTGGCTTCCGCCCTTGGCCAGGTAGAGCTTGTCGAGTAGGGTACCTGATTCCCGGTAGGCGAAGTCGATGGTATTGGCCCCTTCATTCAGCACCGGTTGCCCTCCCCGGTACTTGTTCCAGGCAAAGTCATTGCCCGAGGTACGGGCGATGCCGCCAGACCACTTGTACCAGCTGCCGCCGTTGATGCGCACCCAGTAGGAATCGCTGTCCCCGGCAGGTGCTCCGATGCGGGCGAAGAGGGTGTAGGTACCCGCCTCGGCGTTGGGGATGGTAAACCGGATCCGGTTGGCGGGCACGTCTGCGGGTGCCACGTCGTACGTAATCCCGTTCGGGAATACGACGTAGCTGCCGTTGGAGGCGCTGCCGCTGGCGACCGTGGTCCACCCGCTGCCCACCGTGGCACACTCGGCCTCCAGCCAGAAGCTGGACTGGGTACCGGTGGTCGGTTCGCAGGCATCGCCGATGCCGTTGTTGTTGCTGTCCTGTTGGTCTGGATTAAAGATGGCAGGACAGTTGTCAATGGAATCGGGCACGTTATCGCCGTCGGCATCCGGCGCGGGCGACGTAGCCGTTACGTTAACCGTCGCCGCAGCAGTAGCCCCCCGGTTATCCGTGACCGTCAGGGTGACGACATAGGATCCGGTAGCGAAGGTAGCTCCCGGGCGGATGCCCGTTGCCGATCCGCCGTTCCATGCCCAGGCGTAGCTGGAAATGGTGCCGTCGGGATCGTAAGAACTACCACCGTCCAGCTGTACGCTTAGCGGAGCGGTACCCGAAGCGGGCGTAGCAGTGGCGACGGCGACCGGAGGCTGGTTGCTTCCTACCGGTGCGCAGTTGGTTGCGGCTCCACCGGCACCGCTGGGTAAGCTTCCGCCTTTAGCCAGGTAGAGCTTATCCAGTAGGGTACCGCGTTCGCGGTACGCAAAGTCGATGGTATTGGAGCCTGAAGACAGATTCGGCAGACCACCGGGGTACGTATTCCAGGCAAAGTCGGTTCCGGAGGTGCGGGCGATGCCACCCGACCACATGTACCAGCTGCCGCCGTTGATGCGCACCCAGTAGGAATCGCTGTTCCCGGAAGGTGCTCCGATGCGGGCGAAGAGGGTATAGGTACCCGCCTCGGCGTTGGGGATGGTAAACCGGATCCGGTTCGTCGGCACATCAGCGGGTGCGGCATCTCTCGTGTCCCCGTTCGGGAATACGACGTAGCTGCCGTTGGAGGCACCGCCGTTGGCAATGGTGGCCCATCCGCTACCCACCGTGGCACACTCGGCTTCGAGCCAGAAGGTGGACTGGGTACCGGTGTTCGGCTCACAGGCGTCTCCGATACCGTTGCTGTTGCTATCCCGTTGGTCGGGGTTGGCGATGGACGGACAGTTATCGGTATTGTCGGATACGAAGCCATCGGGTACGGTACACGCCTGCACGGAAGTCGCCGGATCACCGTAGCCGTCCCGGTCGGCATCCGCATAGTAGGTGAACAGCTGCTGGCCGGGGTTGTACACGGCCGGACAATTGTCCAAGGCATCCGGGATGCCATCTCCGTCGGTGTCGGTCGCGGGCGTCGTTGCCGTGATAGTAACCGTTGCCGTGGCAGTCGCGCCGCGGTTATCGGTCACCGTCAGGGTCACGACGTAGGATCCGGTAGCGAAGGTAGCTCCCGGGCGGATGCCCGTTGCCGATCCGCCGTTCCATGCCCAGGCGTAGCTGGTAATGCTGCCATCGGGATCGTAAGAGCTGCCCCCCTCGAGTTGTACACTCAGCGGGGCGGTACCGGCCGTGGGCGTAGCGCTGGCCACCGCGACCGGCAGCTGATTGCCGGGCACCGGTGCGCAATTGGTTGCCGCACCACCCAGTCCGCTGGGTAGGCTTCCCCCTTTAGCGAGGTAGAGCTTGTCGAGTAGGGTGCCGTCTTCACGGAAGGCAAAGTCAATGGTATTCACGCCAGCGGTCAGGGTCGGCTGGCCGTTGGGGTAGCGGTTCCACGCCAGTCCGGTACCACTCGTGCGGGTGATGCCGTTGGACCATTTGTACCAGCTTCCACCGTTGACGCGCACCCAGAAGGAGTCGTCGTTGCCGGAAGGCGCACCGATGCGGGCAAACAGGGCGTAAGCACCCGCTTCGGCATTGGTTACGGTAAAGCGTACCCGGTTGGCGGGCAGGTCTGCGGGTGCGGCGGTTGCGGAATTCCCGCTGGGAAATACGACGTAGCTGCCGTTGGAGGCACCGGCGTTGGCGACGGTGCTCCAACCGCTGCCCACTGCTGCACATTCGGCTTCCAGCCAGAAACTGCTCTGGGTTCCGGTAGTGGGCGCGTTGGACTGCACGTTGACCACGGCGGTCGCCTGAGCGCCCTCGTTGTCGGTTACGGTCAGGGTGACGGCATACGTGCCGGTGGGGAAGGTGACCTGCGGGCGGATGCCAGTGGCCGATCCTCCGTTCCACGCCCAGGCATACCCGGTAATGGTGCCATCGGTATCCGTAGAGCTGCTGCCGTCCAGTTGGACAACGAGCGGCGCAGTGCCCGTAGATGGGCTTGCCTGAGCCACGGCTACCGGCGGTACGTTGGGGACGATCGGACCCTCATAAAGGATTTCCAGGGCCGATACTTTCGGCTGGTCGACTCCGCCAACCCCGGGGGAGGCATCGAAGAGCAGGGTGACCTGTCCATCGGTGACGGCCACCGCAAACTCCCGTACGGTGGGGGTTTCGGAGCCCACTGCGGCATTGATGTCGAAGTTGTCGAGCACCAGCCGGTCCTCCAGGGTAACGTCAAAGATTCGCTTGCCGCTTCCGCCGGGGCCTCCGCCGGAGGCACCGTGGTAGATTTCGGCGAAGTGCAGACGTACGGTGTAGTTGCCGTTGTCAACCGGTACTTGGTAGCTGAAGGCCACCGGAGCCGCCGCACTGCGTTCGGTCTTGTACAGGGTAGGTACGTTTGCCGCGACATTGCTGTACGACTTGCCACCGGAGAAGGAGGCATCGGCGGAGAACGTATTGCCCAGGTATTCGATCGCGGGACCGCCGGCGTTGATCCGGACGGCTGAGGCGTTTCCACCGCAGTTCAGGCCTTCGTCGACTTGTCCGTTGCAATCGTTGTCCAGTCCGTCACACAGTTCGGGGGCGCCGGGGTAGACGGCCGCGTTGGTGTCGTCGCAGTCAGTGGCATTCTCCACATAGCCGGGTTCGGCACGGCAAAGCATCGCAGAAGTGTTCGAATCCCCGTAGCCGTCGAGGTCACGGTCCGCATAGAACTTCCGCTTTGCGCCAACCAGGGGGTCGAGCGCGTCACAGTCTACGGCATCGAGCACGCCGTCGCCGTCATCGTCGTCGTCGCAGGCGTCGCCCAGGCCGTCGTTGTCGGTATCGGTCAGGTCGCTGGAAGACACGGTCGGGCAGTTGTCTCTGCTGTCGGTGACGTATCCTATGGGTGCCTCACAGGCGTTGAGGGCGGAGTTGGGATCACCCAGTCCGTCCCCGTCCAGGTCGGCGTAGAAGGTCGTCAGGGTCTGATCGGGGTTGAAGACCGTCGGGCAAATGTCGTCCACGTCGGCCACGCCATCTCCGTCGGTGTCGACGGGGGCGGTGACTTCGATGGTGACCACGTCGGTGTCCGTCAGGCCACCATTGTCGGTGACCGTCAGGGTCACGGCGTAGGTGCCGGTTTGGAAGGTAGCTTCCGGGGTAGCACCGGTGGCCGAGCCGCCGTTCCAGGCCCAGTCGTAGCTGACGATGCTCCCGTCAGGATCACTGGAGCTGCTGCCGTTGAGGTCGACGGTCAGGGGGCTTACTCCCGTAAGGGGCGTAGCCTGGGCGACCGCCGTCGGGGCGACGTTTTCCACGGGGCCGACGGAGAGGATCTCCAGGGCAGACAGTTTCGGCTGGTTGACCCCGCCGACGCCGGGGGAGGCGTCGAGGAAGAGATCGACCTTACCGTCGGTAACCGACACCCGGTATTCCTTCACGGTCGGGGTTTGGGGCCCTACCTCAGCGTTGATGTCGTAGTTGTTCAGAACCAGATCACCCTCCAGGGTGACGTCGAAGATGCGCTGGCCGTTTCCTCCCACTCCACCGCCGGTGGCGCCGAAGTAGATTTCGGCGAAGTGCAGGCGGATGAGGTAGTCTCCGTTGGCCACGGGGACCAGGTAACTGAAGGAAACGGGGGCCAGGGCACTGCGTTCGGTCTTGTAGAGACTCGGTACGGTCGCTGCGGCATTCTCGTAGGTCTTGCCACCGCTGAACTGCGTGTCTGCGCTGAAGGCTTCTCCACCGAAGTTAAGGGCGGGGCCACCGGCATTGATGCGGATGGCGAAGGTGCCTACCCCACAGTCGATTCCTTCGTCTACGTTGCCGTCGCAGTTGTTGTCGAGGCCGTCGCAGATTTCCGGTGCGTTCGGGTAAACGGTATTGTCGCCGTCGTCGCAGTCATCGGCGTTGCTCACAAAGCCATCGACCGGGCTGCAGGACGTAACGGTGTTGTTAAAGTCACCGAAGCCGTCGCCGTCGCCGTCGGCGTAGTACGTCGTCAGGGTCTGGTCGGGGTTGAAGACCGTCGGGCAGTTGTCGTCCACGTCGGCCACGCCATCTCCGTCGGTATCGACGGGGGCGGTGACTTCGATGGTGACCACGTCGGTGTCCGTCAGGCCACCGTTGTCGGTGACCGTCAGGGTCACGGCGTAGGTGCCGGTTTGGAAGGTAGCTTCCGGGGTAGCACCGGTGGCCGAGCCGCCGTTCCAGGCCCAGTCGTAGCTGACGATGCTTCCGTCGGGATCACTGGAGCTGCTGCCGTTGAGGTCGACGGTCAGGGGGCTTACTCCCGTTAGGGGCGTAGCCTGGGCGACCGCCGTCGGGGCGACATTTTCCACGGGGCCGACGGAGAGGATCTCCAGGGCGGACAGTTTCGGCTGGTTGACCCCGCCGACGCCGGGGGAGGCGTTGAGGAAGAGATCGACCTTGCCGTCGGTAACCTGCACCTGGAACTCGCGGACGAGGGGGGTTTGGGGACCGGCTACCGCGTTGATGTCGAGGTTGTCGAGGACGAGATTACCCTCGAGCGAAACGTCAAAGACGCGCTTGCCGTTTCCTCCCGCTCCACCGCCGGTGGCGCCGAAGTAGATTTCGGCGAAGTGCAGGCGGATGAGGTAGGTGCCGTTGGCCACGGGGACCAGGTAACTGAAGGAAACGGGGGCCAGGGCACTGCGCTCGGTCTTGTAGAGACTAGGTACGGTCGCTGCGGCATTCTCGTAGGTCTTGCCACCGCTGAACTGAGCGTCAGCGCTGAAGGCTTCTCCACCGAAGTTGAGGGCCGGGCCGCCGGCATTGATCCGGATAGCGGTGGCGCCGGGATCGCAATTGAGCCCTTCATCTACGTTGCCGTCGCAGTTGTTGTCGAGGCCGTCGCAGATTTCCGGTGCGTTCGGATTGACCGCGTCGTTGCTGTCATCGCAGTCGTCGGCATTGGCAACGAAGCCGGCTTTCGGACCGCAAAGGATGACGGAAGTGGCGGGGTCGCCAAAACCATCACCGTCCTCATCTGCATAGAAGGTACCGGCAGGATCTGGATCCTGAGTTACCACTACGGTTTTGGTGATCGGGCAATTGCTGCCGTCTGTGGTAGCCGTACTCAGCGTGTAGACGCCGGCCATTGTGACGGTGGGGTTCTGTGCGGAGGAGGTGAAGTTATTCGGACCGGTCCACTGGTAGATACCTGTAGAGGTCAATCCACGTAATACGACACTGCTGTTCAGGCAGTCCAGCACCTTAGGCGTACCGTCGGAGTTGGCCTCTACCGTGCAGTCGAAGTCGCCTTCGTCTACCGTCAGGTTGAAGGTGCTCACAGCGGTCAGCAGATTGTAGTCGGTGGCCGTGACCTGGATCGTGAGTACGTCACCCGCGGAGGAGAAAGGCGCCTTAATGGTGAAGGTGCCGGTGTTCTCGTTCAGCACGACCCAGCCGGGTAACGCACCGCCGCCCTGCAGGTTGGCGGAGTAAAGCAGGCGGTTGCCGGCATACCCCGGGTTGAAGAAGGTGTCTACACGGTATCCCGTGGAGGTATCGAGGTCTACCGTCAGATCAGCGATGGCTTCCGCCGTTGGTACGGCGACCGGACGGGCGTTGATGATATACGAGGTATTGTCGTTCCAGTCGCAGTTGGCCGAGCCGGCACCACAGCCGGTGGCGACGTAGTCCTGATTGAGGATGTACTCGTTCGGGATGACCTTTCCGTCGCGGTCGATGGCACGGTAGATGCGGAGGCCGAGAATTTCGTCCTTGCGGGTGTTGTTGCTTTCCCCGCCACTGTTGCGATAGCCGGCGATCGAGACTTCAAACGGCTGGCCGATAGTAGCCGCAAAGTCACCCGTCGGCTTACCCGACGTGTTGGTGGTATGTGGCAGGAGGGTCTGGTGGAAATCCCCGCCGTGGTTGTACGACATGCCGGCAACGACGTTGTTTCCGTTGCGAAGCTGAGTAGACGCGCCGCCCGGTCCGTGCAGGGCCGAGAGCTGGATCATCTGGACGGGCTTTGCGGGGTCAGCCTGGACAAAGAAGTCAGCCAGGATCATGTCTCCCTCCGCACCGCTGTTGACCTGTTCGTCAGTCGGGTAGTCGGAGCTTGGGCGGTCGATAATGACTCCGCTCGCATTCCGACCCAATTCGGTGGTGAAACCGAAGGCGTTGAACACCTGCTGTGCCGTGATCTCGTTGTTGCCTTCCGGCCTGGTCATGTACGCACCGCGCAGGGTGGCCTGCACCTCGGCGCCATTGTCGGCATTGCTGCTAATGACGAGCGATTCCGTAACCAGGCGTTTGCCCGCGCCGCCGGAGGTCACGAAATTCGCCGTTACGTCTACGAAAGCACCGGGTGCGACGGTCAGTCCTCCGACCGGGATCGTCACGCCGGTGAGCGTGAAGTTGGCGGCATTCGTGGTGGACAGTTCGGTGATCACGAGGTCTCCGGTTCCGTCGTTATGGATGCGCAGCACGTTGGAGTCGTGGGACTGAACTGCTTCACCTACACTATTAATATTAATGTTGTTGCGGTGGAAGGTGAAGTAGTCATCTGCGGGGAAACTCCGGTTCGAACCCGGCACCTTCGTCATGTTCTCGATGCGGGCGATGGCTCCGCTCGGGCTCACGATTCGGAAGGTCGTAGAGGAAGTACCCACGTTGTCGTTGTTGTCCGTGGCCTTCAGTTGCAGGGTGTAATCAAAGACCGAGAAGCCGAAGGGTAGCTCCAGGTCGAATGACTCCGTGTAGTCGAGGTAGGTTTGGCCGTCGAGGCTGTAGCGCAGCGACTTGATGCCTCCGCTGCCGGAGTTGTCCGTAGCGGTGATGGTCACCCGGACGGTTCCCCGGTAGCTGCCGTTGGCGTCGATGTTGCCTTCCAGCGTGGCGTACACGGTAGGTACGGCTTCCTCGATGTTGATCGGAGCAATGTTGAGGTACAGGATCTTGGAGTTTCCTACACCGGTGGCTCCGATATCATCCAGGGTGAGCTTGCCGTCGGTCACTTCCACGGTGGCACCACCGGTGGTGTAGTAGGTCGCTGCGGAGGGGACGAAGCCGTTGATCACCGTGACGCCTTCGGCGCGGATGGTGTGTTGGCTGTCGAAAAACCCGGGATCACCGGCGGCCAGCTCGACCCGGTAAGTACCGTTGGGCACGGCGATCTCCCAGTCACGGGGTGCCGGCGGGGTCTGATTCGCCCGGTCAAACATGTTCAGGGAGCGCAGGAGCTTGTCCTCGTCGCTACTCGAGTTGGTTACCCCACGGGCAGCCCCGCGGGCCGAACCGAGGTTTTCCTGCGGCGCCTTGGTGTCGGGATTGATCCAGCCAAAGAGCTGGCCCTGGCCACGGTCACCGTAGGCCTCGCCAATATCCGCCGTATACCCGGCAGGGGGCAGGAAGGTATTGTCCTGGAAGTTGATGCGGGTAGCGAACACCACCTCGTCCGTAACCTCCGCCCGAATCGCCAGGGTGGCGGGGGCGAAACCGGGGGCAGTGGCCGTAACGGTAGCTTCGTAGCTGCCGTTGGCCATTCCGAAGGCATTCACCGCAAACTGCAGCGGGGTAGTGAAACTCACGGTGCCGGGCAGCACTACCCAGGGCTCGCTGGCCATCAGGGTCACCTGGTTGGCGGAGAGGGCGGAGCTGCTGGAAAGGCTACTGCTACGCGTTTCCGAAACTTCGCCGCGGGTTACCGGAATGGTCAGGCTCGTCGGATTGAAGGTCAGCACCTGCGCGCCCGCCTCGTAGGGCTTGACGTTGGTCAGTACGTACATGTAATCCTGGTAATCGCCGTTGGTCGCATCCTCGAACGTAACCAGGAAGCTGTTGGCCACCAGTTTTGCGGTACGGTCCCGCACGGGATATACCCGAACGCGGTGCAGGGGGTTGCCTTGTTGAAGGTTCAGGTCGTCTTCTGAGTAGTTGACCCGGCCGAAGGTGTTCGACTCGACGTAGATGCCGAAGAAGGCGCCCTGAGGGTCAAACTTCGTAGTGCCGGAGGCGAGGGTGGGGTAGAGGGTCTGGGCCTGCTGAATGCCGCCGCTCTGAATGCCTACCTCGTTGAGGCTCACCTGGCCGCCGATGTTGGTATACCATCCGAAGGGCAGGGTTTCTGCGGGCGAGAAGCGTGCAACGGGCAGGATGCCTACGTTACCCGGTCCCGCTGCCTCGAAGAGCGGTACGAGAACTTCCTCACCCGCAGGCGTGGGGTTCATATTGCTCGTCAGGGTGGTCCAGCCAACGTTGATGCCGATGCCGAGCGTGTTGACCACGTCCTGCAGCGGGGGTTCATTGCCGCCTTCGAAGCCCCTCTTCTTGAGGGCATGGAGGCCCACGGAGAAGTTCTCCCCGTCGTTGCCATTGCTGACGAAGGTCAGGGCCGCCTCCTGGTAACCGAGATCGCTGTCGTTGAGGACGGGCGCATAGGTTACCTGGAAGACTTGCTCGGCAGCGGGTGCAAGCGTGGTCGAGTTGGGACCTGCCACGCTGAATTGCCCGGCAAAGGGCCCCGTCACCGTCACCGAGGAGATGATCAGGTCGTCACTTCCTTCGTTGGTTATCGTTACCGATTTGGTCTGGCTGGTAGCTCCGGAGGTGTTCACGGTCGTTTCAAAGAGCAGCTCCTCGGGAGCTGCGGCGATGAGTGCCTCGGGAAGGGCGGGCACGTCGGCACGCATCAGGATCAGTTGCTGATTGACGTCGCCGTCGCGGTCGTACTGGGCGGTATACAGGTTGCCGGTGCGGGGATCTTCCACTACCTCAAGCGGGTCGTCGAGGCTCTGGAGACCGGGCACGTCCTGGAAAGCCTGAATCACATCACCGGAGTTGTTCCCCGGCTGCAGCACGATGATGTCGTCCTGGCCACTGAAGCGTACGACCATCAGCATGCCCTGGAGCTTACCGCCAAAGGCGTTCGACTTGTATTCGATGGCGCCGTTGGGCGACTTATTCTTGCCGAAGTCGTAGGCAACTTCCTCGTAGTTTGCGTCGGGCCCGAGGGTGGTCGGGTACTTCTGTACGTCCCGGTAGGAAGATTCCTCCTGGCCCGGCAAGCCCGAGTAGGCCTTGCCGCCGTGGTTGAGCACGAACTCACCGCGGTAGGGGTTGGGGTGACCGTGGAAGCTGCCGCCCTTCGACTTGAAGAGCCAGTCTTTCTGGGTTTCGCCTCCCTTTACACCGGGGATGTTGGGATCCACGAAGAAGGTACCATTGGGGCGGCGAACCCCTAGGCCGCTGGGATCCATCGTCACGTACTTGCCCGAAGGTGGCGTGTTGGGAGAGCTGCTGCCGTTGCCCGCCGTACCGTTGGTTGGCACGTACATCCATCCGTTGCTGTGGAAGACCATGTCGTATCCGTTACGGATACCCGTGGCGTATAAGGTAACGGGAGAATTGGCCGAGTAGGGATTGTACGTTCCATCCGACATGGTCATCCCGGTCGCCGGAGCAGCGTTGATCACGGCGATATTGTCGGTTGTAAACAGACTGAGTGGGAGTTGAGCCGGCAGCTTGTCCAGCTCGATCCGCAGGACGGCCGCGGCCAGCAGCCGTTCGGGGCGGAAGATCCAGGCCGCGTCGGGCTCACCACCGGCGGAGTTACTTCCCTGTACAATGAATAGGTCGTTCCCGGGGCCTACTACCACACTGTTGGTGAGGTGATCCTTCCCGGAACGGGGCAGGTGAATGAGGATGTCCTCCACCGTTTGCAGGTTGGGGCCACTGATTTTGGTGAGCTTGCCGTCCCATTCAGGACCGTCCGTCAACGTCAGCGCACTGTGGGTAATGTAGGCGACCAGGTTGTCGGCGGTGGCTTCAGGAGCGAAGGTGAAGCCGATCACCAGTCGGTTGTCGGTAGCGGGTACGCCGGTAACGGGGTGGTTGCTACCCTTCAGGTCGATGGTCAGTTCCTCGAGGTCGGTCAGGGTGCCGTCGGCGGCGATGGTCCACCGTTTGATGACCTCACCGGTGGTCGAGCCATAGAGCTTTCCGTCGGGGCCAACCGCCAGGCTGGTGAACCGGTCCTTCAATCCTTCGCCAAGATCCGTTCCCTTCACCTGGGTGAAGCTTACTCCGGCCAGGTTGGCGGGAGGGTTGGTGTCCTCCTCGGAAGCCGTGGTGAAGGTGGAACTGAAGGTGGTAAAGGTGATGCGATCGTTCAGGTCGCCGACGCGGTTAGCTTCCACGCCTTCGATGCGGAAAAGGTAAGTAGTGGAGAACTTGAGCCTCGATGTCGGGGTAAGGATCACGGCGTCCCCGCCGCCCGTATCGTTGAAATTCGCGGTAATGTCTACCAGGCCATTGGCGGTCTGTTCGAACAGCTTGAGGTTGCCGGTGAGCGTGGCCTTGTCGAGCTCGTAGTTGTCGGGCGTGTTGACCACGGCCGCGATCTGGAATCCGTTGATGGCCACGTTCGTCGCGCCGTTGGCCGGACTAACGTCGGAGAAGAAGGCCTGGGGATCGGCATTCGTAGGGGTAATCACCGCCGTCAGGACCTTGGTGTTGAAACCGCCCGTGGCATCGATAGTGAGCCGCCCGTCGGTGAGTTGCACCACGACCGTTCCGGTCAGGTTATTTACACTGCCGATGGTGGCGTCCTGCGAAATCAGATTCACCCCTTCTACGTTGATCACGTATTTGGTGCCGACCAGGTTCTCGATGTCGGCATCTCCGGCACGGACCGTTACGCGGTAGGCACCGTTGGGCAGTTCGATCTCCCAGGCACCGTCAACAAGCAGGCCGTTTGTACCACCGGTATCCTTGTATTTCATGTGCATAAGCGTTTCGCTCAACACGTCCACGTCCGGATTCGGAATGCGGTTGCGTCCGTTGCCTTCCAGGCTGATGGGAGTGGTTGTTCCCGGTACCACCCAGCCGTAGGTCTGGCTGCCCCGGTTGCCGTAGGGCTGACCGAAGTCCTTGAGGTAGTCGGCGGGCGCCGCGGTAGCCTGGTCGCTGAAGTTGATGCGCAGGGTATTGGCCATCGGCACTTCGGCCGAGGGGACGACGTTACGCACGATCACTACGACATCCTGGTAGTCGAAGCCACTGACGTGCTCCTCGGTCGCAATCACGTAGGCATTCTGCTCACCCGGAAGGGCGTAGACCCGCACGTGGTGGGGAATGGCACCCGAGAAGGTATTCAGGGCGTCTTCCCCGTACAGGATACGATCGTTGAAGAACGGCCACCGGCTGTAGAAGCCGAAGGTGGAGCTTCCCGGATCGAATGCCAGGTTACCGGTAGAAATGGGGTTGAGCGTCTGTCCGTTAGCGGCCACCGTATTCGCTACCCGGAAAATCTCGGAGGTGCTCAGGGGGTCGCCGCTTTCGTACCAGCCGAAGGCCACGACCGGGTTATTGGCTTCGGGGCCGTATACCGAGAGCACTTCGATGGTCACCTGTTCGTCGCTGGCGCGCTTGAACCGCTGTGCCGCGATCTCGTCGCCGAGGAGGTTGTTGTAGGTTTTGCCGCTGGGCAGGTCAATGAGGTTAGTTGCCGGCACCTGGTCGCCTACCGCGATGGGCAGTCCGTAGGTGTCGAAAATGTACTGTAGCGAGGGTTCCGAGCTTCCGCCGAAGCCATCTTTACCCAGGCCACGCAGTTCCACGGTCGCTGCGGGGGCATTGGTGCCCGACACGGTCAGGGTAGCCAATTTTGGTCCTTCCGAAGCGGGATCGAATTGCAGGGTAACCGTGCTGCTGCCGTTGGCCGCAATGGAGGCCGGCAGGAGTGCGCTATTCAGGGTAAAGGATCCGGCGTTCGGTCCGCTAAGGGTGGCGGTAGGATTCTCCAGGGCAACATTGCCGGTATTGGCAATGAAGACCGTGATCTCTGCTCCCGGGCCGCCGCCGACTACGTCGTCGGTAATGATCCGCTTGGGCGAAAGGGTGATGATGGGCGCGTCCCCGATTACGGTCACGCTGATGGACAATTCGGCAGTACCGTATCCATTAGCCGAGGCAAACACCGAGGTGGTGTAAGTGCCTACAGCGAGGTTGGGCTGGATACCGAAGAACAGCTGTCCAAGCTCGGGATCCGTCGGCAGAATCAGCCAACCGGAAGCGTCGGGGTCTTCCGAAAGGGTAATCACCGGCGTCCCTCCGTCGCTGCTGCTCAGGGTGGTCACCTGGTCGGGGATGGTTGCGCCTTCCTGTACGTCCACACTCAGGTCAGCCGGGGCAAAGGAAAGGGTAGGGGCCACGGCATCGGGGCGTATGGAGAAGTTGTCGAACGAAAAGTTCAGCGACTGATCTACCGCGGCGTTGCGGTGGGTAGCCGAAACCCCCACGTAGGTCAGTCCGGCCGACGAGGGATCTCCGTCGTGATCCACCCCGTCAAAGAATACGTTCGGCAGGTCAATGGCGTCCAGGCCAGCCTCCACCAACTTGATTTCCGTTCCGCCGTCGATGGTGTAGTATCCACTCGCCACGCGGGTGACCGGATTGATTTCCATACGGAGGCTAAAAACCGAAGCGTTGAAGGGCATAAGGGCCGAGTTGATCTCCGTCGGCACGATCTTGGTGGGGTCCGTGGGATCAAGCGTTTCCAACACCAGTTGGACCTTTTGCTGGGTCGCGCTGGGTTTGCCTACGACCAGTTTCAGAAAGTTATCGTTGTCTACGCCGAACCACAGTCCTCCCTGCTGGGAGTTGCCGCCGGTACTGCTGGCGAAATTGGGCTGCGCCAGGTCAACCGACACATTGAAGAGCTGACTGGGTACCTCGATTCCTACACCCAGCGCATTGACTTGGGTATTGTTGTTCGAGCTGACCGGTGGCTTTTCGTAGTTGATGCCCTTGGTCGAGGTAATCACCAATTTGCCCCCGGTTACCTGCAGCAAGCCTGCTTCCAGTCCCGGTACATCAGGATTGGACGGAATGGCCGGAAACTGATTGACCGCTGGGGGATCGACCATCGTAAATCCAGTGTTGGCAACGCCCGCTTCGGTGCCGTCGAAGGGCAACTGGAAGGGGAGATCCACCCGAACATCCGCGCAGGGAAGGGTAGAAATGGGGCTGCAGCCCGCAACGGGACCGGTAGCCGTTCCCACGTTGACCCGCACCACGGCGGATTCCGTAGCGATGCCGTCGGTAACGTCCACCTGGAGCAGGTAGAAATCGGTCACCGAGGCGTCCAGCGTTCCGGAAAGGGTGAGTACGCCCGTGGCCGCGTCCAGCGCGAATTTACCCGCAGCGTTTCCGCCAACGATCGCATATTCCAGCGCATTTCCGTCCGCATCGGTCGCGACGATCGTGCCGACTTGTGAGCTTGCCGGGGCATCCTCCGCGATTTCAAACGTCTGATCGTTGATCGCCGGGGGGGTATTCACCACCTGCGGGGAAGTGGCGCTGAAGTAGTCGAAGGTGGCATTGAAGGGGGTGCCGCCACGGTAGGTAGCGTAAACGCCGGCGAAGCTCATCGGAGCTACTTCGCTACCGAGGCTGCGGCCGACAAAGAAGCTCTGGGGCAGCTGCAGGGAGCTGGTGCCTCCCTGGACAAGCTGGGTTTCGGCGCCGGTGCCGATGGAATAATAGGCCTGTGCGGTCCGGCCGACGGGGTCGATGACCATGCGGAGGTGCACGTCGCTGCCGGCGGACGCTACGGTTACCTGGAGCTTGTCGCTCCGGTCGGTGGCCACAGTGGACGATGCTCCGGCAATTTCGCGGCGCAGTTCCATCTGGTTGTCGTTGTTGATGTCGAGCTTGACGAAGTTGTCCTCGTCGATGCCAAACCAGATACCCGCCTGGGCGGAGCCGGCGCCCGTGGTCAGTCCGAGCAGGGTGGTTTCTATCGTCAGGGGCTGGGTCAGGTCTTGTAGGCCGACTCCCAGGGTGTTCAACTGGTTATTGGTGCGGATGTCGCCGGTACGGGCCAGGAAGGCAATTCCCTTGCTGGCCGCAATGGTTAGCGAGCCGTCGGCCAGGGTCAGGCGACCGGGTTCGTAGCCGTTGACGTCCGCGTTGGTGGGCGTACCGTCCTCAGTCAGGCGGTCATTGCTGTAATTGTCCACCATCGTGAAGCCAGTCAGCTGTCCGACCCTGTCGGGTAGTCCCCCTTCGGTGCCGGTAAAGCTCAGCACGTAGGGCAGGCTGACGGGAATTTCGCTACAGGGCAGCAGGCTGACCGGGCTACAGGCCGGTACGGCGGCTTCCTCCGCGACGATGGAAAAGGTTTCCTCGACACTGGAGGTGTTGTCGGAAACGGTGACCGTAATGCCTGAATAGGTACCTGCATCGCCCGCGGTGGGGTTCAGCGTCAGGGTGGCGGAGCCATCGCCCTGGTCGGCGAAGGTGGCAAAGGCCGGTTCACCCGAAATGGAGAAGGTGAGGGCATCGCCGGCATCCGCATCGGTCGCGGTGAGGGTGACGATCGCTACCTGGTCTTCCGTCGCACTGAGGTCACCAATGGCGGCGAGCACGGGTGCGGTGTTGCCCTGGTTGATCGTTACCACCTGGGTGGCAGGGGCACTGCTGAGGCCCGCCTCGTCGGTGACGATCAGGCTGACGGTGTAGCTGCCCGGAGTGGTATACGCGTAGCTGCTGACGGCATCAGTGCCCTGGTTGCCGTCCCCGTAGTCAAAGGAGTACGTCAGCGTGCCGTTTTCCGGATCGCTGGAGGCCGAAGCGTCAAAGTTGACGAGCTGGGGAGCCATTCCGCTGAGGGGGTCGGCGGTGAAGGCCGCCACGGGAGCCTCGTTGACGTCCAGTACGCTGACGGTCACGGTCGCCTGAGCGGTTTCCGTTCCGTCGCTGACCTCCACGGTGAGGGCGTAGCTGTTCAGGGTTTCGAAGTCGAGGGATTCCAGCAGGGAGAGTTCCCCGGTGGCCGCGTCGATAGCAAGGGTTCCGGCGTCGTTTCCGGAAGTGATGGCGAAAGTGAGCGACTGCTCGGTATCCACGTCTGAGGCGACCACGGTGCCGAGGGTGGCTGCAACGGCGGCATCCTCGCTCACTTGGAAGAGCTGGTCAGCAATGACCGGCGGCGTATTCACGAAGGTTCCCCGGATGCTGAAGTAGTCGAAGGTGGCGTCGAAGGTGGTGCCGGTACGGTAAGTACCGTAGACGCCGGCGAAGCTCAGTGGAGCAACGTCTGCCCCCAGGTCGCGCCCGGCGAGGTAGCTCGCGGGCAATGGGAGGGAGTTCTTGCCCCCTACGGAAAGTAGGGTTTCTGCGCCCCCGTCGATGGAGTAAAATGCCTGCAGGGTCATTGTCCCGGGATCCACCAGGAGCCGCAGGGTGACGGTCTTGTTGCGAAGGGCATCAGTGGCCAGATTTAGCTGAATGATGTCGTTGCCGGCTAAGGCATTATCGGAGAGGCCGTTAATTTCACGCCGGAGCTCGATCTGCCTGTCGTTGTTGACATCGAGCTTGACGAAATTATCCTCGTCCAGTCCGAACCAGATGCCCGCCTGGGCCGAGCCCGTGCCGGTGGCCAGGTTGATCAGCTTAGTCTCGATGCTGAAGGGTTCCGTCAGTCCGCGGAGCCCGGCCCCGAGGGCGTTGATCTGAGTGTTGTTATTGGAACCGGCAGGGGGGGCGAGAAAGGTAATCCCCTTGTTCGTTTTGATGACAAGGTTGCCGTCCGCAATAGTGAGTCTATTCGGTTCGTAACCGTTCACTGCACCGTAAGAGGGCGCACCGTCGGCAGCCAGGCGGGGAGCGCTGTGGTTATCGACCATCGTAAAGCCGGTACCGGCGCCGTTCCGGTCAGCGAGTCCACCCTCCTGACCGGAGAAGGCCAGGGTGAAGGGAAGCTGCACCTCGAGCGCTGCACAGGGGAGCAGGGAGATCGGGCTGCAGGGAGCTGGTTTCACGACGAGGGAGAAGGTTTCCTCGACGCTGGTGGTGGCATCGGATACGGACACGGTAACGGGGTAAGTACCCACGTCAGTTGTCCCGGGGGCGAGAGTCAAGGTAGCGGTCCGGTCTCCATTGTAGACCAGGCTGGCAAAGGTCGGCTCGCCGGATATCGCAAACGTGAGCGCATCGGTGGCGTCCACGTCGCTGGCGTTGAGGTCGAACTCGGCGGTTTGTCCGGCGGTCACCGTTAAGTCGCCAATGGCGGCAAGCGCGGGTGCGGTGTTGCCGGCTCCGACGGTGATGGTGGCGGTGACTTCCTCACTGGTTAGTCCTCCGGCGTCGGTCACCGTAAGGCTGGCGGTAAAGGTGCCCGTCCCGGTGTAGGAATGGCCAATGACGGCATCGGTCGCCGTGGTGCCGTCGCCGAAGTCGAAGGCATAGGTGAGCGCGTCGCTTTCTGGATCACCAGAAGCGGAAGCGTCGAAGTCGACAGTAAGCGGGGCGGTTCCGCTCAGGGGAGTAGCGGTAAAGCTGGCCGTGGGTACCTCATTGACGTTGGTGACGTTTACCGTGACGGTCGCCTGGGCGGTTTCCGTTCCGTCGCTGACCTCCACGGTTAGGGCGTAGCTGGCCAGGGTTTCGAAGTCGAGGGAGCCGACGAGAGAGAGCTCTCCCGTAGTTGCGTCCAGACCGAAGACGTTAGCATCGTTCCCGGCCGTGATGGAGTAGGTGAGCGCGTCGTTGTCCGCGTCCGAGGCCGCAACCGTACCGATCGATGTAGTGGTCGTGGCCTCCTCGCTGACCTCAAAAGACTGGTTGGCGATAGTGGGCGCAGCGTTGGTGATCTCCGGCGTGACACTGAAGTTGTCGAATGCAAAGGCGACGCTCTGATTCTCAAGCGCACGTCGATGTGATGTCATCAGTCCGGCATAGGTCAGGCCCGGGGTAGAAGAATTGGCGTCATGGTCCATTCCGGAGAGGAAGGAGGCAGGTAACGGCAGCTTGTCTACGCTCGCTTGGGATACCAGGGTTTCCGCCCCTCCGTTTCGGGAGAAATAGCCACTGACCTCCCCGGTGCCGGGATCAACCGCCATCCGTAGCCGGATGGTAGTGCCGGAAGTAGGGAAAGAAGAGGAATTGAGTTCGTCGATGTCCACCCCACCAGCTTGGGTCCCATCCGCCACTTCCCGGTAGAGCTGGACCTTTTGGGTAGTGTTGGAGACCTTCACTACGGCCAACTTGAAGTAATTGTCTTCGTCCAGGCCAAACCACAAACCTCCCTGCTGGGAGTTAAGGCCGGTGCTCCCGGCAAAGTTTGGCTGATCCAGGTCAACGGAAATACTGAAAGGTGCACCGGGAATCACCAGGCCTACGCCGAGGGCATTGACCTGGGTATTGGTCTCCGTGCTCCCTCCGGTAACCGGGCGGCTGTAGCTGATGCCCTTGGTTGAGGTAATGGTGAGTTTTCCCGACCCGAGGGAGAGCAATCCTTCCTCAAGTCCGGGCACGTTGCTGTTAGAGGGCGGGTTCGGGAACAGATTAACCGACGGCGCATCCACCATAGTGAATCCCGTTCCGACGATTCCCCCCCCGGCGCCGTCAAAAGACAGGGCCACGGGTAAGGGCACTCCGATCTCGGCGCAGGGAAGCGTGCTGATCGGGCTACACCCGGCAAAGACCGGGCTCTCGTCAACGTCCAGGACGGCTATGACAATCTCCGCCGTTGCACTGGCCTCCCCATCGCTGACTTCCACCGTCAGCGTATAGGAGGGGGTGGTTTCGAAGTCGAGGGAGCCGACGAGAGAGAGCTCTCCCGTAGTTGCGTCCAGACCGAAGACGTTAGCATCGTTCCCGGCCGTGATGGAATAGGTGAGCGCGTCGTTGTCCGCGTCCGAGGCCGCAACCGTACCGATCGCAAAATTGGCTTGAGCACCCTCGCTGACGTCGAAGGATTGACCGGCAACCGTTGGTGGGGTATTGATGGCCTCTTGTTCCGACGTGACGCTGAAATAGTCAAAGGTGGCATTGAAGGTGCTGCCGTTGCGGTAAGTAGCGAATACACCGGCGAAGCTCATCGGGGCAACCCCACCACTCAGGTTGCGGCCGTCGAAGAAGCTCTGGGGCAGCTGCAGGGAGTTGGCGCTTTCCTGGACAAGCTGGGTTTCCGCGCCGTTGCCGATGGAATAATAGGCCTGTGCGGTCCGGCTGACGGGGTCGATGACCAGGCGCAGGTAAATATTGCTGCCGGCGGACGCTACGCTTACCTGGAGCTTGTCGCTGCGGTTCATGGCCACGGTGGACGAAACTCCGGCAACTTCGCGGCGCAGTTCCACCTGGCTGTCGTTGTTCACATCGAGCTTGACGAAGTTGTCGTCGTCAATCCCAAACCAAATGCCCGCCTGGGCGGAGCCGGAGCCCGTGGTCAGTCCGAGCAGGGTGGTCTCGATCGTAAGGGGTTGGGTCAGGTTCTGGAGCCCGACCCCCAGGGTGTTGATCTGATTGTTTGTGCCGGTACTGCCCGTTTGGGCCTGGAAGGCGATTCCTTTGTTGGCAGAAATGGTCAGGTTGCCTCCCGTCACGTCGAGCGCCCGCGGCTCGTAGCCGTTGAGTTCGGAGAAAGTAACGGGTGAATCTGCGGCAAGCCGGATGCCGCTATGGTTATCAACCATGGTAAAGCCGGTAAGCTTGCCGTTCTTATCGGCCAGTCCGTTCTCCGTGCCATTGAAACTCAGGGCAAAGGGCAAGGCAACCGGGATGTCAGCACAATCGAGGTAGCTTACAAGACCGCAGTTTACCGCCAGAGGAGGTTCAGGGGCTTCCGTCGGAGTGACCACGGCGGAATTGATTTTTGTATTGTTGGCAGATGGGTCGTCGGCGTTGACGGTCAGCTTACCGTCCGTGACCTCCACTTCGGCCGGATCCTCATCGTCGACGCGCATCGCGGTACGGAGCCGGTTCACGCCGCCTCCCAGCGCGTTTACTTTAAAATAGGTACCGAAGTAAAACGGTTGATTTGCTACCAGCACCTGCGGGGAAGTGGTCAGCACCCGAAGATCGTGGGCGGTGTTTCCCAGGTTCATCGCCAGCGAATGCGTAGTGCCCGGCGTCAGGCCCTCCGCGACTACCGGAATTACGGCAGCAGCGGTGTTATCCTTCAACCACGTGCTGGCGGCGACCACATCGAGGTTGCCGGTACCGTACGTGTCGAAGTCTTCAATATAGGAAAAGCCGCCTGCGGTCTGTTGTGCCGAAAGGCTGGCAAAGGGCAGGAGGAATAGGGTAAGCAGCAGGGCAAAGGCTGCCTTGGTAGAAATGACCATAATCGTGTTGTTCAAGTGCGTTAAAACTGTGGTATACAATTCTTTTTCTGAGGGCAGCGTTTGTTGTTGTCGTACGGTAAAAAGTCGAAACCTGGATAAAGGAACTAAAACAGTGGGTAAGTCAATTAATTAATGGGTTAAAAAGGATTTGACTACATACCTGTACAGCAAGATCGTTTAGGTTGTGATATGCCTCTTCCAGATATTGCGGGGCAATACGTTTTAGATCCGGCAAATGTGTTTGAGAGACTTTCTGAGATACCTAATTCAGGCGTGACGATTCGACTTCAATCATACGTGAAATCGCCAGGCAAAGCACCGTCAGCTCCCGTAAGGGGGGGCTGAACGAAGTGGTGTAATCTGTTTTCGGTAGTGGCAATCGGGGCGGGAATTGCGAAGGGTATACCGAAGTAGTACACCCTTCCGCAATATCCTCTAATTGATGAGTTCTAGGATAGAGTGCATCGGCCAAAATCGCTTTTTGGTGAACTAATACATTTCGAAGATACTCTCTTTTCTTACAATTCCTCTTACTTAGGAATAAAAATTATGCTCAGCACAAAACATAGTTATAAAATCGGCGTTAGCAGCCTCTTTTTGGGGTAGTTAGGCGTCATACCACTCGGGAGTTCGCACTACCGGGTCGAATTGGCTATGTGATGATTAATCTCTATTCGGTATGTATTGGTATAATCATTAACAATACTGGTGCCGGTAGTCCGCTGGCAGCAGCTTGCGAACAGTCAGCTTTTCTCCCCCCCCTCGTCTAGCCGCGATGCATTCTGTCCGCCTCAATAAAAAATGGGGCCACCCCTGCGGGAGTGGCCCCATCGCGTAGCGCGAGGTGGGATCGGGATGTAAACCCTACAGTTTGAGGAAGGCTTTCACCATTTGCCGATCGCCCTCGATGACCTGAAGCCGGTACATGCCGCTGGTTAGATCCGACACGTTGATCTCGGTACGAAGGACATCTCCGGACTTGTCGAAGTGTAGTTGCCGAATCCTGCGACCAGTGGCGTCGGTGAGCAGGATATCCACCCGTCCGCTGAAATCACTGCTGAGGTCTAGCCGCAGTTCGTCGGCTGCGGGATTGGGGTATACGCTCAGCTCGGTCGGAATGCCCGCCTTATCCAGATTGAAGATGGTGGTCATTGGTTGAGAAACGGTGTTGCTGCAGTTGGTGGCCGTTCCGCCGGTGCCGACGGGCAGGCTTCCGTTCTTAGCGAGGAAGAGCTTATCCAGGCGGGCACCGTCCTCGCGGTAGGCGAAGTCGATGGTGGTGGCACCTGCGGGCAGCGACAGTTGCCCCCCGCGGTACTGGTTCCAGGCAAAGTCATCTCCGGACGTACGGGCTATACCGCCGGACCAACTGTACCAACTGCCGCCGTTGACGCGCACCCAGAACGAATCGTCGTCTCCGGAGGGCGCCCCAATGCGAGCAAAGAGGGTGTAAGTTCCCGCTTCAGCGTTGGGGATGTTAAAGCGAATTCGGTTAGCCGGCACGTCTGCGGGTGCCGTGGCGGTCGAACTTCCGTTGGGGAAGACCACGTAGCTGCCGTTGGAGGCACCGACGGTTGCGACTGTGGTCCATCCACTGCCT
>JBBSPZ010000052.1:0-28822 GCA_038258275.1 Chitinophagales bacterium | reverse complement strand
GCCACAAGAAAAAGTATGCGCAAACGCGAGGCCACTGGGGGGAGTCGGTGGGCCACGGTACGTCGGCGCCCATCGTATGGCCCCCGTTGCGGACACCCTATGGGCGCCCGCGGACGATATTCCGGATCATAACGTTCCTAAGGCATGATGATGCGAGTGGTGGTGGTAATGTGGTTCCTAACGGGCTGTGCGGTTTCGCGATCGCAGGTGCCGGTGGGGGTGGAAGACTTTTTCCTCGACCCGATGGGTAAGGCCTATTTTCTGCTGGAGGACGCGCGGCTGGTCACGGGCAATCAGCTGGGGGGGAACACCTACAGTTTCTACGACAGCAGCCTCGGGGGCCCCGATTACGTCGACGTGGCGAATCCCTTTCAAATCCTGCTGTACTACCGCGATTACGGTATGGTACTGATTCTCGACCGGACCCTGAGCGAGCTCGACCGCATCGACCTGTTCGCCAATCCGGCCATCCGGCAGCCCGGTGCCCTTGCGCGCAGCTACGACAACGGCATCTGGGTGTTTGACAACTGGAGCTACCGCCTGCTGCGCCTCGACGAGCGGGGGGAAGTGGACCGGCAGACCAACAACCTCCGCCTGGAGCTCAACGGGCCCGGAGCGCCCGACGCCCTGTACGTGGACCGCAATGCCGTTATGCTCTACTTCCGGGAGGAGAACCGGATGGCCGTATTCACCAATTACGGTGAGTTTCAGCGCTGGGTGACCGTGCCTCCGGCGACGGACCTTTCGTGGAACCCTCCCTACCTGCTCGGGATCGCCGGGGGACGAAGCTGGCGGTGGACTTCCGGCGGCACGACCGTCACCGACCTGGGCCCGCTGCCCGAAGAACTGGCCGCCGAGCGCCGCGTGCTGGCCGGACCGGATGGCTTCCTGAGCGTGGAGCCCGGACGGTTCCTGTTGCGAAAGACCGTGTTTGAATAAAAAAACTAATAAAACAATTTGTTTGATTAGCGCCGGTGACCTACCTTTACCGTACCCGTTTTCCACAAAAGGTCGCAAAAAATGAATGTTCTACTCCCTCGTCTGGCGGCCTTCGCCGGTCGGCACTGGCTGCGTATTGGCCTGATCGCCTTCGCCCTGATTTTACTGACCCAGAAGCAGGTCAATTTTAACCTGCAACTCGGTCATCCGGCCGGGGTACCCCCGCCCGTCGCCGTGCCGGAGCAGCCCGTTGCGGAAGGAGCGCCCCTGTACCTTACCGAAGCGCAGGATGCCGTTGCGGAAGGGAGCGAAGGCTTCTTCTCCCGCTTCCACTTTTTCGGCGGGGGGGAAGCGACGGCCGATCGCTATGCCCAGCTTGTACAGCGGGGGGATGCCGGGGTGGATGCCTTCCTGACCCGCTTTAGCCACGTGGCCCAGGCCGAGCAGGAGAAATTTGGCATACCGGCCAGTATCACCTTAGCCACGGCGCTGCTCTACAGCCGGGCCGGAGCGGCGGCCGGCGCCCGGGAGAACAATAATTTCTTTGGACTGGGCTGCACGGCCGACTGGAATGGGACCACGGGCCGGATCGGGGGGGACTGCCAGCGCCGCTACGCGAGCGCCTGGACCAGCTTCCGCGACTTCAGCCTCTACGTTTCCAGCGGTTCCTTTGACCGCATGACCCAATTCGACAGCCGCGATTACCGGCGCTGGGCGGCGGGCCTGCAGGAACTTGGCTTTAACGGTAACGACACGCTGGCAGCGGAACTGCAGCAAACGATTGACCGGTACCAGCTCTTTCGCTTTGACTGATTACTCCTCTTCGCTGAGGTCGGCGAAGATCTTGTTCTCTTCCAGGAAGTGGTACCACCTAAGGAGACGCTTGATGTCGCTGGCGTGTACCCGCTCCTTGTCGTAGGTAGGCAGCACGTCTTCCAGGTAATCAAACAGGCGCTCGCTGCCTTCATTGGCGGCGGGGGCGGGGTTGTCCTCGTGTTGCTCCTGCATCCGGTCGAATACCTTGCGCAGGGGTTCGGCGTCGCCATCCTCGGTGTACACCGCCATGCTCTCCAGGGGGGCGAACTGGTGCTTGCGCGCGGGGGCGAACCGGCGCTTCTTGGTACTCATTTCCTCCACGATGATGCCGCCCTTACGTTCGGTGACTACGGAGTACAGGCCGGGCAAACCGCTCACGGCAATGATCTGACTAAATTTCATGGCGCGAAGGTAGTTTTTTGTCCGTTACTTCTTCAGTCCCATCCCGCGCTAATAGGCAAGCAGGTCGTGAATGGCAGCGGAGAGGCGGCCCGTTGGAAGGTACTGGTTTTCCAGGGCGGAGGCGAAGGGGACGGGGGTGTCCAGGCTGGCCAGCCGGCGGACGGGCGCGTCGAGCAGTTCGAAGCAGTGTTCCGAGATCCAGGCGGCGAGTTCGCCGCCGAATCCGCCGGTGAGGGAGGCTTCGTGGAGAACGAGCACGCGGCTGGTCTTGCTCACGGATTCCCGGATGGCTGAATAATCCAGCGGGGCCAGGCTGCGCAGGTCGATGACCTCTACATCCACACCGAGGGATTCCACGGCCTCGGTGGCCCAGTGCACGCCGGCCCCGTAGGTCACGATCGTCAGTTCCGTTCCCGACCGGACGGTGCGGGCCTTGCCGAGTTCGCCGGGGGTGAATCCCACCGCTACTTTCCCGGTCAGGGAACGATACAGCCCCTTGTGCTCGAAGAACAGGACCGGGTTCGGATCGGCGATGGCCGCGATCAGCAGGGCTTTGGCGTCTTCCGGGGTGCTGGGATAGACGATCTTCAGTCCCGCTACGGAAGTGAACCAGCTCTCCATCGTCTGGCTGTGGAAGGGGCCGGCCCCGACCCCCCCGCCGACGGGAAGGCGGACGACGACGTCCGCGGCCTGTCCCCAGCGGTAGTGGAGCTTGGCCAGGTTATTCACGATCTGGTTGAAGCCGCAGCTCACGAAGTCGCCGAACTGCATTTCCACCAGCGCCTTGCCGCCACCAATGGCGTAGCCCAGGGCCGCGCCGATGACTCCGCTTTCGCAAAGGGGCGTATTCCGGATACGGTCCGTACCAAATTCATCGGTAAAGCCGGCGGTGATCTTGAAGACGCCGCCGTAGTCGGCGATGTCCTGCCCCATCAACACCAGCTGGGGGTAGGCCCGCAGGGCTTCGCGGAGCCCGTCGCTGATCGCGTCGACGAAGCGCAAATCGCTAGTCTCCCCTCTCTCCTGGAGAGGGGTCGGGAGAGCGGGCACCGGAGCAAAGAGATCCCTGATTTCAGTTTCCAGCTCGGCCTCCACTTCCGGAAACCCGGCGGCCGCAGCCAGTCCGCGCTCGATTTCCTGGCGGATTTGTACGTGGAGCTCCCGGTCGTGGTCCTCGGTAAGGACACCCCGTTCGCGGAGGTAAGCGGCGAAGTTGTCGACGGGGTCGCGCTCCTCCCAGGCTTGGATCAGCTCACTGGGTACGTACTTGACCCCGCTGGCCTCCTCGTGGCCGCGGACGCGGAAGGTGCGGCACTCGATGAGGACGGGCTCGGGGGTTTCCCGTAGTTCTTCGGCCAGCTGTTTGAGGGTGGTGTATACTTCCAGGATGTTATTGCCGTCGATAGAGACTCCGCGCATGCCGTAACCCACCGCCCGGTCGGCCAGGCTGTCGCAGGCGTACTGCTCGCTGACGGGGGTGGAGAGGCCGTAGCCGTTGTTCTCGATCACGAAGAGTACGGGCAGCTTCCAGACGGCCGCGATGTTGAGGGCCTCGTGGAAATCTCCCTCGCTCGTGCCGCCGTCGCCGGTAAAGGCGAGGCTGACCTTGGGTTCCCCCCGCAGCTTATGCCCCAGGGCTACCCCCGTCGCCAGGGCGAGCTGGGGACCGAGGTGGCTGATCATGCCTACGATGTGGTGTTCGTTGCTGCCGAAGTGAAAGCTCCGGTCGCGTCCCTTCGTGAACCCCGCCGGCTTGCCCTGCCACTGGGCGAAGAGGCGGTCAAGCGGTACCTCCCGGCTGGTGAATACCCCGAGGTTGCGGTGCATGGTGAACACGTACTCGTCCGGCTCGAGCGCCAGGGTACAGCCCACGCTGATGGCCTCCTGCCCGATGCCCGAGAACCACTTGGAGATGACGCCCCCGCGCAACTGCTTGAGCATCTTTTCCTCGATCAGGCGGGGCCGGAGGAGGTGCTCGTAGAGGCGGAGGAGGGTCGAATCTTCCAGCTGGTAGCCGGAATAGGACAATTGTGCGGAGGCAGCATACATGTCCGCAAGGTAAGCAGGGTATCGCTTCCTTGGTTGGCCCGTGGGAGGCTGTACTTATTTCCCCAGCGCCCGCACCAGGATGATCCAGTCGCCCATCGTTGGGCTAGGTACGGGCCCCAGCGGGAGTGACCCGCCCTCGCTCCGGGCGGTAGTGGGGGCGGACAAGGCGCCGGTGCGGGGATCCAGGTAGCGGACGGCATAGGATCCCGGCCGGACATCCAGTGCGGTGGGCCCGGGCCGGTCCCGCTTCTTGACTATGAGCAGCAGTGCATCCTCCTCCTCCGCCAGCACCCAGTCCGAAGGCTCAGCGGTACGGTCGTTGGCGGGAGCCATCCGATCGAGGGGGATTTCTTCCTCCTTCAGGAACCTCAGGGCCACCCGGCACTGGTCCCAGAACAGGTCGCGGCTGCGAAAATCCTGGCAGGTGAGGTCGGAATGGGGATGTTCGTACCCGAAGTACCATTCCACGCCCCACGCTCCGGCCATCAGCGCGCCCCAGAGGGCGTTCTGCCGCGCATCGTCGTGATCGGGATCTTCGCCGTCGGTAAGCAGGCTGTGCTGGGCATCGCCGGGCTCGTCTACGGCGATGGCCAGGGGATGCCTGGCCTCCCGGGCCAATGCGTGCCAGCGGCGGACTTCGGGATATACATCACTGAAGTCGGAACGGTTAGTCTGCAGGGAAAGACCGGTATACCGGCTTTCCGGTCCCAGGATATCGTAAAAGGGCTGGCCGTTGTGGATGACGATCTGGTGGCCGTAGGGGTCGGTTTCGGCCAGGTAACGGGCCATGGCCAGGCGCTGGGTGGTGGTCTGTACCGGGGTGGTTTCCTTTGACATCCAGCGGCCGTTTTCCTCACCGACGTTCCAGTTGAGGGCGGGGTGGTGGCCGAAGCGGGCAATGAGCTCGCGGTAGTACAGTTTGCGCTGGGTACCGACGTCGCCACCGTCCAGCAGTCCCTGGTTTTCCACCTCCGAAAGTTTGAAGTGCAGGAACATGCCCATCCGGGTGGCGTGGGCAAAGACGGTCTCCCACTGGTCGAGCTTGCTGACGTCCATGCGCTCGTAATGGTCATAATTCACGTAGGGAAAGACGTTGCGGTCGTCTCCGGCGATGTTGAGGGTAAGGAAGCTGATGGAGTTCATCTCCTCGGAGGCCAGGTAGTTGATGGCGCCGATGAGGCCCCTGCCCTTCCCGTCGCCCCAGCTGGGGTCGCCGCTGCGCCAGTCGCGTACGTGGGGCTCCCAGGTTTTGACGAGCTCGTCTTTCTGTCCGTCGTCGTGAAAGGTGCCGTCGAAGTCGGCGTAGGCCAGCAGGTTTTCGGGGGCATCGGGACCGGATTTGATGAACAACTCGCCGGTCTCCGCCCAGTGGGGATACTGCCCGCCGTCGAAGCGGAGCCGTCCCTTGCCCCGCAGGTCCCGGCCACTTTTGTCGGTGGGGCCGACGGTAAAGGTTCCAGATTTCCCGTCGATCCCCTGCACCGGCGTTCCCGCCCGCGGATCATCCGAGACGGCCACGTTCCCGCCCTCCCGGAAATGGATGCGATAGTTCCAGGTGCCCGCACGATCCGGGGCGAAGTGGGCGCGCCATTGGTTGCCGGCCGTAGCCCCCGTTTCTCCGGCCCGGCCGTCGGCGGCAAAGAAGCCGGGGACCGTATAGCTGACCGAATCGTGGGTAAAGGTGACGTCCATGCGGTAGTGGAGGAAGGGATTGTAGGTATCGTCCTCGCTGCTCCGGGGCCCATCCGCGGTGAGGGTAATGCGGTGCCAGGTCTGCGGCTCTCCTTCGATGGCGACCTGAGCGAATACGGAAACGGGCAACATCAACAGTGGTAAGAATTTCATGTCCCGGGGTTTACGGATATTGGAAGCCTATAATTGAGCTTCATGACAAGATATCTATCCTGCTGCATCCTGCTGTTTGCTACGGCCGTGCTCACCGCCCAGTCCACCCCCCGGGAAACGCTCACCCGCCTCTTCGCGGGGATGGCCAGCGGCGACTCCACCGACATGGGTGCGCTCTTTGCTCCCGGCGCCACCCTACAGTCCGTTTCAATGGATGATGCGGGCAAGTCCACCCTCACGCCCGGCAGCATCCCCGACTGGCTCGCGGGGGTAGCCGGGGCCGAGCCCGGTGTCCTGGACGAACAACTCCACTACACCGAGATCCGCACCGACGGCGCCCTGGCTACCGCCTGGACGCCCTACGCCTTCGTACTCAAGGGGGAGGTCCACCACTGCGGGACCAATGCCTTTCAGCTGGTACAGCAGGAGGATAGCTGGCGCATCGCCCACATCATCGATACCCGGAATACGGAGGGGTGCACTCCGGTGGATACCACCCCGGCCCGGGAACGCATCGAGGCCCTCGCCACCGCCTGGCACCGCGCCGCCGCCCGTGCCGACAGCGCCGCCTACTTCGGCGCGATGATCGACGACGCCATTTACATCGGTACCGATCCCGGCGAGCACTGGACCAAGGAGCAGTTCTTCGCCTTCGCCGCGCCTTACTTCGCCGCCGGCAAGGCCTGGGACTTTACCGCCACGGAGCGCCACATCGTTTACGACGAGAACGAGAACATCGCTTACTGGGACGAGCTCCTCGATACGTGGATGGGCCCCTGTCGGGGAACGGCCGTGGTCCGCCGGGACGCTACCGGAGACTGGAAGATCGCCCACTATACCCTGAGCATGGCGATCCCGAACGACCAGTCTGCCGCGGTGATCAAGGTGCTGAAGCAGTAGGCCCGACCGAACAAAGGGGAAGGCTTCCCTGCTTGATCAGTGTACCCACCAATAAAATCAAGCATGACCAACGAAGCAGCACAAAAGAAATTCGGCGAGGCCGTCAATACCGGGAAACTCGAAATGATCCGCGACGTAGTCTCCGCCGACGTGAAGGACCACGATCCCGCCCCGATGCAGGGCCCCGGGCCCCAGGGATTCATCGACTTCTTTACCATGATGCGCAACGCCTTTCCCGACCTCGGCCTGGAGGTCAACCACCTGGTCACCGACGCGGACAACGTAAGTTTCGCCTACACCGTCTCCGGCACCCACAAAGGGGAATTCATGGGCGTCGCCCCCACCGGCAAGTCCTTCAGCGTGACCGGACTGCAGATCGGCCGCTTCGAGAACGCCAAGCTGGTAGAACGCTGGGGCAGCTCCGATGAACTCGGTATCCTCAAGCAGATCGGCGCGGAGAAGATCCCCGGCTGATCGCTGCCCGCCTTACCTAAGGAGCCCCCTGTACGGTCAGTCGCGCAGGGGGCGCTTTTGTGGGGTGTTGGTGTCTGGGGCCGACCCACCGTTGAGGCCCTGCCGGCTCCACGTACAGCGCTTCCTGCCTCCCGCTTCCGGGCAGAGCGATGGCTCCGCAAGGCCAACCGCGCCGCGAACAGCACGGCCAGCACGCAACCAATCAATTAAAATTTAATTGTCAATATGACAATTAAATAGTATATTTGCTCACTATGGAAGCTTACGATCGACAAGACCGACTACTAATTGCGGTGGATTGCATTATTTTCGGCTTCAGCCAGGGGCAATTGAACCTGTTGCTGATTCGCCGCGACTTTGCGCCCCGGAGGGGGGAGTGGTCGCTGATGGGCGGTTTCCTCCGGCGGGAGGAATCGCTGGACGAGTGTGCGGCCCGGGTACTGCAGGACCTCACCGGCCTGAACGAAGTATACCTGGAGCAATTTAAGGCATTTGGCGCAGTTGAGCGCGATGAAGCCGAGCGAACGGTTTCCGTGGGTTACTTCGCCCTGGTCAACCAAGAATATGCCACAGCCCGCTTGTCGGACGATTACTCCGCCCACTGGGTGACGCTGACCGAGCTGCCGGAGCTGATCTTCGATCATAGCGAGATGGTGGCCGCTGCCCTCCAGCAGCTCCGGTACCGGGCTACCCACGAGCCGGTGGGCTTCGAGTTGCTGCCCAACCGCTTTACGTTGTCGCAGCTCCAAACCCTCTACGAAGCCATTTTCGGCCGGCCCATCGACTCGGGCAACTTCCGCCGCCGCCTGCGTAAGATGGATTACCTGCAGCAGCTCAACGAAAAAGACGCCAACGGCTCGAAGAAGGGGGCCTGGTACTACCATTTTCTCCCCGAAGGCTACGCCGCCGCGAAGCGGGAGGGATCGGATTTTTTGCTCAAACCCTAATGTGACCATGCCAACCACTACTGCTTATACCATTGGGATCGACTTCGGCTCCGATTCCGTCCGGGCCCTCCTCGTCAACGTCGCTACCGGCGAAGAGGTCGCCACCGGGGTTGCCTACTACCGCCGCTGGGCCGGGGGGCAGTACTGCGTGCCGGCCGCCAACCGCTTCCGGCAGCACCCGATCGATTATACGGAAGGCATGACGGCGGCTGTCCGTCAGGCCATCGCGGCAGCCCCCGCGGGCGCCGCCGCAGCCGTCGTCGGCCTGGCCGTCGATACCACCGGGTCCACCCCCGTTGCCGTAGACGAGAGGGGTACCCCACTGGCGCTGCTTCCCGCCTTCGCAGAGAACCCCAACGCGATGTTCGTGCTCTGGAAAGACCACACCGCCATCGCCGAAGCCGCCGAGATCAACGCCGCCTGTCGCGCCGCGGCGGTCGACTACAGCAAATACGAAGGGGGCATCTACTCCTCCGAATGGTTCTGGGCCAAGGCCCTGCACGTGATGCGGAAAGATCGGGCGGTGGCCGCGGCCGCGTATTCCTGGGTAGAGCACTGCGACTGGATCCCCTTCCTGCTTAGCGGGGGAGCGCGCGTCAGCGAGATGAAACGCAGCCGCTGCGCCGCCGGCCACAAGGCCCTCTGGCACCCGGAATGGGGCGGCCTGCCCCCGGAAGAATTCCTCAGCGGCCTGGACCCGGTCCTGGCGGGTCTTCGTGCTCGCCTCTTCGAGGACACCTATACCTCCGATGAGATCGCCGGCGACCTCAGCGCGGAGTGGGCCGACCGCCTCGGGCTGCCCGCCGGCATCCCCATTTCCGTTGGCGCCTTCGACGCCCACATGGGGGCCGTGGGCGGGGAGATCGAACCCTTCCACCTGTCAAAAGTCATGGGCACCTCCACCTGTGACATGCTCGTCGTTCCCGCCGGTCACGCCGGTGCGTCCACCCAGGTGCGCGGCATCTGCGGACAGGTCGACGGCTCCGTCATTCCCGGCATGGTGGGCATGGAGGCCGGGCAGAGTGCCTTCGGCGACGTCTTCGCCTGGTTTGCCCGGCTGGTCGCCTGGCCCCTCGAAAACATCCTAACAAAAAATACCTCCCTCGACTCCGCCACCCGCGAGCGACTGATTGCCGATACCCGGGCCGCCATCCTCCCCGAACTCAGTGCCGCCGCCGAGCAGCTGCCCATCAGCGACCATATCCTGGCCCTCGACTGGTTCAACGGCCGCCGCACCCCGGATGCCGACCAGTCGCTGAAGGGAGCCATCACCGGCCTCAACCTCGGCTCCGATGCCCCCCGCGTCTTCCGTTCCCTCGTCGAGGCCACCTGCTACGGCGCCCGCCGCATCGTCGAGCGCTTCCTCGAGGAGGGCATCCCCGTCGAGGGCCTCATCGGACTCGGCGGCGTTGCCAAAAAGGCCCCCTTCGTGATGCAGACCATGGCCGATGTCATGAATCGTCCCCTCCGCATCGCCCGCTCCGAACAGACCTGCGCCCTGGGCGCCGCCATGTTCGCCGCGGTCAGCGCCGGCCACTACGCCAACGTCTCGGAAGCCATGGCCTCCATGGGCAGCGGATTCGACGCCGAATACCAGCCCGACCAGGACCGCGCCGCCGTCTACGAAGGCCTCTACCAGCGTTACCTCAGCCTCGGCGAAGCCATGGAAATAGAAACCCAGGGGTAGGCGAGACCTAAGCGGCGAGACAACCGATGACCGCCTTTACCCCAGCAAAGCGCACAAATCATGTACGAACACATTAAAGAGGCCGCCTACCGCGCAAATATGCGCCTCCCCGAGCTCGGGCTGGTCCTCTTCACCTTCGGCAACGCGAGCGCGGTGGACCGTGAGCGCCGGGTCTTCGCCATCAAACCGAGCGGCGTGATCTACGATACGCTAAGGCCGGAAGACATGGTGGTGCTCGACTTCGACAACAACATCCTGGAAGGCGAGAAGCGCCCCAGCAGCGACACCAAGACCCACGCCCTGCTTTACCGGGAGTGGCCGTCCCTCGGGGGCATCGTGCACACCCACTCGACCTACGCCACCGCCTGGTCCCAGGCCCAATTGCCCATCCCGATTCTGGGCACCACCCACGCCGATCACCTTACGGTCGACGTGCCCTGCGCCCTGCCCATGGCCGACGACAAGATCACCGGCAACTACGAGCACGAGACCGGCTGGCAGATCATCGACCACTTCCGGAAACTCGGGCTGGACCCCACCGAGGTCGAGATGATCCTGGTCGGTAACCACGCCCCCTTCACTTGGGGCAAAACCGCCGAAAAGGCCGTCTACAACGCTGCCGTACTCGAGGAAGTCGCCCGCATGGCCTACCTCACCCGTCAGATCAATCCCGCCGCCCCCACGCTCAAGGACAGCCTCATCCGGAAGCACTGGGAGCGCAAGCACGGCACGGGCGCCTACTACGGGCAGTAGCCTCCAGGATTTCAACCCCACGATTTAAGCAGCTAACGCCCCCATGATTCAACCCACAACTCCCCACCCCACGCTCTATCTCCTCACCGGCAGCCAGCACCTCTACGGCGAGGAGACCCTCCGCCAGGTGGCCGACGACAGCCGTAAGGTGGTCGAAGCCCTCAACGCGATCGAAGGGCTCCCCGTCCGGATCGAGTGGAAACCCGTGCTCACCACCCCCGACGAGGTCTACCGCCAGCTGCGGGTGGTCGAGACCGACGACGACTGCATCGGCGTCCTCTGCTGGATGCACACCTTTTCCCCGGCCAAGATGTGGATCCGTGGCCTCCGCGTGCTGCACAAGCCGCTCTGCCACCTCCATACCCAGTTTCTGCGCGACATCCCCTACGCGGATATCGACATGGACTATATGAACCTCCACCAGAGCGCCCACGGCGGCCGGGAGTTCGGGCACATCTGCACCCGCCTCGGCATCCCCCGCAAGGTCATCGTCGGTCACTGGGCGGGCACGCGGGTGCAACAGGAACTGCGCGCCTGGAGCGGCGTGGCCCTGGCCCGTCACGCTGAACAGAACATGAAGGTTGCCCGCTTCGGCGATAATATGCGGCAGGTCGCCGTCACCGAGGGCGACAAGGTAGCCGCCCAGATCACCCTGGGCTACAGCGTCAACGGCTACGGCATGGGCGAGCTGGTCGAGCGCATCGACGGTATCCCGGATGGCGACGTCGATACCCTGCTCAAGGAGTACGCCGAGCTGTATACCCTGGCCGACAATATCCGGTCCGGCGGCGACCGCCACGCCAACCTGCGCTACAGCGCCCGCACCGAGCTCGGCCTGCGCAGCTTCCTGGAAGAGGGCGGCTTCACGGCCTTCACCGATACCTTCGAGAACCTGACCGGGATGCAGCAGCTGCCCGGCCTGGCCGTACAACGCCTCATGGCCGAGGGCTACGGCTTCGGCGGCGAGGGCGACTGGAAGACCGCCGCGCTCGTCCGCACCATGAAAGTAATGGCCACCGGCCTGGCGGGCGGCAACAGCTTCATGGAAGACTACACCTACCACTTCGAGCCCGGCAACGAGGCCGTGCTGGGCAGCCACATGCTGGAGATCTGCCCGAGTATCGCCGCCGGCAAGCCGCGTATCGAATGCCACCCCCTGGGCATCGGCGGAAAAGCGGATCCCTGCCGCCTGGTATTCACCGCCGGCGCCGGCGAGGCGCTGAATGCTTCGCTGGTGGGTATGGGCGACCGCTTCCGCCTCATCGTCAATCCCGTCACCGCCATCGATCCGGCCGCCGACCTGCCCAGGCTGCCGGTTGCCCGCGTGCTCTGGCAGGTACATCCGGATATGGCCACTGGCGTCGCCGCCTGGATCAGGGCCGGTGGCGCCCATCACACCTGCTTCAGCCAGAACCTTTCCGTCACTCAGCTGCAGGATTACGCGGAGCTGATGGGCGTGGAGACCGTGGTAATCCGCTAGCGGTCCAACCCGTAACTACTGTCACTCCCAAACTACCGGCGACTTAAAGTAACGATACCTATAGGTTGGTCCACTAGGCCTAGGGTTAATCCTCCGCGGTGCCGGGGGCTCGGGAAGGGGTAGGTCGGTTTGGCGACTTCCGCCGAAGGATCCTTTCGGCGGGACGACTTACCTTTCCACCCACGCCAACCTCCATCCCCATGCTTTCCCACGCCGAGCAGCCCCGTGACGAATTTGAAGGACTCAGTCCCCAACAGATGCAGCAACTGTTCCAGGATTTTCTGGGACCCGGAAGTATCGTCAAATTGCGTGGGGACGTCCCCGCGGAGGTGCTTCAGGAATTGCCCCTGATCTATTTTATCCGTCAGTTCCTGGATCACCTGGCCGAAAAGGAGATCAAGCTTACCGCCAAGGGTAACCTGCCCGGGAAGCTGGTCAAGGACTTTTACGCCACCGGGCGCCTGCCCGACTACGCCATTGAGGCCGGGATCACCAAACTGAAGGGGGAAGACGACTACGCGCCCGCCCAGGTGGTCAAGTACCTGCCTGACCTCCTCGGCTGGTCCAAAAAGCGCCACGGGAAGCTCAGCCTCACCCAAAAGGGGAAAAAGGCGCGTGCCCTCCCGGCCGGTGACTTTTTTGAACAGGTGTTCCGGGCGCACTTCCGCCATTTCAACCTCGGCTGCGCGGATGGGTACCCCGAGGCCTCCGATGTGCAGCATGCCTTTCCGTACGTGGCCTACCTGCTGCTGATCCTGGGACGCGACACCCGCGAATCCGAAGAATACTCCCGGAGGCTGCGTCAGGCCTTGCCGATGGTAGATACCCATTTTGGCGGGTATAAACTGGAGCAGGTGGTATTCATCCGCCTGTTTCTGCGCTTCCTGGCGTACTACGGATTCGTGAAGGTGGAAGATCGCTGGAAGTCCGCTACCGTGACGGCAACGGAGCGCTTTTACGAGGTCTTTCACCTCGACCGGGACGCCCGCCCGGCACCGCCCTCCGAGGAGGAGGAATACGAGCGCCAACTCCGCACGGCCCTCTTCGACGCCGAGACGGGCGGCCAGTCCTGGACCTCGGGGGATATCCCCCTGGAGGCCCTCGAAGCGTTCCACGCCCAGGTGCGCGACCTGGAGGCCCGCCGGGAGGCCGGCGATACCGTCGTGATCCGGGAACTACTGGACGAAACCCGGATCACTCCTCCGTCAGACATCAACGACCCGGCGGCGGCCGAGCGCGCCATTGCGGACTTGCTCGACCTGCTGGCCGCAATCTCCATCCGTACCGAGCGGCCCGACGAGCTGGAGGCCCTGCCCTATTACGCCTTCCTATATGACATGCTGTTGGAGCACGAGGTGGTGCCCCCCGGCCCGGGACAGTCGCTGCTGCTACCCTTCGAGGAAATCTTCCTTACCCACTACCGGCCGCACGAGCGGGTGACCGAGTGGTTCCTGCTGGGCCTCTTCAGCCTGGGCGACCCCTTCCCGGAAGATCTCCTGGCCAGTAAGATGCGCCTCCATAACCGCGTCGTTCCCCGTAGCCAGGGACTTGCGTACATCGCCGACTGGCAGGCCCGCTTCCGGGAGATCGTCCCGATCGGTTTCGTTCCGGTGGAGGACCACGACCTTCCCGCACCGAGCGAACGGCAGGCGGTACAGCCGTTTCACGTCACCTACGAAGTCGTCCACGCCGACGACGGCCGCCGGGAAACCCTGGAGGGGCCGGGCGTCGTTGAGCTGTTGCTGGAGCAGGACCAGTGGGTGGTTACGGGCGCGCAGTTTCCCGGGTTTACCCCTTAGAGGGGATGATCGTTGCACCCGCGCTCCGCCGCCGTTGCTTACCTTGGGCGTACTGACCAGTCCTCCCGCCCATGACCTACCCGTCTACCTTTTCGCCGGATACCGTGCGTGGCAACCTTGCGCGCCTCGACCAGCTGCGCCCCGAAACGAAGCCGCAGTGGGGAAAGATGAACGCCGCCCAGATGCTGGCCCACCTCAACGTGTCTTACGACATGGAAACCGGCGACCTGCCGGTGACTAATAATTTCCTCATGCGCTTTTTCCTGAAGGCCTTCGTGAAACAGGGGGTCGTGGGACCGAAGCCTTATCCGCGCAACAGCCGTACGGCGCCCCAGTTCGTGATCGCCGATGAGCGGGACTTCGAAGAGGAGAAAGCCAGGCTCATCGCCCACCTCCACCGGGTGGCGAACGCTGGGGGGGCGGCCTATGCCGGCAAGGAGAACGTCTCCTTCGGGCCGATGACGGAGGAAGAGTGGAGCGTCATGTACCAGAAGCACCTGGACCACCACCTCACGCAATTCGGGGTGTAAGGAGGCCGCGGTGAGTATCTTTCCCGTACAAATCTCTGCGCGCTTATGTACTGCCGTCCCTTCTGCTTCCTGGCTTTCCTTCTGTTCCTGCTGCCCGCCGGTATCGGCGCCCAGCAATTTCCCGATCCGGTTGCCGTGGATCAACACGAACTGCTGCGGACGGTGACCGTGGAGAGCAAGCTGCTGACCGACTTCTGGCAACAGCCGGTGAGCGTGACCATGGCCGTCCTGCTGCCCCCCGGCTACGCCGCAGCTACCGATAAACGCTATCCGGTGCGCTATAACGTCGCCGGCTATGGCGGGCGCTACAGCCGCGTGAATCGCCTGCTGCGCGATACGGCCTTCATGGATTGGTACACCTCGGAGGAGGCTCCCGAAATCATCACCGTCTTTCTGGACGGCAGCGGCCCGTTCGGCGATTCCTACCAGCTCAACTCGGAGAGCAGCGGCCCGTACGGCGACGTGCTGATGGAGGAGATCATTCCCGCCATTGACGCGCAATTCCGGACGGCCGGTACGGAAGAGCGGTACACCGACGGCTGCTCGACCGGTGGCTGGGTGTCGCTGGCCCTGCAGCTGTACTACCCCGATACCTTCGCGGCCTGCTATTCCTACAGTCCGGACCCGGTGAGCTTCCAGCGCATGCAGCTGATCGACATGTACGGCGATAGTAGTGCGTTTGTGAACAGCCGGGGCCTGCTGCGGCCCAGCAGCCGCGACGTCTACGGGGAGCCCACCCTGCTGATCCGCGACGAGGTGGCCGAGGAAAACGAGAAGGCCCCGACGGGTAGCTACGTCACTTCCCAGGGACAGTGGGGCGCCTGGAACGCGCTGTACAGTCCGCGCGGGGCCGACGGCATTCCGGTGGCGGCCTTCGATCCGGTGACCGGCGTGATCGACCACGAAGCTGTAGAGCACTGGAAACCCTACGACCTGCTGCTGCTGGTCCAGGACAACTGGCCTGAACTCGGTCCTAAACTGGAGGGCAAGCTCCACATCTGGATGGGCGACATGGACAACTACTACCTGAATAACGCGCTGCGGGACTTCGACGCCTACCTGCGTAGCGTGACCGATCCCCCCTCCGACGCCAAGATCGAATTTGCGCCGATGAAGGGGCACTGCGATGCGTACTCCCACCGGGTGGTGCTGGAACGGATCGGGAAGCGGGGGGATTAGGAAGTCACTTACCCCTGTCCAGGTGGCCAGCCACAAATTCCAGGTATCCCCCTGGACCTTCCGACTGGCGCCAGAACCGCGCGCGTTTCAGCAAGCGGTTGAAAGTCATGGACCACTAGTGGGCTGTCAACCTTAAATCTTGGGATTATCTGCGGCATCTTTCGGCGGGAGGCTTCGTTCCAAAATCACTTCCGTAGCTACGGCTATGCAAGCAATTTTGCGCCTCGCCTTCCACCAAAATCTACCAGCACCTAAGCCTAATCTTAAGGATTGACAGCCCACTAGGTGCCGCAGGGGCTTCCCGGCAAGTGCGCAGTCGGGGTTTTCAATCAATCCGGCTTCGGACTGATGGACTTCCCGCATCATGATTTCATTCCAGATCCCAACGGCGGGAAAGTTGGGTCTTTTAGCGCGCGGTCAGACCTTAAAGATGGCACAATGGGCGGCCTGGCCGATGAAGCTTAGTGCCTGGAGCTGCTGGTCCAGCTCGCCACGGCTGGGGGCTACGGCCACGACACTGTCGTGGAAAACGGCGAAGTGACGGCCTGTGACCTGCAGGTTCTTCAATCGTTTTTTGATGGCGCGGGCCCCGAGCCGGGACACTGCGGAGTCAAAAACGTCCGCTAACTTCGGGTAGCGGTCGAGCAGCTCGTCGAGTCGGTCTTCCTCTTCCTCCCAGCGGCGGTGGGAATTGAGGATGTGCCGCATCTCCCGTTCAGCCTCCGCGTATCCGTCCGCAGCGGTCTGCTCGTGGTCGGCGGCGGACTCGATGATCCCCCGCCGGGCCTTCAACGATTTGAAGGTTTCGTTCATATTCCCCCGTATGGAACTGCCGAAATACAGGTTGGTACCCACCAGGAAGCCATCGTACACGTACTTCCCCCGGTAGGGCAGTAACACGGCTTCCACCATGGCTGGGAGGGCATAATCGGGCACGAGGTCGGCCACGGGCTGGGTGATGCCGTGCACGCCATACAGGGCCTCCTCATTCATGAAAACGGCGTACTTCTTGTAGAGCTTCATAATAAAGAAGCGGTCCTTTACGAAGTTCCGGAACCCTTCTACAATGGCGCGCTCTTCCGCGGTCGGCGCCGGGTTCATAGCGTCCAGGTACTGCTGAAACAAGCGGGGGGTTTCGTACAGCCGGTTGCGGAAAATAATTTTGTCCTGCATCTCCATTGCCATCAATTGCGTTACCGTAGTTCCGGGAGGGACGTCTCCCGCCGCGAGGGCGGCGTAGAGGATGGCCCCTCCGTGCAGGCGGACAAATTCGTTGGCTTCGGCGGGGGGGAGTTGCATGGAAGAAAGTAGGAGGGCTGACGTGAGCGGTGAATATATGGCTATTTCCAGGAGAAGTCAGATGATCAACCGCACCCCGCCCAGCTCCCCGACATACGGAAAGTGATCGCTCGGGGAAGCGATGAACATGAAGTTGACGGGAATATCCCACTTGCGGGAAAGCTCGTGGATGAGCCGGGGCCCAAAGGTGCCGCCCATCTCGATATCGGAAACAAAGCGGGGTGGCTACCCGTTCGCCGGGCTGGAGTACCGCTACGATGCGGAGGCGGTAGGTCTGCTCGTTGCGCTGGATGTAGCGCATGCCCTTGTTGAGTATCTCGACATCGTCGTCCCTGGTAAAGTAAACGAATTCCCGGGCGTTGATGTGGTCGATCAGGCGCTGAATACGGGGCCCGCCGTGAAAGATGCACACGAGGCGGCGGAGCAGGGTCGTGCGCTTAAGTATCACCAGCACCAGCAGGATGGCCGGGGTAAAGTACTCGAGAAATACGCCGAGGTAGGCCGGATGGAGCAGGGCGTTACCCACCAGCGCCGCCGGAGAAAGCACCCATGTAGGAGAGCAGGGCAGTGGAAATGCCGCCGCCGCGCTAAGAAGTGCTAGTTGTAGGCAAGGGTGTCGAAGCCGTTATGGAGCAAATACCAGATCGAAACGCCCGCGAGCAGCGTAAGCGAGGCCAGGTGGAAGAGGAAAATGGCGACGGCCACCTTGGCACTTCGGGCGGTTCAATCTGAACGGGCGCCTTTTTTACAGACCAATAGGAGAGATTGCCACATTCCGGTACAGGATCTCCGCGCCTTCCGCCTGCAGGGCGATGCGGCCTTCCCGCAGGGGGACCCACTCGCCGCTTTCGGGGCCCGCCTGCTGGGTTTTCGTGATGGTATTGACCAGGTGGCCGTTGACGTAGAAGCTGGCGGTGTCCCCGTCGACGTCGAGTTCGACGGTGTTCCAGCTGGACTGTTCCCAGGAAAAGCTGCGGGCGAAGCGGATGTAGCGCTCGCCGGCCCGCCGCTCGGGTTTGCCGTTGGGGGAGAAGGTGCGGGTATCGTCCTGGAGCGTGGAGGTGGCCCGGGCGCCGATCAGCCAAGCATCGCCGGTGTCGCCCTCCTGGATCTGGCATTCCAGCCCGGAGGGCCAGAAGATGGAGGTGTCGTACACGTGGAAGAGGATCCCGGCGTCGCGCACCGAGCCGTTTCGCGGGGCGAATTTCTTTTCGCCCCATTTGTACTCCACGTGCAGGCGGTAGGCGCCGTAGACGCTGTCCGTCACGAGGGCCGCGAAGGCTTGTTTGCTGCCGGCCTGGGCCGCGGGCAGGGCGTGGAGGAGGCTGTCCTCCCACACGAAGTGGGTCTGCTCGTCGACCGCTACCTCGCCCTGTCCGTCGATGATTACGTGCCAGCCGGTGAGGGCGGCATCGTAGAGGAGGGGAGTGGCCGCCCCGTCCTGGGCGGCGAGGGTGGTCCCGCCGACCAGCAGGCCGAGGGAGAGGAGGAGTTGGATGCACTTCATACCCCGGAAGGTAGGCCGGATAAAAGGATTGCGCCCAGGGTATATTGGGGTCAAATCGACCGCATGCGCTTCCTTACCCTCCTCGAGTTCCTCTGCTTTCCCCTGCTCCTGACCGCCCAGGCAGATTCCGTCGTGCTGACGGACGTAATTGGGGAATACCAGGCCTACTCCCCCCACGACAGCACCGACCACTGGGGGATCGATACCGAGGAAAGCGTTGCCCGGGAGCTGGAGTACCTGAGTGAACTCCGCACCCGCGTCCCCGCCCCGGATCAGCTAAGCGACCGGCAGCGCATCGACCGGGCCCTGCTCGACTACGTACTCGAAGACCGCCTGTACCAACTCGAATTCGGGCACCACCGCTTTCCCCTCGACGCGGAGGGGGGCTTCCTGGCCTCGGTGATCTATCGCTTCAGCGGCCGGCGGGTGGAGGACGATGAGGACTACGCCGGCTACCTGGAAGAGCTGCGCGGCCTGCCCGCCTACTTCGCCGCCCAGCGGGTGAATATGGCGGCCGGACTGGAGGAAGGGAAGGTCAACCCCCGTCTAGTCGTCCAGCGCATCACCGAACTCATCGACCGCACCCTGGAGACGCCCGTGGAGGAAAGCCTCTTCGTCCAGCCGGTGGCCGATCGGGACGAAGACCGCCGCGCGGAGGTAACCGCCCTGACCCGCGATACCCTCTACCCCGCCTACGCCGACCTGCGGAAATTCCTGCAGGAAGACTACCTGCCGGAACTGCCCGCGGGCGAGGGAATCTCCACGATCACCGGCGGCAAGGACTTCTACCGCCAGCGCGTCCGCTTCTTTACCTCCGAAGACGTGACGCCCGAGGAAGTCTTTGCCGTCGGCGAGCACGAGGTCGCCCGTATCCGGGCGGAGATGGACGCGATCATCGCGCGGACCGGCTTCACGGGCAGCTATGCTGAATTCCTGGAGTTCCTGCGGACCGATGCCCAGTTTTACGCCGCTACCCCCCAGGCCCTGCTGGACCGCGCCGCCTGGATCACCAACCGCATCGAGACGGTCGTGCCCCGCTACTTCGCCGAGCTGCCGCGGATGCCCCTGGTGGTGGCCCCCGTGCCGGCGGCCCTGGCGCCTAACTACACGGGCGGGCGGTACAGTCCGGGCTCCTACGGCAGCCGCCGCGCGGGTAACTTCTGGGTGAACACCTACGACCTGCCCAGCCGGCCGCTTTACACCCTGCCGGCCCTGGCGCTGCACGAGGGCGTGCCGGGCCACCATACCCAGATGATGCTGGCCGCCGAGCTCGAGGGGATGTCGGACTTCCGCCGCGACCTCTACCTCTCCGCCTTCGGGGAAGGGTGGGGGCTCTACGCCGAATACCTGGGCGAGGAAATGGGTATTTACGCGACCGACTACGAGAAATTCGGGCGGCTCACCTACGCGATGTGGCGGGCGTGTCGCCTGGTGGTCGACCCGGGGATCCACTACTTCGGCTGGTCGCGGGAGCGGGCCGTGGAGTACATGGCCTCCCGGACGGCCCTCTCGCTGCGGGAGGTCAACTCCGAGATCGACCGCTACATCGGCTGGCCTGGGCAGGCGGTGTCGTACAAAATGGGGGAGCTCAAGATCCGGGCCCTACGCAAAAAGGCCGAAGCCGCGCTGGGAGCGGACTTCGACCTTGCTGAATTTCATAACCTGATCTTATCCAACGGTGCCATCACGATGGCCCTGCTGGAGCAGGTGGTTGACGCGTACATAGCGGAACGTGCCCGCTAGTCGGTACTAGTCTTCCATTTCCAGTACCTCGCCGGTGGCGGAGTACTCGACTTCCATTTCTTCGCCGTTCATTTCGAACTCGACTTCGTAGTGGTCGTCGTCCATTTCCCAGTCTACCTCGGTAGCGCCGGGGTAAGCAGCCTCGAAGGCGCTCGTCACGGCGATGGGGATTTCGGTAGCGTCGGTGGTGGCCTCGTCGCAGGAGAACAGGGCGAAAGCAAACAGGGCAGTAAGGAGAAACTTCATCATAACGGGTATATTTGGTCGATGAGCACACCATCCGCAGGGCCCCATTCGGCGGGGTCGCGGGTGCGGTGTAAACCACCATAACAGCAAAGGTAGTGCGATGTGAACTGCTACGGCAAAATAATCGCAATGTCATCCATCAACCAACGCTTGCGCCTTCATCTACCGTCCTTCTTATACAGTAGATGGCCGACTTGATCCACCCGATTTAAAGAAAGGTTAAACCGGCCTGCGCTGATAGATTCCACTTGTAGGCGAATGGAATCACCTATACTTTCGAATAAGCAACACCAAAACTTAACTGAATGAAACACACGTTTACCCTACTCTTTATTTTACTCCTCAGTGGCCTGGCCCACGCCCAGTTGCAGAAGGGGGACTGGTTGATCGCCCTCGACCGCGATGGCGGACTGGTGCCTCCCTATTCAGCAGATTTGGGGGGACTGAGTGTACAGAACGATCCATATACTGATGATACCCGGGCGGGTCTCGACTTCGGCGTCACTTACGGCTATGCCGTGATCGACCGCCTGGTAGTGGGCGCCAGCGTCGACGCCGGGGTGTCCTTCCTGGACGGACTGTCTGGCTCCTACCGACTGGACCCCTTCGCGCGTTACTACTTCCTGAACCGGCCTGATCTGGGCGCTTTCGGACAGGTGGGTACCCGAATTTCCAGCTATGGATACAACGACACGCACTCCGCCTTTCATGAACTGGAACTCAAGGCCGGGGTGCAAATTCCCATCGCGTCGGGACTGCTGCTCACGCCCACGGTAGAGTATACCGCCCGGGCGGGCCGGAATGTGCTGGCGGTGGGCGCCGGCCTCGAGCTGCTGCTGCAACCGGGTACGGAAGGTGAGCAACCGACGGGTGATTTTGGCAAGGGCACCCTGACCTTGGGTGCTCAGTCCGCCTCCTTCGCCCGTCGCCGTCGTGTCTTGCAGGGCGGGTTTAGCGTAGGAGGGCAGTATTTCCTGACCGACCGGCTAGCGGCGGGGGTACAGCTGGGATTTGGGTACTTACGTATTGACGTAGGTAACTTTCCTACTACCGTCCGCGATACCTACGGGGGGGTCAGCGTGGACATCGGGGCAAGTGCTCGGTATTACCTGAGCCCTCCGAAGCGCCTGGTTTGGTTTGTGGACGGCGGGGCCGGCTACACCCACAGCTGGAGCACCAACCACGTATCGTTGGATACGAGAAGGTCATCCAATACCTACCTCAGCACGGGGGGTGGTGCGCAGTACTTTATCCGGGACAATGTGGCGCTGGAAGCCACTCCGCAGTTCCGCTACAACCTGACCGACGACGAGCTGAATCCGCGGACCAGCCTGGGCATCAATTTCGGATTCCGGGTGATGCTGTAAAAGCGTTCGTGGCACCCGCGCGCCGCCGCCCCCGGGGTGCCGGAAGGGCAATTGCGCTCACGGCAGTGTACAAATATTTTGCGACGATATGAATAAACGTTAAACCAGACTTTTCCGATTAACAGCTCTTGTGGGCAGTTGGAATCGTCTGTAGCTTCGAATAATCATCATCAACGCCCAGCTTAATAAAACACACGTTTACCCTACTACTCATTTTCTCCTCACTGGCTTAGCCCACGCCCAGTTGCAGAAGGGGGACTGGCTGCTTTCTGTCGGCGGCACGGGGGGATTCAATGCGCCGCAGGTAACCCCCCTAAGCAGCGTAAACCTCGGAAAAGCAGAGTACCACTCCCGGATCAATGTTGGCGTGGTGAGCGTGGGCACCACGCTGGCCCGGATGATGAGCGATCGCTTTGCGCTGGGGGCCGGCTTCCGCACCTCGGTATCATGGTGATGGCTTTGGTTTCGGTGCCTCCCTCTCTCCTTTCCTCCGCTATTACGCGGTCAATCGGACTAATCTCCTGGTCTTTGGAGAAGTGGGTACAACGGGCTATTATTCCGAGGACGACTTCCACGCCGGTGAAGGCGCATCCCTGCAGGTCGGCGCGCAGCTACCCGTGGCGGATGGAGTACTTCTGACTTCCTCAATCGGATACAGCATTGTGAGCGGCCGCAATGCACTGTACGTAAGTTCGGGAATTGAACTGGTGCTCGGTAAGAAGGATCAGTCTGAACGCCCCGTGGCAAGCTTTCTGCAGGGAGACGTGATGCTGGGCGGACAATCCGCCGACCTCACCCTAAGCCGTAATATCAGCGGTTTTGGTCTGAACCTTGGTGGATACTACTTCCTGCTGGACCGGCTCGCTATTGGGGGCAGCCTCGGCGCGAACGGTGCCCGAGCAGACAACAGTGTCACTGGTACATTCAGAGAATTTCGCGCCGTAGCTGTCGGTGTAGGCCTGGGGAGCCGGTATTACCTATACTACCCAGGCACACACGGTCTGGTACGTAGAGGGGGGAGCTTCCTATGACCGAAGGTCCGGCAAGGCGTTCGGTGCCGATATCAAATCCCACGAGGTGTACCTGCTCGGCGGAGGCGGAGCCCAGATCTTCATCCGGGACAACGTGAGCCTGGAAGTCGGTCCCCAACTGCGCTACGCTACCACATTCAGGGCCTATTCCATAGAAGCCCTCTGCGGGGTGCGCTTCTTGCTGTAGCGGCCTACCTTGCGGCAAGCCTTACGCGCTATGCCGGACCACCTCACCCTCCTCCAACGACTCATCGCCACCCCCTCCCTCAGCCGCCAGGAAGACCGCACTACCGACCTGATCGCAGATTACCTCGGTAAGAATGGCATCACCGCACACCGTCACCTCAACAACGTCTGGGCCCGGAGCCGCCAGTGGCAGGATGGGCGACCGACCCTCCTTCTCAACAGCCACCACGATACGGTAAAGGCCGCCGCCGGCTATACCCGCGACCCCCACTCCCCCGACATCGAAGACGGCAAACTTTACGGCCTGGGCAGTAACGATGCCGGCGGGGCACTGGTGAGCCTCATCGCCGCCTTCGTGGCCCTGGAAAATGATCCGGAGCTGAGCTGTAATCTCGTACTCGCCGCCACCGCCGAGGAGGAGATCAGCGGTCCCAGCGGCATTGCCGCCCTGCTGCCGTTGCTGCCGGCCATCGACTACGGCATCGTCGGTGAGCCCACCCTGCTCGACCTGGCGGTGGCCGAGCGAGGACTGGTCGTCATCGACGGCGAAACCCGCGGACAAAGCGGCCACGCCGCCCGCAGGGAGGGTGTAAACGCCCTCTACCTGGCCCTCGACGACATTGCCGCCATCCGCGACTACACCTTCGCGCGGCCGAGCGAACGCCTGGGACCGACCAGCGCCGCCGTCACCGTCATCGCCTCCGGCACCCAGCACAACGTGGTGCCCGACCGCTGCACCTTCACCGTAGACCTGCGCGTCAACGAGGCTTACTCCAATGCCGAGGCGGTGGCGGAGTTGCGGGCGGTCTGCCGCCACGCCACCCTCACGCCCCGCAGCCTGCGCCTGCAGTCGAGCGGCATCGCCGCGGACCACCCCTTGGTACTTGCCGCGCGGACTGCCCGTCCGGAGGCCAATGTATACGGCTCCCTGACCCTGAGCGACCAGGCGCTGCTGCCCTTTCCCACCCTCAAGGTCGGCCCCGGCGACAGCGCCCGCAGCCACACGGCGGATGAGTTCGTTTTCCTCGATGAGCTGGAAGCGGGCGTCCGCTTCTATATGGCCGTGATCCGCGGGCTCCGGTAAATATTATTTCCCCCAGGCAGCGTATCGCGCAGCGGCTTCGTTTCGGTTACAGTTTGATGATGAATACAGCAGCCTCACTTTATACTCACTAGATTCAACTTTGGCTGTGAACGCAAGCAGGGGAAAACGGACGCGTCCGTTTTCCCCTGCGTTTTTTTGTCGCGGGGGACGGAGTCGGCGCTGTCGCGGCTCCTTCGCCACCCCGCTCCATTCAGACGTCCCCTCCGGGGCCGGGTAAGGCACGTTACGGAATGACCGCGCGGGGTTTCACCGCCTCGCTAGCTGAGGATGGCCCGCTCCGGGGCCGGCGCTTCCTTAAATGGTCGAGCGGCCGCTGGCCCGAGCGTGGGAAACACTATCGTTGCGGGAAAGCCTAGCTAGATTTGCTACCCCGCCAGGATGACCTTACGCGTTGTCGAACAACACCGCGAGGGACTACGCGCGGCATCTTCGATGCCGCTCTCCGCCGCCTCGCTCCCGAACGACGTCCCCTCCGGGGCCGGGTAGGTGATCCATTCAATGACTGAGAGGAGTTTCCACCGCCTCACTAGGGTAGGAGGGGCCCTCCGGGACCGGCGGGCCGCTAGGTCCGGCAAAATCTGCGTAATCCCAAGGGAAGGGAGGGTACTCCGCGGCATCGGCCCCGTAGGGAAAACCCGCACCAGCCCCGCGATAAAAAAACATCCCCACCAAAGCCGGTCAGCTCGGGTGGGGAGGTCCTTCTCCATCAGGGATGGAAATAGCTTAGTCGCGGCTCATGATCGAAAGTAGCCGCAGCACCTCGATGTAGAGCCACACCAGGGTAACGATCAGGCCCATGGCGCAAAACCACTCCATGTACTTGGGCGCGCGCATGGCGGAGCCGCGTTCGATACTGTCGAAGTCGAGCAGGAGGTTCAGGCTGGCGATGCCGATGATGAATAGGCTGATGCCAATGCCCAACAGGCCGCCCTCGTGGAGGAAGGGCATGTCGAAGCCGAAGAAACGGAGTCCGATATCGATCAGGTAGACCAGCAGAATGCCGCCGGTGGCCATGATCACGCCGCTGCGAAACTTTTTCGTGACCTTAATGAGGCCCGCCTGGTAGGTGAAGAGCATCATGAAGAGCAGGGCAATGGTGATCAATACCGCGTTAAAGATCATCCCCGCCCCGAAGCCGGCGGCGTACATGGCCGTCACGGAACCCACGAAGAGGCCCTCGAGTAAGGCATAAATCGGAGCCAGGGTGCCCGACAGCTTCGGCTTGAACGCCATCGCGAAGACCAGGGCCAGGCCACCGATCGCGCCGCCCCACATAAACAGGCTGCTGGGGAAGAGGAAGGAGTAAACGGCCGTGGCCAGCAGGAGCAGGCCGAGCAGGAGCGTCTTATTGACGGTGCCGCTTACGGACATGACGTTGTCTTCGGACCGGGTTATAAAACCGCCGCTCTGCGGCTCGTGCGCCGATTTCGCCAGCCGCTCCTCACTCAGGATGGGGTTGCTGGACTTGGAAAATCGATCGGATAGGGACATGTAGGTAAGATTGGTTGGTAAATAAAACGCCTGATCGCTCAAGTCGTTGCGCCCTACACAAAATACTGCACCGCCAGCTCGTACCCCCGGAGGCCGAAGCCCACGATAATCCCCTCGCAGTAGGGGGAGAGGTAGCTGTGGTGGCGGAATTCCTCCCGCTTGTGCACGTTGCTGATGTGCACCTCGATCACCGGCGTCTCGATCGCGGCGATCGCGTCCGCCAGGGCGATGCTGGTGTGGGTGAGGGCCCCGGCGTTGAGTACGATACCGTCGTAGTTCCAGCCGATCTCGTGCAGCTTGTCGAGCAGGGCGCCCTCGTGGTTGCTCTGGAAATAGCTCAGCTCCACGTCGGCATCGATAAATTTACCCTTCAGGTGCAGCAGGAAGTCCTCGAAGGTGTCCTCCCCGTAGATCTCGGGCTGGCGCCGGCCCAGCAGGTTGAGGTTGGGGCCGTTGATGATCATTACCTGTAGCATGGGGGATTAGGGATTGAGGGCTTGAGGGATTGAGGGATTGAGGGCATGAAGGATTGAGGGGGGGGGAGGGATTGAGGAAAGGTACAAGATAAGCGTTTACCTTACCCGCCGGCCAATCGCTACCCTCACCCGTGCTCGCATCTTTTTTTCGCAACGCCGTCCTGGTGCTGGTCCTCAACCTGGGGGTGAAGGGCGTGTACCTGTTCGGAATTGAACGGACGGTCCAGAACCGGCTGCCGGAAGCGGAGTATGGCCTCTATTTCTCCCTCCTCGGCCTGGCGATGATCGTCCAGGTGATCGCCGACTGCGGCCTCCAGCTCTACAACAGCCGCACCGTCAGCGGGCACCGGCAGCTGCTGGCGAAGTACTTCCCCTACTTTATCGCCCTCAAGGTCATACTGGGCGGACTCTTCTTCGTGGCCGTGCTGCTCGCCGGGTGGGCCCTGGGCTACCGCGGTTGTGAGATCGGCCTGCTGCTCCTGGTCGGTACGGGACAGGTACTCACCAGCCTGGTGCTTTACCTGCGCTCCTGCCTAGCCGGACTGGGGCGCTACGCCCTGGACAGCTGGTTCAGCATCTTCGATAAGGTGCTCATGATCGTACTGGTCGGCGGCGTGCTGTACTTCGCACCCGAACGGCTGGACATTCGTCTTTTTGCGGGGACGCAAGTGGGGTGCTGGTTGGTCACTGCCCTGGCCCTGGGCGTCCTCCTGCGGGGGAAACTCCCGCGGTGGCGGCCCAAATTCCACGGGCCGACCCTCCTGCTCCTGCTCCGCGGCGGCGCGCCCTACGCCATCGCCGTCCTGCTCATGGCCGCCTACACCCGCTCGGATGCCATTATGATCGAGCGCCTGCTGCCCGACGGGGCCGCGGCCGCCGGCCACTACGCGGCCGGCTACCGCCTTCTCGACGCCATCAATACGGTGGGGTGGCTGCTGGCCGGCCTCCTGCTGCCCATGTACGCCCGCATGCACGCCCGCCGGGAGCCGCTGGGGGAACTCTTGCGCTTCAGCGTTCACCTGCTGGTCGGCGGCGCCCTGGTGGCCAGCATCGCCGTGGCCTTCTTCGCCGGCCCGATCGTGTATGCGCTCTACGACTTCGCCGAGCCGCGTACGGCCACTATATTGGTATTTCTCTCCCTCACCTTCGTGGCCCAGTGCCTCAACTACGCCTACGGTTCCCTGCTGGGCGCCACCGGCCTCATCGGCCGCATGAATTACGTCTTTGCGGGGGGCATCCTGCTCAACGTGCTCGGCAACCTCTGGGCCCTGCCCCGCTACGGCGCGCCCGGGGCGGCGGCGGTGACGCTGGTGACGCAGTGCTTCGTGGCAATCGTGCAGGCGGGACTGGCGCACCGGTGGTTGAGCTTGGCTGGGAGCACGGTGGGGTGGGGGCGATTGCTTTTGCTCGGTGGCCTGTTCGTAGTGGTGTCGGTGCTGGTATTGAAGTACCTGTCGATTGAGTGGGTCGGGCAACTCCTGGTGGTGTTGGGGTGCGGCCTAGCCCTGATGTTGTTCCTGCGGCTGGTCGATTTTAGGGAATTGAAAGCCCTACTGTTTGACCGGTAGGCCATACTATTTGCGAAGTATTAGGGGTTCTTTACCGGTACGGACTAGCCGTGTACCAGATTTACTTAGAAACTCTCATGAAATCCACCTTTACTACCGGGCTCCACGCCTTGACCCTCCTTGTGCTGTTTCCTCTCCTGGCGGGACCCCTATCCGCCCAGGACGCCGAAGTGCTCACCGATTTTCGGGAGGACCAGTTCCGGAGCCAGTTCATCCAGGAATTAGAAGTATTCAAGGGGCGTATCTATACCGCCAACCGCCTGATCGGACCGCAGACCGAGGGGCGCTTCAGCCTGGTCGATCCGGAGGCCGGTACCCTAGTGCCCCTGCAGGAGGATGACGAGTACCTGGGGGGCCAGGGCAAAGTTGGCTACCTGAGTAGCTTTCAGCAGCTGGACGGCAAGCTGTTCGCCCAAGTGTCCGAGAACGGGTCCGGTACCGAACTCTACCGGATCGAAGGGCAGCGGGCTACACAACTGACCGATCTCATCGGCCGACCCCTGACGGAACTAATATTCCATAACGGCCGCTATTATTTCCTGGTGAGCGGTCGCTCGGCGGGCGTGCCCGCCGAGGGTGATCCGCGCACCAAATACATTGAATTATGGCAAACCGATGGCAGCCGGGAGGGTACTTCTCTGGTGGAGGAGTTGCCCATCGTACACGCGAGTGGTTACTGGAACAATATGCCCAGCCTGACGGCGGGCGAGGCGAGCCTGCTGGTCTCCGGATACCCCATCGGCGACACGAATTCCGGTTTCCTGTACTACTACCTCTACCGTCCCGGCAGCGGACTTGTCCCCGTTGCCTTGCCTGCTGGCTCTACATACACCGCACCCGCGCTTCGCGCCACAAATGTTGACAATCCCAGGATCTCTTTTTTTTCCGGTGGGTTTTACCTGGCCGGAGAGGGACAAGCGGAGGAGCACGAAAATTACCAGGTCTTCCGCATCGATGTAGCCACCGCGGAGTTGCGGGTGATTCCCGGCTTGCTGAGTGCGGG
>JBBSPZ010000051.1:0-28901 GCA_038258275.1 Chitinophagales bacterium | reverse complement strand
TACGACGAGCTCATCGGGGAAATACGCGCTACTGCGGTGACGGTGAATGGCATTCTCGGGACCGAGAAGTGCTACGTGCGAAAATCCGGCATGTGCTATTTGATCGACCTACACGCCCTGGTCGACGGCAACCTTACCGTCACCGAGGGGCACGACCTCGCCCACCAGCTGAAGGACCGCCTTAGAGAAGTGATCCCCAACGTCGAGGAAGTACTGATCCACATAGAACCGGCCGAACCGCAACCCGTTTTCCATTAACGGGGGATGGAAGCTAACTTTGCCGGATGTCCAGTAAGTACGAGCAACGCGGCGTCAGCGCCACCAAATCAGAGGTCCACGATGCCATCAAGGGCCTCGACAAGGGGCTCTTTCCCCGGGCGTTCTGCAAGGTGCTGCCCGACATTGCCGGGGGCGACGCCGACTGGTGTAACGTCATGCACGCCGATACCGCGGGCACCAAGACCAGCCTGGCTTACCTCTACTGGCGGGAAACCGGTGACCTGAGCGTCTGGGAGGGCATCGTGCAGGACAGCCTCGTCATGAACCTCGACGATATGGGCTGCGTCGGTGCCGTCGATAACATCCTGATCTCCTCCACCATCGGTCGCAACAAGAACCGCATCCCGGGAGCAGTGCTGAAAACCATCATTCAGGGGGCGGAAAAGTTCAAGGACCGCATGGCCGAGCAGGGGGTAGGCCTTCACCTCACCGGAGGGGAGACCGCCGATGTGGGCGACATTGTGCGGACCATCGATGTGGGCTACACCACCTTCGTCCGCCTGCGCCGCGACCAACTGATCGTCAACGATATCCGTCCCAGCAACGTCATTGTCGGTCTAGCCAGTTACGGACAGTCCACCTACGAAGACGAATACAACGGCGGCATGGGCAGCAACGGCCTCACGAGTGCCCGCCACGATGTATTCCGGCACGAATATGCCGACAAGTATCCGGAGAGTTTTGATCCCGAGATTTCCCGCGAGGTGATCTATACGGGCACCCGCTCGCTCACCGAAAAGATCACGATAGACGGTGTAGAAACGACTGTGGGCAAACTGGTCCTCAGTCCTACCCGCACCTACCTTCCCGTCCTCAAGCACCTCCTGGACGAAATAGGTCCCGGGCTCAACGGCCTCATCCACTGCACCGGCGGTGGCCAGACCAAGGTGGTCAAGTTCATCGACGACGACGTGCGGGTGGTCAAGGACAAGCTATTTGCCCCACCCCCCCTCTTCGAGCTGATCCGGCAGGAGAGCGGCACCGACTGGCGCGAACTGTACCAGGTCTTCAACATGGGCCACCGCCTGGAGGCCTACGTCCACGAGCGGTACGCGCAAACGGTCATGGATATCGCCCGGTCGTTCGGGATCGACGCCCAGGTGGTCGGGCACGTGGAGGCCGGCGAGCGGGCTTCGGTGGCGGTGACTACGCCGGGTGGGGTGGAGGAGTACATAGAGTAGCCACCCGTGGTTGATCATCAGGACCGTGGAGGGTGGCGTAAGCCTCCTCCGGGTGTCCGGTACCTCATCCGTTCAGCTGCTTGGCAAACAGCCGCGATATATCCTTAAAGGCCTTGAACTCCAGCGCATTGCCGGCCGGATCATAGAAGAACATGGTGTTCTGTTCACCGGGTAGTCCGGCAAAGCGGATGTAGGGTTCGATCTCGAACTTGACCCCGTGATCGCGGAGTCGTTGAGCAAATTCCTCAAACTGCTGCCACTCCAGCACGACACCGTAGTGGGGGACGGGCACGTGCTTGCCGTCGACCTCGTTGCGGTGATCGGGCTGCACCTTCTTGGGCGCCAGGTGGGCGACGAGCTGGTGACCGAAGAGGTCGAAGTCGATCCACTCCGTATCGGTCCGACCCTCGGGGCAACCGAGAACGGTTCCGTAAAAGTGGCGGGCGGCTTCGAGGTCGTCGACGGGGGCGGCTAGGTGGAAGGGCTGCATGGAAGGAAATTTAAAATTGGGGCGGTTTTGCCCGCTGTGCGCGTGGCGTTGCTATCCGCTCCCTGAAGTTAGCGGGGGAAACAGGAGTGAGGGCGGACACGCGGGTGCAAGGTAACCGTCGTACAGCGAACAAAGTATGGAGGTAGTTGCATTAGGTAAAAGACCATGGCAGACTTTTCAGGAAAACGCGTACTCATCACCGGCGGAGCCGGAGACATCGGCACCGAAACCGCACGCCGGTTTCTGGCGGCCGGAGCCAGGGTGATGCTGGTCGATATCAGCCAAGACGATTTACAGCAGACCCAAGACCAACTCGGCAGCGACAACTGCTTCATTCAGACGGCCGACGTGGCCAAAAGTGAGGACGTACAGGCCTACGTGAAGGCCGCCGTCGAGAAGTTGGGCGGCATCGATGTCTTTTTCAACAATGCCGGGATTGAGGGAGAGGTGAAGCCCATCGTGGACTACCCCGAAGCGGTCTTCCAGAAGGTCATGAATGTCAACATCCTCGGCGTATGGCTCGGGCTGAAGTACGTGATGCGGGAAATGCAAACGACCGGCGGGGGGGCAATCATCATCACCAGCTCGGTGGCCGGACAGGGTGGCACCCCCAACGTCAGTGCCTACGTTACGAGTAAGCACGCCATTGTCGGCATGATGAAGACCGCAGCCCTCGAAGGGGCCGCCGATAACATCCGGGTCAACACGGTCCACCCCAGCCCGGTGACCGGCCGTATGATGGACAGCCTGGAAAGCGGCTTTGGCGGCGAGGGTGCAGAAGACCAGTTCAAGCAGCAAATCCCCCTGCAGCGCTACGCCACGGAAGGTGACGTGGCCAATCTGGTCCTCTTTCTGGCGCAGGAGGATTCCAGCTTCCTTACCGGTGGGCAGTACAGCGTGGACGGCGGTATGTCGGCCAAGTAGGCTACCCCCGCAGCTGCCGGCTAATTTCCCACACCGCCATACCGGCGCTCACCGCTACGTTCAGGCTGTGCTTGGTGCCGTACTGGGTGATCTCGATGGTGCCGTGGGCGAGGTCGATCACCTCCTGATGTACCCCAGTTACCTCGTTGCCGACCACCAGGGCCAGGGAGAGGGGATCGATGACCCGAAAGGCTTCGAGGGCGACGCTGTGCTCCGTCTGTTCCAGGCACTGCACCTGCGTGCCCGCCGTAACGAGTTGCCGGATCAGCTCGGTGCAGTCTTCGTGGTAGGACCAGGAAACGGTGGCGGTAGCCCCGAGCGCCGTTTTCAGGATATCGCGGTGGGGTGGGGTAGCGGTGATGCCGCAGAGGTAGAGGTGCCGCAGCGCGAAGCCGTCGGCCGTGCGGAACAGGCTCCCGACGTTATTGGCCGAACGGATGTCGTCGAGCACCAGGGAAAACGGCAATTTACTGACGTTGGCAAATTCGTCGGGGGAGAGACGCCCCAGCTCTTCGAGCCGCTTTTTCGTACGGGTAGTTTCAGGCATAGTCCACAAAAATAGAAACCCTCCGACGCGCGTAGCGGCGGAGGGCATCTAGAGTTCTAACGAACGAACCGGCAAAGCCGACTAAGCGATTAATTCCCCAGGTAATTCTTAAGCAGCTTGCTGCGGTTAGCGCCGCGAAGCTTGTTGATGGCCTTGTCCTTGATTTGGCGGACGCGCTCGCGCGTCAAACCGAACTTCTCGCCGATGTCTTCGAGGCTCATGGGGTGCTCGACGCCGATGCCGTAGTAAAGTTTGATGACGTCGCACTGGCGCTCGGTGAGGGTGCCGAGGCTGCGGTCGATCTCGCGGCGCAGGGATTCCTTGTACTCGAGGGCGGAGTCGGTGCCGGGGGTGGCGGTGTTGGCTAGTACATCGAGGAGGCTGTTGTCTTCGCCTTCGACGAAGGGGGCATCCATGCTGACGTGGCGGGCGGCGACCCCGAGGGTAGTTTCGACTTCCTCGGCGTTGATGTCGAGCTGCTCGGCAAGCTCCTCGCTGCTGGGCTCGCGTTCAAAGGTTTGCTCGAGTTGGCTGAAGGCCTTATTGATCTTGTTGAGGCTACCTACTTTATTGAGGGGGAGGCGGACGATTCGGCTCTGCTCGGCGAGCGCCTGGAGGATCGACTGGCGAATCCACCAAACGGCGTAGGAGATAAATTTAAAGCCCCGGGTTTCGTCAAAGCGCTGGGCGGCCTTGATGAGGCCCAGGTTTCCTTCGTTGATGAGGTCGGACAGGCTAAGGCCCTGATTCTGATACTGCTTGGCCACCGAAACGACGAAGCGCAGGTTGGCCTTGGTCAGTTTCTCGAGGGCGATCTGGTCTCCTTGCTTGATCCGCTTAGCGAGGTCGACCTCCTCCTCGGGGGTCAGCAGGTCGACTTTACCGATTTCTTGCAGGTATTTCTCGAGCGACTGACTTTCGCGATTCGTGATCGACTTCGTTATCTTAAGCTGTCTCATGTAAGGGGGACGTTTTCTGAAATTGGCCGCAAAATTACGGGAAAAATATGTATAAGTCAAGGACCGGATATCCCCACTCGGGCATAACATTGTACTAACACTATGATTAAACAATAGGTTGGGGGCGATAAAACTTTTGGTAGTCTCGCTTTATTTGACTTATTTGCCCGCTACCAGTACTGCCAAGCCCCTGATATGGAACGTGTTAAGTTTACTTCGGAGTTCATCTTCCGTGCCTCGCCCAATATTGTCTACCAGTTTCTCACCGATCCTGCCTGCCTGACGCGCTGGTTCTGTGACGAAGTGGATATAAATGACAGCACCTACACCTTTGTCTGGAGTGGATCTCCGGAAGCCGCCGAACTCATCGAGGACAGCGAGGGGAGTATGGTGCGTTTCGCCTGGGAGGAAGCCGAGGACGAGGACGAGTACCTCGAGTTCAACATCTCCAAGAGTCCGGTTACGGGGGAGACCATCGTGGACGTTACGGACTTTGCCGACGACGACGAGGTGGAGGATCAGAAGGCCCTCTGGCAAAGCCAGCTCACCCGCATGCGGGCGGAAATGGGCGGATGATGATCCGTATCTACCTGGGCCTCACCTTCGGTACGCCTATTCTCCCGGCACCCCCACCCGAGTTGCTGGGTGAGTTGTACCTGGACTATCCCGGTCTGCTCCGTTACCTCGGGCGTTTCTACGCCCTCTCCCACAGTACGGCAAACCGCGATGCCCTGCGCATCGAGCAGTACCGCCAGGCCGTGGAGACTCACCTGGAAGCCTGTACGGAGTACATCCCGTTCTACGCCGCTGCCTTTGCCGCCGATAAGATTGCCACCGCCGAGGAGCTGCTTTCCCGCCGCGACGAACTGCTGGAAGCCGGCTATTCCCTGGCGCGTCCCGCAACCGCCGATACCCCCGACCGCATCCGGGTACTCCACGAACTCGAGGGCCTCATCCTGGACGATGCCAACGAGCTGGCCCTGCTCCCCGGCGTCGGCGACCGCCTCCAGGCACTCCTGGCTGCCCTGGGGGAGCCCCGTCACCCCGCCCTCGATATCCGGGTGCACGAACCCCACGACCTCTTACCGGCCGGGCTGCAGCGCCTGCTGGCCCGTCTGGGTGAGGGCCGGGACGCCATCACTCAGATCCCCGAACCCCCACCTCCCAGCGCGGAGCGTGACCTCCACCGGTGGCAGCGCCGCCTGCGCTTGCTCCTGACCGGAGCAAGTGAGCGGGGCACCCTGGCGTTGAGCGGCGACGGCAGCCTGGTCATCCTCAAAGCCGAACGGGAAACCCACCTGGCCGCCTACGTGGCGCGGCTGGCCCGCGACAACCGAGACTGGCGTCCCGGGGTGCTGATGACGGTCAGGAACCAAACGCTGGACAATGCCCTGCGTCTGGAGGGCCTGCCGAGTATGGGGATTCCCTCCACCAGCCTGGCCCGTCCCAGCCTGCAGGTGATGAAGTTGGTTACGGCCTTTCTGTGGGAGCCGGTGGAAGTCCAGCGCATTATGGAGTTCGTCAGCCTGGTCACCAAGCCCTTCGACCGCCTGTTGGGGCAGCGCCTGGCCGTCCACCTCGCCGATACCCCCGGCCTCTTCGGCAACCGGTGGAACTTTACGGTCGAGCAGGCCTTCCGCGATATGGAAGCCCGCAATTATCCCGCCGCCCGCATTCGCCGTGCCCGCGAGCAGTATGAATTCTGGTTCCGCCGCCGCCGCCACCCCCGCGACGGCCGGGTACCGAAGGGGGAAGTGCGCAGCCTCTTCGTGTTTCTGCGAAACTGGGCCATCGATGCCTTCGACGAGGACAAAAACCAGCCCGGTCTGCTCGTGCTTTCCGCCCAGGCCGAACGCGCTACCGAATTGCTGGACGCCCAACCGGAAACCGAGTTGAGCTACCTGGAGGTCGAGCGCCTCGTGCGCACCATCTACCAACCGGCCCCTACTCAGTTCACCCCGGCCGAGCGCGGTAGTTTGCTGACGGCCTTTGCACCCGCGTCTACCGCCCGACTGCCCGGAAGTGGACAGGAGCCGCTCGATCGCCTCGTCTGGTGGGACTTCGTGGAAACCGACCCCAACTACTTTTTCAGCCGGTATTATCCACCGGAGTTGAACTACCTGGCGGAACATGACTGTACGCCCCTGTCGCCGGAGCAACGCAATCAGCTCCTCACCTGGCAGAACCTTCGTCCGGTATTGCATACCCAGCACCAGGTCGTGTTGTGCATGCCCCGCCGGGTAGACGGCACCGAAATGGAACCGCATGCCCTGCTGGGCGACCTGGAGGCGGCCTTTACCCCGGAGGCGCTCCAGGCCATCACCGTCGATATTGACCAGGCCGGACGACCTGCGACCTTGCTGCGCGGACTTGCGCTCCCCTCCTTTTCCGACGTGGCGATCCGGGAACTGGATGCTCCGGTTCCTCACCTCCACCTGGCACGCCCCGAAGCAGTGCAGCCGCGCGAACGGGAGACGCCGACCGCGATGGACGACTTGCTGTACTATCCGCATAAGTGGATCTTCCGTCACCAATTGAAGCTGAAGGGGACGCCAATCCTGTCCATCGCCAGCGAAAACCGCCTCCGTGGGAATCTCAGTCACCTGTTCGTCGAGCGCATGTTGGAGGACATTGCCGCAGCCGGCCGCGCGTTCAGCCGCGAAGACGTCGAAGCCTGGATCGATACCCACGCCGACCAGCTCTTCCGGCAGCAGGGCGCCGTGCTGCTGGAGTACGGCCAGGAACCGGAGCGGGTGCAGTTCCTGCTGACGATGAAAAAATCGGCCTGGACCCTCGTGCGCTATATCCAAAAGAACGGCTGGAGCATTCGGGGCTCCGAACAGGAACTGGAAGGGACCACCGGGGACCAGGGGCAAACCGTTGGCGGCCGCGCCGACCTGGTACTGGAACGCACCACCGCAACGGGACAACGGGAAACGGCCGTGGTCGACCTGAAGTGGCGCGGCAAGACCACCTTCCGCAACTTGCTGCGGAATGCCGGGGACATCCAACTCTGCCTGTATTCGGAATTTCTGCGGCAGGCGGGCAGTGAGCGGGTGCACACTGCTTACTACATTCTCCGCGACGCCAGGATGATCTGCCGCAACGAACTGGCCTTTGAGGGGGCGGAAGTCGTGCCGGCCGAGGAAGACCACACCCTGATTCAGGTGAACACCCTCGGGAAGATCCGGGCCACCCATACCTGGCGCTGGGAACAGTTTGGGCAGGGCATCGTCGAGATCCGGTGTAAGGAGACCGTGCCCTTCCTGGAGGACCTTTACCTGGACCTGCCCCACGACCGGCTGCTGACCATGAAGGAGGACAGCTCTCCCTTCGATGATTACCGCAGCCTGATCGGGCTGATCCGCTAGCGTAGCCTCGGCTAACCGATCGGCTCCATAAAGGTGCCCGTCGTGAGGAAGCGCATAATGTAGACCAGGGCGATGCTCACGATCAGCCCGAAGGCGACCTTGCCCAGATCGCTGAAGATGTTGCGGAAGGCCGCCCAGAGGTTCTTTCTGCCGGGGACCGTTTCGGCATAGGCAACGGCCGCGCGGGCAAACATGGCCGCGGCCATCACGACGATAACCAGGTTGTTGATCTCGTCTTTCAGGTAGACCACGTAGCCGATCAGCAACAAGATCACTACGTTAAGGAGCATAGCGAGGGAGTAGGCCACGGGTGCCCGCTGCCGGTCGCTGGGTTCGGCGTCGAGCTCGAGCCGGTAGCGGATGGCGATCTCCCGGCCGGCCAGCAGCCCCAGAAACACCCAGGTAGTGGACATGGGTACGTTACTGAACTCCTTAAAAAAGAGCAGAATCATACCGTAGACAAAATCAATCAGGGTAGCCGAACGGATGTCGGTGGTGTTGGTTTTGGCTTTGACGATCTTCTGGATATTCCCGCCCTTGCTGTAGAAAATGAACGCGAGCATGGTCAGCAGGATCACCAGGGAAATAAGGATCTCACCGATGGTAAGGCTGCGGGGCAGGTACACGAAGATGTTGGCAAAGTCCTGGATGAGCCATTGCCCCCACAGGAACCCCGTCGAGGCCCACTGCAGGGCCGTCCACACCTGTTTTTCCCGTTCGGTGATGTCGGTGTTCATGAAACGCTTGTCGAACCAGCGCGTGATGAGCTGCCAGACGATGATCGCTACGCAGAAGGCCAGCGCATACCCGAGGATGGATTTCATGGTCATATCGACCAGCCCCGCGGGTTTGAAAAAGGTAAGGATGAGGAAGGAGGTGGATACCGGGATTCCCGTGCGGGTCAGTAACATGAGTACCAGCGGGGGTAACAGGTAGGGCCAGCCCATAATGTCGATGAAAGCATACGATTCCAGGCGACCGTAGCTGACGTCTCCGTCGTAGCTCACCCAGCCGTAAAGGAGGGTGGCGGTCAGGATGGAGCCGGCGAAGAGCCACAGGACATACCAGGGTTTGCCCTCGTTAGAGGAGAGGAAGGTTCCCAGGGTCTGGATGGAGTCGTTGCCTACAACGGCGTAACCAGCTAGAATAAAGCCGGTCCACATAATAATCAAAGATGCATCCATTCGTGTGCGTACTGGGGGCGGGGGTAGAAAGTCGTCCCGACCGGCGAAGTTCGTAACACGGTGTAAACTGTAGGTTAAGTCGAGAAACTTGCCCGGGCCAGGCGCGAACGCCCTCACGCTTCGACCTAGATCGCCAGGATGCTGGCCATCTTGATGAGTTCGGCCCGCGGAATCTTCTCTTTGCTGATGGCGTCGTGGAAGGGGTGGGCGGTCACCTCGTCGTTGACGATGCCCACGGCGATATTCTCTGCGCCGGACAGCAACAGTTCCACGGCGGCGTGGCCCAGGCGACTGGCGAGCAGGCGGTCGGCAGCGGTCGGCGCGCCGCCCCGTTGCAGGTGACCGATGACGGTGACCTTCGGCTCCATGCTGGCCAGCTCGTGCTGAATCTTCTCCGCTATGCCGGTCGCTCCGCCCATCGGGTGGCCCTCGGCGACGATGACGACGCTAAAGAGTTTGCCGCGGGCCTTGTTCTTGCGGAGTACGGACTTGAGGTCCTCGAGGTCCGTCTCGGCTTCCGGGATCAGGACACTGCTGGCGCCCGATCCGATGGCCGTATAGAGGGCAATGTAGCCCGAGTTGCGCCCCATCACTTCCACGAAGAAGAGGCGGTTGTGGCTGTCGGCCGTGTCCCGAATTTTGTCGACCGCGTCGATCGCGGTATTGACCGCCGTGTCGAAACCGATCGTATAATCGGTACCGTACAGGTCATTGTCGATGGTGCCGGGAATACCGATGAACGGAATGTTGTACTCCTCGCTGAAGACCTTCGCTCCCATAAAGGTGCCGTTGCCGCCGATCGCGATGCAGGCATCGATGTCGTAGGCCCTGAGGTGCTCGTAAGCGGCGGCGCGGCCTTCGGGCGACATGAAGCGCTTGGAGCGGGCGGTGCGCAGCATCGTGCCGCCCCGCTGGATGATGTTGGCTACGTCGCGGCGTTCCAGGCGTTGGAAGTGACCGTCGATCATGCCTTCGAAGCCCCGCTCGATGCCGTACACGTGCAGCTTGTTCCAGGCGGCGGTCCGTACGACGGCACGCAGGGCCGCGTTCATGCCGGGGGCATCTCCTCCCGAGGTGAAGACCGCAATGCGGCGAATATCCTTTCTTTCCATGGGGTAGTTCTACTTCCCGGCGTGGTAGTCCGCCAGGGCCTCAATCGGCTTGTGGACAAATCGACCCGCGGTGAGGTCGCGTTCGTGCAGGGCAGCCAGCAGGATGTCCTTAAAGTGGAAGGCAATGCTGCCGATAAAGTGCACGGGGAGTTCGAGGTGGCCGCGGTATTTGCGTACGTGACGGTCCAGAAACTCCGCGAAACTTGAAAACACGATCTTCTGGATCAGCGGATGGCTCTGGTGTTCGCCCATGAAGCGGGTGAAGCCCGCCAGGTAGGTATTGGGCATGTCCGAATCGTAGACGTTATTGATGACCGTCATCCGATCGGCCGTCGTGTAATTTTCAAAGGCATCGTTCAGGTCGTCGTCGAGCTCCCGGTAGAAGTACGCCCGCAGGAAAGCCTTACCCAGGTGGGAACCGCTACCCTCGTCTCCGAGCAGGAATCCGAGGTTGGTGACGTTGTCGGTCACTTCCTTGCCGTCGTACAAGCAGGTGTTGGAGCCCGTGCCCAGAATACAGGAAATGCCGGGCTCATTGCCGCAGGTGGCCCGTGCCGCACCGAGCAGGTCGTGCATCACTTCGATCTTGGCTCCGGGCCAGGCATTGTTGATGCAGTCGAAGATTACCTTTTTCCGCTTGAAGTCCCAGCACCCCGCCCCGTAGTAATGCACTTCCGAAACGTGGGCATTCGGCAGCAGGTCCTGGGAAAGTTTCTGCACCTCATTGTGCAACAGGTCATGGGGGTGGACCACCGGGTTAAAGCCCCGCGTGTGGACATACACATTCTCCCCGTTTTCAGGAACCAAAACCCAATCTGCCTTGGTCGACCCGGAATCTGCAATCAGTACCATATCTCTGTATTCTCCTCGCTAAGGTAGTGTAATCTCTACACTAAGCAAGGTCAACCTGCGGGGCCGCGGGTGCAGGATTACCCGGGCAAAGACGAAATGTTAGCTAAGTTTATTTAAATAAACAAAATGTTTGTTTAATGACCATTCGCGCTTATCTTTGCTCCGGGCTACGGCCCACACAGCAGGTTCCAAGCTTTTCTGATACCGACAACCTTAAACCATTTTCGGATGCCTGCCCACCCAACCCCCCCCGCGCCCGCTGACCTGGGCCGCCGAATCGCCTGCCTGATGGACGCCGCCGTCCAGTACAGTGTAGAGCTGTTTCTCCTTGCCCTCCTCGCCTACCTGTGCATCAGCCGGGGAGTAGCGGTGAAGCTCGACGTACACGACCCCTCGGCCACCACCGAAATGGAGGAACGATTCTCCGCGGCCAGCCTCGGCGGATGGGTTTCCACCGTCGGTCGACGTGCCGTGGCCAATTTTGTGGGCCAGCCGGAAAAATCCGTATTTACCACCGTGCCGGCGGATTCCGAAATGGAAGGCCCCGAGACCTTCAACAGCGTAGCCACCACCGATGATCCCGCCCCCCACATCAGCAACCTGACCCTGGTATTGAATCCCGATTACGGAGCGCGCAAGGGGCTTTCCGCCCACGTAATCGCTGCCAAGCGGCAGCGGGTGCGGGACTACCTCAGTCGCTACGCCGGTACGGCCCGCCGGGAAATGCGCGATCACGGCGTGCCCGCCAGCATCACCCTGGCCCAGGGGCTCCTTGAGAGCAACGCCGGGGATTCCAAGCTTGCCGTCAATTCCAATAACCATTTCGGCATCAAGTGCCGCAGCAAGTGTCTGGGCTGTACCTGCCGGAATTACGGCGACGATACCCGCTACGATATGTTTCGGGTATTTGATTCCGTTGCCGATAGTTTTCGGGAGCACAGCGTACTGCTCAATTCGCCGCGTTATGCCAAACTAAAGCGCCACGGCGTAGATTACCGGAAATGGGCGCATGGCCTCAAGCAATGCGGCTACGCCACCGACAAGCGGTACGCCGAGAAGCTCATCACCATCATCGAGAATCTGAACCTGCAGCAGTACGACGAAGCAGGTGTCTGATCAGCCTTCCCGGGCCAGCACAAAGCGGAGCTCTTCCCCGGGCTTCAGCTGGAAGGCCCGGTCGCTGCGCTCCGCGATCAGCACCCGCGGGTAGCCGCCCACGGTGTGGGCGTCGGGGCCCAGCAGAATGGGCCCGTCCGGTGTCCATTGCACCGTTCCCGGAAGCACCGGAGAGCTCAGCCGGGAGGGGAGCAGCAGCCCGGGTTGCCGGGAGGACTTCAGTCGCATCCCTTGCCGGTTCGAGGCATTGCCCACGGTGAAGGTGGTCCGCAGCAGCCACGCTTGCTCATCGGCCGTCAGCAGTCGCCACTCCGGTCCGCGAATCACCGGCAGGGAAAGGGGCGATCCGGGAAACAACGCCCCCACGGCTTCGATGCTGTTGCGAAAGGGCGACTCGCCCGGCGAGGTGATCGAGCATTGAAATCCCGGCGAAACCGCCATCGTTCCCGGCATACCGGCCTCCACGCTGCCCAATACCCGGGGTACGTCCCATTCTCCCCGGACGGCGAGGTACCCCCGGCAACCCCGGCGGGCGTAGCTTCCGGAGAGGAGGTAATCACCCTCCACGTACACCACACTGTAGCGGTCGAGCGGAACGCCGTTCAGCTTCCAGTCCATTTCCGCTCCCGTAAGGACCAGTTGTCCCTTTCCGGCCAGGAGCCAGCGGCCTCCGTTCAGGGTAAGCTCCAGGCAGCAGTGGAAAGGCGGCTGCTCCAGGAGGTGATTGGCGGCGGCACAGCTGATCCGGTCCGCTGAACCGCCACTCTGGATACCCCGGTCGCGGTATCCCGGGCGCCCGTGGTCTACGAGGTAGGCACCCGGGTTTTTCCCGGCTGCAGTCAGCGTTAACGTACTGGCCACGACGGGGGGGAGGATTCCAGGACAACGAATTCCGACCCGGACACGGTGTGGAACCGGACGCGGTCGCCGGCCCGGAACCGGGTTTCCCCGGTGTGGGCATCCAGGAGGGGAAGCGGACACCGCCCGATCAGTTGCCACCCGCCCGGGGAAGCATCGGGGTAAATTCCGGTCTGCCTGCCGGCCAGTCCTACCGAACCGGCGGCGACCTCCGTGCGCGGAGTCGAGCGGCGTGCGGTGGCCAGCCGGCGGTCCGTTTCGCCCATAAAGGCAAATCCAGGGCGAAACCCCAGGAAGTACACCAAGTAGTCCGTTCCACAGTGCAGGGCAATGAGGGTTTCCCGATCCAGACCGGTCTGGGAGGAAAGGCCGGCGAGGTCGGGCCCAAAGACGTCGCCGTAGCACACGGGGATATGGTGGAGGTAAGGGGGGGAAGCAATTGTTGCCTGCGGCCGCAAGCAGAATATTTCTTCGCGCAGCTGATAGGCCGAGCTGGCAGCTTCCGTGAAGGTCAGCACTAGCGAGGCGTAGGCGGGGACGCATTCGGTCACGGCTGGATGATGGCGCAGCAAGCGGGCGAAAGCGTGGACGCTGCGGTTTATTTCCGGGTCAATGCGTTGCTCCCATTCCAGCAGCAGCGCGTTTCGTCCGTAAGCGTTTATGTAGCGGGGCTGTCGCATCCCGTCAAGATAAGGTTCCGGAAGGAGTGGCTGGAATTAGCGTAGACGATTAGTAGCGATCCAAAAATTGATGATGTTCCGCACGGCTTCCCGGTAGTCGGAGAGGGAGTCGGGCTTGGTGACAAAGGCGGAACCTCCGAGGTCGTACGCGCGCCGAATCTCCTGGGGATCTTGGGATGAGGAGAACAGGATGATGGGGAAGGGGGGGTGGTCTTCCTCCCTCTGCAGTTTCTCCAAGACCTCCAGTCCACTCAACTGCGGCATGTGAAGGTCCATGATCGCCAGGGAAATGGCTTCCAGGGGGTGGGAGTCGCAATAATATTCCAGGAAATCCGCACCGTCATGGAGGTGGATCACCTCCAGCGAAGCGTCGATCTTGAGGAGGGTATGCCGCGCTAGTCTGGCTTCCGTTGCGTCGTCCTCGATCAGCAAAATACGATGCGTGGACATGATGTGTATGACTGGGTTTCGAATCCTGAGGGTAGGAGAAAAACAAAAAAGCGGATCCGGCATTAGGAGGAGCGGAAGGGTGTTGCATGAAGTTCGGGCAGTGATGAACTATTTTGACGTTTTACCTCAATTTCTTCTATTCAGTCAAATTACGGTGGCATTCAGGCTTCTTGACGCAATTGCGACGGGGGGTGAGGCATGCCGCGGTAACATTGCGAAAAGTTATCCGACCATGAATTTTGAGCAACGCATCCCCCGCGAAACCTCCGCTCGCTTGTTTGAGGAAGCCCAACACTATTTCCCCGGCGGGGTCAACTCTCCGGTGCGGGCATTTCGCAGTGTAAGCGGTCCGCCACTCTTCATCCGGGAAGGCCACGGCAGCCATATGGTGGATGAAGACGGCAATCGCTTCCTGGATTTCTGCTGCTCCTGGGGACCACTCATTCATGGTCATGACAACCCCCATATCCGCGAGAAAGTAATCGATACAGTACTGAAGGGCACCAGCTTCGGCACCCCCAACCAGCTGGGCAACCAGCTGGGGCGCCTCATCCTGGAAAATCACCGCTACGTGGAGCGGCTGCGTTTCGTGAGCTCCGGCACGGAAGCCGTTATGTCGGCCCTGCGCCTGGCCCGGGGGTATACCGGGCGCAATAAGATCATCAAATTCGACGGCTGCTACCACGGTCACGTCGACAGCCTGCTCGTGAAGGCGGGGTCGGGACTGGCTACCCTCGGCACCAGTTCCTCCGCCGGCGTGCCGCAAACCGTTGCCCGCGACACCTTGGTGCTGCCCCTGGGCGACCGCGACCTCCTGGAGCGCACCCTGACTGAGCACGCCGGCGAGGTCGCCTGTATCATCGTGGAACCCATTCCGGCCAATAATGGTCTGTTGATCCAGGACCGCTCCTGGCTCGAGTGCCTGCGCATCAAGGCCTGGAAGCACGACGTCCTGCTGATTTTCGACGAGGTGATTTCCGGCTTCCGGGTCGGCTTCGAGGGAGCTGCCGGACTCTACGGCGTGGCGCCCGATATCCTGACTTTCGGAAAGGTGATCGGGGGCGGGTTCCCGGTAGGTGCCTACGGCGCCAGTAAAGAGATTATGGACTACATCGCTCCGGTAGGCCCCGTGTACCAAGCCGGCACCCTCTCGGCAAATCCCGTGGCCATGGCGGCCGGCCTGGCCGCCCTCGAGCAGTGCCTCGAGCCGGGGTTCTACGAGAAGTTGGCCGATCGCACCAGTCGGATGGCCGAATCCATCGAAGGCTATGCCCGGCAAAAGGGGTATCCCCTGCACGTTCCCCACGTGGGTTCCATCTTCTGGCTGGCCTTCGGCAACGACCGAATCGAACGGGCCGACCAGATCGATCCCGAAAACATGAAATATTTCAAAATTATTCACCACGAACTGTTGCAAACCGGGGTCTACCTTGGGCCAAGTGGCTACGAGGTCGGATTCGTAAGCAGCGCCCACACCGAGGTGGACCTGCAGTTTGGCGTGGCCAAGATCTGTGCGGCAATGGACGTAGCCTTTGGCGAAGCAGGGTGAACGTACCCAGGGATTTTGGGTTAGCGATAGGCAAAACCGATCCTTATGCAATCTACCTCCCACTCCCTTGCTTTTATTCTCTGCGTTCTGCTGTTTATCAGCTGTACTCCCCGGGCCGCCACCGTTCCGGTCCCGGATGTCCTGCCGGAAACCATGACCCCCGAGACCCCGCAGGAAACCTACGCCGGCGACTATGATGTCACCGTCAGCGATACCCCAGGCGGAACGGTAACCGGTTCCCTGATGCTCATGGAGGGTGGGGGAGAACTGAGCGGCAACTTCGTTTCCGGTGGGTCCACCATGGAGTTGAAGTCGGTGAGCAAGACCGACGATGGCCTCCGCATCAGTTTCTACTCCACCGAATACCAAACCGACGTGACCATGAACCTCAAGGGAGCGCCGGGAGCCGATGTGCTCAGTGGGATGACCCTGGGAAGCTATGCGACCGTGGCCAAGCGGAAGATGTAGGAACCCCGGCGGGTGAGGTTTCGTGTCTTACCTTTACGTCCCCGAAAGACGACTGAATGAAGGACGAACACCAACCGCAGACCCGGGCGATCCGCGGGCAAATGGAACCTACCCATTATCGCGAGCACAGCACCCCCTTATTCCTGACCAGCAGCTTCACCTTTCCCTCCGCAGAGGCAATGGCCGACACCTTTGCCGGCGAAGGCGACGGAATCATTTACAGTCGGTACAACAACCCAAGCGTCGATGAGCTGATCGCCAAGGCCTGTGCCCTGGAGAGAATGGAGGCCGGCTTTGCCACCGGTACCGGTATGGGTGCCGTGTTTGCCAGCCTCGCTGCCCTGGTCGGTCACGGCGACCACATCCTTGCCACCCGTGCCGTATTCGGTAGCACCCACCAGATTCTTACGCAAATCCTGCCACGCTGGGGCGTGAGCTTTACTTACGTGGAGCCCGATCAGCCCGATACCTGGGCGGCTGCCGTACGCCCCGAAACCAGGCTCTTCGTGACTGAAACGCCCTCTAATCCAGGACTGCGCCTGGTCGACCTGGCCCGGGCCGGAGAATTTTGCCGGGACCACACCTTGCTTTTCATCGTAGACAATTGTTTTGCCACGCCTTACCTCCAGCGTCCCGGTGATTTCGGGGCTGACCTGGTCACCCACTCCGCGACCAAGTGGATGGACGGGCAGGGTAGGGTGCTCGGCGGCCTGCTGCTGGGTAGTGCGGCGGTCATGGAAAGGGTAATTTTCTTTTGCCGTCATACCGGACCGGTGATGTCGCCATTCAATGCCTGGGTTATCTCCAAAAGCCTGGAAACCCTCCACGTCCGCATGGACGCCCACTGCCGTTCCGCCCTCCGGCTGGCCGAATGGCTGCAGGAGCAGGAAGGGATAGCGGCCGTTCATTATCCGTTTTTACCTTCCCATCCTCAGGTGGAACTGGCCCGGCGGCAGATGCGCGCCGGCGGGGGCATTGTCACCTTTGAGCTGGCTGGCGGCGTGGAGGCGGCCCGCAAGCTGCTCAATGCCGTGCAGATCTGTACCCGCAGCAGTAACCTGGGTGATACCCGCACGATCCTTACCCACCCGGCCACCACCACCCATAGCAAGCTTAGCCCGGAAGAGCGTGCCGCCGTAGGAATCACCGACGGCCTGGTACGCATGAGTGTGGGATTGGAGGCCATCGATGACCTCCAGGCCGACTTGCGGTTGGGTTTATAGGGTAGCCGAGCCGCTGGGTTTGGGTATCTTGGTCGCACCGTATCCCTGCTACGTCCTAATTTTAGGTAGGTACAAAAGAAAGTCGGAGGCCGGGGCAACCTAATACTCAGGAAAGTAGTTTGTATCGCAACTAGGATAGTATTACTATCATTTTTGCCTAGTCAACCTCTTCCTGTGAATTCCCTCGCCAACAGTCTGTCGATCTCCATCAGCGACACCGTTTACTTAAAGGACCCTGAATCCAGTGCACTCGGCCGGCGCATCGTCACCGGCAGCATAGACCTGATCGATGACCTGGGTTTTGAAGCGTTAACCTTCCGCAAGTTAGGCAAGGAGATCGGATCTACGGAAGCTTCCGTGTACCGCTATTTCGAGAATAAGCATAGCCTCCTGCTCTACCTCCTCATGTGGTACTGGGGATGGATGGATTACCGGCTGGTGTTTCACATCGCGAACGTGGAATCCGCTGAAGACCGTCTGCGCCGCGCCGTGGGGCTGCTTACGAAGGAAATTGTCGAAGACAGCAGCTTTTCCCACATCAATGAGGTGAAACTGAACCGCATTCTCGTTTCCGAGAGCATGAAGGCCTACCTCACCCGCCAGGTCGACCAAGACAACCGGGTCGGGGCCTTCGCCCACTATAAGCAGTTGATCGACCGGGTGAGCGGCATCATCCTCGAGGTCAATCCTACCTATCCCTACCCCCACATGCTGGTGAGTACCATCATCGAGGGTACTCACCTGCAGCGGTTCTTCGCCGAGCACATGCCGCGGGTGACCGACAACCACGAAGGCGAGGATTCGGTCGTCCGGTTTTTCACGGACATGGCCTTCAAGACAATTTTCTAATTCCCCCATATGGCCTTGACTGGAACTCCCCTTACTCCATTGAATCGCTTTTGGCGGCTCCTTAAACCGGACCAGGATGAGGTCCGGAGTGTGTACATATACGCCCTGTTCGCGGGACTCGTGAACCTGTCCCTGCCCCTGGGTATCCAGGCAATCATCAACCTGATCCAGGGTGGACGGGTGAGTACGGCCTGGCTGGTGTTGGTGGTGATCGTGGTGATGGGGATCGCGATCGTCGGTATCCTGCAGATTCAGCAGATGCGCATTACCGAGAACTTACAGCAAAAGATCTTCTCCCGTGCGGCCTTCGAATTTTCTTACCGAATTCCCCGTATCCGTACCGACGTCATCTACAACCACTACGGGCCGGAACTGATGAACCGCTTCTTTGACGTGCTTACCGTGCAGAAGGGACTTTCCGACGTACTGATTGATTTTTCCGTGGCGACTACCCAGGTGATCCTGGGGTTGATCCTGCTCTCCCTGTACCACCCCTTTTTCATCGTATTCGGGCTTATTCTGATCCTCCTGGTGGTGCTCATTTTCGTCTTTACCGCCCGTCGCGGGTTGGAGACCAGCCTGAAGGAATCCAAGTACAAATACGCGGCCGTCCACTGGCTGGAGGAGCTGGCCCGCACGGCCTCTACCTTCAAACTGGCGGGTAAAACGGATATGGCCATGCAGCGGATGGACCGCCACGTCACCAGCTACCTGGGCGCCCGGGAAAGTCACTTCACTATTCTGATCCGCCAGTATTCCCTGCTCATCGTATTCAAGGTACTCGTCGCCCTCGGGCTTTTGGCGATCGGTGGCTTGCTCGTCATGAACCAGCAGATGAATATCGGCCAGTTTGTCGCCGCCGAGATCATTATCCTCTTCGTCATGTCCTCCGTCGAGAAGCTGGTGTTAAAGATGGAAACCATCTATGATATGCTTACCGGCCTGGAGAAAATCGGTCAGGTTACCGACCTGAAACTGGACGATAAGTGGGACGGCTCGCCCGTAGCCCTGACCGACTCCAGCGTAGGCATTTCCGTACAGCTCAACAATGTTAAATTTTCCTATCCAGGCGCGTCAAAGGCCGTCCTCCGTAAGGTCAACCTTGCGGTCGATGCCGGCGAGTGCATCATGGTTACGGGCCCGAACGGGTCCGGAAAAAGCACCCTGCTCTATATCATCGCGGGGCTGTACGACGTACAGGAGGGTTCCGTCTCCTACGACGACCTGCCCAAGGGTAACCTGGGGCTCGAAGACCTCCACTCGGTGATTGGCGACTGCCTGCGCATGGGCGAGTTGTTTGAGGGATCGTTGCTCGAGAACATCACCATGGGCCGGGAGCGGGCCACCTTCGCGAACGTGCAGTGGGCGATTGACGCCCTCGGCCTTACTCCGGTGATCCGCAACCTCCCCAACGGGTTCGAAACCCACCTCGATCCCACCGGTAACAAGCTGCCGCGGAGCATCGTTCAGCGGCTATTGCTTGCGCGCGCCGTGGCCGACCGCCCCCGTCTCCTGTTGCTGGAGGACTCCTTCGACGCCCTTGACGAAGCCAATCGGCACGACATCATCGACTTCCTTACCGATCCCGCTCACCCCTGGACCATCGTGGCCGTATCCAACAATGAGTACCTGGCGGATAAATGCGACCGGGTGGTAAACATGCTGGAAGGCACCATAATCCAATAAGCATGCTCAATATTTCGCTCAATTCGATCAACCGGTTCGTAGACCGCTCCTCCCTCGATTCCTTACGGCACGTGGAAAGCCGCCGGTCCGGCCGGGTACTTTTACGTTTACTGGTAATATTTTCCGTGATCGGACTGGTGGTGCTATTTCTACCGTGGACGCAAAATATTCGGGCCCTCGGAAAGGTCACCACCCTTCAGCCCAACCAGCGGCCGCAGAGCGTGCAGACCGTGATCGGCGGCCAGATCGAAGAATGGTACGTGCGGGAAGGTGACTTCGTGGAAGCCGGGGATACCATCCTCCACCTCACGGAAACCAAAGACGAATACTTCGACGCCAACCTGCTCGGCCGCACCCGTACCCAGGTGAAGGCAAAGGAAATGTCGGTGCAGTCATACCAATCTAAAGTAGCTGCCCTAGACAACCAGATGAGCGCGCTGCGGCAGTCGGGGCAGTTAAAAACCGAGCAGGCCATCAACAAAATACGTCAGGGAGAACTGAAGGTGATGAGCGACAGCATTGACCTCCAGGCCACCCGCCTGAATACTCAGGTGCTGGCCGACCAGTACGCACGGATGGAGGAACTTTACGACCAGGGATTGAAATCCCTCACCGACCTCGAAAACCGGCGGGTGAAGTACCAGGAGGCTCAGGCCAAGCTCATCAGCGCGGAAAACAAGCTGCTTACCAGCCGCAACGAGCTCATCAATGCCCGGGTAGACCAAAACGCCATTCAGGCTAATCTGCAGGATGACCTGGCCAAAGCGAGTTCCGAACAGTACTCCGCCCTCTCCGGTCGCTTCGATGCGGAGGCCGGCGTGGCCAAGCTGGAGAACCAGTACAGCAACTATGCCCGGCGTACCGATCTCTACTTTTTACTGGCACCCCAGGACGGCTACGTGACCCAAATCCTCTCGGCGGGTATTGGAGAAACCCTTTCTGCGGGCGAGCAGGTGCTCACCATCATGCCATCCGAATACGAGCTGGCCGTGGAGGTTTACGTTCGCCCCATCGATATGCCCCTGCTGGATCCTGGCCAGGAAGTGAATATCCAGTTTGACGGTTGGCCGGCCATTGTCTTCAGCGGCTGGCCCAATACCAGCTACGGTACTTTCCACGGGCGCATCGTAGCCATCGACCGCATCATCAATCCCTCCGGCCAGTACCGCATCATGGTCGCCCCCGACCCCAACCGGCAAGACTGGCCCGACGCCCTGCGGGTGGGAGCCGGTTCCTCCAACCTGATTTTGCTCAGCGACGTCCCTCTCTGGTACGAGATCTGGCGGAAAATTAACGGCTTTCCCCCCGACCTATATACGCCGGAGGCCCCCTCCACACCCGCGTCCGCGTCTAAAACCAAGTAGTTCATGAAGTACGTCTTGCTGTTGCTGCTCTTGCTTCCGCTATTCCTGTTGGCCCAGGGACCGTCCGTACTACTGACCGAAACGGAATTCCTGCGCCTGGTGGAAGCCCACCACCCGCTCTCGGTCCGTGCCGACCTCCAACGCGAGCGGGCGGACGCCGTATTGCGCATGGCCCGGGGAGGGTTCGATCCGAAACTGTACGGGGATCTGTCTCAGAAGTACTACAGCGGCACGCGTTACTACAGCGTGATCGAGGGAGGGTTGAAGGTGCCGACCTGGTTTGGTATAGAGCTCAATGCCGCCTACGAGCGCAACGACGGTACCTACCTCAACCCCGAGCTCCGGGTGCCCGAATCCGGGCTGTATGCGGCGGGACTTTCCATTTCCCTGGGCCAGGGCCTACTCTTTGACCAGCGGCGGGCCGAGCTGCAACGGGCGGATATTTACCGGCAATCCACGGAGGCGGAGCGCATTATTTTGATTAACCAACTTCTTTATGATGCCGGGGGCGCCTACTGGACCTGGGCGGGCGCGCAGGGGGTGGTGGAAATTTACGAAGAGGCCGTGCGGTTGGCTCAGACCCGGTACGGGGCCATCGGGGCCGGAGCTTCCCTGGGCGACCGGCCTGCTATCGATACCCTCGAAGCCCGCATCCTCGTGCAAAACCGTCAGTTGGAACTCGAGACCGCCCGGCTGGATCTCTCTAATGCCGCCGCCGCCCTGGCGGCTTTCCTCTGGCTCGACGGGGTCGTCCCCCTGGAACTCGGGCCGACCACCCTGCCCCCGCCCGCTACGGAAATCGATGTGGCTGCCCTCGAGCCCGCCGGCGGCATCCTCAACCACCCCGAGCTTGACCGTACCCGCCTGAAAATCGAAGAGCTGGAAGTGGATGAGCGGTTGCAACGGGAGCAACTCAAGCCGCGGCTGGACGTGAAGTACAATGCCCTCCTTCTCGGGGGGAGCGATCAGCCCCTGGAGGATTATTCCAGCGCCAACTACAAGTGGGGGGTCAGCTTCAGTCAACCCCTCCTGGTACGCAAGGAACGGGGAAAGCTGCAGCTTACGCGGATCAAGATGAGCGAAACCCAACTGGAGCTGAGCGACAAAACCGCTGCCCTCGGGGTCAAGGTCGTTCAGGCTGAAAACGAGGCCAACACCACCGCGGCGCAGTTCGTTTTGGCCGGACGAAACGCAGCCGACTACCTGCGTCTACTGGAAGGGGAGCGGGAGTTGTTCCGGGCGGGAGAGAGTTCGCTCTTTCTGGTCAATACGCGGGAAAGCAGCTACATCAGCGCCCGCATCAAGCAGGTGGAAGTAGGGGTGAAGCACCGTAAGGCGCGGCTGTCACTCGCGTACGCCCGGGGTCGGATGCCGGAAGCGATCGGTGCTGCGCCACCCACTGGGTAAGGTCGAGGTAGAGCAGGGCCTTGTGCTCAAAGGGGTCGTTCCGGGCGGCCGTACGCAGCTCCTTCTCGAGCTGTAGGTAGATCGCCGGGTGTTCGGCGGTCACCGACTTGATCAACCGCCGGAGCGCCGTAGCGGTGAGGCGATGGATCTCCGCGGTTTCGGTACTCCTCCGCATCTGGCGGGTAAAATTGGTCAGGTGGTAATCCACCAGGGCGCGATTGCCCAGCTCGTAATTACAGAGGAGGTGGAGCAGTCGGGTAGTGAGCAGCAGGTCCTCGCGGAGAATCCCCAACTTCATATTGATGATATCATTCAGGTAGTCCAGGGCTTCACCATATAGGCGCAGGACGAAGCAGGTCGCCGCAAACTTATACAGGAACTGTCCCCAGCGGTGATCGGTAGGAGCGAACTGACCGTGACGGTAAGCCAGGAGAAGCTGGTGGGCATAGGTATGCGCTTCGTCCCATTCACCGGCACAAAAGTGCACGTTCAGGGTCATCAGGCCCTGGTATACCCGCCCGATGTGCTGACTGTTCTCGTTGAGGAGGACCTGGTCGTCCGTCAGGAAGTCGTTGATCACGCGCAGGTAGCGCCGCATGCGCGGCTGATCTCCCTGTAGGTAGGCGAAGATCGAGACGTAGTACAGGCAGCGAAGGTACAGGTCGGGGTCCTTCACCGTCATGTGGGTGCTCAGGTGAAAGAGCGTGAGGGCATTCATCGAGGATTCCAGGGCATCATCGAAATCCAGCTGGATGTAGTGATACCACATCGAGGCCTGGAAGCGATTGATCTTCTGGTGAAAGGTGCTGCTGACCGTTTCCCGGTCGAAGCGATAGGTCTGAATGCTGGACCAGAACACCTCGTTCTCCCGGCGATCTTCCCGGCTACGGCTGTGGCCGGTCTCGATGTACCGACCGTGAATTTGAATGTTGAGGTTGAACAGCTCGCTCGTATAGAGGACGCTGTAACTGCGTTCGGCGGACTCGTTGAGCAGCAGGTCCATTTTGTTGTCGATCTGCCGCGACAGGGTGATGTGGCGGGATTCGATCAGTTTTTGAAACTCCAGGATCTCGAGGTGGAGGAGGTCGCGGTTGTGTTCCACGGCCCGGCCCTTGGCGCGTTCGAGTGAACGGAGGGCATCGAGGTAGAGCCCCTTTCCGTACAGGATATGACTGAAGTCGATCTGTTCGCGCAATTCGATGTCGATCTCCTTGTTGATAAAGATCAGCCGAAGGCTCGTCAGCACCTGTTGGTACAGGTGGCGCTTCAGGTTGGAGTACTGCCCGGACGTGAGTTGCAGGCGCTGGGTGACCACGGCATCATCGGGTTCCTCCAGTCGGTCGACCACATCGAACAACTGAATGAATTTGTTGTCGGTCGTAGCCCCGGCGCGGGTGGCATACAACTTGAAATTCCGCTTTTCGGCCTTGGTCAGCGACTTTACCAGTCGCCACAACTGGTCTTTTACGGCCGTTGGCATAGGTAAGGGTAGTAAGGTAAATGGTTGTAAATCAGCAATGCGTGTAGTGAACCTACAAGTTAGGCATCACAAAATGCAATAGTTGTTCGCTGCGAAGCGTGGATCGGCGGGGTCATCTTTACATCATCGAAACCCGGAGACGTCCCGGCTTCGCTGATTTAGCCCAAACCAGATAGACTTCTCCGTTAACCTCTTTTGGGAAGACCGCTAACCACGGAACATCCCAAAGATAACCACTTCCATGAAGAAGATTGAAGCTATCATACGCCTATCGCGGTTCGAAAGCATCCGGGATGCCCTGGCCGCCATTGACGTCAATTTTTTTACCCTGACCGAGGTCAAGGGGTTCGGCCTACAGCGCGGTGAGCAGCTCACCTACCGGGGCAGCGTCTACGACGCCGATTACATCGCCCGGCTCCAACTGGATATCCTCGCCCCCGGCGACAAGGTAGACGCCATTGTAGGCGCCATTTCCACTTCCGGGCGAACCGGAAAGGTCGGCGACGGTAAAATCATCGTTTACGACTTGGATCGCATCGTCCGTATCCGCACCGGGGAAGAGAACGAGAGCGCCATCTGATGCTTTAACGAGCGGATTTACCCATTTTCTTCCTCCGAGTGTCCGTGACCCAATGCACCCCGCATGGGTTTGGCCACGCCTTAACCTGTATCCAGGTAAGATTACCCCACTCACTTTACTCTACATCAACTAATAAGTACTCCAACGCTATGGAAGCAATGTTCACCATCAACAACCTGTGGGTCTTGATAGCGACCGCCCTGGTCTTTATCATGCACCTCGGGTTCGCCACCCTCGAGGCCGGCTTCGTACAACGCAAAAACGTTGTCAACATCCTCTTCAAGAACTCCATGATCATCTGCATTGGCCTGCTGACCTACTACGTGGTCGGCTACAACCTGATGTACCCGGGAGACGGCTTCGCCGGTGGATTCATTGGCCGCATTGCTTCCATGGACTGGGCCGCCGGAGCTACCGCCGACTACGCCGCCGCAGCGGAGGCCGGCAGTACGTATACGGGCTATACCGACTTCATCTTTCAGGGCATGTTTGCGGCTACCTGCGCGACCATAGTATCCGGTGCCGTAGCCGAGCGCATCAAGCTCGTGCCCTTTCTCATTTTCGCTACCTTATTCGTAGGCCTGAGCTACCCCATCACGGGCATGTGGAAGTGGGGTGGCGGATGGCTCGACGCCCTCGGTTTCTACGACTTCGCCGGTTCGACCCTGGTGCACGCGGCCGGTGGCTTTGCCGCCCTCGCCGCCATCATCCTGCTCGGCGCCCGCCGGAGCAAGTACCGCTCCGACGGAACCGTGACCGCAATTCCGGGTCATAGCATGCCCCTCGCGGCGATCGGTGTATTTCTCCTGTGGTTTGGTTGGTTTGGCTTTAACGGAGGCTCCGTGCTCAGTGCCGACCCCAATGCGGTCAGCCTAGTATTCGTCACGACCTCCCTGGCAGCCGCCGCGGGTGGAGTCGCGGCCTTCTTCATGGCTTATTTTATGTTCAAAACCTACGACCTGTCTATGGTCCTCAACGGCATCCTCGGAGGCCTCGTCGGCATCACCGCCGGCGCCGACCTCATGAGCGGCGGTGAGGCCATTCTGATCGGCGCCATCGCCGGGGTCATCATCCCCCTGAGCATCATCTTCTTCGACAAAACCCTCCGGCTAGATGACCCCGTCGGAGCCACCTCCGTACACGGTATGTGCGGCATCTGGGGCACGCTTGCCGTAGGGGTTTTCGGCGCCTCCGCCGGGTTCGACCAGTTGGTCAACCAGCTGATCGGCGTAGCGGCAGTCGGTACCTTCAGCTTCGCCAGTTCCTTTGTCATTCTCTCCGCCCTGAAGGCGACCATTGGTATCCGGGTCCCCGAGGAAGAAGAGATCCGTGGCCTCGACCTCGGCGAGCACGACATGCACGCCTACACCCTCACTAAGGAGGACGGCGTATTCCAGCTCACCTCTGACTAAGGAATCAAGGAATGAAGGAGTGAAGGAATGGAGGATTGAAGGGGCAATCCCTCCCTCCCTCCCTCAATTCCTAGTCCTTATGCACACTCACTTTACACTTCCCATTACTCCAACTAACGTATATGAAAACTTCAATCAACTCGTTTTCGCTATTCGCCCTACTGCTGCTGTTTTGTACCACTGGTTCCCTATTTGCCCAGACCACTGAGGTGATCATCCTGGAAGAAGAAGAGGAGGAAGAGTCCAAGTCCTTCGAGCTCACCGGTTACGTGGATGCTTACTACCAGGCCAACCTTATCAATTCCAAGTCGGAAGGGGAGGAGCCGCTGGCATTTCCTACCTCTTTCACGGACTTTACCAATACCTTTGGTATCGGTAACGTAAACCTGCTGGCCGAAAAATCGCTGGGCAAAGTGGGGTTTGTCGGGCAGGTCGGATTCGGTCCCCGCGCCACGCAGGCAAACGGCGGTACCGGTAATTTCTCCAGCACGGTACAACAACTTTATGTCACCTATTCCCCCAGTGATGCCATTACCTTCACCCTGGGTAATTTTGGCACCTTTGTAGGGTATGAGGTCATTGACGCAAGCGCCAACATTAATTATTCTACGAGCTACCTCTTCAGCAACGGACCGTTCTACCACACGGGAGCGAAGGTGGATTTTGCCATCGCGGAAGGCTTTGGCGCAATGGTCGGCGTCTTTGATGACACCGACAGCAAGATTGACGTGATCAAGGGCAAGCACATTGGCGGCCAGCTCAGCGCAGCGGCAGGTGGGCTTTCCGCATACCTCAACGTCCTCGCCGGCAAGGACGACGACAACGGCACCCGCGATAACAACGATGACGACACCAACGAATTTCAGGTCGACCTGACTGCAACTTATGAAGTCAGCGAAAGCCTGATGTTCGGCCTGAATGCGAGCAGCTACACTACCCGGTTTGACGGAGATAAGGCTGGAGGATTCTTTGGAACGGCCGTGTACTCCACGATTGGAATTGCCGATGGTTTCGCGCTTGGTCTGCGTGGAGAATACTTTACCGCTACTGCCGCCGCCGGAGACAATACCGATCAGCCCAGTGTAATCGCGCTGACCGCCAGTGGCAATTTCACCGTTGGTGACCTTCGTATCATTCCCGAAGTACGCTTCGATACCGGCAACAACGGCCTCGTTTTCGGAAGCAGTCCGGAAGACGATGCCGTTGCGGCCTTCATCCTCGCCGCCGTTTACTCCTTCTAATCCCAAAAACATCCGGGCCGCGATCACGTTGCACGGCTTTCCACGGAAGGCCGTGCACCCGCGGACCCGCCGGACGAACAACTTTCTTTAACCTTCTGATTTAACCTGATTTTACTTATGGCTACTAAAAATAAGCTCCAATACGTCTGGCTCGACGGTAAAGAGCCCATGCAAACCCTGCGGTGCAAAACCCGCATCGAAGCAGATTTCAGCGGAGAACTCGACGATTGCCCGATGTGGTCCTTCGACGGATCCAGTACCCAGCAGGCTGAAGGAGGCAGTTCCGACTGTCTGCTTAAGCCCGTCATGATCGTCCCCGATCCCCAGCGCAAGAACGGCTACATCGTACTCACCGAGGTACTCAACGCCGACGGTACCCCGCACCCGACCAACGCCCGGGCCACGATCGACGACGAAGACCAGGACTTCTGGTTTGGCTTCGAGCAGGAATACTTCCTCATGGACGTCGACACGGATAAGCCCCTCGGCTTTCCCGCCGACGGAACCATGCCCCCGCCCCAGGGACCGTACTACTGCTCGGTCGGTGCCCGCAATGCCTTCGGCCGCGAAATCATCGAAGAGCACCTGGACGCTTGCCTCGATGCCGGCCTGACGGTAGAAGGCATTAATGCCGAGGTGGCTCCCGGACAGTGGGAGTTCCAAACCTTCGCCAAGGGCGCCCGGGAAGCCGGTGACCAGATATGGATGGCGCGTTTCCTGCTGGAGCGCATCTCCGAGGCCTACGGCGTCTACATTGAATACCACCCCAAGCCGCTGAAGGGCGACTGGAACGGATCGGGTATGCACGCCAACTTCTCCAATTCTTACCTCCGTGACAGCGGCAAGCGGGAAGACTACGAGCGGGTATGTGAAGCCTTCCGACCCTACGTCAAGGAGCACATCGAAGTATACGGTCACGACAACCACCTGCGCCTGACCGGTAAGCACGAGACGCAGAGCATCGACTCCTTCAGCTTCGGAATTTCCGACCGCGGCGCTTCCATCCGGATACCCATTGCTACCGTCGAGCGCGGCTGGAAGGGCTGGCTGGAAGACCGGCGCCCCAACAGTGCCGCGGATCCCTACAAAGTGGCCGCGCGAATCGTCAAGACGGTCAAACCCGTTTCCGCTTAACCCCTTTCGCTGACTACGGCCTTCTTCCTCCTTTCCAAAGATCTACAAGAAGGTTAAATCAGCTCAGGTTCCCCCTTTTTGGAACCGTACCATTTGCCCGGCCTCCCACAGGGGAGGCCGGGTTTTTTCTGCGGGGACGCAGGTGCAGGGCAGAAAAGAGGTGCCCGCTGTGATCAGTACTACTGCTCCATGAACGCATCCTTATATATATGGACGCGCCAGGACAAGAAGTCAGGAAAGTTCCGGGAGGAAAGTGGCGCCATCAGACGGGCCGCCGATTAATAGCATGCTATAACTGCCTGGGGCATAGGCGGGAAGGAGATCGGGAGAAAAAGGGTGATGATTAAAGCAGTCCAATACTTGCGCGTTTACTAACGCACACCGTATCTTTGGTGTCCCGCAACGGAGACGTGCGACAAGACGGGTCCTGTTCAAGGCGCCGGTTTTACCCCCACCATAGCAGATTTCACGCGTAGAGCGTTTGTGGCAACGGCCGCAGCGCGGC
>JBBSPZ010000050.1:0-30382 GCA_038258275.1 Chitinophagales bacterium | reverse complement strand
GAAGCCGGAAGTATGGAGCTGGCCCCCTACCAGGCCGTCATCCTGCCCCTCCCGTAAAAGGCGGTCTCTCCCGCCGATAGCTATCGGAGCGAAAGCAAAATGCGGACTCAAGGTACGCGCTTCCTTAGATGGGTCGAGTGGCCTCCGGCCCGGGCGTGGGATACACTATCGCTGCGAGGAAGCCTGGCTAGCTTTGCTACCCGCCAGGATGAACCGAACAACACCGCGAGGGACTACGCGCGGCGTCTTCGACACCGCTCTTCGCCGCCTCGCTCCTCCGAGACGTCCCCTCCGGGGCCGGGTAGGTGTAGGTGATCCATTCGATGACCGCGCGGGGTTTTACCGCCTCGCTAGGGTAGGATGGCCCCTCTGGGGCCTACCCGGTGTATTGCTGAGTGAAGGGGGAAGGTCCCATGCCGGGCTTAGGTAGGCAGTCCGTGTCCATCTGTGCCAGCGCGAAGCCCCGACTAAGTCGGGGCGCGACGCAGACGATCTCCGGTTGAAATTACCCGGCTCTCGCGACCCTGCGATTCCCCCGGAAGCCGTTTAGCAAATAATACCGTACCCAACTACCGGCCGCGCTGTCGTAGCGACATCGGATTGGATGATGCTGAAGCGGCGGAAGCGCATACCGCTAGCTCCATGATAGTAGGGTGAACGGCCGAAATTTCAGATTCCCTCCAACATTGGGGCAGCAACTTCGCGGCATGCTGACCGACTCCCCCGCCCCCGGTGGCCACCTGCGCAAGGTGGCCGTTGTCAATCTAGTCTTTTGGATCATGAAGATCTGCGCCACCACCCTTGGCGAGACGGGCGGCGACCTGCTTTCCATGACCCTCAACGTCGGCTACGGCGTCAGCTCCCTGATCCTGATCGGACTGTTCATCGCCTCTCTGATCGGGCAGCTCGCGGCCGACCGCTACGTGCCGGTGCTGTACTGGCTGGTGATCCTGACGACCAGCACGGCGGGCACTACCCTATCGGATTACATGGACCGCACCCTCGGCCTTGGCTACGCCACCGGCGCCCTGATCCTGGCGGGCCTGCTGGTCGCGATGCTGGTCATCTGGTACCGGAGCGAGGGTTCCTTGTCCGTCACCAACATCCGCACGTTCCGGCCGGAGCTCTTTTACTGGCTCACGATCCTGGTCTCCAACACCCTGGGCACGGCACTGGGCGACTACCTGGCGGACGACTCCGGCCTCGGCTTCGGCGGCGGGGCACTGCTGATCGGCTCGCTGCTCGCGGTCGTGGTGGCGGCCTATTTCCTCACGCGGATCTCGCGGGTGGTGTTATTCTGGATCGCCTTCGTGCTCACCCGTCCGTTCGGGGCCACCTTCGGCGACCTGCTGACCAAGCCCTCGACGAAGGGCGGCCTTGACCTCGGCACCATTGGATCTTCAACGGTCCTTTTTGCCATTCTCCTGATTTTGGTGTTGTACGTAACGGCGCGGGAGCGCAGTCATCCCCAGACGCTTCAGCCGCAAGCCTAATTGTAATCCATGCACCGTATAGTTTCCAGGCTGAGCTGCCTGCTCGTCCTGCTTTCCCTTCCCCTCCTGGCCTTCGGCCAGGGTAATCCGGGGAGTCCCTACTACCTCTCCCTTAAGCGCGAGCTCAGCTACGGCGGCGCGGCGGCCGTAGCCCTCGGTAGCGGATACCTGATCAAAACGGGCATCGACGATATTCGGCTGGCGGACCTGCACTTGTGGAAAGTGCCCGGCATTGACCGCGGCCCCACGCGTTTTGCTTCCACCGCCGCCGCCGATGCTTCGGACGTGATCGTGTACGGCTCCATCGCCCTGCCGGGTCTGCTCGTTTTCGGCCGGGAGAGCCGGCAGGACGCCGGAAAACTGCTCATCCTCTTCGCCGAAACCCTGGCCCTTAACCAGGGGGTGACGGACATCCTGAAGTCCAGCATCCGCAGGCCGCGGCCCTACCTGTACTACGACTCCCCCGACGGCAACACGGTGGTGGAAGCCTACGACCGCACTTCCCTGCCGTCGGCCCACACCAGCAACGCAGCTGCGGGCGGCTTCTTTTTCGGCACGGTTTTTTGTCATTACTACCCCGACAGCAAGCTCAAGCCCGTAGTCTGGACCCTCGCCGCGGGCGTGCCCGCCCTGACGGGTTACCTGCGGGTGCGGGGCGGACAGCACGTCCCCACCGACGTGGTGGCCGGCTACCTGCTCGGCGGAGCGATCGGCTATGCCGTGCCGACCCTCCACCGCAAACCGCTGGCGGGAGGCAAGCTGACCATCCTGCCGACCGGGGCCGGCCTGTATATGAACTACGCGCTGCATTAGCCCCTCCCCGAAGGAGAGGTTCTCCAGATTTTCTCCAAGTTCGGGTTGGAGGTTCACGGCACCTAAGCGTCCTACGCTAATCTACCCCACCCGAATGAAGATCCTCATCATCGAAGACGAACCCTCCCTGGCGGCCTCCATGAAGTCCTACCTCGAGGTGGAGGGCAACCGCTGCGAACTGGCCGCTACCTTCGACACGGCCTGGGAGAAGACCGGCCTGTACGACTACGACTGCATCCTGGTCGACCTCACGCTACCCGGTGGCAACGGGCTCGACCTCATCCGCAAGCTCCAGGAAGAGCAGCGGGGCGCCGGCATCATCATCGTTTCGGCCCGCGACTCCCTTGACGACCGCATCCGCGGCCTGGAATTAGGCTCCGATGATTACCTCCCCAAACCCTTCCACCTCGCCGAGCTCAACGCCCGCATCAAGGCCCTCGTGCGCCGCAAGCAATTTCACGGCAACCGCCACATTGACTACCGCGAGCTGCACCTGCAACCCGATGAGCGCTCCCTTTCGGTGAACGACCAGGCCGTCCGCCTCACCCGCTCCGAGTACGACCTCCTGCTCTACTTCCTCGCCAACCAAAACCGCGTGCTGACCAAGGAGTCCGTCGCCGAGCACCTCAGCGGCGACCAGGCCGACCTGCTCGACAGCATCGACTTCATTTACAGCCACGTCAAGAACTTGCGGAAAAAACTGACGGGGGCCGGGGCGGAAGACTACATCCAATCGGTATACGGACTAGGCTACAAGTGGGGCCCGGCATGAAGCTCCTCGAACGTACCTCCCGCTACTACCTGGCCTTCTCCCTCCTGGCCTTCCTGCTGACCGGCTCCCTACTCTTCGCAGTGCTGCGGTACATCATCGACGCCGAGATGGACGACCAGGTGGCCGATGCGAGCGTGCGGCTCGATAACTACCTCGAACAGCTGGAGACCGTCCCGGAGAGCTTCTACCAGCTCGACGCCGTCATCACCACCGCGCCCGTGGCCCGGGTGAGCCTGCCCTTCACCTTTACCGACACTGTTTTCTTCGAGCCCATCGAGCAGGAACTGGAGCCCTACCGCACCATGACTTATGACCGCCTCATCAACGGGCGGGCGTACCGCATTTCCGTTTCCCGGCTCAAGGTGGAAAGCCAGGACCTCATCCTCGTGCTTTTCCTCGTGAGCATGGCCTTCTTCGGCCTTTTCCTGATCGGCATCTACCTGCTCAATCGCTACCTCTCCCGCCACCTCTGGCAACCCTTCTACGGGGCGTTGGCGCAGGTGCGGGGCTTCGACCTGAAGCGCAAGGAACCCACGGTTTTCCCCCCGTCGGCGACCGAGGAATTCGACCAGCTCAACACCGCCCTCAACGCGCTTACCACCAAGCTCCGCAACGATTACCAGGCCCTCCGGCAATTTACCGACAATGCCAGCCACGAGCTGCAAACGCCCCTGGCGATTATGCGCAACCAGGTAGACCTCATGCTGCAGGACCCGGCCCGCAACGAAATGGATTTCAGTCACTTACAACACCTCAGTGAGGCCCTGGACCGGCTGAAAAAACTCAACCAGGCACTCCTCCTCCTCACCCGCATCGAGAACGACCAATTCACCGGCACCGAGGAAATTGAACTGGCCGACCTGCTTACCAACAAGCTCGACCAACTCGAGCCGATGATCGAAGCGCGGGGGCTACGCTTGCGCAGCGACTTGCACCGCACCTGCGTACGCGCCCACCCCGTCCTGCTGGACGTACTGCTCAACAACCTACTGAGCAACGCGATCAAGCACAACCTGCCCGGGGGAAGGCTGGAAGTCACCCTGGTCACCGGGCAGCTGACCATCCTCAACAGCGGCCTCCCCCTGAGACTCCCGACCGAGGAGCTCTTCCAACGGTTTGCCAAGGGGGAGACGGATAATCAATCGCTGGGGCTGGGACTGGCGATCGTGCAGGAGATCTGTAAGCGGTATGCGTTTACCATTTCCTTTAGGACCGCGGGTGATCACCACGAAATGACCGTTGGCCACCTCTATCGATCAACCTAAGCAGGCCGTGCGCCCTTTCCCTACCCCACCCCCTCCGTCTCCATGACCTTCGCTTCCCGTAGTACCCTGCTGTTTCTGCTCGCGCTCTATGCCGTCCTCTGTTTTTACCGCCTGGGCAGCTGGGGCGTGCTCGAAACCAGCGAGGCCCGCTACGCCGCGATGGGCCGCGAGATGTACCTGAGCGGCGATTACCTCCACCCCACCTTCACCGGGCTGCGGCACTACCACAAGCCGCCGCTGACCTACGCCGTGACGGCCCTGGCGTACCGCCTCTTCGGCGTTTCCGCCTGGCCGGCCCGGATCTTCCTCCAGCTGGCGTTGCTGGCGCTGGCGGGTCACGAGGTCTATATGGTCAACCGGGAACTGCCCGAACTCGCCTTCCACTTCCAGACTCCCATGATCCGGCTCTACGAGGGCGACATGCCCCGCGATACCAGCCGACAGGTCGACGGACGGTGGCGGGAGCGGTGGTACGACGTTTCCTGCACGGAGGTGATGGACTTCCTCGCCCGCCGCTGGACGACCACCCCCACCGTGGTGATCACCGCCGACGCCCCCTCCGCGGAGCTTGCCCCGCGGCTGACCGATCTCGGCCATACCGACCGGGTGGGCCGCTACTATATTTTCTACAATTCCCCCTCAACCCACTAACCGATGGCCGCCATATGGACCCGCTTTTTTACTTACCTACAGCGCGACGAGCGGCTGGCGCTGCACATCGTCATCGGCCTTTCGGTGGGCTACCTGCTGCTTACGCTGTTCGTTTACCTGCTGCCCACCTCCTTCATCGACATCGAGTTTTCCACCGAGGTGCAGGAACACCAGTCCCCGTGGCTCGATTTCCTGATGCGGGCGATCAGCTGGTTTGGCAGCAACGTGGGGGCAGTGCTCTCCATCGCCGTCGCTACGGCAACCTTCTGGCTGGCCGGCGAGCGACTGGAGGCCCGCTTCGTCCTGGCCACCACCCTAAGCCTGCCGGTGATCGCCGGCGCAAAGCTACTGATGAACCGCAACCGGCCCACGGCGGATCTGGTCCGGGTCGTGTACGAAGCTCAGTTCCACAGTTTTCCGAGCGGTCACGTGACCTTTTACACCGTCTTCTTCGGCTTCCTGGCCTACCTCATGTACAAGATGCGGGAGTGGCCCGCGCGACTACGGATCGGACTGGGGCTCTTCTTCCTCTGCCTGGTCTTCAGCATACCTTTTTCGCGGGTGTACCTGGGCGTGCACTGGGGCACCGACGTACTGGCCGGTTTCTTCCTCGGGCTGGTGATGTTGATCGGGCTCATGCGGTGGTACAATCAGACGGTGAAAAAGCGGGCGGGCAAACTTACTTAGCGGATAATCCCATAGCTTTTCCGCTTACCGCCGGATCGGTCAGGTGGGTGAGGATGTAGTGGGCCACGTTCGCCCGGGAAATCTGAGAGGAGGGCAGTGCACCCAATTCTCGGGCCACGTAGCCGTCGGCGGTTAGGGGGCCATTGGTCAGGCCGACGGGCCGTACGATCGTGAAGGGCAGTCCACTCTCCTTCACCTCCCGTTCCTGCTTCTCGTGATCGGCAAAGGGTTTGCGCAGCATCGTCTTCTTGAGCAGCTTACCGATCCAGCCGATCTGTTCGCCACTGTCCCCCGTACCCGCAGCGCTAACGATCCAGAGGTGGGCGGGCGGATCGGTCTTCCGCATAGCCTGCATGACGTTGGCCGTGACCTCCTGATTAAGGGAATCGTCGCTCAGTCCACCGCCGACCGCGATCAGGATGGCGGCGTAAGGGCGCGCTAGCACTACCCGCCCTACCGCCGCCGCGTCCCGTCCGTCGCCCTCGACCACCTCCAGCTGTTCCCCCGTGGGCGTTCGCTTTTCCGGCGACCGCACGTAGGCAGTGACATAGTGGCCCGCCGCCAGGGCTTGCTCAGTAAAGGCGGTTCCCGTGAGGCCGGTGGCCCCGATCACCAGACAGTGCATGGTAGAGAGATTGTGTAGACAAGGTACCCCGCCCCCGGCTAATGTAGATGTATTCCGTATAGGTCTCTTTCCTGGCTGTTTCCCCCCACACCTTGGCGACATCCCGTAAATTGGCTGCTCCACATGAAATCCCGCCTTCACCACCGCTTCCCCGTCCTGCTCGCCGGTTTTTTGCTGTGCCTGCATACCGTGGTGCCGCACGTACACCAGCTGCGGCTGACGGCGGGGCAGCGCATTGAACGCTGCGACGTCCTCCTGCCAGTGAACGGGCAGTGGCTCGGCCTGCTGCGGGGTGTCATCGGTGCGGATATGGGACAGGGCCACCTGGAGCACCTTTCGGTAGACCGAGCCGAAGCGACCCTTCCGGTCGCGCCCGCCGAGGCCCTGGCGCTCGCCCGCCAGCTGCCCGAGTGGCCACCCTTCCCCCCCATGGCCCAGCGCCTGCTTCGCCTTTCCCCGACGAGCCACCCGAAGTGGCCGCCGGAGGGCGATTACTGCCGCGCCACCCCCCTGCGTGGGCCACCTTTCCTGGCTTAGTCCTGCTTCCGGCTCGCGGCTGCCGTGACCGGTATTTCCGTCTGGGAGCCTGGCTCCCCTAAGCTAGTTCAGTATGTTTGATGCTATCATCAGGTTCTCCCTGGGGAACAAACTGATCGTGATCCTCGGTGTTGTGGCCCTGGTCATTGCCGGAACTTATTCCGCCTCCCGTATTCCCCTCGACGCCGTCCCCGACATCACCAATAACCAGGTGCAGATCGTCAGCCTCGCTCCCACCTTCGCCCCCGAGGAGGTCGAGCAGCTCATCACCTACCCCCTGGAGGCCGTGATGACCAACATTCCCGACGTGGTCGAGGTACGCTCCATTTCCCGCTATGGCCTCTCGGTGATCACCATCGTATTCGAGGAGAGCGTGGAGATCCTCAAGGCCCGGCAGTACGTGCAGGAGCAACTGCTCACGGCGGGCGGAGACATTCCCCCCGGCGTGGAGACTTCCCTCATGCCGATCACCACCGGCCTCGGGGAGATCTACCAGTACGTGCTGACCGTCGATGCCGCCCACGCCCACGAATACGACGCGACGGCCCTGCGGACGATCCAGGACTGGATCATCAAGCGGCAGCTCAACGGCACCCAGGGGGTCATCGAGGTCAGCAGTTTCGGCGGCTACCTCAAGCAGTATGAGGTGGCCATCGACCCCGACCGCCTGCGCGGTTTCGGGATCGGCCTGGACCACGTCATCCATTCGCTGGAGGAAAACAACGCCAACAGCGGCGGCAGCTACCTCGAGCGCGGCAGCTATTCCTACTACATCCGCACCGAGGGGCGCGTGGAAACGGAAGAAGAGATCGGCGCCATTTCGCTCGGGCAGGTCAACGGGCAGCCGGTGCGGGTCCGCGACGTGGCCACCGTCACTACCGGCAGCGCCAAACGCTACGGGGCGATGACGATGGACGGGAAGGGGGAAGTCGTCGGCGGCATCACCCTGATGCTCAAAGGGGCCAACACCTCGGAAGTCCTGGCCAACGTGGAGCAGCGCATGGAAAAGGTGCGGGCCGCACTGCCGGAAGGCGTGGGCATCTACGCTTACCTCGACCGCTCAGCCCTGATCGGCCGCACCATCGACACCGTCAAGCACAACCTGATCGAGGGCGGGCTCATCGTGATCTTGGTCCTGCTCCTCCTGCTGGGGAATCTACGGGCCGGCCTCATCGTGGCCAGCGTGATCCCGCTTTCGATGCTCTTTGCCCTCATCCTGATGCGTTACTTCGGGATCTCGGCCAACCTGATGTCGCTGGGGGCCATCGACTTCGGCATCGTGATCGACGGGGCGGTCATCATCATGGAGGGCCTGCTCCACGTCCTGACGGTCGGCTACGTAGGGCGCGAGCTCACGCGGCCGGAGATGGACGGCGTCGTCCGGGAATCCACCGCGGAGATCTATCGCTCGGCGGCTTTCGGGGTGCTGATCATCCTGGTGGTCTTCCTGCCCATCCTGACCCTCGAGGGGGTGGAGGGTAAGACCTTCCGCCCCATGGCCCAGGTGGTGAGCCTGGCGATCCTCGGCTCCCTCCTTCTCTCCGTGACCTACGTGCCGGTGATGGCCTCCCTGTTCATTTCGCGGAAGATCAAGCCGGAAACGGGCTTTGCCGCCCGCCTCGTCGGATTCCTCCAACGCAAGTACCATCCCGTGATCATGGGAAGCCTGCGCCGGCCGGGACTTACCCTGGGCCTCTCGGTCGCGGCCCTCGCCCTGGCGGTCTTTGCCTTCACCCGCATGGGCGGCGAGTTCATCCCCACCCTGGAGGAGGGCGACATCGCGATGCAGCAGTCTATCCGTCCGGGCAGTTCCCTCCAGGAAAGCATCAATACCTCCCTGATGGCCGAGCAGATCCTCCTGGATAACTTTCCCGAGGTCACCCACGTCGTCGCCAAGATCGGCACGGCCGAGGTCCCCACCGATCCGATGGCCATCGAGGATGCCGACGTGATGATCCTGCTGAAGGACAAGGGCGAGTGGACCACCGCCGACAACCGCGAGGACCTCATCGCCCGCATGAAGGAAAAGCTGGCGCCGATCACTTGGTCCAGTTTCGAGTTCACCCAACCTATTCAGCTGCGCTTTAGTGAGTTGATGACCGGCTCCAAATCTGATATTTCGGTAAAACTCTTTGGCGAGGATCCCGAGATCCTCAAGCAGCAGGCCGATCGGGTGGCCGAGCTGATCCGCCGGGTGGAGGGTGCCGGCGACGTGAAAGTCGACCAGACCGCCGGCCTCCAGCAGCTCAACGTCCGCTACGACCGCGATCGCATGGCCCAGTACGGCATCAACGTGGCCGACGCCAACCAGCTCGTCCGGGCGGCCTACGCCGGGGAGAAAGTGGGCAGCATCTACGAGGAAGAGCGGAAGTTCGACCTGGTCGTCCGCCTCGCCGACCGCTATCGCGGCAGCCTGGACCTGGCCCGCCTCAGCCTGCCGGCGGCCAACGGACAGCTCATCCCCCTCAGCGAAATCGCCACCGTGGTGGAGAACGAGAGCCCGATGCTGATCTCCCGCGAGCAAGCCCGCCGCTTCATCAACATCGGCGTCAACGTGCGCAACCGCGACGTCGCCAGCCTGGTCGCCGACATCGAGGCCTCCCTCTCCTCCGGCCTGGAGCTGCCCCCGGGCTACGACATCTACTACGGGGGGCAGTTCGAGAACCTGCAGAGTGCCCGGCAGCGGCTGATGATCGCGGTGCCCATCGCGCTGGGCATGATCCTGCTCCTGCTGTACCTGGCCTTCTCCTCTTTCCGCGATGCCCTGGTGATCTCCGTGGCCGTCCCCCTCTCGGCCATCGGCGGGGTGGCGGCCCTGCTGCTGCGCGGCATGCCCTTCAGCATCTCGTCGGGCATCGGCTTCATCGCCCTTTTTGGCATCGCGGTGCTGAACGGTATCGTGCTCATCAGCGCGATCCGCCAGCTGGCGGAGAACAACCGGCATTCCTTCCGGGAGGTCATCTCGGAGGCCGCCACGACCCGCCTGCGGCCCGTGCTCATGACGGCGGCGGTGGCCGCCTTCGGCTTCCTGCCCATGGCCCTCTCCAACGGCAGTGGCGCGGAGGTGCAGCGGCCGCTGGCGACGGTGGTGATCGGGGGACTGGTCTCCTCCACCCTACTTACCCTGGTGGTGCTGCCCGCGCTGTACTACCTGGTGAATAAAAAGGCTTACGCACGCCTGGGCGGGGGCGCGGGTGCCCTGGTGCTCGTGCTGCTGATGCTGTTCCCTGCGGATCGCCTCTCGGCCCAGGGGATCGGCACCTTTTCCGACCTCTACGGCTTCGCGGTAGCCAACGACCCGGAGCTGGCGAACCAGCGGCTCATCGGCCAGGCGGAAGGACTCAACCGACGCACCGTCGGCGCCTGGTCGGCCCTGGAGATTTTCTACCAGGGTGGACAGCTCAATACCGGCGACTTCGACCACCACATCGCCGTACAGCAGAACCTCAGTTTCTTGTTCAACCGCGCCCCACAGACCGCCCTCATCGACGCCCGCGTCGCCGAGATCGAAGCCAACCAGGCCGTGGTGCTCAATGAGCTCGGCTACTCCCTGGCCCGGGCCTACGCCGCCTGGAACTACTCCGCCGCCCAACTGGCACTTACCGATTCCGTACTCCTCCTCTACCGCGAGCTGGAGCCACAGCTGCTCGTGCGCCGGGAAGCAGGCACCCTGGGCGTGATCGACGAGGAACTGTTTCGCCAGAAGGTGAGGGGCTTCGTCCGCCAACGCGCCGTACGCGAAGCCGAAATGGCCGTCGCGGAGTCTGCCGTACGCTCCATTGCCCGCTTGCCGGATTCCCTGGACCTGCGTCCCCGCCCCCCCGAACTCGCCGTTCTGCTCCTGAACCGGACCGCCACCGACACCTTCCCCTACGCACAGGTCGTGGAGGCTCAGCTGGCGCGACTCGACCGGGAGTCGGAGCTCAACCGCGTACTGGGCAATCAACCGCGCATCGCCGCCGGTTATTTTGCCCAGAGCTTTGAGAACGACTGGCTCTACCAGGGCGTCACCGTGGGCGTCGGGATCCCCCTCGACCGCCGCGGCGTACGGGTGCGGGAGGAGCAGTTCGCGCTGCAGCGCGAGCAGCTGAAGAACACCCTCGACGGCCGCCTCCGCAACCGGGAAACGCGGTTGGGCCTGCTGGGCAACAGCGTGGAAGTGCTGCGGCAGTCCATCACCGACACCGACCTTGCCGCGGGCACCGCTCGCGACCGCATCCTCCGCATCGCCCGCCTGCAGTTTACCCAGGGGGCCATCGACTTTCTCACCTTCAGCCAGCTGTCGGAAAGCCTGCTGGCCGACCGCCGCGACCGGCTGGAACAACTCCGCCAGTTCCAGGAACTCGCCGTGGAACTCCGTTACCTCACCAATAGCCTCAATTAAACCTCATGAACTACCCAAGTCCGCTCTTTGCCCTTTTCCTACTCCTCCTGGTCTCCTGTGGTAATGCGGACCCGGTGTCTTCCGAAGCGGAAGCCGCGGTCAGTCCGGTCGCGGTCGACGGGCGGGTAACCACCGGTCCCCTCGAGGAACGCAGCGTGAGCCACGAGATCAGCTGCACCGGTACCGTCGAACTACCACCGACCGAGCTCCTGTCCGTACACAGCCTTATTGAGGGCCAGGTCTCCGATTTGCGCTACATCGCCGGCGACTTCGTCAAGCGCGGGGCCCTGTTGCTGCGGGTGTCCAATCCCCAGCTCGTGCAAAAGCAACGGGAACTGCTCGAGACCCGAGCTAAACTCAACAGCGCCGGCGTGGAGTACGAACGCCAGCAGGTACTGGATGCCGGGAACGCCACTACCGCCGCCGCCCTGGAGGCCGGCCGGGCGGCCGTGGAATTGCTCACCGCCACCTACGGCGGGCTGCGCAGTGAGCTGACCCAGTACGGCATCGACGTACAGGGCCTCGAGGACAAAGGAAATTTCCAGACTTCCGTGGGCGTGTATGCCACCTCCAACGGCTACGTCCACGAGGTACTGACCAACCAGGGCAGCATGGTGATGCCCACCGATGAGCTGATGCAGCTGGCCGATACCGAGCACCTGCACCTCGAGCTGCGGGTGCCCTCCCGCGAGGTGGCAGCCGTCAAACTGGGCCAGGAAGTTATTTTCCAGCTTCCCTACAACGAGACCAGGGGCAGGGCGGTCGTCGAGAAGATCAATCCGATGGCCGACCTGGAGACCGCCACCCTCGGCATCCACTGCTACTTCGACCGGCCGCTGCCGGAAGGCATCATTCCGGGTCTATTCGTCAACGCCACCATTGCCGCCGGGGAGCGCCGCCTGACCGGCCTGCCCCTCGACGCCGTGGTGAAGGAGGGGCAACAGTACTTCGGCTTCCGCAAAACCGGCGAGGACTACGCGAAGACCGCCCTCGTGGATGCCCAGGACATGGGCGACTTTATCTCCTTTTCCAACGCAGCCGTAGGCGAGTGGGTGACCGGAGGGGCTTACTACCTGGGGGAGCGGGAGGTGGATTAACCCAATTTTCTCCAATATTCATCCTAATCTTCGCGGCTTCACCTCTCCGCTATGAATTGGATTGCCTGCTGCCTGTTAACCCTTCTCCCCCTGCTGCTGTGCGGGCAATCCGCCGAAGTGGGCGGCCGCATCCTCGGCGGCGACTCCCGGGAAGGCCTGCCCTACGCCTCGGTGGTACTTATCCGGAATGGCTCCCAGCAGGGCGGCACCCTCACCGAGGAGGACGGACGCTTTCAGCTCGGCACCCTGGAGGCCGGCAGCTACGTACTCGAGATCAGCTACCTGGGGTTCCTGCCGCTCTCCCACCCCTTCCGGGTCGGCGACGCGGCCACCGCCTCGACCTGGGCAACCTACTGCTGGAAACCGATGCCGCCCAGCTGGACGAGGTGACCGTCACCGGTCGCCGGGAGACCGTAGCCGCCGCCCTCGACCGCAAGGTGTTCAGCCTCGACGATAACCTCTCCCAGGCCGGAGGCTCCGCCCTGGAGGCCATGCGTAACCTGCCCGGCGTGACGGTGGACCCCGAGGGCCGCATCATCCTGCGCGGCAGCGACCGCGTCAGCGTCCTCATCGACGGCAAGCCCAGCAGCCTCACCGGCTTCGGCAACCAGAAGGGGCTCGACAATCTCCCCGCGGCCAACATCGAGCGGATCGAGATCATCAACAACCCCTCCGCCAAGTACGACGCCCGCGGCCTGGCCGGCATCATCAACATCATCTACAAGCAGGACCGCCAGGACGGCTGGAACGGCGAAGCCGCCCTCTACGGCGGGCTCGGTGAACTCACGCAGCGCCGCGCTAACCTCCCCAACCTCACCGACAAGTACCGGTTCACCCCCAAGCTCAACCCCAGCATCAGCCTCAACTACCGCCAGAAAAAGGTCAACCTCTTCTTCCAGGGTGACGGCATCGTGCGCCGCCGCGTCAACAACAACACCTTCACCCTGCGCGACTACACCGATGGGCGGGAGGACATCCAGAGCCAGTTCCTCGAAAACCGCCAGCAGCAACTCTACAACCTGAAGGGCGGCCTGGACTGGTTCATCGATCCCAGGAACACCCTGACCCTCTTTGCCCTCTGGCAGGACGAGTACCACAACGACTACGGCTACGTGCCCTACGACGACGCCACCACCGGCGAACGCCGCCGCCTCTGGACCTGGGTGGAGGACGAGCGCACCAGTTTCATCAACTACTCGGCCGCCTTCAGCCATAAGTTCGCCCAGCCGGGACACTCCCTCGACCTCAGCTACCTCTACACCGGCGGCGGGGAAGACGAGCTGTTCCCCTTCGTGGATTACCGGGACGGCGGTGCCTTCACCGACGGCACCTTCCTCACCATCTACGAGTACGTGAATAACCTCAGCCTCGACTATACCCGTCCCCTGGCCTCCGGCACCCTCGAGCTGGGCGGCAAAACGAGCCTGCGCAGCATCCCCCTTACCTATACCCTCTACCCCGGCGAGCGCTCCATCCTCGACCCGAATCTCGGCAACTATTCCGAATACAAGGAGGATGTCTACGCCTTCTATGGCAACTACGTCTACGACCGCGAGCGCTACACCCTGGAGGCCGGCCTGCGCTTCGAGCCTACGGTGGTCAACTTCACCATCGATCCGGATAACGCCTACTACGGCAACGTGGCCTACGACTACCAGCCCTTGTTTCCCAGTGCCCGCCTAACGTTCAAGGGGGGCGGGGACGCGGGTGGCAGGGTGTCGCTCTTCTACAACCGCCGCATCGACCGGCCGGGGGAGTTCTTCGTGCGCCCCTTCCCCAAATACGACGACCCCGAACTGCTCAAGACCGGCAATCCTGAACTGCGCCCCCAGTTCACCCAGACCGTAGAGGCCGCCTGGAAGCGGGGCGGAGACAAGGGCTCCCTTTACGGCGCCCTCTTTTACCGCTCCATCACCGACATCTTTGCCCGAATTCTCACCACCGACGGCAACGCGGGCGGAGCGTTCCCGATCTTCCACACCATCCCCCAGAACCTGGGCAACGGCACGAACCTCGGTGCCGAGGTGACCGTGGAGCGGCGGCTCAGTCCCGACTTGCGCTTCGACGCCAGCCTCAGCGGCTACCGCAACCACATCGACGCCTTCCTCGGCACCCACCGCTACCCGACCGTGCAGCCCTTCTCCGTGGAAGCGTCCACCGGCTACACCTGGAACGGGAAGTTCAACCTGAACGGAGACTTCAGCGAGACGCTCGACGGGCAGCTCACGGCCCAGTACCTTGCCCCGAACATCATTCCCCAGGGCAAGACGCTCAGCCGCTTCAGCCTCGACTTCGGGCTACGCAAGCGCTTCCCCGACCGGCGCCTGGAGGCCAGCCTGGCCGTCACCGACCTCCTGAATACCTTTCAGGTCCGGGAGACCTTCACCGACGACGACTTCCGGGTGGTCACCGAGAATTACTACGAGACCCAGGTGATCACGGCGGGGCTCAAGTACAAATTAAAGTAAGCGCGTAGCCCAACTTCCCTGTCTGACCACACCCTCCGAGTCTACGCGTAGGAGGGTCGTACAGAATATCTCCAAGGTGTAGGCGGAAATTCGTCCGGACGACGGATGCAGCACCTGCGTCTCCGCCCCGAATTTCGTTTACAATGAGTAATGTTCTTTTAAGCCGGCCTCCCGATTAGGAGCCGGCTTTTTTCCTGCTACCGCATGAAGTCAACTATCCTTACCCGCACCGTAGTGCTGCTTGGCGCCGTGAGCCTCTTCACCGACATGGCCAGCGAGATGCTCTACCCCATCCTGCCAATCTACCTGGAGTCCATTGGCTTCGGGGTCATCGGTATCGGCATTCTGGAGGGGATTGCCGAGGCGACCTCGGGACTCAGCAAGGGCTTTTTCGGGCAGTGGAGCGACCGGCTGGGCCGCCGCCGCCCCTTCGTGGTGTGGGGCTACGGCCTCAGTGCCGTGGCCAAGCCGCTCCTCATCACCTTCACCTTTCCGGCCTGGATCCTCTTCACCCGCACCCTCGATCGTTTCGGCAAGGGCATCCGGACGGGCGCGCGGGATGCCCTGCTTTCCGGGGAGGCCAATCCCGAGACCAAGGCCCGGGTATTCGGTTTTCACGGGGCGATGGATACCCTCGGCGCGGCCCTCGGGCCCCTGGCCGCCCTGGCCTTTCTGTACTACTATCCCGGGCAGTACCGGTGGTTGTTCGTGCTGGCGGTCATTCCCGGCCTGCTCGCCGTCGGGTCGACGCTCCTGGTGAAGGAAAAACCCAGCCAGCAGGTGGAAGGAAAGCGCCCCGGCCTGCTCGAGTTCGCCGGCTACTGGCGCACGGCCACCCCGGCCTACCGGAGGCTGGTAGGCGGATTGGTCGGCTTTGCCCTCATCAACAGCTCGAATATGTTCCTGCTGCTCTACCTCAAGGATGCCGGGCTGTCGGACGTAGCCGTCATCGGCTGGTACGTGTTTTACAACCTGGTGTACGCCCTGGCGGCCTACCCCTTCGGCGGACTGGCGGACAGGTTCGGGCCCAAAGGCATGTTCCTCTTCGGGCTGGGCTGCTTCGTGACGGTGTACGCCCTGCTGCCCTTCGCCGCTTCCTTCCTCGCCTTCGGGGCGCTCTTTGCCGTGTACGGCCTCTTCGCGGCAGCCACCGACGGGGTAGCCAAGGCCTGGATATCCTACACCTGCGTGCAGGCGGAAATGGCTACGGCCATCGGCGCCTACAGCGCGCTGGCCAGCCTGGGCACCTTGGTCGCCAGCTCGGCGGCCGGGGCCATCTGGTACGGCTTCGGGCCGGCCTTCATGCTGTGGGCCACTGCGGGGACAGCCGCGGTGGCCGCGCTTTATTTCGCGACCCTCAGGGAAAAGGTCGTGCAATAACCGTTTAGCCTACCAGACCCCGAGAACTATGCAAGAGGAAGACCACTACATCAACCGCAGCGGCTGGCTGCGCGCCGCGGTGCTCGGCGCCAACGACGGCATCATCTCCGTGACCAGCATTGCGGTCGGCGTAGCCGCGGCCAGCACTACCCGGGAACCCATCCTGCTGGCTGCCCTCGCGGGTACCGTCGCCGGGGCCCTTTCGATGGCCGCCGGCGAGTACATCTCGGTGAGCTCCCAATCGGACCTGGAACAATCGGACCTGGAACGCGAAGCCGCGGAGATCGCCGCCCACCCCGAGGAGGAGACCCGCGAGCTGGCCGGTATCTACCGCGAGCGCGGACTCTCCAAAGAACTGGCGACCCAGGTGGCCGTGGCGCTTATGGCCAACGACCCGCTCAAGGCCCACGCCCGCGACGAGCTGGGCATCAGCGCGCTCACGCAGTCCCAGCCGCTGAGTGCCGCCTTTGCCTCGGGGGTTTCCTTTCTGGTCGGGGCCGCCCTGCCCCTGCTCGTTACCGCCTTCGGGCCCCTTCAGGGGATGGTTCCGATCCAGTACGTGGCGACCCTGGTGGCCCTGGTACTGCTCGGGGCCATCTCGGCGCGGACGGGGGGATCCAAGATGTGGGTGGGCGTGGCGCGCATCTGCCTCTGGGGCACCCTGGCCATGGCCGGGACCGCCGGGGTCGGCTACCTGTTCGGGGTGGAAGGACTCTGACCTTTGCCGTCCGGTAAACCTTAAGCTCCCGTCGCCGGTAACCTTACTTTAGGAAATTCTACCCGTTCGCCCATGCTTGACATCCTCGCCGAAGGCCCCAACTGGGTCATCATCAACAAACCCGCCGGCATCGCCACCGAACGCCACTTCCAGTACGACACCGTGGAGGCGCGAGCGCAGGTGCAGTGGTCCCGGCCCGGAGCCAAAAAACCCGCCTTCGTGGGCATCGTCCACCGCCTCGACCGGCCGGTGAGCGGTGCCCTCCTGCTGGCGCGCAATAAGTCCACCCTCGTCGCCCTCAACCAGGCCTTTGCCGACCGCCGGACCGAAAAGGCCTACTGGGCCGTCACCGACAAGCCCCTGCCCGCGGAGTCCGGCGAACTGCTTCACTACCTGGGGCGCGAACCGACGCGCAAGAAGGCCTTCGCCAGCACCCGCCCCGTGCCCGGTGCCCAGGAGGCCAAACTCCGGTACCGCCTGCTGGAGCAGCGCGACGGACGCTTCCAGTATGAAGTTACCCTCCTGACCGGTCGCTTCCACCAGATCCGTTGCCAGCTGGCCGCGGCCGGCGCGCCGATCGTGGGCGATCATACCTACGGCGCGCTGCGGCCCCTGCGCGACCACGTCATTGCCCTGCACGCCCGCAGCCTGGCCTTCCCCGATCCCAAGGACGGGGAACGGATCGAGGTCACCGCTCCCCTGCCCGACTACTGGCCCCTCCCGCCAGCCAATCCCACCTGATGCGTCTGTTGCTCCCCTTCCTCTTCCTGGCACTGCTCTCCACCTGTGGCGATCCCGCTCCGTCGGAACCCGCACCGCCGGTCTCCACCCTCCTGGCACCCGCGGGCCCGCCGCCGGTGTACGCGGACTATGCGGAGGTATCGGCCCTCTTCGCCCAGCGCAACGACACCACCTACCTGATCAACTTCTGGGCGACCTGGTGTAAGCCCTGCCTGGAGGAGCTTCCCCTCTTGCAGCAACTGCAGGACAGCTGCAGCGACGCCCCCCTGCGGGTGATCCTGGTGAGCCTGGATACCGAGGCCGGAGCCATCGCGCGCATCCCTGACTACCTGAGCGGACGGGCAATCGACCTGCCCACCCTCGTCCTGACCGACGAGCGACGTACCTGGATGCGGGCGCTGGACGAAAACTGGGACGGGTCGCTGCCTACCACCTTCGTGTACCGCAATGCCCTGCGGTATATCTACCGGCGCAACTTCCGCACCCTGCCGGACGCTGCGGCCGCCGTAGAACCGCTTCTTCGCCAATAGCCGACTTTTTATCGATCGGGTAAAACAGGGGAAGGGGGCGAAGCGGTATTTTGGAAAGACAATCCTGAAAGCTATGCGGCAGCTGTACCTCCTTGTTTTCCTCTTTCTTTCCACCCTGTCGTTCGCTGGATCCTACCGGGGTTTTTTGCTCACCAAGGACGGGGTGCAACTCACCGGCTACCTGAACGTGTTGCAGTACTCGCCCGGGGGCAACCTGATCACCTTCACGAACGATTTCGGAGACATTTACCAGATCCATCCATTCCTGGTGAGCGGCTTCGGCTTCAACTACAACGGGGAAGCGATGCGCTTCGTGAGCCGGCGGCACGAGGGCATGTGGTACTTCCTGCAGGAGGACGTCAGGGGACGGGCCATCAGCCTGTTTCGCCTGCCCCGCGGCGGGGTCCGGTGGGTGGACGACAGCATGCTGCGGATGTTTACGGATCCGCCGCCGGAGTACTACCTGGAATATGGGCAGGGGCAGTTCCTGGCCATCCCCCGCGGAGGCTACAAAAAAAACCTCCGGGATTTCTTTCACGACGCCAGTCCGGAGCTTTCCCGCAAGATCGGCAGCAAGGGCTACCGCTACCGCGACCTCCACGATATCGTAGCGGAGTTTAACCTCAACAGCACCCGAAAACGACGGAGGCTGTAGCATTCGACCGCGGCGTTCCAACCGTCGTCTACTAATTGACGTTAGCTTTCCGATGGAGCCGTTACCTTGACGGCACAACCCAATGCTTTCTTCCGGTCAGCCCATGTTAAACAAAGACCTCGCAGGATTCTTCGCCTTCTTTCTCGGCGTTTTTGGCGTGCACCGCTTTTACCTGGGGCAGGCCTGGCGGGGGGCTGCCCAGTTTCTCGGCTTTTGGGGCATCATCGCCATCCTGGCGGAAAACGGACCGGAAATGCCCCTCCCCTTCATTCTGGTCGGCTTCGTGCTGGCCCCCCTCATTACCGCGATCGTCTTCTGGTCCACTCCCTACGAAAGGTGGGCCGCGAAGTACGACCCCGAGGCCCTCGTGGCCCAAGGCTATACTCCCCCCGTTACCCGCACCCGGAGCCGCTCCACAACGATGCCCCCGCCCGTCTCCACTCTGCCCGCCCTGAAGGCCGAAGGCGTCAAGTATTACCGGTCGGGCGACTTCGATCTCGCCCTGGAGGCCTTCCAGGAAGCCATCGACGCGGCGCCCACCGACCCCGCCGTACACTTCAACCTCGCCTGCTGCCACGCCCTGCTGGGGCACTACCCGGAGGCGCTGCGGGAACTCGAACTTTCCGTTACCTACCGCTTGCCCAAGCCGGAGCGGATCGAGCAGCACCCGGCCCTGGAGCCCCTGCGCAAAACCCCGGCCTATGCCACCTTCCGCACCAACAATTACCGGCAGCTCAACCTGGTGGAACTCACCCAGGATCGCCCCGTGGCCGAGCAGCCGGACGATGTACTCGAAGACTTCGCCAACCCGCCCCCCGGCTCCCGCGACCGCATCACCGATGTCGACCTGCTCGAACAGATGAACCGCCTGCGGGAACTCCACTACGCCGGGGTGCTTACGCAACAGGAATACCGCAAGCAGCGGGAAAAACTGCTGGGTTGATGCGCACTGCCCTCCTCCTTTTATTCCTGTGGTGCGCTTCCGCCGCGGGCATCGCCCAGGACCTGGGTGGGTCGCGGAACATGGACCGCGCCTTTTTGGTCCGCCTGGGCTACGGCCCGTTCGCTTCCGCCGGTGACCTCGGTGATCGCTTCGGGAGCGGCTTTGCCCTGGGCGGTGGCGTAGATTTCCTGCCCGCCAATTCCAGCTGGCAATTTGGCATCATGGCGCAGTACGGATTCGGCAACGACGTACGGGAAGACGTACTGGCCGGCCTGCGCACTAGTGCCGGCTTCCTCATCGGCAACCAGCGGCAACCGGCCGAGGTGGAACTGCGGCAGCGGCAACTCTTCCTCGGTCCCCGGGTCGGATACACCCTGCGCATCGGCGGTAACCCGCGCGCCGGTCTCCAGTTGGCTACGGGGGTGGGGTACTTCTACAGCCGCATCCGCTTTCAGCAGGACGCGGCGCAATTCGTGCCCCAGATTGACAAGGCCTATCAACCCGGCTACGATCGCCTGGCGGGCGGACCGGCCGTCTACCAGTTCATCGGATACCAGCAACTCGCCCTGGACCGGCGCCTGAATTTCTTCCTCGGCGCCGAGGTCATGGCCGGCTTTACCCGCAACCTGCGGCACTTCGACCTGGCTACGCTCGCGCCACCGGAGGACGGGGGGCGGACGGACGTGGTACTGGGCCTGCGGGTGGGCCTCATCGTCCCCCTTTACCTGGGAGTGGGCCGGGAAATCTATTACTGAGGTGGAGTGGCTGTACCGTACCGGGACCGGCGCTTACCACTTCGGCATCCGCGCCGCCGCCCGCCTGGGCCACGTCCAGGCCGCCAAGTGGGTCGCCGGACGCACCCGTGACGTCAGCTCCACCATCATGGCCCTGCACGCCACCGGCCGCCCCGTTGCGTGGCTCCACGCAGCTAGCCTGGGTGAGTTTGAGCAGGGCCGGCCCGTACTCGCCGCCCTGCGGGAAGCCCGCCCCAACCTCGCCGTGGTGGTCACCTTTTTTAGTCCCAGCGGCTACGAGCGCTGCCAGGATACCGACCTGGCGGAGGTTGTCGCCTACCTGCCGCCGGATACCCGCAAAAATGCCGACGCCTGGCTGTCCCTGCTGCGCCCGGAGCTGGCCATTTTCGTGAAGTACGAGTTCTGGCACTACCACCTCGGGGCCCTGCGCGCCGCCGGCGTGCCCACCTTCCTGATCGCGGGCAGTTTCCGCCCGGGCCAACCCTTTTTTCGCCCGTACAGCGGTTTCTGGCGGAGGATGCTGGCCACCTTTACCCACCTGATGGTACAGACCACGGGTGACCGGGAGTTGCTCGCGCGCATCGGCATTGATCGGGTTACGGTAACCGGCGATCCCCGCATCGACCGTACCCTGGCGCTGGCCGCGGCGCCCTTCACGAACGACCGCCTGTCCACCTTCACCGAGGGCCACCCTACCCTGCTGGCCGGCTCCGTGTGGGCGCCCGACGTGGACGTGATCGCGGGGGCCTGGCCTTCCGTCCCGGACAACTGGCGACTCATCCTTGCGCCCCACCAGCTCCACGAAGCGGAACTGGAAAAATGGGCCGTGCGGTTTGCCGCCGACCGGTATACCGGTCCGGATACCGGCAGCCGGGTGCTCCTCCTCGATACGATCGGTATCCTTAGCCGCGCGTACCGCTACTCCACGGCTGCCTACATTGGGGGGGCCTTCGGAGGCGGGCTGCACAATACCCTCGAGCCGATGAGTTACGACCTGCCGGTCATGTTTGGCCCGAAGTACGCCAGATTTCCCGAGGCGCGGGAGGCCGTCGCCCGCGGTGGGGCCTTCAGCGTCCGCTCGGCCGACGACCTTGCGGCTCGCCTCACCACCCTGCGCGATCCGGATGCGTACGCCCGCAGCCGGGACGCCCAGCGGGACTATGCTTCCGCGAACGCCGGGGCCGGGGGACGGACGGCAGCACTCATCCTCCGCCTGTTGTTGCTGCTGGTCCTGTCGCTGCCGGTGGCGGGACAGTCGTGGTCGCCCGCCGATCGCGTTACGGCCACCCTCGACGGCGTGTTTACCAAGGGTAATTTGCTGGTGGCGGTCACCGATGCCGGCTGGCGGCCCGGCCTCTGCCTGGCGGTCGCCCAGCTGGCGACCGGCCAAACCGTATCCCTTGAAATCCGACTGCGCCCGGGACGCTCCTATACCTTCTTAGCCTCGGCCGAGGGGGGGGTCAGCGACATCGACCTCCTCCTGCGCGATGCGGACGGCACAGAAATCATGGCGGATACGGAGCCGGACCAAACCCCCATCCTGGAGCTGACCGTCGACCGGCCCGGCAGCTACACGGTGCAGCTTCACCTGGTCGATGCCCGCCAGGATACCGCCATGGTCGGCTTGGGGATCCTGAGTTCCTACGGCGAGCCCCTTTCCAACCTGACGTACCGCGAAGTCAGCCGGCAGTTCAGCGCGGCCGCGGGTGCGGTGCGGGCTACGGGAGGTGCCTCGCAGTTCCGGTCGGAGGCCAACACCTGGTGCCTGCTGGGCTACCTGCTGGGTGAGGGGGAGGGCGCTACCGTAGAGAACCTCACCCTGCCGGCCACTAATCTGTTCATGGCCGCCACCGGCAGTGAGGAAGTACAGGACATCGATCTCTTCTTCGCGGATGCCCAGCGGAGGATTATTCGCAGCGACCGCGACCGCGACCCCTATCCCATGATCGAGGTACACGGACGCGAACCCGGGCCCTACCGCCTCCGTCTTGAAGTGGAGAAGGCGCGCGGCACCGGCTTGGTACTCCTCGGCTTTTTCACCAACTAAACCCAACGCGGCAACCGCCGCACCCACGGCTCCCCCCTCATTCCCGGGGGGGTTGGCGGAGCATTCCGCTATATTGACGGCCATGCCGATCATCATCACCTTTCTGGCCGTCGTGGCCCTCCTCGTTTTTATTGTTTTACTCAAGTGGCACCCTTTCATCGCGCTGATCATGGTGGCCGTGGCGGCGGGCCTGGGACTTGGAATGAGTGCGGAAGCTACGCTGACCTCCGTAACCTCCGGCGTCGGCGGCACCCTCGGGGGGCTGGCCCTCATCCTCGGACTTGGCGCGGCCCTGGGGGGCGTGATCGCCGAAACGGGCGCCGCCCAGGTCATCACCGACAAACTAATCGGGCAACAACGTGGAACTACGGTGGTCTGGGGCCTGTGCCTGGTCGGCTTTCTCATCGGCATCCCCCTGTTCTATTCCGTGGCCTTCGTGATGATGGCCCCCATCATCTTTGCGACCGCCAAGAAGACCGGGCTGCCCCTGGCCATGATCGCCGTGGCATCCGTGGCATCGCTTTCGGTGACCCACGGCTTCTTGCCGCCCCACCCCGCTCCGGTACTCATCGCGGACACCTACGGTGCCGATTTGGGCAAGACCCTCCTGTACGGTCTCCTCCTGGCCATTCCCTCCGTCGTCATCGCCGGACCGCTCTTCGCCCGTACCCTGCGCAAGATGCCGCAGACCCTCGGGGCCGCTACCCTGGACGATATCGACCTGCCGAATCGCTTGCCGACCTTCTACTCCAGCGTATTCTGCGCCCTCTTCCCGGTTTTCCTGCTGGCGGGGGTGGCCATCGTCAAGTCGTTCGACGACAGCCTCGCCGACTCTCCCATTCTCCTCATCGCGGGTGACGCCACGGTAGCCCTGTTGATCGGCGTCATCGCCGCGATGTTCATCCTCGGTCGCCAGACCGGTCAGTCGCTCAGCGACCTGATGTCGCGGGTGGGCCGACAGCTCGGCCCGATGGCGGCCGTTCTCCTCATTATTGCCGGTGGCGGCGCCTTCAAGCAGGTGCTGGTCGACAGTGGTACCAGCGACTTCATCGTCGCCACCCTGGAGGGCTTCCATGCCCATCCCATCCTCATCGCGTGGCTCATCGCCGCCGCCCTGCGCATCACCCTCGGCTCGGCTACGGTCGCCGCCATCACCGCGGCCGGCATCGTCCTCCCGCTCGCGACCGGCGGCACGGTGGCACCGGAACTGCTCGTCCTCGCTACCGGCGCCGGCAGCCTCACCTGCAGCCACGTCAACGATACCGGCTTCTGGCTCTTCAAGGAGTACTTCGGCCTCACCGTCACCCAGACCCTCCGCAGCTGGACGGTGATGGAGACGATCGTCAGCCTGGTTGGATTGGGGGGTTGCTTTTTACTGGAAGGCCTGGGGGTGTAGGCCTGGCTCGGAGGGGAGTTGGTCGCTTAATGAATTGGTGGGTTCGCGCGCATACCCAGGGCCATACTCTGCTCGGGCAGGAAATCCGACCATTCCACAGCCCTAACCAACCAACCCACAAATTTCCTTCACCTCCCGCATCGTCGCCTGGGCCCGCTTCCGGATTTCGAGGCTGCTTTGCTTAACCTGATCCTTAACGGCACGGCGGTCGCTTTTGAGTTCTCGGAGCCGCTCCTGGATGCCGGTGGCGATGACGACCAGGCCGTCGGCGACGCTTTCCTTCAGGTCGGCGTACCGCAGGCTCCCGTTCGTGTAGTCCTGGAGGAGGGAGGCGTGTGCTTCGGTTTGACCGGAGGCCTGCAGCATACTGAACAGGTTGGCGACACCGGCAGACATGGCACCCGCGTCCGCGCCCTCCCCTCCCGTATCGGTGACGGCGGAGCGGATTTGCTTACGGATGCGGGACTCGTCGGCAAAGACGTCGATGTTGTGCTTGTCGCCCAGGCTGGCGCTCATTTTTCGCAGGGGATCAGCGGTGCTCATTACCTTGGGCACGGAGGCGTACAGCCCTTCGGGGATGGGGAAGAACTCCTTGCCCGCAAAATTATTGAAGCGCTGGGCAATGTCGCGGGTGAGCTCCAAATGCTGTTCCTGGTCCTTGCCTACGGGAACGACACCGGCCCGATAGATGAGGATATCGGCGGCCTGGAGCACCGGATAGGTCAGCAGCCCGGAGGAAACAAATTCTTCGTTCTGCCCGCCTTTGTCCTTGAACTGGGTCATGCGCGTCAGTTGTCCGTAGCTGCTGAAGCAGTTGAGGACCCAGTTCAGTTCCGTGTGCTCGGGCACGAGGCTCTGGATAAAGAGATTCTCGGGTTGAATACCGCACGCTAGCAAGTGGAAGCAGAGTTCCCAAGTATTTTCCACCAGCTTTTTGGCGGTGAAGGGCATGGTCATGGCGTGGTAATTCACCACCATGTAGAGGCAGTCGTACTCCTGCTGCAGGCGCTTCCAGTTTTCCACGGCGCCGAAGTAGCGGCCAAAGTGAAGCTTGCCGGTGGGCTGGATGCCGGAGAGGATGGTAGCACGGGTATTCATGCCGCAAAGGTAGCAGCTTGTCCATTAGCCCGGTAATTTTTGGCCCGTAGCATGCGGGCTAGAACTTTCGGCGCGACAGCTCATTGCTTGTGGGAATGGTCAAATCGATACTCATCTTAGTAGCACTGGCGGTGGGCCTGCTCCTGCCCCGGCTCGACGCCTACACCTTCACCCTGCGGCCCTTCCTGATGATCCTGCTCTTTTTTTCCTTCCTGAACGTGCGCATCGACGGCAGCATTTTCGCGAGGCAGCAGGCGTACGTCGCCCTGCTTTTGCCGGTGATCGGGCTGGCGGTCTACTTCCTCGGCGGCCTGTTCGACCACAACCTCGCGCTTACCCTCTTGCTCATGGGCCTGGCCCCGACGGCCGTCATTACGCCCGTGCTGGCGGAGCTGATGCAACGACGCGCCGGTTACCTCGTCGGAGCGATTATCGTGACCCACGCCGTATTTGCCGTGACTATGCCGGTGTTGCTGCCGTGGTTGCTGGGGGTGACATTGTCCCTGCGCGACCTGGGGGTGCTGGTGTGGACGATCGGTAGTACCGTGGCGGGGCCGCTGGTGCTCGGTCAATTGGTGCGCCGCTTCGGCGGCCGGGTATTAACCGGACTGCGTCGGGTAAGCCCCTACACCTTTGCCTTGTTCCTGAGTAACATTACCGTAGCGTCCGGAAGTCTTTCCTACTACCTGCGCCACGAAACGCAGATGCCCTGGTCCTTCGTCGGGGCTGCCGCGACCTGCATTACGGCCCTGATGCTGCTCAACTTTTTTATCGGCAGCCGCTGGTCGCCCCGCGGTCACGAAATCGAGGGGAGCCTTGCGCTGGGAAGAAAGAATACCATGCTTTCCATCTGGGTCGCCCTGGAGTACATCAATCCCCTCGTGGTGCTCGGCCCGATGCTCTACATTCTGCTGCAGAACCTGTTCGTGGCCGGGCAGATCCTGTACGTCGACCGCATGGACCGGCGATCAGCGTCGGTCCCACTTGAGCCGTAGTACCCCACCCCGTTCCCACACCTCGACGTCGAAGCTATTGCCGTTGAGCCGGACGATGGAGCCCAGCCACTGAAACGACAGGCGCCCGCGGGAATCGAAGAAGTCCGCGTCGAAGGTGAAGGTTGCGTCGTCGGAGCGGTCGCGGATGTAGTTGATTGCCCAGAAGCCATCAAATACCTGCCCGTTGCCGGTTTCGAAGAGCAGGGAATAGTCATTGAAGAACACCACGCGATCGCCGCGGAAGTCGTCAGTCACGTTCTCCGGAAACAGCGAATTATCCCCCTTGAAGGTAGCCCGATCGATTTGCCAGGTCCCGAGGAGGCGGTCTTCCCGGCGCTCGATCCGGTCTTCGATGCTGCAGGAAGGGACGGAAAGGGCGGTCAGCAGGAGGAGCAGTACGAAGGGCAGGTACTTCACGGCAGGGGGAGTTGGTTACCGGGAAGTTCGGAGCATCCGCCGTAAGGCGCCAGCTTATACGGGGGCTTTAAAGAGAGTTTAACGCGGGCGACGGGCCTTAACGTTTTGGTAATCAGGCGCGCTCGAGAGCCTGGATACTTTCCTGATAATTTTTCATGGTGCGCGCCTGGATTTCGGCGGTCGCATTGAGGACGCGGAGCTCTTCGTTGAGGAGGGTTTCGCGGACGGGATCTTCCTTAAAAAATCTTCGTTTACGGTTGATCTCCAATAATTGCTGGATGGTTTGGTTGAGCGCAATCTTGGTTTTGAGGTACTTGTACTTCAATTGTTTTCTGGTGCTCATTTATTCGGTGTTTGGCTGGATCAACTCCCTTCTACGACGAGGAAAATAGGGTTAAATTGTCTCAACGGCAAGTTTTTAGCAATCAAATATCTCCATCCTGCCGTTGCTCGAAAGAACCCTCCGAACCGGGATTCGGTTGGTGACCAACGCATTTCGTGACAGTAATTTAACCGAAGCCTAACCCGCCCGAAACGGGCTGCGGGGCTGCCAGTCCTGGGCAGCGAAAACCGCGCGGACGAAGCGGGGGACCAGCCCATTCAGGAGTCCGCTCCGCAGGCGCAGCAGGTTGGCGTAGCGATGGGGTTTCGCGCCGAGGGAGCTCTTAATTTCCAGGGCCGTACGGCCGAAGTCCAGGGTAGCGAATCTACCCTCCAAGCCCGCTTCCAGCAGGTCGAAGAGCATATTGTGGTAGAGGTGGTGAGACCATTTGTACGCCTCCCTGAGCCCCAGGTAATGAGCGTGGTAAATCTGGCCGTTCGGGATGGCCGTCGTGAACCCGATCAGCTCTCCCGTGCCGTTGAAGTAGCCCTGGATTTCCGCTGCCTCCAGCAACCACCTGAAGTAATCGGGCGTAAGGGCAGTCACGTTGAAGGAGGCCCCGCTGCTGGTTTCGGCGTAGAGGGAGAAGAGTTGGGGAACCAGGCTGGCATCCTCGCGCCCCAGCCGCCGGTGACCGATTCCTTCACCATACGAACGGGCCCGCCGGTAGCGGACGCGGTACTTGCTGCTGAGGTCCTCCACGTAGGCACCGAAGGAAGGCCATGGCCGCAGGTCGAGTTTCATCACCGGATCGGCAGGTAGGTGGGCGAATCCGCGGTCCATCAGTCGGCCGGTGGCGGGATCGGCTTCCGCAAACAGGTCCTTGAGCAATACGGCCAGGTAGCCCTGGCGGCCCTGGAGCAGGGTTTCCGCCGCGGCGGGCAACAGTACGGCGACCTCTTCCGGGGCCAGTTGTTGGAGTCCCTGCTGGGCAATGTCTCCCGAAGTGAGCAGCTGACCCAGGACCAGCGTTTTAATGGGAAAGCGGGCGATCAACCGGCGGCGGAAGTCCCAGCGGGAGGTTTCGCCACCGGCTGCGGCACTGACTTGTTGTCCGGCCCGGAAGCAGAAGGTCTGAGCGGTCAGGATCACCTCCCGGCCGGAGGAAATATGCCGAAGGAGGACGGCTTCGCTTTCCAATCCCGGGGGAGCGGAATGCAGGAAGCGCAGCGTCGGGGCACTCAGCCAAAAATTGGGGTTACCCCCCCCGAGCGGCATAAATCCGCGGGTAAGTTGCCAGTCGCTCAGGTTGCGGACCGACACGGTGGTCCCCGGTGCAGTGCGCGCTGGTCGTAAGGGGTCGGTACAGGAGAAACTCATCCGGCAGGCTGGGAATTTACCTTACAACGCTCGACGGGCCCCAAAGGTCAAGGGGCTGAAACCAGGGCGGGAGGATGTATCTTCACGCCAACTAGTGTCACAACATGATCCACCGTATTCTTGTCCCCGTTGATTTCAGTAAAGGCTCCGCCGCAGCCCTGCGGTATGCCGAAGCGATGGCCGTGTCTATCGGCGCCCGGGAAATCCGGGTCATTCACGTCTTCACCCCGCAAACCGTTACGGGAGAGGCCGCGCTGATGGCCCCGATCGGGGAAATGATGGACGCCCGGGAGATCGCGATGCACGAGTTCCTTGCCGCCATCCCCGCTCCTGCCGCGGTACGCCGCAAGAGCGAGCTCGTCCTCGGCTTTCCTACTGACAAAATTATTGCGGAGAGCGCAGGCTTCGACCTCATCGTTCTCGGTGCAACCGGCGACTCCGACCTTCTGGAGGACGTTTTCGGCAGCATTGCTTCCGACGTTGCCCAGCGTTCGGAATGTCCCGTGCTGCTCGTCCCCAACCAGGCCCGCTTCGAAGAATACCGCCACATTCTGTATGCCAGCAACAGCCTGTCCCTCAGCCGCCGCGCAGTGCTTCAGCTCATGGATTTCAACGAGCTCTTCCGCGCCCGCATCCATTTCGTGCACGTCAATGACGACGACAGCGAGCACCGCCGCGAGCGCGAGAAGCTCTTCGCCCCCCTTTTCAACAATCCCGATCCCGAATTCGCCTTTGAGATCGTCGAAGTCGCCGCCGACTCCGTCCAGAGCGGCCTGGTCGACTACCTCCGCGCCAACCCGGTTGGGCTCGCCGTCATGGTCACCCAGCGTCGTGGCTTCTGGGAACAGCTCTTCCACCACAGCAGCACGAAACAGATGATCCTGCATCCTGAGGTGCCTGTGTTGGTGTTTCACCTGGAAGGAAAATAGAGGCTGACGCCGTTAGAGGCGTTTCTAACGCCGCAGGCTTTAACGCGCGAAGTGCTCTACCCAGGGCGATAGCCCGTCTACCCCAGGGCGATAGCCCGTCTAAACCGCCGCAGGCGTCTCCTCATCCCGTTCCACCCGCAGGTTGTCGATGATGAAGTTCTGGCGTGTCGGGGTGTTCTTGCCCATGTAGTAGCTGAGCAGGTCGTCGATGTTGGTGTTGTCGGTCATGACGACGGGCTCGAGGCGGATGTCTTCGCCGATGAAGTCCTTGAATTCGTTCGGACTGATCTCGCCCAGGCCCTTGAAGCGGGTGATCTCGGCCTTGCCGCGGAGCTTCCTGATGGCTTCCTGCTTTTCCTGCTCGCTGTAGCAGTAGTAGGTCTTCTGCTTGTCGCGGACCCGGAAGAGGGGCGTTTCCAGGATGTACAGATGCCCTTTGGCGACCATGTCGGGGAAAAATTGCAAAAAGAAGGTGAGGAGCAGCAGGCGGATATGCATGCCGTCTACGTCGGCGTCGGTGGCGATCACGACGCGGTTGTAGCGGATCTCGTCGACGTCGTCCTCGATGTTGAGGGCGTGTTGCAGCAGGTTGAACTCCTCGTTCTCGTAGACCACCTTTTTAGTCAACCCGAAACAGTTGAGCGGCTTACCCCGCAGGGAGAAGACCGCCTGCGTCTGCACGTCGCGGGCCACGGTGATGGAGCCACTGGCCGAGTCACCTTCGGTAATGAAGATGGTGGTGCCCAGGCGGGTCTCCTCGTCCTTAGTCTTGACGTCGCCAAAGTGGGCCCGGCAGTCGCGGAGTTTCTTGTTGTGGAGGTTGGCCTTCTTTGCCCGCTGGTTGGCGAGCTTCTTGATGCCGGCGATCTCCTTGCGCTCCCGCTCCGACTGCTTGAGGCGCTTCTCCAGGGCCTGGGCGATGGTCGGGTTCTTGTGCAGGAAATTATCCAGCTGCTCCATCAGAAAATTCTTCAGGAAGGTCTGGACGGTCGGTCCCTTCGGCCCCATGTCGGTGCTGCCGAGCTTGGTCTTGGTCTGGGACTCGAAGACCGGTTCCTCCACCTTGATGGCGATGGCCGCGATCACGCTGGCCAGGATGTCCTTACGGTCGTAGTTCTTGTTGAAGTGCTTCTGCAGGGTTTCCACCAGGGCCTGCCGGAAGGCGTAGAGGTGGGTACCGCCCTGGGTGGTGTGTTGTCCATTGACGAAACTGAAGTACGTTTCCCCGTAGGCATTGCCGTGGGTGAGGGCCAACTCGATATCGTCCCCCTTGAGGTGGATAAT
>JBBSPZ010000049.1:0-30551 GCA_038258275.1 Chitinophagales bacterium | reverse complement strand
GCACGTTGTCCTGGCTGAAGAAGGAGCGGATTAGGATGGCCTGGTTCATCCCCCCGTCAAAGTCGATGAAGCCGATGGCCCCCCCGTAAAACCCGCGCTGCTGGTTTTCGTACTGGTCGATGAGCTGGATGGCCCGGTATTTCGGCGCGCCGCTCAGGGTTCCGGCGGGGAAGGTGTCGCCGAAGATGCGGATGGCCATGTCGTCCCGTTCCAGCCGTCCGTCAACGGTGCTCACCAGGTGAATGACGTGGCTGTAGTAGTGGACCTGGCGCAGGCTGCGCACGGTCACGTCGCGGGTGTGGCGGCTGAGGTCGTTGCGGGCCAGGTCGACCAGCATGACGTGCTCGGCATTCTCCTTTGGATCAGCCAGCAGTCGCTCGGTGGCCTCGCGGTCGCGGTCGACGTCCCCGGTGCGGCGGTAGGTGCCGGCGATCGGGTTGAGGCGGGCCAGCCCGTCGCGGATCACCATCTGGCTTTCGGGGCTGGACCCCATAATCCGGTAATCCCCGTAGTCGAAGTAGAACAGGTAGGGGGAAGGATTGATGCTGCGCAGGGCGCGGTACACCTGGAATTCGTCCCCCCGGAAGTCTTGCTGAAACTGCCGGCTCAGCACGATCTGGAACACGTCACCGATGTGGCAGTGGTGTTTGCCCTTCGCCACCAGTTCACGAAACTGGTCGTCGGTGAGGTTGGAGCGTTCCTTCCCGTCGGTACGAAAGGGATGCACCGTACCGCCGGCCCGGATGGCGGCCTCTACTTCGTCCAGGCGACTTTCCTCTCCGTCGGGCAGGTTTTCTAGCACCAGCAACTCGTCGCGGTAGTGGTGGAACACCAGGACAAAGCGGTACAGGTGGTAACGCAGGGCGGGGGCCCGCAGGTGCTGTGGATTCCGGAAGGAAAGCGTGTCAAAGTATTGAACGCCCTCGAAATTGGTGTGCCCGATGAGCCCGTTGAACTGCCGGACGAGCGGCGTGGTATCGCCGTACTCCAGCGCAAAGGACCGGAGGAAGGCACTGAGGTCATCACTCACGGTATCGGCACCGTGGCACGGCACCTGCGTTTCCGCCCCCCCTACCCGGCCGCGGCGGATGGTTTGCTGATCGACCCGGTAGTACGCCAGGGTTTCGAGGCCCATGATGCTGAAGTAGTGCTCGTGGTTGCGGGTCTCGTTGGACTCCAGGAGGACGGGATCGGTGAACTTGTCGCGTAGCGAGAGGTAAAGCGACACCGGCGTAAGCTGATCTGCCGTCAGCCGCCGGGTGACGACGCGAAGCTTGGTGGTTTCCTGGATGAGGGTGTTCGTGGACAAGGGGATAAAATTTAGGCCGGTTCCCGCCGGGACCCAACGAAAAAGGCCCGTCGGAGCAACCGACGAGCCTTTGATTTTTGTGCAAAAGGGCTACGCGTGCTCAGGAGAGAGAACGGAAAAGCCACCAGCCGTTGAGCGCGCTATTCATTTGCATGGCCGAAAGGTAGGGAAGAATTTGCAAATTACCAGGCCCGAAAAACTTTTCCCCGGAACCGGTGCCCGGCAGGGTCCCGTGGCGGCCAGAATGAACCCCGGGTTGGGATGCCAGTTTTTGCCATACCCGGCAATCCCAAAGCAATCCTCGCGGGCCGCCGGAGGGAATGTACCTTACCCGTCGAAACTTGTAGATCGCTATGGCTGACTTTTTACTCTACGGTGCCTACGGATACACCGGCCGCCTCATCACCCGTATGGCGACCCAGTACGGCCTGCGGCCCCTGCTCAGTGGGCGGGATGCGGGCAAATTAGCCGCCATGGCCGAAGAATTTGGGTACGACTACCGGGCGGTGGACCTCAACAACCGCACCGAGCTCCACGATTTGCTGCGGGGGCAGACCGTCGTGCTTCACGCGGCCGGCCCCTTTGTCCATACCGCGGAAGCCATGCAGGAGGCCTGTATGGCCACCCGGACCCATTACCTGGACATTACGGGGGAGATCCCGGTTTTCGCCCAGTCCGCCCGCCGCAGCGCCGCGGCCGTCCGGGCCGGGATTATGCTGATGCCCGGGGTGGGGTTCGACGTCGTCCCCACCGACTGCCTGGCCGCCTACCTAAGCAAGCAGCTGCCGGAAGCGACGGACCTGGTGCTGGCCTTCGCGTGGAAGGGCGGGATGATGAGCCACGGCACTTCCATGACCATGCTCGGTGCCCTCGGCAACGGGGGTGCGATCCGGAGGCACGGTAAGATCGTTCCGGTCAAATCAGCCTACGAGATCCGTTCCTTCCCCTTTAAGGATGACGTCAACCTACGGGCCGTGACCATCCCCTGGGGCGACGTCTTTACCGCCTACTTCACCACGGGCATCCCGAACATCAAGACCTTCTTCTCGGTACCGCCCGCCCAACTCAGGACCCTGCAACGCAGCAACCTGTTGGGGCCGATCCTGCGCCTCGGCGTGGTCAAAAAGTACCTTGCCAAAAAGATCGCCGCCCGCCCCGCCGGTCCCGATGACGCCCAGCGCGCATCGGCGGAGACCTATATATACGGAGAGGTAAAGGACGTGAGCGGCAAAACGGTCGCCGCCCGCCTGCGTACGCCGGAGGGCTATACCCTTACGGCCATGACGGCGCTCCTGATTATCAGTAAAGTGCTGGCCGGCGAAGTGAAGCCCGGATACCAAACTCCGGCCGGTCTCTATGGCCCCGACCTGGTCATGGAGGTGGAGGGGGTAAGCCGGGAAGACATTGAGGTGGCGGTTTACGGGTGATGCGCTTCGTTTCGGGGCGTAACTTGGGCGATCTTGGTGTGTGTAATAATGATGCATCGGACCGGGGAGGTCCTCTACCCGGGGGTCCCAGGATCTTAGGCCAATCTTAACGCGGGGCCGGTAATCTTAGGATGGTGGGTAGCGTTTACGGAGAAACCCCTTCCCTATGCGCTTCCGCTACCTGCTGACCCTCCTTGCCCTTTGTTCCCTTTCCTTATCAGCCTCGGCCCAGCTCGGGAAGCTGGGGAAGATTGCCGACCGGGCGTCTAATGTGCTCAAGGGGGGGGGACCGCTTAGCAATGAGGAGGTGGGCAATGCCCTGAAGGAAGCGCTCGACCAGGGCGTCGGCAAGGCCGTTACTTCGCTCTCGGCGGCCAATGGGTACTATGCCAGCCCGTACAAAATTTTGCTACCCGAAGAGGCCCAGGCGATCGTAGGCCGGGTCAGTGCCCTGCCCGGCTTCAACAACTTAGAGCAGGACCTCACCGAGCGCATCAACCACGCCGCAGAGCTCGCTGCGACTAAGGCAACGCCCATTTTCGTCGGTGCCATTAAAGGATTGACCTTCCAGGATGCGATGAACCTCCTCCTCGGTGAAAACGACGCAGCCACCCGCTACCTCCAGGGCAATACCTCGGCCGCCCTGACGGGAGAGTTCCAGCCGGTGATCCGGGCGGCACTCGATGAGGTCAACGCCAACGAGATCTGGAAAAAGGCCGTGACCGCCTACAACAGAATCCCCCTGGTGAAAAAAACCGATCCCGACCTGGACGCCTACGTAACTCAGCGCGCGCTGGAAGGAATGTTCGGATTGATCGAGGTAAAAGAAACGGAATTGCGGCAGAACCCGGCCCTGCGGAATACTGAACTGTTGCGGAAGGTGTTTGCGCGGCAGGACAAGTAGAGCTGCTCCCCCCCGGAGAAAGGAATGATCAAAGGTTAACATTAAGTTAACGTGAACGTCGGAAAAGGTGTAGACCTTTGCGGCGAATTACGCCGGTACAGGCCGGAACCTAATCAACCAAATTCAATCTCCTTCTTATGAAACTACGTTTAGCGTATCTGATGCTGGTCCTGTGTGCGGGGACAGGGCTTGATGCACAGATTACCAACAGCAGTATTACCGGTCATGTGTACGACGCGAGCGGTGAGGACCTTCCCGGTGCCACAATCATCGCCATTCATACCCCTTCCGGCAGCCAGTACGGTACCGTGACCAACGAGAGCGGATATTACACCCTCCCCGGTATGCGGGTCGGCGGTCCCTACACCGTTACGGCCACCTATATCGGTTTCGAAGAATTTTCCAAGGGGGGCATCGAGTTAAAACTCGGCGTCCAGAGCGTGGTGGACTTCGAGCTTTCCGACGGCTCCGTCCTGCTGGACGACGTGACCGTCACTGCTTCCCGCAACGGGGAGTTCACCGACGAAAAGACGGGCTCCGCGATCAACGTCTCCTCGGAAGAGATCAAAGCCCTCCCGACCGTCAGCCGTAGCCTGAATGACTACACCCGGCTTACGCCCCAGTCGAACGGGACCAGCTTTGCCGGTACCAGCAGCCGCTTCAACAACTACACGATTGACGGCAACATTTACAACAACAACTTCGGACTCGGAAGCGGACAGTTCGCCGGTGGCAGCCCCATCTCGATCGATGCCATCGAGGCCGTCAGCGTAAACCTAGCCCCTTATGACGTACGCTATTCCGGTTTCACCGGCGCTGCCGTCAACGCGGTTACCAAGTCGGGCACCAACGATTTCCGCGGTTCGGCTTACTACCTGCTGCGCAACGACCAGACACAGGGCACCCGTGCCGGCGAGATCACCGTCGATCCGGGCAACTCCAAGAACGAGATCTTCGGTGCCACCCTGGGTGGACCGATCATTAAGAACAAACTATTCTTCTTCGGCTCCTACGAAAAGGAAACCGAGGCCGTTCCTTCCTTCCTTAAGCGTGCCGCCCGCGACGGTGAGCAGCCCGATGGACTCCTCATCTCCCGCGTGCCCCTCTCCGAGGCTAACTTCGTTCGCGAGCGTATTCAGAACCTTTACGGGTACGACACCGGTGCGCCCGACAGCTACCAGTTTGGGTCCGAGCAGGAACGGATCAACGTTCGCCTCGACTACAACATCAGCAACCGCCATAAGCTGACGGCCCGCTTCAACGACTACACCGCGTTCACCGACGTGCCCACCAACGGCAACTCGGTCCGTTACATTTCGACCCGCTTCCGTACCACCGACCGGACCGGCATAGAGAACATCAACTTCCGGAACAACAACTACACCAACGACCGCCGCGTCACCTCCTACGTCGCCGAACTGAACTCGATCTTCACGGACAACCTTTCCAACCAGTTTAACATCGGTTTCACCAAGGTAGCCGACCCGAAGCGGGGCATCCCCGGTGGCCAGAATTTTCCGATGATCGAAGTACTCGAGCCGGATGAATCCGGAAACCCGCTGTACTACATGACCCTCGGTAACGAACTCTTTACGGTGGGTAACCTGCTGGAGAACAATGTCTTCAACGTAACTAACAACCTCACGTTCTACCGCAACAAGCACACCATCACCGCCGGTATCAACTTTGAGTACATGACCTTCCTGAACGCCTTCAACCCGGTGTTCAACGGCTTCTACCGTTTTGACACCTACGACAACTTCGTGTCTGCCGTAATCGACCAGGATCCCAACGTCTACCCCACCGCCTTTGCCAAGGGCTTCGCCCTGGACGGCAGCACCACGCCCCCCGTCGACGAAACCAAGTTCGGCCAGCTCGGCGTGTACGTACAGGACGAGTTTCAGATCACCGACCTCATCAAGCTCACCGGCGGCCTGCGTATCGATCTGCCCTTCTACCCCATCGATATCCCCAACAACGAGTTGCTCGACGGCCTGAACAAGACCCTGACCGGCAGCGAGGGAGAAACCTTTACTCCGGATGTAAGCACCTTCCCGAAGGTAAGCCCCCTCTTTAGCCCCCGCCTGGGCATCAACTACGACATCTCGGGAGGCGACCGCACGACCGTGCTCCGCGGGGGTACCGGCCTCTTCTCCGGCCGTATTCCCTTCGTCTGGCTTTCCAACCAGGTCAACGGTTCCGGCGTGATCCGCGGCGGCATCGGTTACGAAGGTCAGGAAGTGATCGACAACGACATCACCTTCAACCCCGACGTGACCGCTTACAACCCGGAGAACCCCGGTGCTGCGCTCTCCAACGAGCTGAACCTTACCGACCGCAACTTCAAGCTGCCCCAGGTATGGCGTACCAACCTCGGCCTCGACCAGCAGCTGCCCTTCAACGTCAAGGGCAGCCTCGAGCTGATGTACAACCGCGACGTCCACACGCCCATCGCCTACAACCCGGTACTGCGTGCGCCCGACGCCACCTTTAACGGTCCCGATCAGCGTGGCTACTACACCAGCCAGCCCGGCCTTTCGGGCTATAGCAACGACGAGGATTTCCGCAACGTGTTCCTCCTGACCAACGCTCAGCGCAAAGCCGACTACTACTCGTTCACGGCTCAGCTGTCGAAGGAGTTCACCAACGGCTTCTACGCCATGGCTGCTTACACCCACTCGCGCTCCCGCGACCTGGATGCCGCCGGCGGCTCACAGGCCGTTTCCCTCTGGCCCGCGACGGTAAAGTACGATCGCAACGATCCGGAACTCAGCTATGCCGCCTTCGACATTCCCAACCGGGTGGTCGGTAACCTAAACTACCAGACCGGAGGAACCACCATCGGTATCTTCTACGACGGGGCCAACTCTTTCCGCTACTCCTACACCTATTCCGGCGACTTCGGCGACAACTCCAACCGCCTGATCTACGTACCCAATGATGCGAACGAACTGAACTTCGAAACCATCACCGTTGACGGTCAGGAGTTCACCGAGCAAATGCAGCGCGACATTCTCGATACCTACATCGATCAGGACGACTACCTGAGCGAGCAGCGGGGTAAGATTGCCGAGCGGAACGGTGCGATCGCACCCTGGGTTAATCGCTTCGATGTGCGTGTCCTGCAGAACGTCAAGTTCTCCGAAGGCGAACGCAACTACCTGCAGTTCACCATCGACATCCTGAACTTCGGCAACCTCCTGAACAGCGACTGGGGAATCCCCCAGGTGCCCTTCCAGCGCAACCTGCTGAACTACCGCGGGGTCAACGACGCCGGGGAGCCAGTATACCGCCTGAATACCATTTCCGGAACCACTGACCTGCCCACGGAAACCTTCCGCTACAGCTCGTCGGTACTCGACAACGCCTGGCGGATGCAGCTCGGCGTGAAGTACATATTCTAGGCTTTTCCCACCTGCAGCCCACTGGCTGATCAAGCCCCCGATCACTAGATGATCGGGGGCTTTTTTGTTTCGTGCGTTCACACGCCGGTCAATTTTTGCGGAATAATCAGAACATTATCAAGCGAAGACGACATCTATAGGTGATGGCAAACGACAACGACAGCATGAGCAACCCGGTGACCAAGCCGCATAATATTGTGGTAGAAGGCACTATCCCGGTACTAAAAGACCAATTAGTCATCTCTAGCCGCAAGATTACCACGGCGGAGGTCCACGTGACCAAGGAAGTAGCTCACCAGGAAGTCGATGTTCCCTTACAGACCGTTCACACGCGCTACCGGGAACTTCGCATGCCGATCAACCGAATCGTGGAAATCATGCCCCAAGTCCGTCAGGTCGATGGGAACATCATCATTCCCGTGGTTCGGGAGGAAGAGGTCGTGATTAAACGCCTCGTTCTCGTAGAAGAGATCCACCTGATGAAGCACACCGACGTGGAGGAACGCACAGAAACAGTGGATTTGCGCTCCGAGACCGCGTCGGTCCGTCGCATCACCCCCGAAAAAGAATATCCTGCTACTCCTGAATAGGAGTGGCTTATCACTTTAATTTTAAAATAGCATTAGTAATGAAAAACCAGACAGTAATAGGCGTATTTGATACCATGAGCCAGGCCCGCAGCGCGAAAGATGCACTCACAAAGGATGGCTTCGACGACGCAAAGGTCGATGTCTCCAAGTTCGGAGAGCACGGTACCCGTAGCACCGACTACAACGACAAGCACGATAGCTCTATCGGCAACTTCTTCGACAACTTGTTCGGAGGAGATGATGACGACGCCCGTCGTACGAAGACCCGTGACGTAGCCAGCCGCGGTACCGTCGTAACGGTACACACCGACTCGATGGACCGCGCCAAGAAGGCCGCAACCATTCTCGATCGTTTCGGAGCCGTGGATATGGACGATCGACACAACAAATACCAGAATAAGTCATTCGACGCGGACGCTAACCGGAAGAACCTGAACGACCGTTTCGGCAACGTCGACGCCGACGGCAAGATCGAGGTTATCAAAGAGGACGTCGCCATCGGTAAGCGCGAAGTCAACACCGGCGGCGTGACCGTACGCAGCCACATCGTCGAGCGCCCCGTAGAGGAAACCCTCCGTCTGCGCAGCGAAGAAGCGTACGTAAAGCGCACTCCCGTCGATCGCGCCGCCAACGCTGGCGACCTCCGCGACCAGACCATTTCGGTCAAGGAAACCGCAGAGGAAGCCGTCGTAGGCAAGAAAGCCCGCGTAGTCGAAGAAATTGAGGTTGGTAAGAAAACCGATACCCGCACCGAGACTGTCCACGAAACCGCCCGCGAAACCAAAGTGGACATAGTAAAGGACGGCGGTGAGAAGATGCGCAAGCATGATGATCCCAAGAAACGGTCGTAAGCACTAAGGTTAAGTAACCTTTATACGGCGGCCCGGACCCAACCGGGCTGGGTCGCTATCTTTCAAAGTATTTATAAATCAAGATATTATGGCAGAGATTAGATTAGAAGAAAAAAGCAAGGGCGGATCGATGCTGCCCTGGATCATCGGACTGCTGCTCCTCGGACTCATCATTTGGGGCGTCGCCGAAGCATTCGATGAATCAGACGAAACTACCACGGAAAACGAAGTACTAGAAGGCGGCGATGCCGTCGCTCCCGTAGCTACAGGAATCGACGAAAACAACAACTACAAAGAGTTTGATGCCGGAGACGCAGCAATTGGTGAAGATGATCAGTTCTACACCGGTTTCATGAGCAGTACGGAAAACATGGAAGGCGAAATGGGTCTGGGCCACGAGTTTACCAATCAGACACTTACCCAGTTGGCTAACGCGTCCGCAGCTCTTGCCGAACGCAAAGGGGTTGACGATGGCACCAGTGCAGACAGTAAAGCCATGCGTGTCAAGCAGCTTGCCGGGGAAATCACCGCCGACCCGATGGCGACCGATCATGCCGACAAGATCAAGATGTCCACTATGCTCATCACCGAGATTTTGGAAGATGTCGACCAGAAGGCCTATAACGGCCAGTTTGACGAAAACGTCAAGAAGCTACGCCAGGAGGCACAGGCCATTGACGCCAGTACCCTCACCCTGGATCAAAAGAGTGACGTACGCAGCTTTTTCCGCCAGGCCCGGTTGGTCCTACAGGAAATGAAGTAAGCAGCTTCACGACATCCTATCTCTTCTCTAACCACACAACTATTCAATTATGGATACCTCCACCCAAAGGAACCGCAACAAGAACCTGAAATTCCTCGATGACCTTTCCGGCTACACCGTGCATCACGATGACGTGGACCCCCGCGGTTACACCGTACGCCTGGACACTGGCGAGGATGTCGGTGAAGTCGAAGGGCTGCTCGCGGATGTCAACGCTAACCTCGTCCGCTACATCGAAGTGGAAATCGATGAAGAAATACGCCAGCGTCATACCTCCAACCGGTACACCAATGAGGACCGCCATGCGCTGATTCCCGTGGGCGTGGTTCGTCTTGACAAGGATAAGAAATCGGTCCACGTATCCGGACTCGTCCTCAACGATCTGACCGACTACCCGCGCTTCAACCGGGAGAACGGCTATACTACGGATTACGAGATCAGTACGAACGATTACCTGGCCGACCTACACGACCACGGTAGTTCTTACGATCGCGAGCGCTACTCGACAGATGAATACCGCAGGGCCGACCAGCTCGACGATAAGTTCTATGACACGGACCTCTACAATTCCCGCCGTCGCGACGAAGACCTGATCTAGCAGCAGGCGAACTACCTGGTCACACCTACTTTCACAACCCGTTCCGCTACCGCGGAACGGGTTTTTTAATACCCGAAAAGTCGCTGGTTGTCGTAGCGGTTCTGATTGATCGGCACTTCCAGGAAGTCAAACACCCCGGGCTTGACGGCAATGCTGAACTGGTAGGTGTTCCGTTGCGGAGCCCAACTGAAGCGCATCTCCCAGCAGTGGAGATCGCGGGCGAAGCTGAGGTAGGGGTAGGTTATGCGCTTACTGGTGAAGTCGTAACCGATCTGTCCGATATTGACGCTCCAGTTCTCGGTGAGCTGCAGGGCACCGCGAAGTTCGATGCTGTTCGCGTTGGCGTTAAACCGCAGGGTGTCGCGGGCAGTGGGATTCTCGGGATCTCTGGATGCTTCGCGGTTTACGGTATAGTTGAGGGTGTGACGGATGCTGAATTTCTCGAACAAGCTCAGGATGTCGGTCTCCTCGAAGAGGGTGTTTTCCTCTTCCCGTCGCTGCCGCCGTTCTTCCGCTACGTCGGTGACGAACTCCTCCTCCTGCCCCTGGAAGATCTCCCGGATCTTGGCGACGGTCAGGTTGGTGGAAATGGTCGCGTTGAATTGGTTGAGCTGAACGGGCGCTCCGCGGTCACTGAGGGTAGTCACGTTGATCCGCTTTACGGAATTAGTGGCCGGATTGTAGCGGGTGACGTAGGGGTCGAAATTCGCGCGCAGGCTCACCTGGGTCAGCCCCTTAAAGAAGCGGGTAGTGGCATTGACATTAATGGTACTCCAGTTGAGGCTGTCGGCGGTGAGGTCGTAGTTGCCGCTGACGCCGATGTTCTGGAAGAGCTTTACAATGTTGTCGGTGCTGTCCTTGCGGCTGTACACCTTCGCCTCGAAGAGATTGGAGATCGAATAGCTGATACCCAACCGACTGGCGGAGGGGCTGGGGGCACCGAAGATCTGCCCCCCGAACGGCGTTACAAAGCGGTCGGGATCGCCGCGCAGCGGATCGATCATATTTTCGCGGATGAAATAGGGCGTCCCGCTGATGAAGTCGCTGGCATTCTGGTAATCCGGGGAATACCCGACATTAACCGAAGGCTTCATTACGTGCCGCAGCCCCTTAAGTCCGAAGAGGCCCCGCCGCCCCAGCAGCACCTTCCCGAACAGCTGAGTACTTACGCTTACCCCGGCGCTGTAGGTGCGGAAGCTGGCGAGTCCGGGGTTTAGCCGGCTCTGGATCGATGCGTAGGAGATTGTGTCAGTAATCAGGTTGCCATTCTCGTCAATAATGTCCTCGGTCTTGATCGAGGAAGTATCGAGGAAGTACTCCTGGGTCTTGCCGTAGTAGACTTCTCCGTAACTGGCATTTGGACTGACGTTAAAGTACTTGAGCACGTTGAGGCTCAGGGCAGTGGTGATGTCGTGCTTGAACCCGTAGCGGGCATCGTCGAAGGTCTGCTGGGTGAAGAAGCTGGTATCCCGACCGGTGAACTCCGTCTTCAACTGATTGCCGTAGCGGAAGCTCAGTTTCTTGTACCAGGCCCGCGCACTGCCGGGCAGGCTGCGCAGGGGGTAGATCGTCTGGGTCTGGAAGCGGGCGTCGGGGAAACTGACCGACATGTCGCCGGTCTGGTTATTCTGGCTGTGGTTGAGGCCGGCGGTGAGGGTCGATTTCAGCTTCGGGAAGGTCTTGGTGATGTTCATCGACGAGTTGATCACGTTCTGACTGGCCGACTCGTAGGTATTGAGGAAGCGCTGATCCAACTTGTTGGTCTGGAAATTGATCCGTCCGCCGAAGGTGAAGGTCGGGTGGGCCCGCGGATCCTGGCGGTGGGTCCAGCCGATGCTGATGCCGCGTTCTGCCTGATCCTGATAGCCCGCCTCGATCGAGGTTTTCTGGATGAGGTTCCGATAACTTAAATCAAGGTTGCCCGAGTACTTGTACCGCCGGCGGTAGCTGGTGGCCGTGTTGACGGTAAAGGTGCCGTTGAGGTAGATGTCGCTGGTCACCTGCAAGTTAACGTGCTCCCCGATGGGAAAGAACCACCCTACCCCCTGGAAACCGAAGCCCCACTGCTGGCTGTACTGGTAGTCGCTCGGGAACAGCAATCCGGTACTCCGCCCGCTCTTCAGCGGGAAGAAGCCGAAGGGCAGCCAGAAGGGCGTCGGCACCCCCATGATCTCGAGGTTCGACGGACCGATGATGGCCAGCTTGTTCGGTACCACCTTGGCCCGCTGCGTCCGGATGCCGAAGTGGGGATGGTCGAGGGAGCAAGTGGTGAAGATGGCCCCCTCGGTGTAGATCACGTCCGAGCGGGTGCTGTCGTTGGTCTGTATACCCCCACTCACGAATTTCGACTTGGCGCTGTGGATGAAGACATCTTCCTGGGTAGTGACCGTTTCCGTAATGATCCCCTTCCGACTCTTAAAGTTATACGTGATGCCCTTGGAGCTAAAGTCCTGACCACCATCGCTGAACTGCGGGTCGCCCGCCAACGTTCCAGAACTGTCGGGCCAGGGTTCCGCCCGCACCACATTCGTTCCGTAATCAAGCACGATGTGGTTGGCCTGGAGCTTGATTTGCTCGTAATTCACCTCGGCCTGTCCGTAGAGGTGAATTTGCTGGTGGGCCATATCCACCTCCATGCTGTCGCGGCTGCTGTACGTAACCGGCGCGTCCAGGCTGTCCTGACTGATGGTGTACGGTTCGGTGCTTCCCGAAAACACCGCTTCCGGTGGGATACTATCCACCTGCGCCCCCGCCCGGTCCGCAACGAGCAGAAGGGTGAGCAGTAGGACGGCGGCGCGCAGGTGCGGGGGCAAGTGGGTCAATGCAGTGTTTATCTCCGGTAAGGCTAACGGCGACGGGGGAACGGATGCCGCCCGCAGTAAAGTGCTTTAACGCTTCCTTAAGTTGGAGTGGCAAAGGTATGCATTCGGGCAGGCTAAGCGGCCATACGCCTGCGTTGGAATCAGGCACCCGAAAGACACAAGCCAGCGACGAAGCGTTGCCAGCACCGGACACCACCGGGATTATAATTGCCGCTCCTACCCGGAATGGTTATATTTCCGGAAATCATAATATCTATCAATCCCTAGTCAACTATCTATGATATGCCTTCCAATTTTATCTTCGAGCTCCTCTGCATCGACCCCGACGACATCAGTGATCAGCGCGGCTTTATCCACGCGATCAGTTACAGTACGGACGTCTGGAACGGCAAGTCCCCCCTTATCACGAAGGACAAAAACGGTCATGATTACATAAAGGGCGAGAGCGGGATGATCGTCACCGTAATTAATGTAGACACCAGTAAAATTTTAACGGATTTAGTCGAGGCCGCCTTTGTCCTACGCGTGGAAAGTCAGCTCTTCGAGCCGCTTGAGCCCTTCCGCCAGCGGCTGCTGCGCCACCTCAACGATAAACTGGGATTTGCCCACCTGCGGGTTTTGCAGGACGACATCAGCAGCGAAATTGCCAACCAGCTCTATCCGAAGATCAATGCCGTGGAAAACCTGCTGCGCCGCTACCTCATCAAGTTCTTCTTCCAACGCGTGGGCATGGCCTGGTGGGACGTCACCGCCACCCCGAAGATGATCGAGAAGGTCAAGGCCCGGCAACGCAACCGCTCGAACCAGTTCAGTTACTTCATCAACAGCGACATCGAATTCGCTGATTTTGATGACCTGGGACTACTTATCTACAAGCAATCTACCGGCTTCAACGAGCCGGAGAAGGTACTGGAACGCCTGTCCCACATCGATACCCTGGAAGAATTGCAGGAGCTCAAATCCAATCTGGAGGGCAACTACACGAAGTACTTCAAGACCTTCTTCCGCGACAAGAATTTCGAACGGCTCTGGAAGGAGATGTCCAAGATCCGTAACAAGGTCGCCCACCAGGCTACTTTCTTCCACAGCGAGTTGCGCAAGGGCATCGAACTTTCCGCCGAGCTGACCGCCATCATCAAGGAGGCCGAAAGCCACATCGACGAGATCGTGCTCTCCCTCAAGGAGAAGCAGGCCATTCACCTGGCGGCGGCCGAAGTCGTGCGGGAAGAACAGGAAGAGGCCGCCGTGAATCAGCAGGCCCAGGAAATTGGTGGCGGCCGCTCCGCCCTCCTGCCCTCCGACGAAATCGTGGAGTCGATCAATCCGGGAACCGGGGAGCTCCCGGCCCACGATCACCGGGTGAAACTGATCGGTCCCAAGATCATCGGCAAGATCAAGCTCGAACACAAGACCAACACTTACCGCGATACCGCCCCCCCGGGTTACCGCGTCATCACCGCCGAGGAGATTCTCGACGAGCTGCACGACGCCCTCCACCTCAACTTCACCACCTACGTGGGGCTGAAGTGGTTCGTCACCCAGTACCTGGCCAACAAGGGCTACGCCATCGGCACGACCTACTCGCTGGTCAACATCCTCATCGAGCAGACCCACATAGAACTATACGATTACGAGAGCTCGGAAGGGTACATGATCAAGGCGGTGCGGTTGCCGGCGGGGCAGGTTAAGGAATGAGTGGGGGTTGGGATGAGTGGAGGGTGGGTCCTACTCCAGAATCCGGAAGGTAGTCCGCCGGTTCCGCTGGTGTTCTTCCTCGGTACAGCGTTCGCAGAGGCACTCGGCTACCGGCTGGGTTTCCCCGTAGCCCCTGGCGGTGAGGCGATCGGGCGTGATGCCCTTCTGGATGAGGTAATCTACGGCAGACTGGGCGCGGGCCTGACTGAGGGTTTCGTTGTAGTCGTCGCGGCCCCGGCAGTCGGTGTGGCTGCCGAGTTCGATGCGGATGCCGGGATTGCGGCTGAGGATGTCGGATAGCTCATTAAGGGTAGGCTGTGCGTCTTCCCGGATGAAGCTCTGGTCGAAGTCGTAGTAAATATTCTCCAGGACGATCTCCTGGTTACGGAAGATCTTTTCGATCTCCAGTTCCAGCTCGTAGCGCTGCTCGGGGGCCTCCGGATCCCGCGGAAGGTTACGGCTGCTGAAGCGGCCCTCGGCCGCCAGGTAGTCGGGCCGCTCGGCGCGGAAGTCATACGCCTGGTTGTCCACCAGCACCAGGCTCAGTTGTCCTTCTTCGTTCGTCGTCACGGTGCGGCTTTGCTCGCCCACCTGGGCCAAGATGGTGGTGTTGGGGACGGGGCGGAGTCCCAGCACCCGGCTCCCGGGTTTGGACGGGTCTTCGAGGATCTTTTCCACCACGGTCACGTCCAGCACGTTGCGGTAAGCGATCGGAGTGGTATCTGGGGGCGGCGGGGGAAGCTGCGTTTTCGTGTAGGCATAGATGTCATCACTGCCGGAGCCTCCCGGCCGGGCGCTGCTGAAGTACCCGGTAGTGGTGGAGCCTACGCCGGTCCCGTTGCGACGTGCGATGGTGTACGCAAAGTCATCGGCGCCGCTGTTGATCGGCAGGCGCAGGTTTTTGGGGGCATTATACCGGCCGTCCTCGAGGGGCCACGTCCGGAAGATGTCTAGTCCACCGAGGCCCTCCAATCCGTCGCTGGAGAAGTACAGGGTATCGCCGTCGAGGGTGGGAAACTGTTCGTTTCCGGCGGTATTGATGGCGCGGTTCATGAGGTCGGGGGTACCCCACTCACCGGTGGGTCCCTTTTCCACAGTATACAGATCGTAGCCGCCCCAGCCGTCGGGCAGGTTGGCGGAATAAATGAGTTGGGTCCCGTCGGCGCTCAGCGCCGGGTGCATGTAGTTGGCTTCCGGGGTCACGAAGGGCAGCTTTTCGGCGGGGCCCCAGCCCTCCCCCACCCGCTCGCTGCGGTAGAGTCCACAGTAGGCGTCCGACCGTTTGGCCGGTGGGCTGCAGCGGGTGAAGATCATCGTATTGCCGTCGGCGCTGAAGGTAGGCGTGCCCTCGTTGTCGTCGGTATTGAGTCCGGAGTAAAAGCCTTCGACGCTGCTTTCTTCCGGGGATACCTGGAAGAGGTCGCTGAAACTCCGGCCCGTCCAGTTGTAGGTTTCGTCGCCGGTGGCGGCACTGCGGTCGCTGGTGAAGACGAGCTTGTCGTTGTAGGAGACGGCGGCGTAGTCGGCCCCGGCACTGTTGAAGGCGGCGGGGGTGACCTCGTATTCCCGGGTGGTTTTCGCAGCCTCCTGGGCTTTCAGCTTCATGGCCAGTTCCGCCCCCGCGATGTCGCGGCGGAATTCGTACTTGGATCCGATCTCGAAGCCCAGGTCGGTATACACCTGGATGGCGTCTTCGTAGCGTTCCAGCCGCTTGAGGGCGGCGGCTTTTTCGCGGAGGGCATCGGGGCCGACCCCATTGTCGTAGGCGGTCTGAAACCATTCGGCGGCCTGCTCGTCCCGGCTGGTTTCCCGGTAGCTCACGGCCAAATTATTGGCAATTTCTCCCTGCTGGGTGCGGGATTTGGCGCGCTTGTACTCCCGCTCCAGCATCGGCACGGCCACGTCGTACTGCTTGCGGTCAACGGCGGTGGCCCCGTCGGTGATTTTAGCCGTGTAGGTGCAGCTGACAACGAACAGCAGTGAAATGAAGGCGAACAGGTAGCGAAACATGCAGGAAAGCTTTGGCGAAAAAACGACTGGGTAGCGATCATTGTTTCCGTAAGATGGTCGGGTAGGCGTCGGGCGGCCTCAGTCGGGGGATTTCGGCACGATGGAAGCGGCAAACTCCGTGGAGACCTTCAGGTAAGGGTGACCGAAGTAAGTTTGGTAACCGATGGGCACGAGGGTCGCCGGATGGATACCGGGGTAACCGCCGTGACGGTAATCGACAACGAGGGACAGCGGTAGCTCGCCCGCGGTCAGGCCCGTCCAGCTGACCTGGTTGCCCCAGTCGGGCTCGGCTACGAAGTGGTCCTCGTTGAAGCCCATCAAATAGGGACCGTAGGTCAGGTAACCGGTGGCTGCCGCTTCAGGAAGGTGTTCCGCGGGGCCTCGATCACCCGTATGGAACCTGACCCGGTATTCGACCAGAATATCCAGTACGTCTCCCGCTACGGGATTGAAATTGACCTTGGCGATACGTGTTTCTTCCGGGGCGGCGATGAGGAGGGGGGTATCGTCCCACCGCGTTACCGTCATTCGGTAGTGAGTCGTACCGTCGTCTTCCCCCGCGTGTTCTAGCCGGAAGGCTTTTCCATCCTGATCGTAGGTCTGGGTGACGAGCAGTTGAAGTGTGGTAGTGCCGGCTTTGGCAACCAGCACTTCGTCCTGGCGCACCGCTAGCAGCGCCCGCAGACCGTGCATGGTGCAGCACCACCAAGCACGTCGGGGGTTACTGGCCGACATGCCGCCCTCGGTGAAGAAGTGGTGGCCGAAATCACCCGAAGCGTATTGGTTGTAGAATAGGGCGTTGAGCAGACCAGCCCGGGCCACGGTGAGGTAGCTTTCAGTGTCGGTCAGGCGGTAGAGGTGGAAGGCGAGGCGCACGAAATCGGCGGAGGAGCAGCCCTCGTCGCGGTCGCCATGCCCGCCGAAATACTCGTAAACCGCACCGTGACGGGTATAGTCTTTGGAGGCGAGTAGCTCGTCAAAGGTGCTCCTTACGTAGTCCAGATGATTTGGATCGCCGGTCAGCTCGTGGAGCATGAGCACGCCCCTCAGCGTGGTCAGGTAGCCGTGGGTGTGCACTTCGCCGCGCTCGGGCAGGGCCGTGTATGCATCTTTGGCAGCCTGGATGTACTTACTGTCCTTGGTGGATCTGGCAAGCATAGCCAGCCCTTCGATATACTGGGTGAAGCAGATGATGCCTTTCGCCCCGAAGCCTTTCAGTCGTTCGGCAATTTCGGGGCTTCGCGACTGAGCCGCCAGCCCGATAAAAAAGTCTCCCAGCCTTCGGGCCGAGCTAAGTGCCGCCTGGTTACCGGTCTGCTCGTAATAGGTCATGAGCCCCACCAGCAGGCGACCGTTGCCCCACAGCAGAGCCATGTGCTCACCCCCTATCTCGGCGGCTGTGTAGTGGAGGGAGGAATCCCCGAAGCGACCATCTTCCTGTTGTTCGGCGGTCACCTTGGCAACCAGCTCGTCAAGTTTTATCGTGGCGCGCTCGGCCTCCGGAAGCAGACTCATCACCTCGATGTAGCGGCCGGAGAGGTCGCCACTGAAATTGTAAAATCGCCGCGGATCGTCGGGGTTCAGGGCTACGTCAGCCAGTAAGAACTCCTCGGTGAAGGCGGGCCGGGCATCCGGATCGGTCAATCGTGCGACTGACAGGGCGATGCGGTGGTCGAGTTCGTAGGCCGGCACGGCAGTCTGGGCCCAACATAAGGTCGAGAGCAAAACTAGTAGAGTAATCAGGCGCATACGGAAATTTTTTTCCAAGATAGCGCACCCGCGTCCGCGCCCAGCCAACCACTGTGATAAATAAAAACAGATCTGAGCAATACCTTTCGCAACCCTGACAATCTGTCAGCAAAAGAACCTACCTTTGCGGGTCAAAGCAAGGAGTATGTACGACGATAATCCATCGATACGGGGCCTGGAGGGGAAACGGATCGACGAGGCGGTCCAGGGGCAGGTGTTCGGGGAGACGCTGGTGCTGGACCGGCCGGCCCAAAAACACTTCTACATAGAAAGCTACGGCTGCCAGATGAACTTCAGCGACTCGGAGATCGTAGCTTCGATACTGGGCGAGGCGGGTTACGGACCCACCCGTGACATGGACGCCGCGGACCTGATCCTCATCAATACCTGCAGCATCCGCGAAAAAGCGGAGGACACGGTGCGTAAACGACTGCGCGTTTTCGATAAAGTGAAGCGTAAAAAACCCGGCACCATGGTCGGTGTGCTGGGCTGTATGGCCGAGCGGCTGAAGGCCAAATTCCTGGAAGAGGAAAAACTGGTGGACCTGGTGGTCGGGCCGGATGCCTACCGGGATCTGCCCAACCTCGTTGCCGGTGCCGAGGAGGGGGATAAGGGCGTCAATGTGTTCCTGAGCCGGGAGGAGACCTACGCCGACATCAATCCCCTGCGGCTTCAGAGCAATGGCGTTACGGCTTTCATCTCCATTATGCGGGGCTGCGACAATATGTGCTCGTTCTGCGTGGTGCCCTACACCCGCGGCCGCGAACGGAGCCGCAGTGCCTATAGCATCGTAGCCGAAGCGACCGACCTCTTCGAACGCGGTTTCCGGGAGGTCACCCTGCTGGGCCAGAACGTCGACAGCTATAAGTGGAAGAATCCCGAAACCGAAAAGGTGATCAACTTCGCGGAGCTGCTGACCCTTACGGCCGGCGTTGACCCTGACTTGCGTATCCGCTTCAGTACCAGCCACCCGAAGGACATCACCGACGACGTACTCTACGCCATGCGCGACCACGAAAACGTCTGCAACTACATCCACCTGCCGGTACAGTCGGGCAACAGCCGTATCCTCGAGCTCATGAACCGCACCTACGACCGGGAGTGGTACCAATCCAAGATCGACCGCATTTACGAACTTATCCCGGGCTGCGCGATCAGCTCCGACGTCATCACCGGCTTCTGCAGCGAAAGCGAGGAGGACCACCAGGATACGCTGCGCATGATCGACTACGCCCGCTACAGCCTGTCGTACATGTTCTACTATTCCGAGCGCCCCGGCACCCCGGCCGCCCGCAAGCTCGAAGATGACGTACCGCTGGAAGTCAAAAAGCGACGTCTCCAGGAGATCATCGACCTACAGACCTCCATCAGCCACGACCACAACCAGGCCGACATCGGCAAGACCTTCAAGGTCCTCATCGAAGGGGAATCCAAGCGCTCCGACTCCGACTGGAAGGGCCGGAACTCGCAGAATAAGGTGGTGATCTTTCCAAAAGTGGAGGGAACTGCTGCGGGGGGGTATGTGTGGGTGACGGTTACTGATGCTACAAGTGCGACGTTGTTGGGGACGCAAGACACGTCCTGCAGGCAGGACTCTGGACCGCTGCCGCGGGGGAATCAGGCCTGCTGACCACGAGCCCTAATGATTTTCCGAACCCGATTTGATCTTTCGCATGCGTCACAATTTTAAGAAACTGAGCGTCTGGCAAATGAGCATGGACCTGAGGAAGGAACTGCCCAATGCTCAATCCCTGGCTTCATTCGCTTCTTAATATTTCCCTAGTGGGCTGTCAATCCTTAAGATTAGGGTTAGGTGCTGGTAGATTTTGATGGAAGGCGAGGCGCAAAATTGTTTGCATAGCCGTAGCTACGGAAGTGATTTTGGAACGAAGCCTCCCGCCGAAAGATGCCGCAGATAATCCCAAGATTTAAGGTTGACAGCCCACTAGGCAGTGCATATGAACTGGAAACTCAACTGCTGATTTGCCAACGTCCTGGTTTTGGTGAAGAACAGCCAAGTACGCGTGCAATTGATGAAGTAGTTGCCATCCAAAAGTCAATCGTGTCCTTTCAGAATTACCGGAAGAAACCATCTACATAAAATCTACGGATCCGCTGTCCTGATTCCCTTATGTCCACCACCATCACCAGCATCAAACGCCGCTACGGCATCGTAGGCCGCTCCCCTGCCCTGGAGAACGCTCTGAACACGGCCTTGCGCGTTGCCCCCACGGACCTTTCGATCCTCATCACCGGGGAATCCGGGGTCGGGAAAGAGGTCTTCAGTCGCATTATCCACGACAACAGCCCCCGGAAGCACGAGAAGTTTATCGCGATCAACTGCGGGGCGATCCCGGAGGGCACGATCAACAGCGAGCTCTTCGGCCACGTGAAGGGGGCCTTTACCAATGCCACCGGCGACCGGAAGGGCTACTTCGAGACCTACGACGGCGGCACCATTTTCCTGGACGAGATCGGCGAGATGCCCCTGGATACCCAGACTTACCTGCTGCGGGTGCTGGAGACCGGGGAGTTTATCCGGGTAGGCTCGAGCACCAGCCAGCGAACGGACGTACGCATTGTCGCGGCGACCAACCGCAAACTCACCGAGCGCATTGCCAACGGGAAGTTCCGCGAGGACCTCTACTACCGCCTGGCCACCGTGAACATCGAATTGCCGAGCCTGCGCGAGCGGCCCGAAGATATTTACCTGCTCTTCCGCTACTTTGCCAACAACTTCGCCGAACAGCAGGGCTTCGAGCCCGTCCAGATCGATGAGGAGGCCCGCTGGCTGCTCGATAACTACCAGTGGCGCGGCAACATCCGGGAGCTGAAGAACGTCGCCGAGCAGCTGAGTATCCTGGCGGAAAAGCGGGAACTCACCGCGGTGGACCTGCTGACCATGATGCCCAAGCTGAGCGACCGTAACCTGCCCGCCATCACCCGCACCGGCGGCCAGCCGGGGATGCAGGAACGGGAGATCCTCTACAAGGTGCTGTTCGACATGAAGTCGGACCTCAACGACCTCAAGGCACTCATTTTCGAACTGATCCGCAACAACGACCTCCGGGTACCGGATATGGGCAAGGTGCGTTCACTGCAGTTGCCGGGCGTGTATCCCGCCGCTGCAGAGGAAATCGACCGGATGGCCGGAGCGGAAACCGACCTGTACCGGGGCGCGGTGGAAGACCCCATCATCGTGGATTCCGCCATGCAACGCAACTACGACCGGAGCGAGATTATCGAGGAAGACCTCAGTCTCGCCAACGCCGAACGCGACCTCATTGGCAAGGCCCTGAAGAAGCACAACGGCCGCAGGAAGGAAGCGGCGGCGGAATTGGGGATCAGTGAACGCACCCTTTACCGGAAGATCAAGGAATACGAGATTACGGAATAGTCGGTACAGTTAGCCCCCCTCCCTCCCGCGCTTTAAAACATGTCCTGGACCCAACTGGGCGACGCAAACCTATCCGTAAGCCTCCGCGTTACAGTCCCGTGCTTAATCAATCGCGCCCGCGGGCGCATCCAGTTACCCCTACCCTATGCGTTACGAAGTAAAAATTGGAATCCTCGCCGTTGTCGCTATCCTGCTGGCCTTCTGGGGATTCAAATTCATCCAGGGTAGTAACCTCTTTTCTTCTTCTCAGACCTACTACGTCGACTACAAGGACGTCGCCGGGCTTACGGTCGGGACACCCGTACAAATCAGCGGCGTCTCCGTGGGTACGGTAAAGGCCATCAAACTCGATCAGGTGAAAAAGCTGGTCGTCGTAACCCTCGAAGTACGGAAGAACGTCAATATTCCCGTCAGTACCCAGGCCTACATCAGCACCGTCAGCCTACTCGGGGAAAAAGCGGTGCAGCTGGAGTACGACCGGCCCTGTTTCGGCGACGGCGACTGCGCCGAGGACGGCAGTTACCTCCAGGGGACCTCCAAGGGTATTCTCGCCTCGTTTCTGGGGACCGACCCGGATGCGGACCCCGCAGAAGGCATTAAGGCACAGCTGGGAGAAGCAGTAGATAGCATCAAATGGACGCTGTTCAGCGAGAACAGCGACAACCCGATTGCCCGCTCGTCCCGCGACCTGGCTACGACGATGGAAAACCTCAAGGCTTCGACCGCCCAGCTGTCCGCGCTAATCGAAGCGAACAGCCGCCAGATCAATACTACCTTCCGGAATCTTTCCAGCCTGACCAATACCATCAACTCGAAGGAGGCCAAGATCGCCAGCATCATCGATAACGCCGACTCGCTTTCATCCAACCTCAGTAAGCTGCAACTCCAAGAAACCGTGCAGGAAGTCAACACCAGCATCGTCCGACTACGCGGTACCCTCGACGAGGCCGACCGTGCCCTCGGTGGAGTTACCGCCGTGATGAACGATGTACAGAACGGCAAAGGCACCCTCGGCAAACTGCTGACCGACGACGAGATTTACAACCGCCTCAACCGCGCCAGCCTGGCCGCCGATACCCTCCTGACGGACTTCCAGGAACGGCCCTACCGGTACGTACCCTTCAAGAGCCGCAAGCGGGTGCTGAAATTCGACCGCAAGGACGAAGAACTGGAAGAAAACTAGGCCCGCATGCGCATCCTCTCGGCCCAACAGCACCGCGCCCTCGACGAGGCAACCAGGAAGGCCGACGGCATCAGCAGCCTCGAACTGATGGAGCGGGCGGCGACGGCCTGGACCGAACGGTTCATCGCCCGTTTCCCGGACAAAGACCGCAGGATCACCGTCGTGGCGGGCCCCGGCAATAACGGAGGCGATGGACTGGTGATCGCCCGCCTTCTCCGCTTCGAGAGCTATACCGTCAGCCTGGTCCTGGCATCCATTGCACCGGCGTCCCCGGACAATAAGGCCAATCAGCGGCGGGCGAAGGATGTAGGGGTCCCCCTGCGTACCCTCCACGAACATGAGGAACTGCCGCAGTTTCATTCCGGAAGCATTGTGATCGACGCGCTCTTCGGTACCGGTCTCAGCCGACCGATCGAAGGCTACTGGGCGCGGCTAGTGGAGCACCTGAACGGGCAGGACGTGCTGCGGATAGCCGTGGACCTTCCCAGCGGACTCTTCCCCGATGCCCCCTCGGAGGGAACGATCGTCAGGGCCCACCACACGCTCAGCCTGGGCTACCCCAAACTCGCGCTCTTCTCCCCGGCCAACACCCCCTTTTTGGGAGAATGGGAGCTGGTAGCCTTCCGGCTGGCGGAACCCCACGTCGGCGACCTTTCCGGGGCGAACCGCATGCTCACCCTCGGCCCCGTGGCCAGATTGCTCCGGGAGCGCCACGCCAACGACCACAAGGGCACCTTCGGGCACGCGCTGCTGGTGGCGGGGGCGTTTGGTAAAATGGGCGCCGCGGTCATCTGCGCCCGGGCGGTCTTGCGGGCGGGAGCCGGATTAGTCACCACCCATATACCCCGCGCCGGTTACGAAATCATGCAGATCAGCTTCCCGGAAGCGATGTGCAGCATGGATGACCATCGTTACCACTTTACCTCCATCGCGGAGGAGCTTGCCCCCTACGATACGATCGGCATCGGACCGGGACTGGGTACCGACGAATCCACCAAAAAGGGGCTGTACCAGATCCTGGACGAGTATCGTAAGCCGATGGTGATCGATGCGGATGCCCTGAACATACTCGCTAAGGATGCGGAGCGACTCGCTCACCTTCCCGCGGGCAGTATTCTCACGCCCCACCCCAAGGAATTCGAGCGGCTCTTCGGCGAAACCGAGGACGACTTTTCCCGCTGGGAGCTGCAGCGAACGAAGGCCCGGGAATTGGGGCTGGTGATCCTGCTGAAAACCGGATACACCACCATCGCTACGCCCGACGGTACGCTGTACTTTAACACGACGGGGAATCCGGGCATGGGCACCGGGGGGACTGGGGATGCCCTGACGGGCGTTCTTACCGGCCTACTTGCCCAGTCGTACTCCGCCGTGGATGCCGCCCGCCTGGGCGTCTACCTCCACGGACTGGCCGGCGACCTGGCAGCCGATGAACTCGGGCAGGAGAGCCTGCTGGCGGAGGAAGTGGTCAGCCATCTCGGCAAGGCCTTTCGCCAGCTACACGACAGCCAGCGGAAGCCTCAGTAGCCAATCACCTTTTTCAGTAGGAACCTCCGAATCCGGAACGGCAGGAAGTTGCCCACGGAGGAGAATACTTTCGTATCCATGCCAACGTAGTGGTGCACCCTCCTGCTGTCCAGACTTTCAAAAATCGCGTCCGCCACGTCCGCTGCGGTGAGCCGGATGCCGGTGTCGGGGAGGTTGCGCAGGAGATGCCGGTTTTCGGTGATCAGCTTCGTGCGGGCGTACATCGGATTGATGTCACATACCTGAATATCATCCTTTTCCCAGGCGATGTCCAGACTTTCCGTGAAGCTGTTCACGGCGCGTTTACTGAGGCTGTAAGCCACCATTTCGGGATTGCCGTGGAGGGCCGAGGCGCTGCCCAGGTTAATGAGGCGGGCGCCGGGGGTGGCTTTTAGGAGCGGATGGGCGTGGTAGGCCATATTCATGATGCCCTTTACGTTGACGTCGATCACGCGTAATTCGGTGGTCAGGGGCACGGATTCAAACTCGCCGACGGCGATGATGCCGGCGTTGTTGAGGAGCACGTCGAGCCTTCCGCCCGTATGCCCGGCGAATTCAGCGAGCGCGCGGCGGCAGTCTTCGGGGTCGGTCACGTCTACCCGGCGGGTGAAGCAGCGCTCCGGCCCGTAGGACCCGGCAAGCTCCCGCAGACCGGTCTCGTCCAAGTCGAAGAGTCCAAGAAAATAGCCCGCCGCGGCGAAGCGGGCGGCGGTGGCCCGTCCGAACCCGCCCGCGGCCCCCGTGATCACAATGGATTTTTGCATGCCTGCAAGGTAATTCGTGGGTTGAACAAAAGCGGAAGGTGTTCAGTATTGTAGCCACAGCATAAAGACCCCTCCCCTTGGAAGACGAAGAATACGAACAGTTTGACCCTATTGATACGATGGATGGCACCGCCATGCAGCTCGTGGACCCCACCTTACCCCAGCTGCTGACGATCCTGCCCCTTTCCCAGCGCCCGATTTTTCCCGGAACGGCGCTTCCCATGACCTTTTCGGGTACGGTAAAACTGATGGCCATCAAGATCGCGGTCGAGCAACACGAGGGGTTCATCGGTGCGGTACTGGAAAAAGAGAGCAACGACGACGATTACCGGGAATCGGAGTACCACGAAGTCGGTACCGTCTACCAGATTCTCAAGGTGATGCCCATGGGGAACAACGGCGTGCAGGTGCTGGGGCGGACCCTGAAGCGGTTCCGCCTGCAGCGGGTCGTACAGACCGAGCCCAGCCTGCGCTGGCGGGTGCAGTACGATAACCAGCCCGCCACCCGCCCCGACCCGGAGCTCAAGGCCTACATGCTGGCGATCAGCTCCGACATCAAGAGTCTGCTCACCCTCAACCCCCTGTTTCAGGAACAGGTGAATATGGTCGTCACCCAGCTCAACTACGAAAAGCCGGGGCAAACCATCGACGTGATCAGCAACCTCGTGAGCTCCGAGAAGGAAAAACTCCAAGACCTGCTCGATACGTGGAACATCTCCGAGCGCGCCAAAAAGCTCCTATCCATCATCAAGGACGAACTGCAGGTGGCCAAGATCCAGTCACGGATCAACAAGCAGATCGAGGAGGGCGTCCACGCCAAGCAGAAGGAATACTTCCTGCGCGAACAGCTCTCGGCCATTCGGCGCGAACTGGGGGAAGAACAGGACGACGGCGAATCCATCACCGAGCGGATCCTGACCATGCTGGAGGGCAAGGAAATGCCGGCGGGCGTGCGCGCCGTCTTCGACCGGGAGATCAACAAGCTCTCCTCGCTGAACACCCAGAGTCCCGAATTTAACGTCACCCGTACTTACCTGGAAACCCTGGCCGGACTCCCCTGGGGCGTCTACAGCCCCGATACCCACGACATTGCCGAAGCACGCCGTATCCTCGATGCCGACCATTACGGATTGGAGGACGTGAAGGACAACATCCTGGAGTTCCTGGCGACCATCATCAAGCGCAGCTCGGTAGCCGGCAGCATCATTTGCCTGGTGGGCCCCCCGGGCGTCGGCAAGACCAGCATCGGACAAAGCATCGCCCGGGCCCTGGGCCGGGAGTTCTATCGCTTCAGTGTAGGCGGGATGCGCGACGAGGCCGAGATCAAGGGACACCGCCGCACCTACATCGGGGCGATGCCGGGCAAACTCATTCAGGCCATCGACCGGGCCAAGAGCAGCAATCCGGTGATCCTGATCGACGAGATCGACAAGATCAGTACCGGGCAGGGGGACCCCGCCTCCGCCCTGCTCGAAGTGCTCGACCCGGAACAGAACGAAACCTTCGTCGACCACTACCTCGACGTCCCCTACGACCTGTCGAACGTATTGTTCCTGACCACGGCCAACCAGCTGGATACCATCCCCGGCCCCCTGCTGGACCGCATGGACATCATCCGACTCAGTGGCTATATCAAGGAGGAAAAGATTAAGATTGCCCAGCAGTTCCTGATTCCCAAACAGCTCAAGGAGCACGGCTTTGCAACCGACGAGGTCACCTTTACCCCGGAGGCCCTCGATTTCCTCGTGGACCGCTACGCCCGGGAGGCGGGGGTCCGCAACCTCGAAAAGCAACTGCGGAAGATTATCCGTAAGCTCGTGCTCAGGCAGGCCGAGACCGACCAGCACTCCTTCGAGATCACCTCCGCCCAGGTGGAAGAGATGCTTGGCCGACCCCGCTTCAACACCGAGAAGCTGTACGATAAGCCGCTGCCGGGGGTAGTGTTGGGCCTGGCCTACACCACCTTGGGCGGTGCTACCCTGTACATCGAGGCGCGCGGTATCCCCGCCAAGAATCCGGGTTTCCGGCTTACCGGTCAGTTGGGTGACGTGATGAAGGAAAGTGCCCAGATCGCCCTGAGCTACGTCAAATCACTCCTCAGCAAGGAGGGCACCGACTACTTCGATACCCACGAAATTCACCTCCACGTGCCGGCCGGTGCCACCCCGAAGGATGGTCCCAGCGCCGGCATCACCATGGCCCTGGCGCTCTACAGCCTGGCTACCGACCGGGCTCCCATGGACGACCTGGCCATGACCGGTGAACTCACCCTCACCGGGCGGGTACTGCCCATTGGCGGCGTGAAGGAAAAGACCATCGGCGCCCGCCGCGTAGGCATTACTACCCTCATCTTTCCGGAAGAAAACCGCCAGGACTTCGAAGAGCTCGACGGGTACATCAAGGAAGGAATCACGGCCCACTTCGCCTCCACCTTCGATGACGTCCTCTCGGTCGCGCTGGCCTGAACAAAAAAACGTCGGGCGGTCCGGGGACCGTCCGACGTGTTAACCATCTCCGCATGATCTACTCTGCCGAAGACTTCCGCTTCCGGGGTGTTTTGAAGAACTCCTTCAGTTGCTTGTCGGACATGAAGCCGTAGTCGGTCCAGGTGCTTACCGTGGTCTTCTTGATGTCGCGGTAATCCTTGCCCCGCTTATTGGTGTGCTCCTTGATGAGGCGCTTGGTGTAACGGATGGCCAGGCGGCGCAGTTCCTGATTGAACTGCTCGTTGGCGAAAATTTTCATGTAGATCGGAAACTGCTTTCCGGTGATTGAGAACCACTCATTGTAGTCGTTGGTCCCGAGGCTAGCGACCATCTGGTCGAAGTACACGATGATGGTGCGGCGAATATTCTCGTTGAAATCGCTGAGCCCGTCCTGCTTCAGCACCTCTTCCTGGATCGCTTGCTGTACCTCCGGCTCCGTGAAGCCCTCGCTGTGAATACGGTCGGTCAGGTTGAAGTAGGCCGTGAGGTCGTCCTCCAGATCGCGGTCGATGATCAGTCCGAGGTTGGCCTCCTGCTCCTTGCCGAACGTGACCTTGGGGTCGTTCTTCAGGCGGAGAATGAAGGACAGGATCTGATCGGCCACCCGCTTGGGGTGGGCCTTGCGCTCCCGGTTCAGTACGTCGACCACCGCCTGCTTGGCCTCGTCCAGGGGTGGCAAATACGCACTGTATATCACGATCGGCTGGATCAGTTCCTTGCGGTCGGCAAATTGCTCCTCGGTAACGAAGTTGAACAGCGGGGCGGGCAGGGCATCGTTGTTCAGGTCCGTAGCGGAAACGCGGTACAGCAGGAAATCGACCAAGTGGTCGGTGTGGGAGATCAGCTCTGATTCCTGCTGAGGAAAAGGAGCGTACTGGTAGTTGCGGCTGGCAAACTGCCGCTTATAGCGGTTGAAAATCTGCCGGCGACCGTCGGCCGTGCGGGCATCGTCCGATTTCTGCTGCAGCAGGAACTGCCGTACGCGTTTGGTGGGGATTTCCTCGATTAAGCCCGTCACGTAAATATCACTGCTAAGCGCAAATCCGACCTGGACGGCCTGCCCGATCCGGCTCCGCAGCTGGTCGAAGTTCATGTTCCCGGAGATGTAGCTCAGGATGGTACCGAAGTGGTCGTTCTGCCGCGAGTAATGTACGAGCTCGTTGATCTGGGGGCGCAGCACGCTGTATCCCAGTACGCGGGGTAGGAAGAGTCCCTCAAAGCGATCGTCCAGCAGGTAGCGCTCAAAGGCCTCGATCTCGAAGGGAGAATAGTGGTTGAGTTGCTCGTGGGCCGCTTCGATCTGGGGCTCAAATTCCGCCTTCAGCGCTTCGTAGTTTTCATCCTCCTCGTCCTCGAGGTACTGGGCCAGGCTGGGGCTGGCCTGTATGGCTTCGGCAATGGCGTCGAGGTGGGCTTTATAGGTATCGTTCAGTTCGTACATGACGGTCGTTTTAAGGCAGTAAAAGAAAACCCGGTAGTGCCATTTAAGGCATTACCAGGTCGTGCAACTCCAGTGAGCGCAGCCCAAAGATAAAGAATTAGTGCCGGAGTACCTGCTTTCATTTGCGGCGGGCTCGCGGGTGCAGGGAATTCTGGCGTCAAAATGCCCGCTTCCTGGCTGGGATAAACGGATCAATCACTGCAGTCGAAGGATGCCTCAAGTAAACAGCAACTACCGGGGGTAGAAACTGTTATATTACAACAAATTCGCACCTGCATGTCATTATTCATTCTCATCCCGCTGATCCTTGCTCTGCTGATCGTCTCGGGCAGCTTTTTCACCGTAAAGCAACAAAGCGCCGCCATCCTCGAGCGGCTCGGACGCTTTCAGGCCATCCGGGGTCCCGGCTTTCACTTCAAATTGCCCTTTATGGACCGCGTGGCCGGAAAGGTCAGCCTTAAGGTGCAGCAGCTCGACGTCAACGTGGAGACGAAAACGAAGGACAACGTATTCGTGAAGCTCAAGGTCGGCGTGCAATTTGCGGTAGGCGTCGACAGCGTGTACGACGCATTTTACAAGCTGGACAATCCCTACGAGCAGATCAACTCCTACATCTTCGACGTAGTACGCGCCGAAGTGCCCAAGATGAAGCTCGACGATGTATTCGAGCGCAAGGACGACATCGCCAATGCCATCAAAATGGAACTGCAGGAGGCCATGCAAAACTACGGCTTCAACATCGTCAAGGCACTGGTGACCGATATCGATCCCGACGCTACGGTGAAAGTGGCCATGAACCGGATCAACGCCGCAGAGCGCGAGAAACTCGCCGCCGAATACGAAGGGGAAGCAGAGCGCATCCGCATCGTCGCTAAGGCCCGCGCGGAAGCCGAGTCCAAGCGGCTACAGGGTCAGGGTATAGCCGACCAGCGCCGCGAGATCGCCAAGGGACTGGAAGAGTCCGTAGAAATCCTCAACAGCGTAGGCATCAATAGCCAGGAAGCGTCCGCCCTGATCGTAGTCACCCAGCACTACGATACCCTCCAGAGCATGGGTGAGAACGTGAACTCCAACCTGATCATGCTGCCCAATGCGCCTACCGCCGGTTCTGATATGCTGGCCAACATGACGGCCAGTTTCGTCGCCAGCCAGCAAATGGGAGATGAGATGAAGGCCACCAGCGATAAACTGAAGGCCCAAAAGAAGCGCGAAAAGATCGAATTGAATCGGTAGTTGAAGGTGCTCGTTACCGGCCCGGAATCGGCCGGCAAGTCCACCCTGTCCCGGCAACTGGCCTGGATGCTCGACGGAGTTTTTGTCCCGGAAGCAGCCCGCGCCTACCTGCTGGCGCTCGATCGCCCCTATACTTACGAAGACCTCCCGGTCATTTGGCGGCGGCAGGAAGCCGCGGAAACGGTCGCAGTGGCCACCGGCGCTTCCTTCGTCATCTGCGACACCGGTCCGGAAGTTATCCGCATCTGGTCGGAAGTGAAGTACGGAAAATGCAGCCCCGAGGTGCACCGCGCCAGTCGCGAGCACGAGTATGACCTCACGCTACTGTGTAATCCGGACTTGCCGTGGACCTACGACCCCCTGCGGGAACATCCCGACGCAGGTGAGCGACTGTTGCT
>JBBSPZ010000048.1:0-32602 GCA_038258275.1 Chitinophagales bacterium | reverse complement strand
GGTAAGCTCGTCCTGCACGATCTTGACCATCAGCTGGCCGGGTTTCACGGCCTTCAGCACGTTCTCCGTGCCGAGTGCTTTCCCCTTCACTTTGTCGGTGAATTCCTTGGCGATCTTGTAGTTCACGTCGGCGGCCACCAGGGCCCGGCGGATCTCCTTGAGGCTAGTGGCTACGTTGATCTCGGTGATCTTGTTGTCACCGGTCAGGGATTTGAAGGCGCCCTCCAGGCGGTCGCTCAGGTTGTCGAACATGGTCATCTCAATTTGCGGGGGCAAAGCTACGAAATTCGGCCGGCCCCGGCTAGCCGCTTATACGCCAAAGTGCAAACTGCTGACGTACCCCGGCTGGAAGCGGTCATCCGATTGAAAATGAATATATTGGACTAAATTACTTAGCACTAACCACAAGTCCTGAAGATGTCCACATTCCTGCGCGTGTTGGTAATGGCACTAGCCTGGTTCGTCTTTTTTCTGACGAGCTTTTACGGCTGCATCCGGCCGGAGTACGCCGGAGGGGTAGCCCGCGCACCGGAAGCATCCGCTCCGGTTTCTCCCCGCCCTTCCCCCGCGCCCGCCCCCAGGCTGGACACCCTGCGCGTCAATTCCGGCGGGGACGCAGGTGGGGAGGCGGAAATCATCCAGCTGAGTGAAACCCAGTACAAGATTCGCTTCCCCTTCAATTCCGAACGGGAGACCATTGCCCCGGAGGTGGAGGATTACCTGGGCCGACTCGCCCGTAGGCTCAGCTCCAGCAGTGGTCGACTGACCGTCGTGGGCCACACCGACGATGTCGGTTCCGAGGCTGCCAACCAGGATCTGGGACTCCGCCGGGCGGAATTTGTCAAGAATATCCTCGTCCGCCAGGGCGCGCCGGCCGAGCGTATTTACACCAGCAGCCGCGGGGAATCCGAACCGGAAGCCCCCAATGCTACCGCCGAAGGACAGCGCATTAACCGCCGCGCCGTCATTACCCTTGAAGACGCATCGACTCCTCCAAACTCCTAATCATGCAAGCTCCTATGACCATCCCTTTACTGCAGTTTAATGAAGTGAGTGAATTATGGCCCTGGTGGATGATCTGGACCCTCGGCGCCTTTCTCCTCGGATCCCTCCTTACCTGGGTATTTACCCGGCAGGAACCCGTTAATACTGACGGCATCACCCGGGAACGCGACCGCTACCACACCGCCGCCACGAAGTGGGAAAAGGACTACCAGGGCGTCAAATACCAGCTGGACGAAGCTCACAAGCGAGAAGCTGACTTGCGTGCCAACCTCCAACGCGCGGAGGCCGAACAGCAAACCCTACGCTACCGCGTGCAAACGGCTGAAGCAAACCTCGCAGCAGGCGCGCGCGTCATACCGGAAGACACCCGGGGTGAAGACGGGATTCCCGACTTTGTAGAGACCTTCCACTCCGCTCCTACCCGCCTTTCCCGGACCGGTGACGGCTACGACGGTCTTTTCGAACCCGACAATTTTCAGGTAATCGAGGGTATCGGTCCTCGCGTCAATACGCTGCTCCTCGAAGCGGGGTACGCCGACTGGCAAGCGCTCGCCGGTGCGGAAGTGGAGGACCTGCGCCGCATCCTCCAGGAGGCGGGAAACCGGTTTGCCCTTTCCGATCCCACCAATTGGCCAGCCCAGGCGCAGCTCGCTGCCACTGGGGACTGGGAGGCCATCATCGACTACCAGAAGTCTACCCCGACCGGCCGCAGTACGGACCTTGATCTGGCTACCGAGTCGAAGTTTGAAAAGCTGGCCGCAAAAAAGCTGGGATTCAGTAGCGCCAATCCGCACGACCTCAAAGTGATCGAGGGCATCGGTCCCAAGGTAGAAAAGCTCCTGAAGGCAGCAGGGCTAAACACCTGGAACGACCTGGCTGCCGCTACTCCGGAAGCCCTTACCGCCATCCTCGCCGAAGCCGGTGACCGGTACCGACTGGCCGATCCGGCCAGCTGGCCCGCGCAGGCCGAGCGCGCCGCGGCGGGCGAGTGGCAGGAGCTGAGTCAGCTGCGCCACCGCCTCAAGGACGCCCGGAGATGAGCTTCCACCAGGCCGCGCGAAACTGACCGGCCTCCGAAATTAGGAAGCGCTGACCGATCATCGGACTGATCACCTGGTCGGATGTATCCGCCCGATTGATCCGCTCGATGGGGTCGAACCAGGGGTGGTCGGAAAGGCTGAATCCCCCCCAGTGAATCGGGAGTAGCCACTTTCCCCCCAGGTCGTGGTGGGCGTGCAGGGATTCCTCCGGATGCATGTGGACGTTCTTCCAGCGCTTGTGGTATTGCCCGGAGTCCAGCATCGTCAGGTCGAAGGGGCCGTAGCGGCGGCCGATTTCCGGAAAGTGACGCCCGTAGCCGCTGTCGCCTCCGAAGTACAACTTGTGGCCGGCCGTCTGAATAACGAAGCTGCACCAAAGTGTTTTGTTACGGGTGGCCACACTCCGACCGCTGAAGTGGCGCGCCGGAGTGGCCGTGTAGGTGATGCCTTCGATGGTGGCTGACTCCCACCAGTCCAGTTCAGTGATCCGGTCGGCGGGGATGCCCCAGCTGCGCAGGTGGGCGCCCAGGCCCAGGGGGACCAGGTAGGCGCGCGTACGGTCCCTGACGGCCAGGAGAGTATCGTAGTCCAGGTGGTCGTAATGATCGTGGGAAAAAACGATCAGGTCGATGGTTGAGATGCCCTCCAGGGGGTGGTAGTCTTTGTACGGGAACCGGTGGCCGAGGAAGGGTACCGGGGCTACCCATTCTCCCAGCATGGGATCGAGCAGGATGGTTTGCCCGCCGGTCTCGAGGCGCAGGGCGGAATGCCCGTACCAGGTGAGGTAGTCCAGCGCCGGGTCGGGCTGGAAAAGGGATTCGGTAACCGCCACGGGGAGGGGGGCGGTGGGCTGGGTCTGCTTGGCCTGGATATAACCGATCAGGTCGCCCATGAGGCTCCGGAAATCCTCCTTCAGGGGCGTTTTATCGAGGTTCCGGAAGCGGCCCATCTTCCAGGCCACCGATTCGCGGTAGTCGTCTTCCCGCATCGTGTCAAGCCCGGCCCCGAACTGGGGGTCGTTGCGGAGCTTCCGCGCTACGTAGCCGAGGGGGACCAGGGCCAGTCCGATCATCCAGTGAGGTTTCATTCCGGCAGCGTGTGTTCGGGGAGTAAGGAGGCTTCGCCTTTTTCCAGCAGTACGGCAAACAGGATGGTCAGCACGCACCCGATCAGGTTAAGCCAGAGAAAGGCCAGGTTGATGTATTCCAGCCAGCTGGCCACGAAGGTAAGGGTGACGAAGGCCTGCCCGATGATGGCGGCCCGGAACACCGCCTTGCCCCCGACGGACTTATAGAAAAAGGCCACCGCAAAAATCCCCAGAATCACCCCGTAAAAGAGGGAACCGATGATATTGACGGCCTGGATCAGGTTGTCGAAGAGGTTGGCGACGGCCGCGAAGGCCAGAGCCACTGCCCCCCAGAGAATCGTCAGCCACTTGCTGGCCGCGAGGTAGTGGGCGTCTTCGCGGTCCGTCACCAGCGAGCGTTTGTAGATGTCGATCACGCTGGTGGTCGCCAGGGCGTTGAGCTCCGAGCTCGAACTCGACATGGCGGCCGAAAAAATGACCGCCAGCAGGAGACCCACCAGGCCCACGGGCAGGTAGTTTATGATGAAGGTGATGAAGATGTAGTCGCGGTCCTCAGTGATCAGCTCGGGATCGTAGATTGTGATCAGTTCGTCGACCGAGGTCGCTACCGCCCTTCGCTCGTCGAGGGTGCGTTCTACCTCCACCCGCGCCGTCCCGATCGCCGCCTCATCCTCGGTACGCAGGGCATCGATCATGGTCAGCGTGGCCTGCTCGTTCCGCTGGTTGATGTCCGCGTACGTTTCCTCCAGCTGGTCGAGTTCGGCGCTGTACTGAGAATTGCGCAGCTTATCCAGGTTGGCGGAGTTGAAGTGAACCGGCGGTGGCTGGAAAAGGAAAAATACAAAGACGAGGATACCGACCACCAGCACCATGAACTGCATGGGAACCTTGAAGATGCCGTTGAACAGGAGGCCCAGACGGCTCTCCGTGAGGCTCTTGCCGGAGAGGTAGCGCTGCACCTGCGATTGGTCCGTACCGAAGTAAGAAAGGAATAGAAAGGTGCCTCCCAACAGGGAAGACCAGATGTTGTAGCGGTCGTTGAGGTCGAACTGGAGGTCGACGATCTTCAGTTTCCCCAGGTGCCCCGCCACGCCGATCGCGTCGCTGAACCCGATGCCCTGCGGAAGCTTGAGTATCACCACGATGCCGGCGGTGAACATGCCCAGCAGAATGACGATCATTTGTTGCTTCTGGGTGACCGATACCGCTTTGGTGCCTCCCATCACGGTATAAAAGACAACCACGGCCCCGATCAGTAGGATCGTGACGCTGAGCGACCAGCCCAGGATGGTTGACAGGATGATGGCGGGGGCATAAATGGTGATGCCGGCCGCCAACCCCCGCTGCACCAGGAACAGCAGCGCAGTGAGCGTACGCACCCGCAGGTCAAACCTGCCCTCCAGGTACTCATAGGCCGTATAGATCTTCAGCCGGTAGTAGATCGGCAACACGAAAACGCAGAGGATCACCATCGCTATGGGAAGGCCGAAGTAGAACTGCGCGAAGCCCAGGCCATCGTTGTACGCCTGTCCGGGAGTACTCAGGAAGGTGATCGCGCTGGCCTGGGTAGCCATGACGGAGAGGCCGATCGTCCACCACTTCAGGTCGCGGTCGCCCATCAGGTAGCTCTTCACGTTGTCGATCCGCCGCGTCTTATACACCCCGTATACGACAATGGCGGTCAGGGTACCGGTCATCACCAGCCAGTCTAGGGTACTCATAAATCAGGTGTAGGCACGGGAGAATAGATAGAAGGCCACGATGAGCAGGAGGTGCAGGATCAGGACGAACAAGTACATATTCCTCCAGTTTCCGAGGATGGGCGGATCGTCGATCTCGACCTCCTCCTCGGGTATGACTTCTGCATGGTTCATGCCGCAAGGTAACGAATAGCCGGGAGCGCGGAGTTGGGGACTATTCTACCCGCGCGCGCCGTCTAAGTGAGGATAAATTCGAGCTCCTCCGCGTCAAATTCCATTCCTCCCCGACCATCGATAACCTCCCCCGCCAGGCGCTTCTTGCGCTGTTGCAGGCGGTGGATTTTCTCTTCGAGGGTGTCCTTGGTGAGGAACTTGCGGGCAAACACATTGCCCGACCGGCCGATGCGGTGCGCCCGCGCAATGGCCTGGTCTTCGGTCGTAGGGTTCCACCAGGGGTCGAGCAGAAAGACGTAATCTGCCGCCGTGAGGTTAAGTCCCGTGCCGCCGGCCTTGATACTAATCAGGAAGGTCTGCACCGCCGGGTCGGTCTGGAAGCGCTCCACTTCCGCCGCCCGCTGATCGGCGGGTACCCCACCGGTGATCCAGGCAAAGGGCTCGCCCAGTTGCCGCAGGTGGTCGCGGAACAACTCCAGGTGGCGCACCATGCTGCTGAAGATGAGTACCTTCTGTCCGGAGCGGCGGACGGTATCCCACTGCTCGATCGCTTCGGCAAACTTGCCGCTGTCTTTGTCGTAGCCGGGGTCGGCGATGACGGGGTGATTGGCGATTTGCCGAAGCCGCGTCAGCGCCTGGATCACCAGCAGTTTGTAGGATCCGGTTTCGGCCCCTGCGGTACCCAGGAGCGCGTTCCGGGCCGCCGACCGTTCCTGCTCGTAGCGCCTGCGTTGGGCCGGGGTCATCTCGCAGTAAAAAATCTGGACGTCGAGGTCCGGCAGGTCCGGCGCGACCTCCGCCTTGGTGCGCCGGAGCAGGTAGGGCCCGACGAGTTGCCGCAGCTGTTCCTTCTTCCGGGCATCATCGTGCTGCTCGATGGGGGTGATGAAGGATTTTTTAAAAAAGGCGTACCCCCGCAGCAGGCCAGGATTGATGAATTGCATCTGGGACCACAGGTCCGACAGGGAGTTCTCGATCGGCGTACCCGACAGGCTGATACGGTGACGGGCCTGCAATTCGTTGAGGCCCCGGAACACCTTGCTCTGGCGGTTCTTGATCTGCTGGCTTTCGTCCAGTACGATGTATTCCAGGTCGAGCTGCGTGTAGATCCCCAGGTCGCGCAGGGCGGTTTGGTAGGTGGTCAGTACGACGTCGTAGCGGCCCAGCACGCGGGCATCGCGGATACGCTTGGTCCCGACATTGGCAAGTACTTCCAGGGAAGGGGCGAATTTCCGGAGTTCGGAAGACCAGTTGAATACGAGGGAAGCCGGCAACACCACCAGGGCGCGCAGCGGGCGTAAAAAGTGTTCGTCGCCGGAGGCGGGTGCGAAGAGGTCGATCTGTCCGGGCGTCACGGGGGCTTCCGCCTGCCCGATCCGTTCTTTCGCGTAGAGCAGGACGGCAATGGTCTGCAAGGTTTTGCCCAGGCCCATGTCATCGGCCAGGCAGGCCCCGAGTCGCTCGTGGTAATGCTTCACGAGCCAGCGGGCACCGGCCAGTTGGTAGGGGCGCAGCGTAGCCCGCAGGGCCGTGCCGGGCGCGTACGCAGCCGCCAGACGCCCGGCGTTTCCGGGTGGGCTCACCGGGATCCCGGTGCCGACCAGCAGCGGGGCCTGACTTCTGGCCATCCGGACGTTCGGCCCTTCCAGGCGGGCCATCTCCAGGGCGGGGCCGTAGGTGGCAAACCAGGCTTCCGGAAGTAACAGCAGCTCGCCGTCGGGCAGGGGGAAGAGGCGCTCGCCCCGCTGCAGGAAGCGGAAAATACGGGCAAACGGTATCCGGTGGGGACCGGCGATGACCATGCCCTGGAGATCCAGCCAGTCGCCCCGCTCCTCGACGCTCAGTTCCAGGCTGGATTCCCAGCCGGCGAAGGGCTGGCCGTCGCTGCTGGGGGGCACTACTTCGATGCCCGCTTCCCGGAGCCGATCGGAGGAGGCGAGCAGCCAGGCCAGGTTCTCAAAGGCACCGGGCTCCGGCCGCAGGCTCAGGGCACCGGTGCCGGCCACCGCTTGCAGGCCCGATTGCTCCAGCTGGAGCAGCAGGGCGCCCTCTTTCTCCAGGTTTCTCACGGCGCGGAAGAGGCGGTAGGGTGGATGGGGCGAATAGCTGACACCGACCGGCTCCGGGTCGCCCAGGGGGAAGGCCAGTTCGCCATAGCGAAATTCGGGGTAGAGGTAATACCGCTCTTCGAAGGGATGCGGCCGGACGGCGAGCCGCAGCCCGGTCGGTGCGTCGAGTTCCTCCAGTTCAAAGCCCTTGACCGCGATCCGTTGCGCCCGCGCCGCCCGCGCAATGAACTCGCGGAAGTAGCGGCCCACTTCTTCCCGTGGGATCCGGACTTCGTCGCGGCTCAGGAAGGGGCGTAAGGCATGGCCCCGCAGGCCGTGTACCTGCAGGAGCTGGCGGTCGAGGAGGATCCAGCCCGGGGAGGGGCGATTGGTAATGACGCGTGGATCGAGGTGACGGACCACCTGCACGCCGGTGCCACCGGGTGCCCGCAGGCGGAGGCGGTAGATCATCTCGCTGGCCTCCAGCTCGAATTCGAGCCGGGCTTCCCACTGCCGGGGGGCGAAGGCGAGGAGGTGGGGGTAGGGGCTGGTGCGGGTGTCGAGATTGGCGGTGACGAAGAAGCCCTCCCGGTGGCAGAGGGAGAGGAGCTCCGCGGTGCGTACGTGGATGTAGCGAATAACTTCCTCCCGGCCCTTGCTGCCGTCGCGGATCAGCCCGGCCAGGGTGGGGACCCGGCGGGCTCCGCGACGGAATCGTTCGGCCAGTGCCTTGTCGCGTAGCTCTTCGCCCAGTTGGAGGGTGCGGCGGATGGCCGGGCTTACCTCGATGCCGTACCCCGCCAGGGCAGCTGCCGTGGCCGTTTGGTGGACGGTGCGCGGGTGCCCGCCCTGGTCCAACCCGACCACGTAGGCCTTCGGCAGCCAGAGTCCGGTACGGTATTCGAAAAGATTGACAAGGATCGCCGAAGGCATCGCAGGCTTGATTACAAATTCAGGGGGGAAAAGACAGCAAAGGTAGCCCGGGACCGTACTTTGCGCCGTGTCTCTTGCGCTCCATCTCCTCTTTTTCCTGCTCGGTATCCTTTTGCCGGGCGTACTGTTTTTTATCGCCCGCAAGCGGAACGCCGACCGCCAGACCTACTGGCCGCCGGGGCTCAAGGTGCGGCTGTATTACGGAAACGGTGTCCTGCTGCTTAGCTTGGCCCTGATGGTGCTCATTGTCTGGTACTTCACCGGACTATCGTATGCAAACCTTGGCCTTGGGTGGGGCAGAACGCCGTACGACCCGGCGGCCATCGGCATCATCTTTGCGTTTCTGGTTCTCTACGGCGTCGATCTCCTGGGGGAAATCGGAAACCACGAGCGGCAGCTCGAGACGCGCCGTAAATTCCGGGAGTTGGGTTTCCTGCCCGCGAACGGTGCACAGTATCTCCACTTCCTCTTTCTCTGCGTCTGTGCCGGGGTGGGGGAGGAGATCGTATACCGCGGATTCATGATCACTTACCTGCAGGAAACGCTCGGTACGGAACCCTGGGCGATCGTGGCTACGCTGCTGCTGCCCGCCGTTTCCTTCGGCCTGGCCCATATTTACCAGGGCGTACACGCGGTGGCCAAGATCGTGGCCATGGCGCTGTTGTTCGGTTTCTTCTTTTACCGCACGGGCAGCCTGTGGCCGCTCATCCTGCTGCACACGGCCATCGATGCGGTGGGGGGGCTGCTGAACTGGTACCTCGAGGGGCAGGAATACGATCGGTAGCCGGCAGGAATGCGGGAAAGAAGTTCCCTTTTTTTGAATTTTGCTTGCGTCGGAGAAAATCTAGTATTACCTTTGCGACCGCTCCGGATGGGGCAATGGCTGCGTAGCTCAACTGGATAGAGCACTTGACTACGAATCAAGAGGTTTCAAGTTCGAATCTTGACGCGGTCACCATTTTATCGGAGAGCAGGCTCAGGTCTGCTTTTTTTCGCAATGCTAATACGCTATGTCTAAAGTCTGCAAACTCACGGGAAAGAAACCGATCAGCGGCAACAACGTCTCTCATTCCAACCGGAAGACGAAGCGCCGTTTCGTACCCAATATTCAGAAGAAGCGCTTCTTCGTCCCCGAGCTCCAAAAGTTCATCACCCTGCGGATCTCGACCAGTGCCATGCGCACCATCAACAAGCTTGGCCTGTATGCGTACATCAAGAAGTTGGAGAACAAGGGCATCGAAACCGGCGTAAAGCTTTAATCGCAATCTACCATGGCTAAGAAGAGCAAAGGCAACCGCAACCAGATCATTCTGGAGTGCACCGAGCAAAAAGAAACCACCGTACCCGGTACCAGCCGGTACGTAACCGAAAAGAACCGGAAGAATACTCCGGGTCGGATGGAACTCAAGAAATACAACTCGAACCTCCGTCGCATGACGGTCCACCGGGAAATCAAGTAACGTCAACCCCCGCCGCCCCGGTGGCGTTCAGGGTATAAAAGCACCCAACTATGGCTAAGGTATCAAAGAACTCGCGGGTCGGTAAACGGACCGCCAATGCCGGCAGCGGCCGGGACTACGTAAAAGTCGTGCAGTCCATCAAGAATCCCGAAACCGGCAGCTACTCCTACAAGGAAGTAATGATCCATAAGGATAAGCTTGACGATTTCATGAAGGACAAGTAAGCCCCGCGCTTACTCCTCCGGAAGGCCCGACCTGCAGTGCGCAGGCCGGGCCTTTTATGTGTCCCTGCGCTACGCCGCTATCCCTGATTTAGCTACTTTTGTCCTCCCCAATCAAAAATTATCCAGCCATGACGAACGACCAATTGAAGGACCTGCAGACCCGCCTGGGTTTGCTCAATCACTATCTTTGACGTCTCCAACCGGACGTTTAAGGTAGAAGACCTGACCCAGCGCAGCCTCGATCCCCACTTTTGGGACGATTCCGCCGCCGCGCAGGTCGTCATGAAGGAATTACAGACCCACAAGAACTGGGTCGGACAGTACCAGAAGGTCGCCGACCGCGTCGAGGACCTGGAAGTGCTGCAGGAATTTCTCAAGGAGGGGGAAGGAACGGAAGAGGAGGTCGACCGCCGCTACGGGGAGGCCGTCGCCGTACTGGACGATGCCGAATTCCGCGCCACCCTCAACCGTCCGGAAGACGAACTGGGGTGTATACTGGAGATCAATGCCGGAGCGGGCGGTACCGAGAGCAACGACTGGGCAGAAATGCTGCTGCGTATGTATACCATGTACGCGGAGAAGTACGCCGGCTACCAGGTCAGCCTGGCCAGCGAAACACCCGGAGACGTCGCCGGCATCAAATCGGCCACCCTGGAGCTTATCGGGGATTTTGCCTACGGGATGATGAAGGGAGAGAACGGGGTGCACCGCCTGGTACGCATCAGTCCCTACAACTCCCAGGGCAAGCGCATGACGAGCTTTGCCTCGGTATTCGTACATCCGCGGGTCGACGATACCATCGAAGTGGAGATCAACCCGGCCGATATCCGCTGGGATACCTTCCGCGCCTCCGGTGCGGGAGGACAGCACGTCAACAAGACGGAATCCGCCGTCCGCGTGACCCACGAGCCCTCCGGTATCGTAGTGGAGTGCCAGGAAGAACGTAGCCAGCACCAGAACCGGGAGCGGGCCCTGAACATGCTGAAAAGCCGCCTGTACGAACGGGAGCTGGAGGCCCAGCGGGCGGAAAAAGACGAGGTCGAAGCCGGTAAAACCGCGAATGAGTGGGGAAGCCAGATTCGCAGCTACGTCCTCGACGATCGCCGGGTGAAAGATCACCGTACTAACTGGCAAACCAGCCAGACCGATGCCGTGCTCAACGGCGACCTGGAAGATTTTCTGAAGGCTTACCTTCGGTGGAGCGGAGAGGCGAAATAAAAAAGCATCCGGATGGTCACCGGATGCTTAAGAATAGTAGGTGCATATACCTAAATTGTGTAGTTCATGTGTCGGGTATGTAGCGGAAGAGTAAACTCTGTTGCGTCTCTTAAAATATCTTAAAAACCTTAGGTGTCTCAATAGATGACAGCGCCATACGTTATCTCGGGGCACAAAAATTGTGCCAGCCTTATAACAGATTGATATCCAGGAGCTGAGCACAAATGGCTAAGCTCGAACAACGATATTAGCTAAGGATTTATATTATATTAGATAAAATTATCAAATACAATAGACTTCAGCCGAGGTATTGCCACACCAGTTGGTTGATGAGGAAGAAAAGGACGAGATAAATCCAAAGACCATCCAGGAAATGCCAGTAAATGGTGAGTAAGCGCAGATTCAGGCGCTTATCTGGGTCGCTGAAGTAGACCAGGACGCTGACGGGTTCGCGCATGTACCTCCGCGCGCGGTACAGGAAGACCCCGAGAAAAGGTAATCCGCCAATCACGTGGGCAAAATGCAGGGCGGAGATCACGTAAAGATAGCCGGCAGAATTGTCGCTGTTGATGTAGATCTGGTTGCTAAACAACTGGTACCAGGCGATCCCCTGCATCCCCATAAAGAATAGGGACAGGTAAAGGGTGTACCACAGCATACGCTGGTACCGGGCCGTATCGTCGGCCAGGTAGGCGCGCTTGGCGCTCACCATCGCGTAGCTGCTGACCAGCAAGATCAGCGTATTACCCAGGAAAAGCAGGGGGAGCTTGATCGGGGGGAGGTCGCTCTGTACCCGCGTGTATACAAAGGCGGCCGTCATGGCGAGGAAAAGCATGCTCAGGCTGAAAAGCAGCAGGGCCAGGTAAATACTCTTCGGGTGGAAGGCGAAGTTATCCTGGGTGTCGTCAATCGGGCGTTCGAGTTCGTGGGGGCGGTTATACATTACTACTTGGTTTGACCTGCTGGGTTAGCTCCTCCGGACCGGTTGCGCCGGCAGCGTTCGGAGCAGTACCGGACCTCCTCCCAAACCTTCTCCCATTTTTTTCGCCAGGTGAACGGCCGCTCGCATACCGGGCAAATTTTCTGCTGTAGGTCAGTCTTTTTGTGTGCCATCCCGGAGCGCTATGATCTTATCCATCACGGCCTCAGCCTCGGCAGACTTCGCGGCGTATCCCTTGATGTTGCCGGCCCGCTGCTCTGCCATCGATTCCTCAAGCAGGCGGGAGTACTCCTGTTCGAGCTTTTTCACGGGGTCTTTCTTAAAGAGTCCAAACATAACGTACGGTTTTAGCAACTAACGGGAAGTAAGCGAGATAGGTTGTGAAACAACCACGGGAGGGCAGGGCATGCGCTGGTCTTCTTGCTTGCCACCTGCGTCTGCGCCCAGCAGCTAAAGGCGCCGGCAGGCGGAACGCTGAAGGACGGCATGAGCGTGCTGCCGGGACGGTGGGGAGACGTGCTTCGCTACATCGATCTGCTGCAGGGCGTAGATCTGGTCATGAAACACGGAGAGCGGGTCAACTAAAAAAAGCCCGCCCCAGCGATTGCTGGAGCGGGCTTTTACAGGTCTATTTTCCTACTGAGTTAGGCGGTTTGGCGCTGACTCAGGAAGCTGCGGCGCTTCACGCCGTAGTGGTCGTAGAGGTTATCCCAGTACTTGTTGTCGCTGGTTTTGGGCCAGTTGTCTTTTTCAAATCCGGGAGCGTTCTCTAGACGGTCCTTCGTGACGTTCAGGACGAATCGCTCGGTGGTCGAGTTCACGTTGAATGCTTCGAAGGGGACGGCAAAGTACTTGTCGCCGAGTCCGAGGAAGCCGCCGAAGGAAAGCACTGCATAATTTACGGTGCCGGTTTCGGTGTCGATCATGAGATCTTTAATTTCTCCGAGGTTTTCGCCTTTCTGGTTCGTTACGTTGGTTCCGGTAATAGATGTTGAGGATAGAATGAGGTTTTTCATAATTTTTATGTTTTATTGGCGGAAGGTAGCTAAATGTATAAATGATTGTTTTTCCGCTTGCTATCAAATCAAAATACACTAATATAACATCATAAAGGTGACAAAAGTTTAATATGTAAGCAATTAATTTGAATGTGGGCCCATGTTTCTTTTGTCGCCTCACCTACCCCCGAAGGTTCGCCTATTGATGTTCCCAACTTCTTTTGCACATTTGTACATCTCTCCCTCCACGGGGTCAGTCCCAGTTAACCTAAGCGGTATGAAAAGATCTTTACTCCTGTGTTTTTTCCTGATTGCTACCCTTTGCCTGACTGCCCAAACCGCGCTTTCGGGCAAGGTGACCGACGTGGAGGCCGGTAACGAGCCGCTGCCTTTCGCCGCCGTTTCCCTCTTTAAGGGCGGCGCCTTCTTCCAGGGCACCACCACGGACCTGAGCGGGAATTACTTTTTCTCCAACATCGATCCGGGGACCTATGACATCGAGGTCAACTACATCGGGTACCCACCGACCAAGATCACAGGGATTCCCGTCCTTCCGGGCCAGACCAACAGTGCCGACGTGGAGGTCACCAATGCCGGGGGCGTAAACCTGGACGTGGTGGTCGTGACCGGCTTCGAGGTGCCGCTCATCGAGATTGATAATACGACCAGCGGACAGACGATTACTTCCTCCGAGATCCAACGCTTGCCTACCCGCAACATCAACCAGCTGGCCTCCATTACGGCGGGGGCCGCTTCGGCCGACGAAGGTTCGGCCATCTCCATCCGCGGGTCGCGCGCTAATGCCACGAATTACTACGTGGATGGCGTGCGGGTGCAGGGAAGCCTGCTGCCGGAGTCCGAAATCGAGCAATTGCAGGTGATCACCGGCGGCCTGGAGGCGCGCTACGGCGACGTGACCGGCGGTATCATCTCCGTTACGACCAAGGGCCCCAGCGCCGAATTCAACGTCAACGCCGAGGCCGAGACCAGCGAAGGCCTGGATGCCTTCGGGAACAGCCTGGTGGGCGTGGCCGTTTCCGGCCCGATCATCAAGCGGGGGGAGGACCGCGCCATTCTTGGTTTCCGGCTGAGCGGGCGGTATACCTCCCAGAAGGATGACGATCCGAGCGCAGTGCCCCTCTACCGGGTGAAGGATGAGGTACTGTCAGCCCTGGAGGCCAATCCGGTGATCCTGCAGGGTGGACGCCCCTTTGTGGCCGCCGATTTCCTGACTGATTCCGATGTGGATGCGCTACAAACCCGGCCCTTCGAAGGTCGGGATATCCTGAATCTCAACGGTAAGCTGGATGCCCGGCTGAGCGACGCCATCGACGTGTCGCTTTCCGGCTATTACGGCAGCACCGGCGACCAGTTTACCCCGAGTGAAAACAGCGGTCTGACCTGGCGTACCTATAATGCTGCGCGCAACCCTACGTCCGACGACCGGGACTACCGGGCCAACTTTCGTTTTCGTCACCGTCTGGGCGGATCGGGCGTAGCCGGGGAAAGCGGCAACAACAGCAGCCTGATCCAGAACGCCAGCTACATCCTGCAATTCGGCCTGGAAAACAACCACTATAACGTCGCCGATCCCATCCACGGGGACAATCCCTTCGATTACGGATACGTCGGTAAATTCGCTATCGACTATATCCCGGTCTTCAGCATCCAACGCGACGATACCGGTACCCCCATCGGCGCGGTACAGGCCGACTACCGCGAGGTACTCCGCAATTATGATCCCTCGGGATCGGCCAACCCCGTCTTGTCCAACTACAACAACTATCTGGGCTACGGTGGCGACCAGATCTTCACCAGCGAAACCTACGGTCTGCTGGGCCTGCCCCAGACCACGGCCGAGGGGCAGCCGATCCCTACCCTCGACCAGTTTGCCGCGGTTAACGGACGTACTCAACAACTTTTCCGCGACAGCTGGGGCTTCCACCAGAACGTTGGTACGGTCTATAATCAACTCTTCAACTCCGACAACGATACCTACACCTTCCAGGCCAACGCCAACTTCGAGCTGGTACCGGGCGACTCCGATAAAAGCCGCCACAGCATCCAACTCGGAGTGGTTTACGAGCAGCGCACGAATCGTTCCTACCGCCTTAGCCCGGCCGGTCTCTGGACCACCGGACGCCAGCTCATCAACCGCCACCTCAATGCGGTGGATTCCACCAACCGGATCATCGAGACCATCGACGTAGAACTGGGAACCGGTCCGTTGGGCTACAGCGGTCCGGCCAACGTGGTCGCTCCGACCATCGAAGAGGACGGGGGCACCTTTTACCGCCGTATCCGCGAGGACCTGGGCATCCCCCTCGACCAGTACATCAACATCGACGGCCTCGACCCGAGCCAGCTCTCCCTCGATCAGTTCAGCGCCCAGGAGCTCACGTTTGCCAACCTGATCGACTACGTCGGCTATGACTACCTGGGCAACGAGACCAACGGTACCTTCGACGACTTCTTCGCCATCAACCCGGTTACGGGTCAGCGCAACTTCACGGTGGGTCCCAACCGGCCGATCTACGCATCGGCCTACCTACAGGATAAATTCACCATCAACAGCATGATCTTTCGCGTAGGCGTGCGCGTCGACCGCTACGACGCCAATACCAAGGTGCTGAAGGATCCCTACAGCCTGTACGAGATCATCGGCGCCGACGACTTCCATTCCAACTTTGGCGGCGACCAGCCCGGGAACATCGGAAATGACTTCGTAGTGTATACCACCGAGGAGGGCGGCACTCAGGTGCGGGCCTACCGCAATGGAGATAACTGGTTCCAGGCCGACGGGACGCCCACAAACGGCCCGCAGGAGATCGATGGCATACGTACCGGCCTGGTGTACCCGCGTTACGCCAACCCCGCCGCCCAGGCCTCCAATAACTTCATCAAGAGCAATGAATTTACCGTGGCGACCTCCTTCGAGGACTACGAAGTGCAGTTTAACGTCATGCCCCGCTTGGCCTTTTCCTTCCCGATCTCCGGGGAGGCCAACTTCTTCGCTCACTACGACGTGCTGGTGCAGCGTCCGCCGTCGAATGCGCTGGCGACGCCCCTGGACTACTACTATTTCGTGGAGCGTACGGGCAGCACGTTCAACAATCCGGCCCTCCGGCCCGAACGGACCATCGACTACGAGGTAGGCTTCAAGACGAAGATCAGCAACACCTCCGCCCTGACCCTGTCGGCTTACTATAAGGAGTTGCGGGACATGATCCAGCTGCGCACCTACTTCCCCGTGCCGCTGGTAAACCAGTACACGACCTACGATAACCAGGATTTTGGTACCGTCAAAGGATTCAGCTTCACCTACGACCTGCGCCGTACGAGCAACGTTACCGTGAATGCCAACTATACCCTGCAGTTTGCCGACGGAACGGGCTCCGGGCCGACCAGCCAGCGCGGCCTGACCAACCGAGGGAACCTGCGGACCCTGTTTCCCCTGAGCTTCGACGAGCGCCACCGGTTCAACCTGGTCCTGGACTACCGCTTTGACAGCCGCAACGGCACCCCGCGGTGGCTGGACAACTCGGGCTTCAATATCCAGGGCAGCTCGGTATCGGGGCGCCCCTATACGGCCACCTTCATTCCCTCGGAACTGGGGGGCAGTGGAACCATCGGGGCCATCAACGGCAGCCGCAATCCCTGGAATTTCACCCTGAACGGACAGGTTGAAAAAAACTTTACGATCGCGGGAAACACGGGCATCAATGTCTACTTCCGGGTCAGCAACATCCTCGACCGCCGCAACATCATCGGCGTCTACTCGGCGACCGGATCGCCGGACGATCCGGGCTTCCTGCAGAGCAGCTTCGGCCGGGATCAGCTCCAGAGCCTGGAGGGTGGAACGCGGCCGGTGGAAAGCTACCTGGCATCTTACCAATGGCGTATCCTCAACCCGGATCTGTTCAGCCTTCCCCGCCGCATGTTCGTCGGCATCCGCTTCGGCATATAATTTTTTAGCCCTCGACCCCACGTATAAACCCGATCGCCATGCGACTCTCAAGATTAATCATCCTTTCCCTGCTGAGTGCCGGATTGCTCCTGCCGCAAGCTGCCTACGCTAAGGAAGGACCGGACGACGGAAAGCCCCGCCGCACCACGGCGTCGGAGCAACAGCGCATCGACTTCCGCGAGGCCTGCGACAACGCCACCCGGCAGACCGACATGGAAATCAACAACGTGCGGGCGCGCCTGACTACCGGAGGCGACGTCTGGTGGGACGGCGATAATGGCCGGTACATCGTGCCCAAGCCCCCCCCCGGCGTGCCGGAAGTCAGTTCCATCTTTGCCGGAGCGGTGTGGCTCGGCGGCCGCGACCCCGGCGGCGGGTTGAAGGTGGCCGCTCAGGATTACGGCCGCAGCAGCGGGCAGTTTGACTTTTACCCCGGACCCCTCACGCCACAGGGTACGATCCAGCGGGATACCTGCGAGCGGTGGGACCGCTTTTTTACCGTTAAGGGGGAGAGCATTCGCCAGTTGCGGGATGCGTACCAGGCCGCGCTCGAAGCCGATAACTTACCCCTTGACCCGGATGATATTCCCCGCGATGTACTGGGCTGGCCCTCCGTTGGTAACCCCTATTTCCTGGAGGTGAACAACTTCGAGCTGCCTAATCCGAATGAGGGTGGGGGACTGGCGGGGTTCTGGGACGAAGACCTGGACGGCATCTACGACCCAACGGTGGGCGACTACCCGATCATCGAGATTCGGGGTTGTGGCGAAACCCCGCAGTTTCCGGAAGAAATGACCTTCTGGATCTACAACGACGCCGGCAATACGCACCGGCAGTCCAACACCCCCCTGCAGATCCAGATGGAAATCCAGGTACAGGCATTTGCCTATACCACCTCCGACGACATCAACAACATGACGTTTCAGCGGTACAAACTCATCAACCGCGCGCAGGAGGACATCCTGGATACCTACTTCGCCATGTGGGTTGACCCGGATTTGGGGTGTGCCAGCGACGACTACATCGGCAGCGACACCACCCGCTCCCTCGCTTACGTATACAACGAAGACGAGCTGGACGGCGCCAACGGCTGTACCTGCGATGGCGGGGTAGCTACCTACTGCGACCAGATCCCCATTCTCGGCGTCGATTACTTCCGGGGACCACGGGCCCCGGTCTTTGATGTCAATGGCAACCAGATCGGGGAGCGGGAGCTTGGCATGAGTTCCTTTATCTACTTCAATAACGCCGGGGTGGGCGCTCCACCCCCCGCCACTACCGACCCCAGCACGGCGGAAGAATACTACAACTACCTCCAGGGCAGGTGGCGCGACGGCTCTCTGCTGCAAAATACCGGCGACGGATACGACGAGGGTGCTTCACCGACCACACGGTATGCCTTTCCCGATGCTCCGAACGTGTCCGGTTGGAACATGACAACGGAGGATCTGCCCTTCGGCGACCGCCGTACCATCCAGGCCTCCGGTCCCTTTACCCTCCAGCCCGGGGCCGTGAACGAACTCATTGTCGGGGTGGTATGGGTCCCCAACCAGACCTACCCAGCGCCCTCCATCCAGCGCCTGCAGCAGGCGGATGACCTGGCGCAGTCGCTGTTCGATAACTGCTTTGACTTGCTCGACGGTCCGGATGCGCCCGACGTGGATATCCTCGAACTCAACCGGGAGGTCGTCCTGCTGCTCTCCAACGGCTCGACCAGCAACAACATCGGGGAGGCTTACCAGGAACAGGGGCTCGGCATTCCTTCTGGCACCGACAGCCTATATCGCTTTGAGGGTTACCGGATCTTCCAATTGTCGGGACCGAATGTGAGCCTGGCCGCCATCGGTGACCCCGAGCGCGTACGGGAGATCGCGACGTACGACCTGAACAACGGCGTGACCCGTGTATTCAACTGGCGCGGCCTGAGTGAGGAGGAGGATGACCTGAATCCGCTCAACCAGACCTACTTCGTCCCCGAGCTCCAGGCCAGCGGGCAGGACGAAGGGATACGCCACAGCCTGAGCATCACCCAGGATGCCTTTGCCAGTGGTAATGACACCCGCCTGATCAACCACCGCCGCTACTACTTCTCGGTGGTCGCCTACGCCTACAACAACTTCAAGGAGTACGATCCCTTCGACTCCGACAATCCCGGCCAGCCGCAGCAATACATCGCTTCGAGCCGGAACATCGGCGACGCCCTGACCGGTAACGCCTTCTACACGGCCATTCCCCGGCCGATCCTGGACCGCGACCTCATGGCCCAGTACGGCAACGGCGCCAGCGTGACCCGCATCAGCGGCAAGGGCAACAGCGGAAATTTCCTGGAAATTTCCGACTCCAGCCGGCTGGAGATCGAAGCCTCGATCGCCGCCGGCCAGCCGTACCAGGGGGAAATTACCTACGAAGAAGACGCTGCCCCCATCGATGTTATGGTGGTCAACCCCCTCGACGTACAGGACGGGGACTTCGAGCTCACCTTCGTGGACGGAAATATGGGCGACCGGGTGCTTTCCGCCCCCGTCAACTGGACCCTCCGGTGCCTCAATGACTGCGGCGTACCCACCGTCGTCAGCGAACGACCCATCAGCGAGCCCAACGAACAGCTCATCGGGGAGTACGGCTTCTCGATCAGCATCGGCAACGTGCCCGAACCCGGCATTCCGGGGTCCGGAAGTAACGGCGCCCTAGGAGGATCGCTCACCTACGACAGCACGGACCAGGATCCCTGGCTACTCTTCCTGCCCGATAACCTGTCCCTCGGTACCGGTATCACCCAGATCGATGAGAACGTTTTCGATTACGTGGCGACGGACGACTTCCAGGACCGCTTCTTTGACCTCGACGAGGACCGGGGGCTCACCGACATGTTTCCGGGTATGGAGCCTTACCGCCTGATGGACTGGCTGGCTAAGGACGGAGGGGTGCCCTACATCTCTCCCGTTTACCTCTCCGAGTTCGGCCTGAACAGCGGCGTGGCACGCGTCCAGTCCCTGCAGGACCTCAACAACGTGAACATCGTCTTCACCTCCGACAAGGCGCTGTGGAGCCGCTGTCCCGTGATCGAGACGAGCAACTATTACTTCAAGGACGCCAGCTACCGGGGGCAGCCCATCAAGCGCGACTCCGACCGCCGCATGTTCGACACCCGCGACGCGCCGAGCGTGACCAGGGAGGCCGGCACCGATGGCCTTCCCGAAGTTGACAACGCCATCGACCGCACCTACGCGACCGGCATGGGCTGGTTCCCCGGCTATGCCATTGACGTGGAGACGGGGCAGCGGCTGGAAGTCTTCTGGGGCGAAAACAGCATGTTCGACGGCCGCCGCCTGGGCGACGTCTACGTAGCGCCGAGCAACGGAAACGACATGATCTTTAATCCCTCCAACACGCTCTTCCAGAAGTCGCCGATCAATGGCATCAGCATCTACGATTTCGTTGCCGGCGCCCAGCACTTCTTTTACGTAACCAAGCAGCCCTACGACGGCGGTATCCGACTCTATAACCGGCTCTTCCCCCGTTCGAGTCCCAACTCCACGAGCAAGATCATCGGATTACAGGAGGTGACCTGGGCGGGATTCCCCCTCCTGGCCCCGGGCACCGAGCTGCGCTCCTACGCCGACGGCATCATCCCCAACGACGCGACGATCAAGCTGCGGGTAAACAGCTCCTTCGGTTACGCCGCCGGAGCGGCCGGCAGCAACGGCTACCCGACCTACCAGTTCTCCATCCGCGGCGAGCAGGCCAATACCGAGCTGGACGAGGCCCTCACCAACCGGGCGCTGGACATGATCAATGTGGTACCCAATCCATACTACGGCTTCAGCGTCTATGAAGACAGTCAGTTTGAAACCAACGTAAAGGTCACCAACCTGCCCGCCAAGGCCACGGTCACCATCTACTCCCTCGATGGCAAGTTCATCCGCCAGTACGACCGCGACGAAACGGCAACCATGCTGCGGGGGGATAACCGGCCCGTAGGCGTACGCCAGATCTCCCCAGCCCTCGAGTGGGACCTGAAGAACCAGAAGGGAATTCCCGTTGCCAGCGGCATTTACCTCATTCACGTAATGGCTCCGGGCTACGGCGAGCGTACCCTCAAGTTCTTTGGCGTACAACGGCAGTTCGATCCCTCCGGCCTCTAATTCCCTGCACCCGCGACCCCGTATAATGACCCGACTATGAAGAAGATTTACCCGTTGTTGCTTTGTGTGCTGTGGACTGCCGTGGCCTTTGCGGGCAACCCCGACCGCCAGGGAGAAGCCGGCGCCGCCCAGTTGCTGATGAACCCCTGGGCCCCTTCCGCCGGACTCCACTCCCTGGGCACCTCCTACGTCACCGGCGTGGAAGCGATGCGCCTGAATCCCGCCGGCGTAAGTCGGTTCGCGGGTACCCAGGTAATGCTAGGCTACGCCAATTACCTCCAGGGCGCCGACATCTCCATGCAGGCCATCGGCGTGACCAGCCGGGTGGGGGAGCGGGGTGCCCTGGGCTTCAGCGTGATGAGCCTCGACTTCGGGGACATCGGCATCACCACCACCGACCAGCCGGAGGGGACCGGTGCCCTGCTCAACCTCAGCTTCATCAACGTGGGACTCACCTACAGCCACCAATTTGAGAACAAGGTGTCCGTGGGCTTCACCCTGCGTGGCGTAAGCGAATCCAGCAGCGACGTCAGCTCCTTCGGCTTCGCCATCGACGCGGGGGTGCAGTACGTGACCGGAGAAAAGGACGCCTTTAAGTTCGGCCTCAGCTTGCGCAACGTTGGGTCCCGGATGACCTACGGCGGGCAGGCCCTGGCTACCGAGGCGCCTAACCCCGACCCCTCGGCCGATTACATCCTCACCCTCCAGCAGCGGCCGGCCGGCTTCGAGATGCCCTCGGTACTCAACATCGGTGCCAGCTACGATTTCCTGACGGGGCTGGAAAACCACCGGCTCACCCTGGTGGGCAACTTTACCGCCAACTCCTTCAGCCGCGACGAGGTGGGCGCCGGGTTTGAATACGCCTTCCGGGAACAGTTCGTCGTCCGGACCGGGTACCGGACCAACCTCGACCCCGCTACCGGCGCGGAGGGCACCGTAGCCGACCAGGCACCGCTCTACGACGGCATCAGCGCGGGAGCCAGCGTACGGGTACCCTTTCAAAAGGGAGATCCCACCCGCCGCTTCAGCGTGGATTACGCCTACCGCAGCACCCGCATCTACGGGGGTACCCACAACATCGGACTGAGCCTCTCCTTCTGAAATAAAGGAAATTCCAGGGCGCTGACGGGCCCTTGCGGGCTCGTTAAAAATCCTTATCTTTGTCGTCCAAGATTTTAAGCTGACGTTCCCACGCTTCGTGGGAACGTCGCTTTTTTTAATTGCCCCCCGTCAGCGCTCCAAAGCCGTTATCGGGGGGCTATTCACCAATGGCAAGCAAGGGCGTTTACCGCTCCCTCCGGGGAGGGGTACCGCCGACTGTTCGCACGAATAAACCAATACCATGGCAGGAATGCATTATCTGTCGCAGGAAGGATTTGATCGCTTACGCTTCGAGCTCGATGAGCTGAAGAGCACCGGTCGGGCCAATGTGGCCCGGGCTATCTCCGAGGCGCGTGAAAAGGGCGACCTTTCGGAAAACGCCGAATACGACGCGGCGAAGGACGCCCAGGGCCTCCTGGAAATGAAGATCAACGAACTGGAAAAAGTGATGGCCAACGCCCGCGTGCTCGATGCCAGTCAGCTGGATACCAGCAAGGTCACCGTGATGAGCAAGGTCACCATCCGAAACGTCAAGAATAAGGCCGAATTGGTCTACCATCTGGTGGCCGAGAGTGAGGCTGATCTGAAGGCAAAGAAGATCTCCGTCAACAGCCCGATGGGACAGGGGCTGCTCGGAAAGTCGGTCGGTGACCTCGCGGAGGTCAAGACCCCCAACGGATCCATCCAATTCAAGATCGTCAACATCACGCACTAGGTGGCCTCCATTTTCACGCGCATCATCCGGGGCGAACTGCCGTCCTACACCGTAGCGGAAACCGATGACTTTGTCGCTATCCTGGACGTCAACCCGATGGTCGAGGGGCACACCCTTTGCATCCCCAAGCGGGAGGTGAACTACTATTACGACCTGAGCGACGCGGAACTGACCGCCCTCACCCTCTTTTCGAAGCGGGTAGCCGTGGGGCTGAAGCAGGCCGTCCGCTGCGAGCGCATTGCCAATGGCGTGCTGGGGCTGGAAGTGCCCCACGTACACGTACACCTGGTACCCGTAAACACCACCAGCGATTTTCGCTTCGGTAAAGTGGTCAGCGTAAGCAAGGAGCGGATGGAAGAATTGCGGGAGCGCATCTCCGCGGCGATCCCGGACTAGAAGCCGGGAGGCGTGAGCTTTTTAAAGTGACCGTTCAGGCGCGCCCGTTCCCGGATCTGGAGCGGGTCGTCGGTTTGTAAGGCCACCTGGCGCAGGTGGTCGATCAGGTACTGCTGGCGTTCCGCCGCCGCGCGCAGGGTAAGCAGTTTATATTCCTGTTCGAGGGTAAACCCGACGTAATGAGCCACCTCGTAGGTGCGAAAGCCGCCCTCTACATCGCGAACGCTGCGCTCGATGTGGAGTTCCCGGTAGATGCTCCGGGTCAGGTCCACGATCTGTTGATTCAGCAGCGGGTCCTCGTCGGCGTCTACGGGGAGAAAGCGGACGCGGCCGCCCGGGTACAGCTTGCCGGGCGCGGTACGGTCGAAGTCCTCGAGGTAGAAAATGCGTTCCCCCACCGCATGTACGTCCTTTTCGCCCGAGGGATACCGTTTGGCCACGCCCTGCAGCGAGACTTCGGTGCCCAGGGGCCGCAATCCGCCGTCGATCACGGTGGGTACGCCAAAGCGAAGGTGCTGCTCTTCCACGTCGGTGATGAGCTGGCGGTAGCGCGGCTCGAAGATGTGCAGGTTCAGCGCTTCTCCGGGGAAGACGACGAGCTGGAGGGGGAAAAGAGCCAATTGGTATTCCATACCGTTTCGACAACCCAGGTCGTGGGTAAGTTGCTTACTTTGCTAAGAATTAACCGCCAAGCTATGCGTTTCTGCCTGCTGCTTCTGTGCGCCTTGCTCACGCTCGACGGTTGTAAGGACCAGACAACCCCTGCCTCCGTCGAGGGGGAGCTCCCTCCCCACATTCTTTCCCACACCAGCGGCGTCATCAGCCGGGGGGCCGACGTGGTGGTGACGTTCGATTCGCTCTACCGGGCTTCCCCGGGGGAGGAGGTGCCCACCCTGTCGCTGTCCCCCGCGGTAGATGGAACGACGGCCCTCAACGGCCAGCAACTCGTCTTTCATCCCGCAGGCTACTTTACCAGCGGCACAGAGTACGTAGCTACCGTGGAGGTGCCCGGCCAGGCCGACTATGCCTTCCGCTTTCGGATACCCGAGCGCCGCCTGTCCGTGGAGGCCGACGGGTACTACATCCCCGATCCCGACCGCCCGCAGCGGGTGGAGGTTACGGGGCGGGTCGCTACCAACGACGGAGCTACGGTGGAGGAAATCCGCGACGTACTCTCGGTGACGTACGCCGGCAATTCCCTCGAACCGGTCATCGAGCCATCCAGCCCCAACCTCTTCTCCTTCACGGCCACGATTGACGACCGGGGAAGCGCCCCGTCCACTACCCGGATCTCCCTGAAGTCCGGGGGCGGGTTCGCAGGTGCAGCGGCAGAAACCGAGGTAACCATCGATCCCCCCGGCAACTTTACGGTGACCGCCGCCGCCCCCGCACCCGATGGGAATGGCATCATTGCCAGGTTCAGCGACCCGGTAGATGCCGGCCAGGACCTTACCGGCCTACTGCGCTTCCGGCCGGAAGTCCCCTTCACTACCAGCGTTGACGGTAACCTTATCCGGATTTATCCCGTCAGCACGGAGGTGCGGGAAGCCGTCCTGGTGTTCGATCCGAAGGTGAGCAGCGTCGACGGCCAATCACTCGGGAGTCCGGCGGAATGGCAGCTCACCCTCGGCCACCCGGAGCCGGGCCTGCGGGCGGTCGGTAACGGGACCATCATGCCCCACGAAGGCCAGCGCCTGTATACCTTCGAGGCGGTGGGCCTGGATTCGGTCTACCTGGAAGTCTTTCGCATTCAGTCCGGCAACGTCCTGCAGTTTCTGCAGGACGAGTCGCTGTCGGGCACGAGCCAGGAATGGAGCCTGCGGCGGGTCGGAACCATCGTCGCCCGTGAGCGCATCGCCCTGGATGCCCTGGCGACCACTTCCAGTCCCCAGCGGTGGACGCGCTACGCCATCGATCTCGACGGCTACGTTACGCAGGACGATGCGGCGATCTACCAGATTCGCCTGGGCTTTGGGCTCGAAGACACCGACCAGTCGTGTTCCACCTCCCTCGTCGAACTGGGCCTGAATACCATTGCCCGGCAGCTCAGCGGCCGGAACGCCTTCGTTCCCGGATTCGCCTCCACTGCCTCCCTGCTTACGGACTACAGTGGTATTTACGGTTACGGCGACTGGGAAACGAGGGACGACCCCTGCTCTCCCGCCTACTACCACCGGGACCGCTTCCTTCTACAGAACGTGCTTTCCTCCAACCTGGGCCTGATCGCGAAACGCAACCCCGACCGGAGTACCGTCGTCTTCACGACCAACCTGCTCACGTCCGGTCCGCAGGGCGGCGTCGCCGTCACCGCATACAGCTACGACCGGCGGGAGCTTTTCAGCGGGACCACGGACGCCGACGGAAAGCTGAGCCTGACGACCGACGACGAACCGGCCTTTCTCTTTGCTACCCTCAAGCAGGAAGCCGCCTATCTCCGCCTCGATGCCGGCGACGTCCTGCCCCTGGGTCGCTTTGACGTGGGCGGCACCGAGACCGCCAGCGGGCTGCGCGGCGCCTTTTTCGCGGAGCGCGGGGTATGGCGACCCGGCGACAGTGTCTTCCTCCACTTCGTCCTGGAAGATAAGGCCGCTATTCTGCCCGAAGATTATCCCGTCAGTTTCACCCTGCAGGACGCGCGCGGCAGGGTAGTGGAGCGCCGCAACGTGACCCCCGCTTTCGAGGGCGGTCTGTACCCCCTGCCCTTCGCCACCGATGCCGGCGACGCTACCGGTACCTGGACGGCTACCGTGGAGGCCGGCGGCAAGGCGTACACCCGTAGCCTCCCCATCGAGAGCGTCAAGCCCAATCGCCTGGCGATCGACCTGCTGCCCACCAACAATCGCACCACCCTGGCGCTTACGGCCAACTGGCTATACGGAGCGCCCGCCGCCGGCTTGCGGGCTACGGTGGATCTGCTGCCCCGGGAGCGGGAAGTGGATTTTGGAACCTTTACCGACTTTGTATTCCAGGATCCGGCCCGCACCCTCACCGAAGTGTCCGAGCGGCAGGTGTTCGATGGCCGCCTCGATGGCACGGGCCGGGCCACCGTAGCGATCCCGAAGCTGGGGGAGGCCCTGCCCGGTCCGTTGCAGCTTCGCCTCTCGACCAAGGTGTTCGAGCCGGGCGGGAACTTCAGCGTCGACAACGGTAGCCTCCCGTTCGATCCCTACGCCGTCTATGCGGGGGTGCGACTGCCCCAGGACGAATGGGGGAGCAACCGCATTTCGGCGGGCAGCAGTTCCCCGGTTGAGGTAGCTGCCGTTGACCCCGCCGGGAAGGGGATAGCGGGCCGTCGGCTGTCCGTGGGCATTTACCGCGTTGACTGGCGCTACTGGTGGCAAGACGGAAACGACAACGTAGCCCGTTTCGCCAGCAACCAGCACCAGGAAGCCATCGCCACCCTAGAGGCCACTACGGACGCCGACGGCCGCGCCCGCGTACCGGTGTCGGTAGAGCGGTGGGGCCGCTACCTGATCCGGGTATGCGACGCAGGCGGCCACTGCACCGGCGACTATTTCTACGGGGGATACGGCGAGGATACCGAGAGCGACCGGGAATCGGCCTCGCTCCTGCGACTGCGGGCAGAAAACTCGACCGTCAATGCCGGCGAACGGGTAGCGCTGACGGTGCCCACCAGCGCGGGCGGGCAGCTGCTCGTAAGTCTGGAAACCAGTCTCGGCAGCATCGAGCAATTCTGGGTACCCACCACCGCGGGAGAGACCGCCGTAAGCTTCGAAACCGACGCCCGCATGGTGCCGACGGTCTACGCCAACCTCACCTACCTGCAACCCTACGCCCAGACGACCAACGACCGACCGGTCCGCCTCTTCGGGGTGGTACCGGTGGAAGTCCTGGAGCCGCAGAGCCTCCTCCGACCGGAGCTGACCGTTGCCGATCAATGGAAGCCCCAGCAAACCGTCGACGTAGTCGTAAGGGAGGCCGACAACCGGGCGATGACCTACGTCCTGGCCGTAGTGGACGAAGGCCTGTTGGGCCTGACCCGCTTCCAGACCCCCGACCTCCACGCCGACTTTTTCAGCAAGGAAGCCCTCGCGGTGAAGACGTACGACCTGTACAACCACGTCATGAGCAGCATCAACGGAGAATTTGGCCGGGTGCTTTCCGTAGGCGGTGACGGCACTGTGGTAGCACCCGAAGAGGCTTCCGCCAACCGCTTTCCGCCGGTCGTGCGCCACCTCGGCCCCTTTCGGCTGGCCAAGGGGGAAACCGCCCGCCACGAGATTTCCCTGCCCAACTACTTCGGTGCGGTCCGCGTGATGGTGGTGGCCCTGGCCGAGGGCGCCTACGGGAGCACCGAGGCCAGGGTGCCCGTCCGCCAGCCCCTCATGGTGTTGCCCACGCTTCCCCGGGTGCTGGGCCCCGGGGAGCGGGTGGACCTGCCCGTCAGCGTCTTCGCCCTGGAGCCCCGGATCAAAGAGGTCCGGGTCAGCGTGAAGGAATCCGCTGGCCTGGTGGAACTGCCCCGCAGCGACACCAGCCTTACCTTTTCCACAACCGGCGACCGGCTCACCTATTTTTCGGTCCGGGTAGGGGAGCGCACGGGCGTCGCCCGCTTTGAGGTGACGGCCACCGGAAACGGAGAACAAAGTAGTCAGGACATAGAGATTGACGTGCGGGAGCCGAATGTGCCCACCCGAAGAAGCAACACCCTGGCCATCCCCCCCAATGAAAGCCGGACCGTCTCCTACGAACCCTTCGGCCTGCCGGGTACGCGAAGTGCGTACCTGGAACTGTCGGGCCTTCCCGCTATGAACCTGCAGCGCCACCTGGACTACCTGATGGCCTACCCGTACGGCTGCGTCGAACAGGTCGTAGCGGCCGCCTTCGCCCAGGTGTACCTCGATCGGGTCATGGCGTTGAGCCCCGCCCGGGAAGCGAGCCGCCGCCGGAACGTGGCGGCCGGAATCGAAGCGCTGCGCCGGTACCGGACGGCTTCCGGCGGGCTCAGCTACTGGCCCGGTGGCCAGCAGGTACACCCCTGGGCCACCAACTTCGCCCTGCACTTTCTCCTCGAGGCCGAGCGGGCCGGATTCGGGGTTCCCTACGACCTGCGCCGCGACCTGCTCGACTTCCAGCAGGCTGCCGCCGGCTCCTGGTCGCGCAACGACGGTGCCTTCTACGCTACGCTGCGGCAGCGGACGCTGGATCAGGCGTACCGCCTGTATACCCTCGCCCTGGCCAAGCAATCCGATTTCGGCGCTATGAACCGGCTGCGGGGATTGTCCGCCGAGATGCCTGCGGCGGCCACCTATCAGCTGGCCGCTGCCTACGCCCTGGCAGGGCGCCAGACCACCGCTACGGAACTCATCCGCAGGACGGCGGCGGAGGTCGCGCCCTACCGCGAGCTGGGCTACACCTTTGGTAGCGACCTGCGCGACATGGCGGTCATCCTCGACGCCCAGCTCGCCCTGAACGACGGGGCGGCGGCGGCGGCCCAGGCGCTGCGGCTGGCGCGGGCCATCGGCGGCCGGCCCTGGCTCACGACCCAGGAAGCCGCGTTTGCCTTCGTCGCTTTCGGAAACCTCGGGGTAACCGGGGCGGCACCCGTACGGGCAGATTTTACTTCTCCCGGCGGAAAGACCTCCGCCGTCGGGGTAGCCGCCGGGGTATACAGCCTCGAGTTGCCCACCGCGGGCAGTTCCACTTATTCCATTGCGAATACCGGGGTGGGAACGCTTTTCGTCACGACCCACATAACGGGTACGCCCCCCGCCGGAGAAGAAGCGGTGGTGAGCAACCAACTGGCCCTGCAGATCGACTATACCGATCTCAACGGCAAACCGATCAACGTGACCTCCCTGGAATCGGGATCGGAATTCGTGGCCAGCTACCGCCTGACCAACCCCGGCACCACCGGGCAGGATTACCGCCAGCTGGCCTTATCCACCCTCCTTCCCTCCGGCTGGGAAGTCGCCAACAGCAGGCTGAGTGGGGCGGATAGCCTGAGCAGCAGCTTCGAATACCAGGATATTCGCGACGATCGGATCAACACCTTCTTCGATTTACCCGCCCGGAAAAGTAAAACCTACCGCTTTCGTATGACTGCGACCTATCCGGGACGTTACTACTTGCCTACCCAGCTGTGCGAGGCGATGTACGATCCCAGTATCCGTTCGGAAACGAAGGGGAAATGGGTCGAAGTCCGGCGCAGTCCCTAACATGAAATAAAACCTACGGCCTATTGCCCTATCTCCTGCGCAGACTACTTTACCTCCCCCTTAGCCTTCTGCTGCTGAGCCTGTTGTGTTTTGCCTTCACGCGAGCGGCCCCGGGCGATCCCGTGGAGCGCCGCATGTCTTCGGAGGCCGCGCGCTCCCTATCCCAGGATCCCGAAGTGTACCTCCAAAACTACCGGCGTCTCGCCCGGGAAATGGGCTACGATTTGCCTCCGTTCTACATCACCTTCACGAATGCGGCGATACCCGACACCCTCCACCGGATCGTGGTGGCCGAACACCGGGCCACGGCACGGGCCCTGGCGCACCACTTCGGCAACTGGCCCGAGGTGCAGGACTATTTCCGCCGGGTACAAGCCATTTCCCTCGGCCTCCCCGGCACCGACGGCCAAGTGGTGAGCACCGCCCGGCGCTTGCTGCTTCGCGCCGATCCGCAGTACGTCGAGCGCGCGCTCCGTCAGTTGCCTCCCGCGATCGCGGCTCCTCTTACCGCCCCCTACCTGGCCATGCAGAAAGCAGCCACCCCCTCCCGCGTCCTGTTGCCCCGGATCTACTGGAATGGGTTGGAGAATCAGTACCACCGGTACCTGATGAATTTACTCCGGGGCGAGTGGGGCGTCTCCTATTCCGACCGGCGACCGGTGGCCGAGAAAATATCCGTCACGCTGCCGCGTACCCTCTTGCTTAACGGCCTGGCCCTCCTGGTCGTGTATCTTTTCGCCGTGCCGCTGGGGCTCTACATGGCGCAGTACCGGGATAGCCGCTTCGACCGCTGGGCGACCGTGCTTACCTTTCTGGCCTACGGCGTACCGGGTTTCTGGGTGGCTACGCTGCTGGCCAATTTCTTTACGACGCCGGCCTTTGGTATGGACTATTTTCCCAGCATGGGCTTCGGAGAGGTGCCCGCCGGTGCCGGATGGCTACAGGTAGCCCGCATTCGGGCCGCCCACCTTTTTCTGCCGGTGCTGTGCCTGGCCTACCCCAGCTTCGCCTACGTTTCCCGGCACCTGCGCACCGCCGCCCTCTCGGAGCTGCGGCAGCCGTACGTCCGCACCGCCCGGATGAAGGGCCTGTCGGGATCGCGGGTGCTGTGGAAACACGTGTTTCGCAACGCCTCCTTCCCGCTGGTGACCATGCTCGGTGGATTGCTACCCGCCCTGCTGGCCGGTAGCGTGCTGATCGAGAAAATTTTCAACCTGCCCGGGATGGGGCAGCTCCTGTACAATGCCGCACTTGCCCGGGACTGGCCGGTCGTGACGGCGGTCGTACTGCTCAACGGGCTGCTTACCATCCTGGGACTGGTGCTGGCGGATCTGGGGTACGCCCTGCTCGACCCCCGGGTGAGCCTGAACAAACCCCGGAACCCATGAAGCAAGCGCGGTGGGCAGGTATCTTTCTCGGTTTCCTGTTTCTGGTAGCCGTACTGGCGAATGTGCTCGCCGGCGACCGGCCCATCGTGGCGCGCATGGACGGGCAACTGCACTTTCCTGCCCTGCAACAGCGCGGACCGGGTAGCCAGTGGACGAGAAATGCGCCCGGGTGGGCCGTGTGGCCGCCGATTCCCTACGCTGCGGCGGAGACCGATTTATCCGTGCCGGGGTTTTCCCCTCCGCTGACCCGGGGTAGTCTGGAGCGGCGGCACTGGTTGGGGACCGATCGGCTGGGCCGGGATACGGCGGCCGGGCTGGTCGCCGGTACGCGGATAGCGATGTGGGTAGGCATCGGTAGCCTGTGTATCGCCCTCCTGGTCGGCGTGCCACTGGGTGCGCTGGCGGGTTTTTACGGGAACGACGGAATTCGGTTGTCCCGGGCTGATATCCTGGCACTGGCGGTGGGCGGGAGTGGCGGCCTGATGTACGCCCTGGGTTGCCTGACGGCCCTCGATCCGGGACCGCTGACCATGCTGCTGCTCCTTATCCTCTGTACCGTGGTGGGAACTAGCCTGCTCTGGGTGCTGCTGAGGGGGGTGAGCCGCCGGGTCCGGTGGCTGCGTCGCCGGGTTGCCGTGCCCGTCGACCGGACCGTCCTGCTGCTGATGGAGCTCAGCGTAAGCATACCCGGTCTGGTGGTGCTGATCGCGGTACTCTCCTTTGTCTACCAGTCGTCGATCGCATTACTCATCCTCATTATCGGACTGTTGGGGTGGACGCAGGTAGCACGGTTCCTGCGGGCGGAGATGATGCGGATTCGCGACATGCGGTACATCGCGGCGGCCCGCATCAGCGGGGTGCGGGAGCTGCGGCTCCTGCTGCGGCACGCGCTGCCCAACGCCGTGCGTCCGGTGTTGGTAGTGGCGGCCTTCATGGTGGGTTCCAGCATCCTGGCCGAGACGATGCTGAGCTTCCTCGGGGTAGGGGTGTCGGCGGACCAGGTTACGTGGGGCAGTATGCTGCAGCAATCGCGGATGTGGCCGAGCGCCTGGTGGTTGGCCGTTTTTCCGGGACTCTCGCTCACCCTGACCGTACTGGCCTGCAACAGCCTGCAAAAACGGTAGGGGGGGGGCAGGTGGTGGTCGCCGTACCTTGTAAATCAATTAGTCGTTAATAAGTAGCTATGGGAAAAGAGGAGGTTGCCATCCGGACCAGTTACTTCAGCATCGCCGCGAATGTCGGTCTTGCCTTGGTGAAGGGGACGGCCGGGGTACTCGGCAATTCGTACGCCCTGATCGCCGATGCCATCGAATCCACCACGGATATCTTCTCCTCCCTGCTGGTGCTCTTCGGACTGCAGTACGCGCGGCGTCCGGCGGACGAGAACCACCCCTACGGCCACGGACGGATCGAGCCCCTCATCACCTTCCTGGTGGTCGCTTTCCTGGTATTATCCGCCACCGTGATCGCCTACGAAAGCATCGAGCACATCCGCACTCCGCACAAGGTGCCCAGGGCCTGGACCCTGATCGTACTGGGGGTGATCATTGCCTGGAAGGAGCTTTCTTACCGCATCGTCCTGCGCAAGAGTGAAGAGACGAACAGTTCCTCCCTAAAGGCCGATGCCTGGCACCACCGCAGCGACGCCATCACCTCGGTGACCGCCTTCGCGGGTATTTCGGTTGCCCTCATCGGCGGGCCGGGCTACGAAACGGCCGATGACTGGGCGGCCCTCTTTGCCTCCGCCTTCATTTTCTACAATGCCTACCTGATCTTCCGACCGGCCCTGGGAGAGATCATGGACGAGCACGTTTACGACGAGCTCATCGGGGAAATCCGCGCCACTGCGGTGACAGTCGATGGCATCCTCGGGACCGAGAAGTG